>CAJKVH010000005.1 GCA_905203305.1 uncultured Eubacteriales bacterium
ATAAATGGTATAGTACCTATACATATAAATGCTATTATAACAATTTCTAATGGAATTTTGTCAAAATAGTTAAGTTTGCCATCTTCTCCAATTGATATTATTAAAAATATAATCATAAGCATTGCCAAAATTGAGCCAACTGGAATTAGAATATAACATACTTTATTTACTAATGGTACTTTTTCTAACATGATTGAAATTGCTTTTTCTTTTGAATTTTGACTAAATCCTTCTTCGTATGAACTATAAATTTCAAAATCATTATATTTGGTTGTATGATATACATTTTTGTTATTTTCTTTTGTATAATATGTTATTGTAAAATTATCTTCTAAATATGGAGTAACTTTCTTTTTTATATCATTATTATCAGCTTCTATAATTCCATTTACCAAATTTACTTTTTTATATCCAGAAAGATTTTTTATATATTCTTTTATACCAGCAATTGTTTTTAACTCTTCACTTATTTCTATATTTGTTATTGCTTTATTGTTGTAAATTATAATATATTTAAAATCTTGTATATTAGTACTATAACTTTGCCTATTTGTATAATATATTTTGTTTTCTCCATCATTAGAATTAAAATATTCTTCATTATTATAAATTAAATCATTACAAATGTTTGATAAATCTGTCATATATGATCTAATAAAAGAATTTGATGAATAATATTTGTCCTCATTATATTCAGTACCATTTTTCACATAAACAGCAAATAAAGATAATACAACTATAATTATAAAAATTGGTATACATATAAAAGAAATTCCTTTAAC
The DNA here is from genome assembly GCA_905203305.1 of uncultured Eubacteriales bacterium. GTDB lineage: Bacteria > Bacillota > Clostridia > TANB77 > CAG-508 > CAG-269. The sequence goes on from CAJKVH010000005.1 coordinate 783, forward strand.
TATCGTTTCTTTTTTCATAAACATTCCACCTTATAACCTATTCCCCAAATAACCTTCAAATATCTTGGTTCTTTAGGATTAATTTCAATTTTTTCTCTAATATGTCTTATGTGTACTGCAATAACATTATCTGATGCAAAATAGTCATCTTTCCATACATTTTGGTATATTTCTTCTATTGAATATACTTTCCCCTTATTTTTAGTTAGAAACTTTAAAATATTGTACTCTGTTGGTGTAAGTTTTATTTTCTTTCCGTCTACCATTACCTCTTTTAAGTCATCATTTATAATTAAGCCACCATTTTTTATTACGTTTTTTTCTTCTTTTTTATTCTCAATTCCAAAATTTGTATATCTTCTAATTAAAGCATTTACTCTCGCAATTAATTCTTCTGGATTAAATGGTTTTGTTACATAGTCATCTGCCCCAACATTTAACCCATGAATTTTATCTATATCTTCTGACTTAGCAGATAATAAAATAACAGGAATATTTTTGCTTTTTCTTATTTCTTTTAATGTTTCAATTCCATCTTTATTTGGCATCATTATATCTAGTATGATCAAGTTTACTTCATTGTTTTTGACCTGTCTTAAAGCTTCTTCTCCATCATAAGCTTTTAATATTAAATAGTCTTTTCTTTCTAAATATATTTCTATTGCCTTTACTATTTCTTTGTCATCATCTACGACTAATATATTATACATTGTTTCCTCCTATTTCCCCATTTGGGGACGGACCTCTTTTGGGGATTTGGTATATTTCTCTATGTGTTTGTGCTTTTATTATATCAAATATTTTATTAATAAAAAAGTGCTTTTTTCTTAAGATTTCTTTAATTTATAAAAATAAACCCTGAAGGAGACAAAAATATGTCTCCCTCACGGTTTGGTTTAAAAGGAAAATCTTAGCTTAGGATTCAGATAATCCGTTTGCTTTCAGAACCTCTGCGATAACTTCGTCATTGTAGAGAGCAATGACATTCAGGTCCTTGTTTGACTTTTTAATATCCATAGTATCAAGTACCATTTCACAGTAATCAAAAAGTCCTGTTTTTTTCTCTCCATCTGGAATTTTCTTAAGACTTTCAGGAATATTTTTCAGCCATTTATATGCTTTCGGTTTTCCAAAAACATTCTGTGGCTTCAAAATATCCAATACATCCTTGTCACTTCCTGTAATAGAAATAACTGAATGCATATGGCCTTTCAGCTGCTCGAATGTTGCAGATGAATGAACAACTACAATAGTCTTCATTTCTTTTGCGAGAGTTTCCTCTTTCACAAAAGCATCTTCTTTTGCCTTCCTATCTGATTCTGCCTCTTCGAGCTCAGCTCTTTTTTTATCCAGTTCTTCCTGAATAGCATTCATTTTCTGTGCTGCTTTTTCATATTCAGCTTTGGCCAAGTCAAGAGCCTTCTGAGTTTCTTCAATCTCAGTTCTCTTTTTATCACATTTTTTTTCGGCTTCTTCAAAAGCATCCTCTGCCTGATCAACAAGAAAACACTGATGTATCGCCAGTTCCTGATGAGTATACTTTTCTGAACCATAGATCTTAGGTTCTTCCAAGCTCTGGATTATCTCCTTTCTCTTCTCTGTTGTTAGATCCCGCATTACCTCCAAAGGTAATGTTTTGATTAATTCTTCTGTCTTCATAATAGATTTCTCCTTTTCTGTTTTTTTCTGCCAAATTTCAGCAGTCATCTAAATTATACCATTTTATTGATTTTATGTCAATTTATAATATTTTTATAATGTAAACTTTATATATAAAGAAAAACCTCCGGATAGTTAAATAAAAATTACTTAACTAACCGGAGGTTAAAATTAGGTATATTAACTATACCTCTAATCCATTAAATCGTAAAATCTCGGCAATATCACGGTTTGAATAGATTACTTTGATATTTTCTTTGTTCTCTTCTTTCATTTTTACATTTGCAACCAAATTGCAAAATGAAAGAATACCTTTTAGAGTTTCTGAGTCATATTTTCTTTCAATCCCAAAAGGAATAGAAATTATTAAATTTTCCATTTCACATTCCTTTACAACTTTATCTGGAACTAAGCCTTGAAGAATATCTGCGTCATATTCTGTAACAATAATTTTCGACATTTGACTAATCGCTACTCTTTCGAAATTTGCAGATGAATGAATTAACAATGTTAGAGTCAACTCTTTATAACTCTTTTTCATTTCTTTTAATTCTTTTTCCTTTTTTTCTTTTCTTAAAAGAATTTTCCCATGCAATGATTCCGCAGCTGTTAAATTTTTATGAGCCTGTTCAACTTTTCTCTTAGCTCTTTCTAGCTCATCAGTAGCATTTTCATATTCAGATCGTTTTTGTTTTAAAAATTCATCATGAATGTTTATGTCTTTCTGAACCTCTTCAATGTCACTTTCTTCTTCCTTTATCATTTCCTCATGCAAAACTTTTGCAACATCATAAGGAAAAGAATTTCTTGACTCAATTCTTTCTAAAAAAGCACATCTAAAAAAATAATCTCTTTCCATCTCAGAAAACTGTCTTAATTTTTCAAAGTAAAAATTCTTTTTGAAAAATTCTAATTCTTTTTCCTCAATATCGTCCCGTATTTTTCCGATTGTTTTTCTTCTGTCTTTTGCCATAATAAATATACCTAACCTTTCTGAATTTTCTGTCAATCTTTAGACAGTCATCTAAATTATAGCACTTGATTGATTTTATGTCAATTTATAGCATTTCCGTTTACATATAAAGTATATCCATTAAAATATCTATATTACCATAAGATGAATCTTCGTCCTCTAATGATGTAATATAAGAATCTCCTGTTAATTTTATTTTAGATGTTTTATCCCTTCCAACTTTTCATTTAATTTTTTATAAATTGGTTTCATTTTTTCTTCATTTGTTATTTTTATTGCTTCATTTATATCAATCCATTTAACTCCACTATTTTCGTCTTCCTTTATTCTAGTCTTTTCTTTTTCATCAGCTTCTAGTAAAAAACAGCAATCTAAATGCAAATGTGAGGGTACAAATTTTCCTCTTTTTATATGACTATCTACTGTTAATATTTGTAAACCATAAATTCCATCACTTAGTACCTTTATATTTTCTAATCCTGTTTCTTCATTGACCTCTTTTAATGCTACATGAAGTAAATTACTATCTCCATCTGCATGACCACCAGCCCATGCCCATGATTTATAAATATTATGATATATCATTAGTACTTTGGTTCTTTCTTTATTTACTATCCATGCTGATGCTGTAAAATGACACATTTTGTTTTCTCTTGTTAAAACATTTTCAAATGTATTTATATATTTAAGCATCATTTCTCTATCAACTCTTTCTTGTTCATTATATGGTTTAAATTGTTCTATTTGTTCTTTTAACTTTTTCATATTTCTTTTCTTTCCTAAATCTCCTCTTCATTTAAAAGTCCGTACACCATTGCAATATCTGTGGGTATAACATATTTAGCTCCAATTTCTTCTGCAACTACTAATACAAATGCACACATTGCCCTTGTTGCATACCACCAATCTGGATCGCTGACTTTTTTTCTTATTTCGTCTAGCGATATTTCTTTATAATACCTTTTTGTTTCAGCTTTTCTTGTTTCTATATCCATCATAATTGGAGAGGCTTTGTCTTCATATAATGTATTTTTTTCATATTTTATTCCAGATCCTCTTGCGAATTTTTCATGGCCTCCACCTGCTAATATTAAAATATTTGCTTTTTCTTTTGGTAATTTTAGTTTTTGTTTTATAGCTTTTTTTACTTCTTCAATATCTGTTGTTGCAAAATTTTCTGCTAGATCTGGAAAGCTTTGCATTATATCTATAACTCCTATTTTAGAATTTATACTTTCTTTTATTCCATTGTCATATATTGAGATTTCGGTTGATCCTCCACCTCCAACAAATATACATACCTTTTGTTTTGTACATCTAGTAGCACCCATAACAGTTAACTTATTTTCTTTTTCTTGTGAAATTATATTAAATTTATATCCGGTTTCTTCTTCAAATCTTTTTAAGAAACTTTCTTTTTCATCTATAGCTAAATCTCTAAAAATACTAGTTCCACAAACAAATATATCTTTAGAAATACTTTTTAATTTATTTACATTTTCTATTAGCTCTTTTACATCACTTTCTTTTAATTTATTTTCTTCATAGTAATTTTTCTTGAATTGTATTACTAAATTTTCTAATTTTTTTATATTTTCTCCATCATACATATCAATTTTTGTACATGTTGAACCAACTTCTACTATTATTTTATTCATACTTACCTCCATAAATCTCCATTAATATGTTTAGTTAATGCCATTATAAAAGCATCTTTAGTTAGATCTATTCTAGATACCTCGCTTTTAGTTAATTCTCCTATACCTCCATTACCCTTTCCAAGTTCTTTTCCACAAAAAATTCTATCCATAACTTTTCCAAGTTCTGTACTTTTTATTTCTTCTATATATTTATTCGGAATCGGAAATCCTGGACTAGTTCCCATACTTTCAATACCATTTTTATCCTCTATAATTACACAATTTATATCAATCCATTCTTCAAAAAAGTTGTTAATTCCTCCTTCACTTGCCACAAAAAAATCCGCTTCTATTTCATTTTCCTTGGCATACTTTTTCAAGTTTTTAACCCTATTTTTAGCACCTTTAACTATTTCTTCATTTACAGGTTGAGCATTTACTTCTGAATCCACTTGTATTCCATAAACTTCAACATCTTTAAAATATGTCTCAAATGCCTTTTTAGCTCCTTCTATTTTTCCAGGATTTTTGGTTCCAATTAATATTTTCATAATTTTCCTCCATTTTTTAGTTAACTACCTATTTTTTACTATATTATATATATCACAAATTAATAATCTTTCATAGTATTTTATATAAAAATAGAGTAGAAATTTTTAGTTTCTACTCTATTTATTTTAGCTCTAATACAGCCACATTTTCTACGTGATTTGTGAAACAAAATAAATCAAATGGTTGTATTGAATTTATATTATACATATCTTCTAACATTTTTAAATCTCTAACTAAACTTGCCGGATTACAGCTTATATATACCACTCTTCTTGGTTTTACTTTCAAAATGTTTCCTATAGATGTTTTATCTAGTCCTTTTCTCGGTGGATCTACTATAATAACATCTGGAATTACTTTTTTATTATTTATTAAGTCTTCTAAAACTTTTTCTGTGTCACCTGCAATAAATTTAGTATTATCTATATTATTTAATTTTTCATTTTCCTTTGCCATTTCTATTGCTTGCTCTACAATTTCAACCCCATATACTTCTTTTGCAGATTTTGCCATAAAAATCGAAATTGTGCCTATTCCGCAATATAAATCAAATACTATATCATTTTTAGTGATTTTAGCTTCTTCAATTGCATAGTTATATAATGCTTCTGCCTGTACAGGATTTACTTGATAAAAAGATAGTGGTGATATTTTAAAATAGTAATTTCCTAATTTATCTGTAATATAATCTTTTCCGTAAATAGTTACATTGTTATTTCCTAAAATGACATTTGTGTTTTTTTTGTTTATATTTAATACGATTGATGTAATAAACTCAAATTTTTCATTTAATTCTTTAATAATTTCTTTTTCATATGGGATTTTTTCTCCATTTATGACTATTATGACCATGTACTCATTTGTAGATTTAGCACATTTTATTACAATATGTCTTATTAATCCTGTTCTATTTTTTTCATTATAGACACTTAATTTATATTTTTTTATAATTTCAATTATATATTTTGCTATTTTGGTAGATTTTTGATCTTGTATAGCACATTCCTTAATTGGAATTATTTCATGTGTTCTGTTTGCATACACACCTACAACTGGTTCTCCATTTTTATCTAAACCAACTGGAAATTGGAGTTTGTTTCTATAATAATATGGATTTCCCATTGCAAAAGTTTTATTTACTTCTACTTTATTTTTTAAAGTTTTATTCACAAGCGATTGAACCGCATTTTGCTTTATATTTAATGTTTCTTCATAATCTATATGTCTTAAATTACATCCTCCACATCTTTTATAAGTTGCACAATCTGGTTCAATTCTATTTTCTGATTTTTCTATTATTTCTATGATTTTTCCAAAGGCATGTGATGATAATACTTTTACTATTAATATTTTTATTTTTTCGCCTTTTATTGCTCCAGGAATAAATATTGTAAAATCATCTATTTTTGCTATTCCTTCTCCTTCAAAGCCATTATCTATTATATTTACTTCATATTCTTTGTTTTTTTCAACAGGTACTTTTTTCAAAATATTTCCTCCATTTTTATTGATTATAAAAAAATATCAAGGGTACATTTATAATTCCCTTGATATTAATAAATCTGGTGCGGATGAAGGGACTTGAACCCCCACGTCGTTGACACTGGTTCCTAAGACCAGCGCGTCTGCCAGTTCCGCCACATCCGCATTTCTGATTGACAAAAATTATTATAATACAATTATAGTATTTTTGTCAATAGAATTATTTAATTTTTTTTATTTTTTTAATTCGTCTATAATATCCTTATAGTTTTTTGCCATTAATATAGCTGTTCCTGAAACTAGCATATCTGCTCCTGCTTCTTTTATTTTTTCACAGGTTGCAAGGTTAATTCCTCCATCAACTTCTATTTGTGTTTCTAAATTATTTTCATCAATATGTTTTTTTAATGTCTGAACTTTATTTACCATATCAGAAATTAATGTTTGTCCACCTTTTCCGGGTTCAACTGTCATAACAAGTACTACATGGATATATGGTAAAAATTCATATATTTTTTCAATATCTGTATTTGGCTTTAAAGCTATTCCTACTCTAGAATGATTATCTTTTATCATGTTTATAAAATCAAATACTTGTTTTTCATCTTTGCATGCTTCTAAATGAAATGTAATTATATTAGCATCTACAGCTGAAAATACATTAATTGCTGTTTCTACATCTTCTACCATTAAATGAATGTCTAATGGTATATTTGATATTCTTCTTGTATATGATGCAAGTTCTAACATCTTTTGATATGTATTTTTTTCTACAAATTCGCCATCCATTACATCTATATGTATATAATCTGTTCTTGATTTTTCTAATCCTAATATTACCTCAGCCTCTTTACCTTTTTCAGCATTTAAAATTGATGTTGATACTTCATGCATTTTTTAATTCCTCCTTTATTTTAAAAATCCTGATAATTATTATCAGGATTTTTTTTATTACTCTATTGTAACTTTGTCTGTATTATTTAAGTTTACATCCTTTGTTGATTTTAATACATCATCAATATAAACTTTAACTTCTATTGTTCCTTTTCCAGATATAGATTGATATAAGTTTGTTGTTGTTGGATCTATTTTATTTTTATATACTGTATCTCCACCTGCTACAATTTTTACTTCTACATCTTTTACAACTTTATTTGTTGAACTTGTTCCATTTGTAGTATTTGATTTTTCTGTTTCTTCATCTGACCAACCATCTGCTATAACGTCTTTTCCACCCAATAATGATTTTACATTTACTGTAAGTGTTGCTGATTTTGTTTCTGTTAATTTATTTACTGTTATTGTAATACTACTTCCTTGTTCTACTTCTTTTCCAGCATCTAAACTTTGTTTTAATACAACTCCATTTTCTTTTGATGAATCTTCATCATATGCAACTGTAACTTTCAAGCCTAAATCTGTTAAAGCTTTTTTAGCATCATCTTCAGATTTTCCTATAACAGATGGAACTGATGATTTCTTTGTTCCAGTACTTACATGGATAATTACAGTATCTCCTGCATTTACTTTTTTATTTGCATCTGTTTCTTGGCTTATAACATATCCTGCTTCGATTTTTTTGCTTTCTTCTTCTACTATTTCATATTTTAGATTAGCATCTTCTAATAATTTTATTGCATCTTCTTTGCTCTTTCCTTTTAAATCTGGTACTGTTGTTTCTTCTATTCCTTTACTTACTACAACTTTTATAGTTGTTCCCATTTTTACATTGTAATTATCACTATATAAAGGATCCTGAGAAATTATATATCCTTCTGCATAGTCACTATTAAATTCTCTAGATTCAACATCTAAATGTAAACCTAAATCTTCTAATGTTTGTTTTGCATCATCTTCACTTATTCCAACTAAATTTGGTAATAGTACTTCTTTTGGATTTGTTACTTTTGAATATATTATAGTTCCACCTAGACTTATTGCAAATAATAAAATAAGTGCAATAAACATTGATAATCCCTTATGTTTTTTTATAAATTCCTTAAATTTATTAGGCTTTTTCTTTTTCCCATTATTATCTGACTTTTTAGCTTCTTCTTCAATATCTTTTATTGATATTTTTTGCGTTGGCATATCGTCTTCATAGTCTTGATTATCTACAAAATCTCCTTCCGGATCTTTTAATGCTCTTTTTAAATCTGTTAACATTAATGTTGCTGTTTGATAACGTAAATTTGTATCTTTTCTCATTGCTTTTAGAATTATATCATTTACAGCTTGAGGAATTTTTTCGTTTAAACTTTTTGGTGCTTTTGGTTCTTCTTGAATATGCTTTAATGCTACAGATACTGGTGTATCAGCATCAAAAGGTACTCTACCTGTTAGCATTTCATACATCACAACTCCTAAAGAATATAGGTCTGATTTACTATCTGTATATCCTCCTCTTGCATGTTCTGGTGAGAAATAATGTACTGATCCTATTGTTGTTCCAAAAGCAGTTATTGTTGAATTTGAAACAGCTTTTGCTATTCCAAAATCTGTTACTTTTGCAACACCGTCTTCTGTAATTATTATATTATGTGGTTTTATATCCCTATGTACTATATGATTTTTATGTGCAACTTCTAATGCAGATGCAATTTGTATTGCAATATTTACAGACCATTTCCATGGGAGAGGCCCACCTTCTTCAACTATTATTTCTTTTAATGTTTTTCCTTGAACAAGTTCCATTACAATATAATATAAATCTCCATCTTTTCCTACGTCATATACAGATACTATATTTGGATGAATTATACTTGCAGCTGCTTGTGCTTCTACTTCAAATCTTTTTATAAATTCTTGATCTGTTGTAAATTCATCTCTTAATACTTTTACAGCTACATATCTATTTAATACATGACATTTTGCCTTATATACAGTTGCCATTCCGGCCATTTCCTATTTTTTCAATAAGCTCGTATCTATTTCCTAACAATCTTCCTTCTAAATCCATTTTATTAACATTCCTTTCTTATGAATGTAAAATTTATATTTTCTATAAATTTTTTATTGTTATTACTGTTATATTATCTATTCCTCCGTTTTGATTTGCTAAATCTACTAATTCTTTTGGAGCTATTTCAAAGTTATTCGTTACTAAGTTAAATATTTCTTCCTTACTTACCATATTTGTTAAACCATCTGAACATATAACTAATGTATCTTCTTTTTGAAAGCCTCTTACCATTACATCTGGTTCAACAAACGCATTACATCCTAATGCTTTTGTTAACATATTTTTCTTTGGATGATGTTTGGCTTCTTCTTTTGTGATAGTCCCTTCTTTTACAAGAGTTTGTACATAACTATGGTCTTGTGTTAATTGTCTTATCATTCCTTTACGAATCCTGAAAATTCTACTATCACCAATATGCGCAATATATGCTCTACTATTATATATTAAGCATACCTCAAGTGTAGTACCCATTCCTTCTAATTCCTTATTTTCTAAAGATTTTTCATACACAACCATATTAGCATATTCTACACTACTTCCGATAAGTTGAATAAGATTTTCTTTGTCTTTTGGTGTATCTTTTAAGTTGTTTTCTATATAGCTTCTGCTACATGCTACTGCTAATTTACTTGCTATTTCTCCTGCATTACATCCGCCCATTCCATCTGCTAATATATATAATTGTATATTTGAAAATTGATCGTCTGTAATATAGAAACTATCTTGATTTGTATCTCTTGCTTTTCCTATATCGGACTTAGCATAAGCTCTTACCATTGTGTCACCTCTTTTTCTTTACATGTAAAAAGTTTACCATATATTGTGTTTTTTTTCAATATATATTTTTCTTTTAAACTCTAAAAATTATTTGTGCTAAATTAAATATTCCTTTAAATACTATATTTATTATTGGAGATATTATAGTTCCTGCAATTCCTGTTATCCATAGTATTACAAATAATATATAAAAAATTCTTTCATTATTTTCAAACCATGTTTTTGAATTATATGTTAAAAATGGTTTTATTACTTTTGACCCATCTAATGGTGGAAGTGGAATTAGATTAAATATTCCAAGTCCAATATTTAAAGTTATTGTATACATTATCATTTGCATTATTATTGATAATATTCTATTTGTGTATATTAGAGCTCCTGTAAATTTATATATTATAAAATACATTGCTGTAAATACTATTGCAAGAATTATATTCATTGCAGGCCCAGCAATTGATACAATTGCATCTGCTTTTTCTATGCTTATATCTCTGTTATAATTTCTTGGATTTACATTTACAGGTTTTCCCCATCCAAATCCTGCAAATAATAACATTATAAATCCTATTGGATCTATATGTGCCAATGGATTTAATGAAATTCTGCCTTCTCTTCTTGGTGTATCATCCCCTAACATATCTGCAACTTTTGCATGTGCAAATTCATGGAATGTTATTGCAATTAATACTCCAGGAATTGTATATAATAATCCTAATAAAGCGTTTATATTGCTTAAATAACCTGACAATCCCCATAGTAGCATTATTGCCATAATTATATATAATGTTCTTTTATCGAAATACATTTTTCCTCCTAATTTATTTACTCTCACATGAGTTATTTTTAATTCATTTTGGTGTATTATATACCAAAAAATTATAATTGTAAAGAATTTAGATCAAAACAAAAAAAAACAGAATTGCTAATAAAGTAATTCTGTTTTTTTCTGTTATTTTGCATAGTCTACAACACGTTTTTCTCTTATGATGTTTACTTTTATTTGTCCTGGATAATCCATTTCGTCTTCTATACGTTTTGAAACATCTCTTGCTAATACTGTCATTTGATCATCTGAAATTTTATCTGGTTTTACTATTATTCTTACTTCACGTCCTGCTTGTATTGCAAATGATTTTTCAACTCCTTCAAATGAATCTGCTATTGTTTCTAGACTTTCTAGTCTCTTAATATATGCTTCTAATGTTTCTCTTCTTGCTCCAGGTCTTGATGCTGATATTGCATCTGCAGCTTGTACTAAAACTGCTTCTAATGTTTGTGGTTCAACATCTCCATGATGTGCCTCTACAGCGTTTATAATAAGTGGATTTTCTTTGTATTTTTTTAGAATATCTACACCTATTTGAACATGTGTACCTTCCATGTCATGGTCTAATGCTTTTCCAATATCATGTAATAGTCCTGCTCTTCTTGCTCTTTTTGCATCCAAACCTAGTTCTTCTGCCATTATTCTAGCTAAGTTTGAAACTTCAATTGAGTGGCTTAATACATTTTGCCCATAACTTGTTCTATACTTAAGTTTTCCAAGTAGTTTTATAATATCTGGATGAAGGTTATTTACTCCTGTTTCTAATGCTGCTCTTTCTCCTTCTTCTCTTATAATAGTGTTTAGCTCTTCTTTAGCTTTTTCTACCATTTCTTCGATCTTTGCTGGATGTATTCTTCCATCATCAATTAATTTTTCTAGTGCAATTCTTGCAACCTCTCTTCTTAATGGATCAAATCCCGATAGAATGACAGCTTCTGGAGTATCATCTATTATTAAGTCAATTCCTGTTAATGTTTCTAATGCTTTTATGTTTCTTCCTTCTCTTCCTATTATTCTTCCTTTCATTTCATCACTTGGAAGACTAACTATTGATACTGTTGTTTCTGATGTATGGTCTGCTGCACACTTTTGTACTGCATATGATATGATTTCTTTTGCATTTTTATTTGCATCTTCTTTTGCTTTTTGATTTAGCTCTCTTATTATTTTTGCCTTTTCAGTTGTTATTTCCTTTTCCATTTCGTTTAATAAGTATTCTCTTGCTTCATCTTTGCTTAAAGATGCTATTCTTTGAAGTTCTTCAACTTGTTTTTCATAAATTTTGTTAACTTCTTCTTTTTGATTTTCTAGACCCTTATATTCATTTTCTAAATCTAGTTCTTTCTTTTCTAAGTTCTCTGAACGTCTGTCCAAATTTTCTTCTTTTTGAATCATTCTTGATTCTTGTTTTTGAACTTCGCTTCTTCTTTCTTTAATCTCTTGATCTAATTCTTTTCTGCTATTCATGATTTCTTCTTTTGCTTTGAATATTTCTTCTTTTCTCATGTTTTCCGCTTCGACCTTAGCTAAATCTACCACTCTTTTAGCTTCTTGTTCTGCACTTTCAATTTTAGATTCTGCAATCTTTTTTCTTATAATCATTCCTGCAACAATTCCGATTGCCAATGAGATTAGGAAAGTAGCGACTACGATTATACTATTCATAATCATACACCTCTTTCTTATTTAATTTTCAATGTGCGAATAAATATATATATTAAAACTCATATTTTTTATTAAATATATTTTTCTACCACATAAGTATATCATTTTAGGTTTATAACTGTCAAGAGGTATAGTGATTAATTTATTCACTTTTCGCACCCAAATTTTATGCTACATTTAGTATACAGTCATAGTATTCATAATCTTCCATGTATCTCTCCATCATCTCAAAAAAGCCTCTTGAATGTGTTTTGTATTTTAAATGACAGAATTCATGTAAAACTACATATCTTAACACTTTTTTATCGTATTTTACTATTTCTGGATTTATTACTATTGTTTTCATGTCTATTGTTTTGGCAAGTTTATTTGGTATTTTTCTTATTACATAATTTTCTGGTGCTAGTCCATTCATCATTATTCTTGTTTCTTCCATTACATTTTCTATTTCTATTCTTGCTATTTCTTGATACATTTTATCTATTGCTAATTTTACTATTGCTATATTGTTTTCTTTTTTATATTTGCTAGGAAGATATACATTAATGATATTTCCTACTAGATCAAGCTCAGGATTTTTTGACTTACTGTATATTATATTTACTGTTATTGTTTTTCCAAATATTTTCACACTTTTTCCTAATTCTTTTTCTATTCTATTTTTTCTGTTTAATACTTTTATCATTATATATTCCTCCTTAAATTGTTTTTGCGAATTGTTGTTCGCTTTCGACATTATGGATTATATAACTTAAATTTTAAGTTGTCAATAGTTTTTCGAATTTTTGTTCGTACTTTATGTTCCTTGTTTTTCAAAAATAGCACCAGTATTAAACTTGGTGCTATTAAAAATTTTAAATTTTTTTTAGTTCTTTACTTTCTAAAATAGTCTTTGCTGTCATTATTCCCATGTATTCTTCTGGTAATACTATTTCATCAACTTCTAATTTTTCTAAAATTCTTTTGTGGAGCTGATTTCCAGCTTTTGCTATAATGTAATTTACTCCCGCTTCTTTAAGCGCTAAGCATGTAATTATACTTACAGATACGCTTTCTCCAACTCCTACAACTCCTACATCAAAGTCTCCAACTGGTATTCCTTCAAAAGCATCTATATTAGTAATATCCATACATACTGCTTTAGTTGCAAACTTACTTGCACGTTCTACTAATTTCATATCTTTATCAATTGCAAACACTTCCATTCCCTTTTCTGAAAGTTTTCTTGCAACATTCATTCCATATATCCCTAAACCTATAACTATACATTGTTTTTTCATATTTACAACCATTCCTTTCTTTCCATGTACAAAATTGATTAAAATTATTGTATTTCACATTTTATTCAAGCTTTTCTCCTATAACATTACATTTCCTGAAACATATTCAATATTTGGATTTTCTTTTTTATTTAATATCAATATAGAAAGTATCGATATTGGTCCAACTCTTCCTATATACATTAAAGATACTAATATAATTTTTGAAATAAAATTCATTTGCGATACATCTGTAACAGATAATCCAGTTGCTGAAAAAGCTGATGCACACATAAATAAATTTTTATCTAATCCCATAAGTTGTACTTTTTCTAAAATAAACATTGAAATCAAAACCAAACTAGAACATATTACAATATTTGTTATTGCTTGTCTTATTGTTTGAACATCTATTTTTTTATAAAAAGCAACTACATCTCTTTTATTTCTTAAAGTTGCCCTAACTGTTAATACTAAAATTGCAATAGATGTAATTCTGATTCCTCCTGAAGTTGAACCTGGTGCTCCTCCAATCATCATAAGGAAAGATACTATAAGTTTAGTACTCGTAAGCGTATTTTCCATATTTATCGTAGAAAATCCTGTAGTTCTTGCTGTTACACTTGTAAAAAGAGCTTCTAAAATTGTCAAATTAGGCTCTGAAATTTTTAATAATATAACTGATATTAAGTATATTATTATACTTGCAGAAAATACAATTTTGGTATGAAAACTAATATGTATAAAGTCCTTTTTTCTAATACATTTTATTATATCTTCCATTACAAAATATCCTACAGACCCTAAAAACATTAATATTATAAATACTATATTTACATATATATTGTTTGCAAATATTTCAAGACTTGTGTTTCCTAATATATCAAATCCCGCGTTGCAAAATGCTGTTATTGAATGAAAAATGCTATACCATATTCCATTTTTCAATCCAAATCGTGGTATAAAATCTATTGATAAAAATGCTGCCCCAATAAATTCTATTATAAGAGTATATTTTATAATACTTTTTAACCTTTTTCTTAATCTTCCATAGTGATCATCATTTAGTGCACTACTTAAAAGTAATGTTTCTGATAGTGACATTTTCTTTTTCTTAAGGTTTACAATAAATGTAATAAAAGCAACAAAGCCTATTGCTCCTATTTCTGTAATTATTGCAATTACAACTTGACCTAAAAATGTATATTCTTTAGAGAAATCTACTGTTGTAAGTCCATTTACACATGTTGCTGAAACCGCTGTAAACAATGCATCAAATGGTTTTATTTCTCCATTATTACAAATAGGCATCATAAGAGCAATAAAACCAACTAAAATTATTGATAAAAACCCTAAACATGGTATTAAATATATGTTTTTGTTTTTTAACATCTTTTGTATTCTTCCTTTCTTATATCTCTTTTAATTCAATGTTATCTTCTCCCACAATATTTTTAAAAACTTCTAATATTTGTTCTGTTAAATATATAGCTCCACATTTTAAAATTTCTTCGCCTTCTTTTACTTCAACTGGAATATTATTCATTTCACCATTAAAATATTTTATAGCTCCTCTTAATTTCTTTTTCTTAAGTTCATCTAGAGAAGTTATATTAATTATTAAAACTTTTCTTTTTTGAACTCCAAAATTTGTTATTTCATTTGCTATAATAGATGTTTTTTCTTCTTCTCTTATACTTAATCGACCTTTTACTAATACAATATTTTCTTCCATTAAGCTTTCTTTTGCTGTTAAATATGCATTTTCAAATGCTATTACTTCTGTTTGTCCATATAAGTCTTCTATTGTTATAAATGCCATTATTCTATTTGTTTTTGTAAATTTCTTTTTTATAGATGTTATTATTCCTGCAAATTTTACTTCTTGACCATCTTTAAATTTTGAAGTCTTTACTGTATTGTATTGTTCCATTAAATATAATTCATTTATGTTTTCTTCATTTTCCAGATTTTGCTTATTATCTATTAAACTTAAATCTCTTGTATTTATTGTTGTTTGTTTTTCAATTTCTTCTTTTAACTTGCTAAGTGGATGTCCTGATAAATAAATTCCAAGCATCTCTTTTTCTTGAGATAATAATTCTTTTTCGGAAAACTCCTCTTTTTCATTAAATACATATTTTACATTTTCTAAATTATTTTCTTCATCATTAGAACCTAAATCGAACATCGAAAATTGGCCTTCTAATCCTTTTTTCTTTGAACTTTGTATTGTGTCTACTATTCCTTCAAATGATTCTAATAATGTACTTCTATTTTGACTAAACTCATCAAATGCTCCTGATTTTATTAAACTTTCTATGCATTTTTTATTCACACCTAAATCAGCAATTCTTTCGCAAAAATCTGTAAATGATTCATATTTTCCGTGTTCATTTCTTTCTTTTATTATGTTTTCAACTGGTGTTATTCCAACATTTTTTATACTTCCAAGCCCAAATCTTATGTTTCCGTTTATTGCCTTAAATTTAAGTTCACTTTCATTTATACTTGGTTTTAAAATGTCTATGTTTAAACTCTTACATTCGTCAATATAAACAGGAACTTTATCTAAATTTCCTAAATAACTATTTAGCATTGCCGCCATAAATTCTGGTGGATAATATGCCTTTAAATATGCAGTTTCATACGAAACTACTGCATAACATGCAGCATGTGATTTATTAAATGCATATTTTGCAAATTCTGCCATTTCATCAAATATTTTATTTGCAGAAACTTCATCTATTCCATTTCTTACACAACCTGGAACTATTACATTTCCCTTTTCATCTATTTGACCATGAATAAAAACTTCCCTTTCTTTTGCCATAACATCTAGCTTTTTCTTTCCCATAGCACGGCGAACTAAGTCCGCTCTTCCTAGCGAATATCCGAGCTAAATCTCTAACTATTTGCATAACTTGTTCTTGGTATACCATACATCCATATGTTACATTTAAAATTGGCTCTAAGCTTGGATGTGTGTATTCATTTTTTCCTGTTTGTTTTCCTTTTACATAACGAGGAATTTGATCCATAGGTCCTGGTCTATATAATGATACTCCGGCAATTAAATCTTCTAAGCAATCTGGTTTTAATTCTTGCATGAAGTTTTTCATTCCTTGACTTTCAAACTGGAATACTCCGGCATGTTTTTCCTTCTTGCCATAATTTATAAACTTTTGGATCATTCATGTCTTTATCAAATTCTACATCTACTCCATATTCGTTTTTTACCATTTCTTTTGTATCTTTTATTACTGTAAGTGTTCTTAATCCCAAAAAGTCCATTTTTAATAGCCCTAGTTCTTCCAAAGTTGTCATAATGTATTGGGTTGCATTTTGTCCATCTCTTACATACAAAGGTACATAACTATCTACTGGATCTTTAGTTATAACTACCCCGGCAAGCGTGTGTTGATGTATTTTTTGGCATTCCTTCTAGTGCCATAGATACATCCAAAAACTTATGTATTCTTTCATCATTTTCATATAAATTTCTTAATTCCACATTTTGATCTAATGCTTTTTTTATAGTTATGTGTAATTCATTTGGAATCATTTTTGCAATTTTATCTGTTTCTCCAAGTGAAATGTCTAAAGCTCTTCCTACATTTCTTATTGCATTTTTTGCTGCTAAAGTTCCAAATGTTATAATTTGTGATACATGGTCATGTCCATATTTTTCACACACATAATCAATTACTTCTTGTCTTTGTTCATCACTAAAGTCAACATCAAAATCTGGCATACTTACTCTTTCTGGATTTAAAAATCTTTCAAAAAGTAAATTATATTTCATTGGATCAATGTCTGTTATTTCTATTGCATAAGCAAGAATTGACCCAGCCCCTGAGCCTCTTCCTGGACCTACTGGTATATTATGTGTTTTTGCATAATGGATATAATCCCATACTATTAAATAGTAATCTACATATCCCATCTTTTTTATTATGCCTAACTCATAATCTGCTCTTTTTTGATATTCTTCTGGAATATCTTTTCCATATCTTTTTACCATTCCTTTTTTACATAGATCTTCTAGAAAATCATAATGTGTTTCATATCCTTTTGGCACTTCATAATTTGGTAAAATTGTATGTCCAAATTCAAATTCAACATTACATTTTTCTGCTATTTTTACTGTATTTTCTATTGCATCTGGAAATGCTTTAAAGTAATCTATCATTTCTTCTGGCGACTTTACATATAATTCTTCTGTGTCGAATTTCATTCTATCTTCGTCACTCATTCTTTTTCCCGTTTGTATACATAAAAGAACCTCGTGATTGTATGCATCTTCTTTTTTTAAATAATGTGCATCATTTGTTGCAACAAGTGGAATATCTAGTTTCCTTGCAAGTCCTACTAATTTTTGGTTTGCTAAAACCTGTTCTTGAATTCCATTATTTTGTAACTCTATATAATAATCTTCACCAAATACTCTTTTATGCCATAAAGCAATTTCTTCTGCTTTTTCATTTTGCCCATTTAATAGTGCTTGATTTACACTTCCTGCTAAACAAGCACTTAAGCATATTAGGCCTTCACTATATTTTTCAAGTATTTCTAAATCTATTCTTGGTTTGTAATAATATCCATCAATAAAACCCAATGATACTAATTTGCTTAGGTTTTTGTATCCTTGATTGTTTTTGGCAAGTAATATTAAGTGATTATATTTATTATCAATTCCCGGTTCTTTATCAAATCTAGAACGTGGTGCAACATATACTTCACAACCAATTATTGGTTTTATTCCTTCTTTTTTGCATGCCTTATAAAAATCTATTGCTCCATACATTACTCCATGATCTGTTATCGCCATTGCGTCCATTCCAAGCTCTTTAGCTCTTACTGGTAAATCTTTTATTCTATTTGCTCCATCTAATAAACTAAATTCACTATGTATGTGTAAATGTACAAATTGTCCCATTCTTGTTCCTTCTTTCTAAAACATATTGTACTAAAAAAAAATAAAAATAGCAACGATTTTGTTGCTATTTTACTTTATTTAAATTTCTTTTTTTATTTTTTTGATTTCTTCTTTGCTTAAACCTGTTTTCCGTCTCGCTATTATTGTCAATAAAAATCGTTCAACAAAATTCAACACAAAATCTCTTAATTTTTTATTGACTTTTTATTAAACCCAAAATATAATTAAATAGAAGCTAGTCCTTAAATATTAGAACTAAGCTATAAAGGAGGAAATAAAAATGTCAAAAAATGATTTAGCATTACTCGTATTAGATAATTGCAAAGAATTTGGAGAAAAAGTCGAACAAAATCTATTAAAAATACGAAATGAAAAAAATAAAAAATATATTGCTGAATTAGACGCTTCTCGTTTTTCAAATGGTGAAGGAAAAGTAAAAATCAAAGATTCTGTAAGAGATAAGGAAATTTATATTTTATGTGATATAGGAAATTATGGTGTTACATATAAATGTCATGGAAAAGACCATGAAATGATGCCAGATGAACATTTTCAAGATATTAAAAGGGTTATTTCTGCAACATGTGGTCATAGTGCTAAAATGACAGTTGTAATGCCTTTACTTTATCAAGCAAGGCAACACCGTAGAAAAGGAAGAGAATCATTAGATTGTGCTATTGCCCTTCAAGAACTTGAAAGATTGGGCGTAAAAAGTATAATGACATTTGATGCTCATGATCCTAATGTTATAAATGCTACACCTAGTTTATCTTTTGATAATTTTTATCCATCTGGAACTATAATTGAAGAAATGGCTTCAAATGATCCTACTATTTTTGAAAATGCTATTGTAATTAGCCCTGATTTTGGAGCTATGGAAAGAGCTCGTTACTATGCTGAAATTATAGGATGTGATGTTGGTGTATTTTATAAAAGACGTGATTTAAGTAAAATTATAAATGGAAAAAATCCTGTTGTTGCTCATACTTATATGGGAAGTGATGTTAAAGGTAAAAATGTAATTGTTGTAGATGATATGATAGCTTCTGGTGGTTCTGTAATTGAAGTTTCTCAAAAATTACGCGAAATGGGTGCTAATAAAATTTGTCTTACATGTACATTCGCTTTGTTTACAGAAGGTTTTGATAAATTTTTAGAAGCCCATGATAATAAATTATTTGATTCACTTTATACAACAAACCTTTCTTATATACCAGAAGAATTTTCTAACCATAACTGGTTTCATAGTGTTGATATGTCTTACTTTGTTGCTCAAGTTATTGACAGTATGGATAAAAAAGAACCCTTAACTCAATATTTTAACAGAACAAATGAAACATTTAAAAAAGTTCAAAATTCAATGAATAATTAAATAAAAAATAATCGTTTCTAAATTGAAACGATTATTTTTTGTTATCATCATCTTCAACATTTTTTCCAAATCTTTTTACTTTATTTGTTGTCGTTCTTTCAAAGTCTTCATCCATAATTTTGAATGATTTTATATGTTTAAAATTTGGTAATTTTTCATTTGCTTTTTTTACAACTTCATTAAGAGTTTTACTTATTTCTTCTTTTGTTGGGAATTTTTTTCCTAAATATTCTTTTATTGCATCTATATTTGGAAAGATTTTTGCTTTTACTTGAACATCATCTTTTCCATTTGATGCACCAATTACCAATGATTCTTCAATTAATTCATTATCATTTAAAATATTTTCAATTTCTTCTGGGTAGATATTTTCCCCATTTTTTGTAAGTATCATATTTTTGCTTCTACCTGAAATATATAAAAATCTTTCTTCATCAATATATCCTAAATCTCCAGTATGGAACCAACCTTCTTTTAAAACTTTATCTGTTGCCTCTTTATTTTCATAATATCCAAGCATTACATTAGGTCCTTTTACTATTATTTCTCCAATTCCGTCATCATTTGGATTATCAATTTTATATTCTACATTTGGTATTGGCATTCCGCATGATGCTGCTTTATAATAAAAGTCATTGTTACCAGCAACCAATGGTGAACATTCTGTCAGACCATAGCCTTGCAACACTTTTATTCCAAGTTTAAAAAATGCTTCTACAAGTTCAGGTTTTATTGCTGCTGCTCCAACAATAAATGTTTTTATATTTCCACCTAATGATTTCTTTACTTTTCTTTTAACTATTGCTTTTAAATAAAATGGTAAGTTATCTATCATTTTACTTTCATCTTTTGTATATTTTTCTGGTAAACTTGTTTTTAATGTTTTAGTTACCTTTTTATATACATTTTCTAAAAGTAGTGGCACACATAATATAAATGTTGGCTTAAATTCTTGTATATTTTTCGTTATATATCTTAATCCTTCACAATAGCTAATTTTACCTCCTCCATATATTACAAGTAAATATCCTATTGTACATTCATAGGTGTGGTGTAATGGTAATATTGATAATACAGATGTTAAATTATCTACTTTAACAATACTTGCAATTGATACTATATTTGAACAAATATTTTTATGTGATAACATAACTGCTTTTGAATTTCCAGTTGTTCCAGATGTAAATAATAATATTTTCATTTCGTCTGGATTTATTGTTATGTTTTTATATTCTTCATTTCCATCTAAAATTAGTTCTTGTCCTTCTTTTATTAAATCTGCTATATTCATATATTTTGATGTATTTTGCATATCAATCAATAATGTTTCATTTTTTAATCTATCTTTAAATTCAAATATTTCATTTAAATATTTATCATCTGCAATTATTGCTTTTGAATTTGATGTGTTTAGAAAATCTTTTATATTTTCTTTTGATGCTTCTTTATCAATTGGCACTACAACTCCTACGATTGTAGATGCTAAATATGATATAGCCCATTTATAGCTATTTTTTCCCATAACAGCTATTCTCTCATTTTTTAAACCTAAATCTATCAATTTAGTTGCTAGGCTTTCTACATCATTTTTAAATTCTATATATGTTTTCTTTATAATCTTTCCATTATTGTCTTTTAATTTAAATGCTATTTTTTTACCATTTTTATTTGCAGTCTTTTCTAACATGTCTTTTAAATCTTCTATTTCATAGGTTTTGAAATACCTGATTTTTTTCTCCAATTTTATCCACTCCTCAATCTAGTTTTTAATACTATATCACAAAGTTTAGTTGTATTCAAGTGGTATTTTGTGAATTTTTAATATTTTCTTTTCACAACTTTTAGTCTTACAAATTCATCTCTTTCTTCCTCTTCAAGAGCCAAACTTATATTTTTAGCTATTTTTTCATCTCTTGGAATAATTACTTCTTTTAATGCATTTGATCTTCTGCCCAATTTTTCAATAGCATTTTGTAATCTAACCATTGTATTATTAATTTCGGCGATTTTTATTATATATTTTTTTACTTCTATAAATTTTACTATACTTTCATCTACAGCTAAAGTTGTATTATATAATCCATAATTTAGTTCTAATTGTAATTTGTTTGATATTACAGATGGTATCTCAATTCCCATTAATGTAAGATTTTTTATATTGATTGTATCATCTTCTTTTATTGAATTTGATATATCTATTAATTCATCAAATCCAACGTCAACAACAGCTCTTTTTAGTGCATCTTCTGCTTCATTTAGAGCTCTTTCTAGTTCTTCTTGTAAATTTTTTGCTTCATCTTTATAGTTTTCTAATTTATTTTTTAGTATAAGTTCTTTTTCTTCTAAAAGCATTTGCCCATTTTTATATTCTTTTATTGAATTTTGTAATTTTAGCAAATTGTTTTTTGTTGCTAAATACATTTTACTCATATTGTAATCTCTCCATTTTTATTAATTTTTATAAAAGAATTTTTAAAAGTTCTTCCATTAAATTTAAAGTTTCGTCCATAGATCTATTTTCATAAATATCTTGATTTATAAATCTCTCTTCAAATTCATTTCCAAATTTCAAATATTTTTTATCTTCATCTGTTAAATCTGATTCTCCTAAAACTGTAGCCAATGCTCTTACATCTTGCACTTTAGAATACGCAGAAAATACCTTATCTGCAAGTTTTGAATGATCTTTTCTTGTGTATCCTTCGCCAATTCCATCTTTCATTAATCTAGATAGTGATTGAAGTATATCTATTGGTGGATTTATTCCTTTTTGATATAAATCTCTTCCTAAAACAATTTGTCCTTCTGTTATATATCCTGTTAAATCAGGTATAGGATGAGATATATCGTCATTTGGCATTGTAAGAATAGGAAGTTGCGTTATTGACCCTTCTCTTCCTTCTATCATTCCTGCTCTTTCATAAATAGATGCTAAATCACTATATAAATATCCTGGGTATCCTTTTCTACTTGGTATTTCGCCTTTTAATGTAGATACCTCTCTTAATGCTTCTGCATAAGAAGTCATATCTGTTAATACAACTAATACTTGATATCCTAAATCAAATGCTAAATATTCTGCACAAGTAAGGGCAACTTTTGGTGTAAGTATTCTTTCAACTGATGCATCATTTGATAAATTTTGAAACATTACAACCTTTGATAATACACCATTTTCTTCAAAACTTTTTCTAAAGAATTCTGCTGTTTCAAATTCTGCTCCCATAAGTCCAAATACTATTGCAAATTTTCCACCATCAGTTATATTTGATTGTCTAATTATTCTTTCAGCTAATTCATTATGATTTAATCCACTACCTGAAAAAATTGGTATTTTTTGTCCTCTTATTAATGTAATTAATCCATCAATTGAAGATATTCCTGTATGGATATAATTACGTGGGTATTTTCTTGCAATCGGATTTATTGGGTTAGAATTTATGTCTCTTGTTATATTTGTTTCGATTTCTCCTAGTCCATCAATAGGTTTTCCCGCTCCATCAAATACTCTTCCTAGCATTAATGGAGATAATTTTATTTTTAAAGGATCTCCCATAAACTCAGTTCTAACGTTCTTTATATTTATTTCATTTGTTCCTTTATATACCTGTATTGTTGTTATATCATCATCTAAACGTAAAACATTGCCTGTTCTTTTTTCACCATTTTTTAATGTTATCTCTACTTGTTCTTCAAATGATATTCCTTTTGGAGTTTTTATAAATACAAGTGGTCCATTTATTTCTTCTAGACCAATATATTTTATTTTCACTAAATTTCACCTCTTTTTTCAAAGATCTTTATTATATATGTTCTTTATATTCGTCTTCTAATTTCTTTAATTTATTTTTTATTTTTACATTAAATTCGTCAATTTTTTCAATTTCATCATTTTTTACATTATATTTTAATTCGTTATATTCTTCTAGAAGTCCTAATTTTTTTATTTCCGAAATTGGTATTGATTTATTAATTAGTTTTAATGATCTTTCATAAATTAAAATTATTGTTTCCATCATTTTAAATTGTTTTTCAATTGTAACTGCTGTATCTATATCATTAAATGAATTTTGTTGTAAAAATCCTATTCTTATTGAACTTGCAACTTCAAGTAAAAGCTTTTTATCATCTGATAAAACATCTTGTCCTACAACTCTTGCAATTTCTAATAATTCATTTTCTTTTTCTAGTATTTTTACTATTTTTCCTCTTAATTCTAAAAATTCACTATCAACATTATCTTCATACCAATCAGATAAATTATCTATATATTCACTATAACTAATATTCCAATCTATTGCTGGATAATGTCTTGAATATGCAAGTGTTCTATTTAATCCCCAAAATACATGAACAAATCTTTTAGTGTTTTGAGTTACAGGTTCAGAGAAGTCCGATCCTTGAGGAGATACAGCTCCTATTATTGTTACAGACCCCCTATTTCCATTTAATGTTTCAACCATTCCAGCTCTACCATAAAATTCTGACAATCTAGATGGTAAATATGATGGAAATCCTTCTTCTGCAGGCATTTCTTCTAGTCTTCCAGAAATCTCACGAAGTGCTTCTGCCCATCTTGAAGTAGAATCTGCCATTATTGCAACATCATATCCCATATCTCTATAATATTCTGCAATTGTTATACCTGTATAAATTGATGTTTCTCTTGCTGCCACCGGCATATTAGATGTGTTTGCAATTAAAACTGTTCTTTCCATTAATGGTCTTCCAGACTTTGGATCATTTAATTTTGGAAAATCTTCTAGAACTTCTGTCATTTCATTTCCACGCTCTCCACAACCAATATAAACTATTATATCTGCATCTGACCATTTAGCAAGTTGATGTTGTGTTACAGTTTTTCCAGTTCCAAATCCACCTGGGATCATTGCTGTTCCACCTTTGGCTATCGGAAATAACGTATCTATTACTCTTTGTCCTGTGATTAGTGGTGTAGAAATTGTAAGTCTTGTTTTATATGGTCTTGGTTTTCTAACTGGCCATTTTTGAACCATATTTAATTCTAAGACTTCATTTTCTTCCTCTGTTTGGATTTTAGCAATTGTATCTAATACTTTATAATCTCCCTCTGGAGCTATTTCAATTATTTTTGCTTTAGTATCAAACTTATTCATAATTTTATTTGTTATCAGTTCTGTCTCTTTTACTTCTCCAATTATAGAATTTAAAGAAACTTCATCTCCTACATTTACATTAGGTACAAAATGCCACTCTTTTTCGGTATCCACACCAATATTAGATGCTCCTCTTTTTATAAAATCTCCATATTCATCTCTTAAAGATTTAAGTGGTCTTTCAATTCCATCAAAAATATTACTTATTATTCCAGGACCCAAAGTTAATGTTAATGGCTCTTCTGCTCCGATTACTTTTTGTCCTATTTTTAAACCTGTTGTTCCTTCATATACTTGAATTGTTGCTATATCTTCAGTTAACTTTATTACTTCTCCTAAAATTCTTTCATCTGAAATATAGACAATATCATGCATAGCAAAATCGCCATCACCCTTTGCTTTTATTACAGGTCCATTAATTGAAATTATATATTTTTCTTGCATTTTTTTATCCTTTCAATTTTTCATCAATTCTATTTAATAATGTATTATCAATAAAAATTCCTTGGTTTGTGTTTTCTAAAATACATCCTCCAATATATTTTTCTTCAATTTCTTTTATTTTTATATTGTATTTATTTGTTATTAATTCATTATATCTTTCCAAATCTAATTTTGTAATTCCAATGCAAGTATCATTTTCTTTTTCAATTTTTGCTAATCCTTCATCTATAGATTTTAATAAAAAATTTTCGTATTCATTTGTTTTTACAAAATCATTTAATCTTTTTATTATTTCTAGCTTTAAGTTTTCTTTTAGTTTCTTTTGTTCATCTATAATTTCTTTCTTGCATTGGATTTCATAATTATAAACTTTCTTGTTATAATCTTTTTCTATTCTTTGTGAAATTTTGTCAAAATTTGTTTGTTTTTTATTTTCATATATTTTTACTTCTTCTTCAATTCCACTTTTTATTTCTTTATCAACTTCTTCTTCAATTTGCTTATATTCTTTTCCTGATATTTCTTCTAAACTTTGCCCGAATTGTTGCAATTTTTCATTAACATCCATTACTTTTCCTCCATAATCATATAATTGTTATAAGCGGTGTTTTTTGGTTAAGCCTTATGTTATCTAACTTTTCTTTTGATTTTTGATATATATTTTTGCTAACCACAAGTATTCCTATTTCTTTATTTTTTATTACATTATCTATTTCTTTTTCTATATCATCATTTTCTCCTAAAGTAATTCCTTCACATCCGGCAAGTTTTAGTCCAACTTCTAGCTCTTGACTATCTGTTATGCAGTAAATTTTCATTACCATACTCTCCTTAAACTTTACTTATAATCATAATAGCTATAATAAGTCCATAAATTGCTATACCTTCTGCAAGGCCTGCAAATATAACTGTTTTACCAAGTAAACTTGGATTTTCACTAATTGCCCCAACAGCACTTGATGCAACAACTGCAACTGCTATACCTGAACCAATAGCAGATAGACCTATTGCAAGTGCTGCAGCAATTAATCCAAGTCCTGAAGAACTTGTGTTTTCTTCTTTGCTATCTTCTTTTTCTGCATCCTTACTACTTGTTGTTACCACTTCATTTTCTCCTGCTGTTGTAGAAGCATTTACGTCTTCAGTTGTAGCTGCTGTAGATGTTACAGTTGTTTCATTTACTTGTTTTTGATTTACATTTACTTTTGCTGCTGCATAAACTCCTGTTGTTACAGATGCAACTCCCATAATTAATATAGTTAATAATACACATATTTTTTTTGACATTTTAAAATTCCTCCTATTTAATTTATATTTATTCTTCTAATTGTGATTTTATAGATTTATACTCTTTTCCGCTTCCATCATAAAATCTACTAAATAACTCATAATATTCAAGTCTTAATGTTTGAATTCCAACAATTAACCCTTCTAATACCAATACAACTATATTTCCAAGAACTGCAATTAAAATGTTTCCTGCTCCTGTTGACATATCTGCTAATAAGTATACAGCCATACATAATCCAGCATGGTTTATCGCAAATGCTGCAAGTCTTAAAAATGATATTGTATTACTTAAAAATGATAATAACATTTCTATTATTTCAAATATCTTTTCAACAATCGGTGTTGTTGCATTTTCTTTTTTCTTTTCTATAAAATTTGAAATCTGATCATTAAACATTATAATTAAAACTAATATCACTGAAACTACAATTATTATATTTATTGATATTAGCATTTTTCCCATTAAAAAATAATATGCTACACATGCAAGTACTAAAGAATATAATAATACTCCTGCAATTCCATTTTTATCTAAAAATATCTTTTTTAAATCTTTATTTTTAATTCCATTTATAATATTTAAAAACATTGCCATCAATATAAATATTGTTCCAACAACTATTCCATATATTAGCATTGTATTTATATTATTCATAGGGCTTACTAAAATAGGTTTTATTATTTCTTCTTTTCCAAATACACTTCCATATAAAACTCCAAATATTGTAGAAGACAAGCCTCCTGCAAATAGTATTGCTCCATATGTTTTTTTCTTTTTCATAAGCAAAATTATTCCAAGTATTAAAAATACTAATCCATGTCCAACATCTCCAAACATAAATCCAAACATTATAAATGTTGTTAACGCAACAAACCATGTTGGGTCTAGTTCGTCCATTTTAGGCATACCATACATTTTAACTAATTCTTCAAATGGTTTTATAAATTTATTGTTTTTTAATTTTGTTGGTGGATTTTCTCCATCTCTTACCACATAATCGATCTCTGGTATTAAATCTAGTTTCTTCTTAATAGATTTTATTTCATTTTCTGGAACCCAAACAACTACATAAAAGCTATTATTTTGATCATGAACAATATATTTTTTTATTGTGTTAATTTTATCATAGGTTTGTAGTTCTCTATACATTCCAATTCCTGTTGTCACAGCTTGTTTTTTTATTTTTTCTATTTTTTGCTCAGCTTCTTTAATTTCTTTTTCTTTTTTTGTTATTTCTTCTTTTAATGTTCTTACATATTCTTTTGGTGTCCTTACCAAATCATCTGGAAGTAATTCTCTTTCAAATTTTTGTATATTAAAAATTCCATCAACTTCACTTACAAATTCTGTTGTTGTAAAATATATTATCCACGTAAGATCATTTTCTTCTTTTGCTTCATATAAAATTATATTCAAATTTTCAAGTTCTTTTTTTATTTCTTCTAAGTTCTTCTTTGGAATACATCCATATCTAAATTTAATATATTTTAAGTCATATAGCTTTTTCATATCTATATCTATGTTTTCAACTTTCAAAGCCTGATCTATTTTCTTTATAGCTTCTTCATTTTGTTTTTTATTACTCTCTATTGTTTTTATACAATCATCATATTCAAATTCTATATTTTCTAATTTATCTGAAATTTCTGTGACACTTTTTTCTAGTTTTACCATATTTGATTCTTTACTATATGGCACCTCTAATCTATTTAATAAATTTTCACATTTTTTCAGATTTTCTTTTATTTTATAGTTATATTCAAAATATTCTAACTTCCATCCTTTGTTATATATCTTTTTAGCATCTTCAATTTGAACATCACTATTAAATAAAACATTTGCTAAAAACATGTCTAAATCTCTGCTGTTTCCTTTAATTCCTAAAAGTTTTACTTTTTCAATTGACATTTATAATCCTCCTTATCGAACTAACCTTTTTAGGATTTCTTTTTTATCCATATTGTATCTTATACCTTCAATTGTATTTATTATATCATTATTTTCATAATCAATTATGTTTATATATGCAAAGATATATGCTACAGACATTATATCATTTTGAAATATTTTTTTGTTTATATCATATAAATATTGATCAATTTCTTGTTCAAAATCTTCTTCTTGTGTAAAAACTGCTTTATATACTGTTTTTTCCATAATTTCTTTTATTTCTTGAAATGAATTTGCTTGTATTATTTTATTTATAATATTTTGATTTAATTTATAGTATCTATTTATAAGAACCTTTTTTATTTCTTCAAAGTCAAAATTGTAATATTTTTTAATTCTAAAAATCCATAAGACATTTAATAAATCTATTTCTGAACCAATTATCTTTTTTAAATTTGCATCTAATTTTACTTTATCATATAGTGTTTCAAAATATAATTTATCCATCTCATTTTCTACTTCAAAAACATTTATTTTTTCTTGTTCTTGATATTTCTTTAGAATCTTATTGTATTTCATCCTTTTTATTGCTTCAAAAAATTCATAAAAATTTTGCACTGTCTCAATTCCTTTTATATCATCAAATATTCTAACAGTCCATCTTTTTACATTTTGGATTATTATGTCATCTGTTTTATCATCTGAGAATAGTTTTCTAAAAATACTTTTTATGCACTTTATTTCATATTGTAATAAAAACAAATCAAATATTTCTTCATCTTTTTTACCTAATAGTCTTTTTATTTTCAGTATATCCTCTATTTGATCTTCTTCTAGCAAACTTTCAATTTCAAGTCTATCAATATTTTCATCTGCATTTTTAAATATATTACTTTTGGATTTTAAAAGTAACACTGCATTTTTCAAATTATTTTGTTTTATTAAATCACTTAAGTCTGTCTTTGTAATTCTTTTAGCATACATCCCTTTTAATTTTGCATTTATATTTGGATATTTTACTCCTAGAATTTCCATTTAGTCTCCTTTTTAAATAATTTCTGCAAGAGTTTTTTCTATAAATTCCTGTTTTTCTTGTTCATATTTTTCTCTTAACATACTAATTTGTCTATTTTTTTCTTCATCTAATTCTTTTGTTTTTTGACTTAGCATTTCATCATATTTTTCTTGTGTTTTTTTTCTTTTATATAAGAACCTACTATCTATTAATTCCTTTTCTTTTTCTATTTGCTGACTAATATATGTTTCAATATTTTCTTCTTTTTCTTTTATTTCTGATATTTTACTTTTAGCCGCATTGTCTAAGTCAATTATTTTATTTAATATTAAATCCATAAATCATCATCTCTTTTCTTTAATATTATATATTTTTTTCAAAAAATTACAATAGTTTTTTTATTTTTTATATAAAAATAGACGTATTTATAATACGCCTTAATTTTAATAGTCTCTTTTACTTATTATTGGATATTCGAAACTTTTTCCATTTTCTGAGAATTGATATGCTAAAGTATGATCTTTTTCAAATGAGTTTGTTCCTTTTAAGAAATATTTATATTTAAAAATATTTGATGTTTTATATCCATCTCCTATTATAATAGGATCATCCCAAGTTGGATCTATTTCATACCATATTCCATCAATTTTTGCACAATTCCAAGCATGACTTTCAGTCTGTCCTGTACTGTTTGTTGCAGTTCCTTGCATTATTTCACATTTGATTCCAGCTTCATTTGCCAAATATTTTAAAGATTTTGAATAACCTTCACAAACACATTTTCCTCCTATTAGTGCTCCGTAAATATTATAACTTCCTACCGCTTGGTAGCTTGAATCATATTCTATATTGTCTATTAAGTAATCATGTATTTTCATTATTTTCTCATAATCAGTACCTGATAGACTATTTAATATATTATTTTTTACTGTTTCAATTTGGTTTATTGCTACTACTATTTGGTCTGTTGTTGGAAACTCATTAGATAAATATGTTTCACCATTTGCTGCTGATATATATACATTATTTGTAGTTCTTAAGAACTTTGTTGTTGTTTCTATATTTAAATACATTTTATTTACGTCTATATAAAATAGTTCTGGATTATCATGTATAAATGCTTCTATTGCTGTTTGATAATCTTTTCCTAATTGATCTTTTCCATCTTCTTGTGATAATGTATCTTTAAATGTATTTTTGAATTCTATTTTGTAATTTCCTTGTTTTAGATTGTTTTTATTTTCTAGTAATTTATCGTATATTATTTTTGAGTTTCCTGCTAACTGTTCATAAAAATATCTACTTATTGAATTATCTTGATTTGAACTTAAATTTGTTTCTTCTTTTTCTATATTTCCAGTTGATATTCCTTGTGTTATATTTGCAGCAGTTTCTGTGCTCTTTTTTTGAACCGGCTCTTCTGTTGCAATGTTTCCTATTTTATAAACTTCATCATCAGTTCCTGTTCCCATAAAGTCATTATATATTGCTCCACCTAATATTATTCCTCCAATTATTAGTGCAATTAATATTATTGTTAATATAATTGTAGTAAATTTATTATTCATTTGTTTTTCACTCCCTCTTTATCCATAATAGCAAAAAAAAATAAAAATAGCAATATAAATTGCTATTTTTATTTTATATTATAATTTTTTATAATCATTAACTTTTTTGTAAGAATATATTGCAGATACTGCACATACAACTACTATTAAAGCTATAATTCCACTTGTATTTGATAATCCTGTTTTTGCAAGTGTGTTTGTATTTGTTACATTTCTACTTGTATTTGATGTAGTCGCATTATTTGTTGTTGTATTTCTTGTTGCTGTATTACTACTATTTGTTGTTAATGATGTATTATTTCCTGTTGATGTGTTATTTGCTGCAGTATTATTTGCACTTGTAGCATTTCCTGTTGATGTTGTATTATTATCTGTTGTTGAAGCTGCACTGTTTGTTGAATTTACTGTTGTAAATACATCATCATCAGCAGCAAAGACTTTTCCGTTACAAACTGCTACTAAAACTAAACTTAACATTACTATTACTAATTTTTTAAACATTTTTACATTTTTCATTTTCTCTATCTCTCCTTACTAATTAAATAAATTAAATAATAATATAAATTATCATTTGTCAACTCTTTTTATATTTTACAACATTTTTCTACTTATGTCAAATTTTTTTTTATTTTTTTCTTTACAGTTGTATTACATATTATTTACACCAATGTTACACATTGAATTTGAATAATACAATATCCCCCTCTTGCATTATGTAATCTTTTCCTTCTTGCCTTACTAATCCTTTTTCTTTTGCTTGTACCATTGAGCCTTCTTTCATTAAATCATCATATGATATTACTTCTGCTTTAATAAATCCTCTTTCTATATCTGAGTGAATTTTTCCAGCAGCTTTAGGTGCTTTTGTTCCTTTTTTTATTGTCCATGCTCTTACTTCTGGTTCACCTGCTGTTAAAAATGACATTAGACCCAATAGATCATAACTCTTTTTTATTAATCTATCTAATCCTGATTCTTCAAGTCCAAGTGCTTCTAGCATTTCTTTTTTATCATCATCATCTAATGTAGATAATTCTTCTTCTATTTTTACACATAGAGGAATTACTTCTGCTTTTTCTTTTTCAGCATATTCTTTTACTTTTTTTACGTTTTCATCATTTTCAGAATCAGATAATTGTTCTTCTGATACATTTGCTATATATATTATAGGTTTTGTTGTTAATAAGAATGTTTCTTTTAATATTTCTTTTTCATCCTCATTATAATCCAATTGCCTTGCTGGCATTCCATTTTCTAATGCTAGTTTTACTTTTTCTAATAAATCTATTTCTGTTTGATATTTTTTATCTGCCTTTAACATTTTCTTTGCTTTTTCTAATCTTTTATCAATTGTTTCTATATCTGCAAATATCAATTCTAGATTTATTGTTTCTATATCTCTAATAGGATCTACGCTTCCATCTACATGTACTACATTTGAATCCTCAAAACATCTTACAACTTCACATATTGCATCTGTTTCTCTTATATGAGATAAGAATTTATTTCCTAATCCTTCTCCTTTACTTGCACCTTTTACTAATCCTGCAATATCAACAAATTCAACTACTGCTGGTGTTGTTTTTTTGGCATTATACATTTTTGTTAATTTTTCTAATCTTTCATCTGGAACAGCTACTATTCCTACATTTGGCTCTATTGTGCAAAATGGGTAATTTGCTGATTCTGCTCCTGCTTTTGTTATACTATTAAATAATGTACTTTTTCCTACATTTGGAAGTCCTACAATTCCTATTTTCATTGTGTCTTTTCCTTTCTATATTTTATTTGGAGCTTACAACGGGAATTGAACCCGTGGCCTCAGCCTTACCAAGGCTGCGCTCTACCAACTGAGCTATGAAAGCGAATAAAGCTATTATATAGCACATTTTTTAAAAAATCAATACCATATTTATTAAATTTACATAAAAATCCAGAAAAGAGATATAAAACTATATCTCTTTTCTAAATTATTATATTTCTTTCCAAAACCAATCTAAGCTGTTGTCTATACTTCTTATATTGTTCTTTTTTGCTTCTAAGTCATCAACCCATAAATATGAGAAGAATGTAATTAGTATAAATAAGAAATCAACTGCTAGACATTTATATAATGTGCTTGCTAAATACGCATATTCTGTTGTTAATGTTGAAACTTGTACTATGTGAACTATTAATAATGCTAAGAATGATATTAATGGTATCACTGCTACTGAACTTCTTTTAATTTCTTGTCCTAAAAATATTAATAGTGATGTTGCTAGAACAACTAATAATAATGTTAAAGGATTTGTTAAATCAAATATAAACATTTATTTTCCCCCTATCTTTTGTTTATTAAATATAAATATCGGTTAAATTTATAATAACATTTTTATATATTTTTTTCAACCTTTTTTTATTACGTTTGTATTTCGTTTTAATTACAATTTTGTTACACTCTATAATTTTAGTCCTTCAATTGTTTCTCTTAAAATATTAGCGCTATTATCAAATTTTTCTTGATCTTTTTCACTTAATGGTAATTCTAATACTTCTCTTACTCCTTTAGCTGTTACTATTGCTGGAACACCAATATAAATATCTTTTTGGTTGTATTCACCATTTAGGTAAGTTGATACTGTAAGTATTGATTGTTCATCATCTAATATCGCTTTTACAAGTTTTGTTAAAGCAATACCAATTCCATAATATGTTGCTTTTTTCTTTTCTATTATTTCATATGCAGCATTTTTTACTTCTTCTCTTATTTTCTCAAGATCTTCTAATGATTGATGTCTTGCATTTGCTATATCTGTTAATTTTTTGCATCCAACATAGCAATGTTCCCATGGTACAAATGAAGAGTCTCCATGTTCTCCCATAACATATGCATGAGTATTTTTAGGACTTATTTTTAGTCTTTCTCCTAATAGATATCTTAATCTTGCTGTATCTAACATTGTTCCAGATCCAATTACTTTTCCAGCTGGCATTCCTGAAACTTTTTGTACAACATATGACATTACATCAACAGGGTTACTTGCAACTACAAATACTCCTTTAAATCCAGATGCCATAACACTTTCTACAACTGATTTCATTATTTTTGTATTTGTTTCAACAAGTTCTAGTCTTGTTTGTCCACCTTGTTTTTGAGCAATTCCTGCAGTTATTACAACTATGTTTGCATCTTTACATTCATCATATTCTCCATATCTTACTTCTATTTTTGATGGTGCATATGCGATTCCATGAGCTAAATCAAGTGCTTCTCCTTGAGCTTTTTCTTTTAATACATCTATTAATACTAGCTCATTTACTCCTCCTTGATTAAATAGTGAATAAGCAAAGCTCATTCCAACAAATCCAGTTCCTACTAAAACTACCTTTCTTTTTCCCATAATTTAAGACTTCCTTTCAAATTTATTACATTTTATCTGGCATTTCCATGCCTAATAAATATGCTCCTTTTTTTAATACTTTTCCTGTGGCATATGTTAAATATGTTCTTGCATCTTGAATAGATTTATCATCATTTATTATCTTATTTTCATTGTAAAATGAACTATATGCCTTTGATAAATCTATTAAATATCTTGCTAAAATAGATGGTTCATTTTTTTCTACTACCTGTTTTAAAGTATCTCCAAAATTGTAAATTATATTTATCAATTTTAAAGATTGTTCATCCATTAGATTTTCAGTTTTTATTTCTTCTAGTTTTGGCAAATATCCTACTTTTTCTAATACGCTCTTTGTTCTTACATAAGTATATTGAATGTAAGGTCCAGTTTCTCCTTGGAAATTTAGTACTTCATCCCAATCAAATACTTGGTCTTTTATCCTGTTTGTTGCTAAGTTATTAAATACAACCGCACCAATTCCTACTTTTCTTGCAACATCTTCTTTGTTTTCTAAATTAGGATCTTTTTCATCTATTATTTTTTGTACTCTTGATACAGATTCTTTTAATAAATCCTCTAATTTTACAACAGTTCCTTCTCTTGTTGACATTTTACCTGATTTTAGTCTTACCATTCCATAAGATACATGTTCTAATCCTTTTAGATATTTTTCATCTAATCCTAAATATCTTGCTGCTGCAAATATTTGTCTAAAATGTAAATCTTGTTCATAAGCTACTACATATAAACATTTATCAAAATCATAAGTTCTTGCTCTGTAAAGAATTGCTGCTAAATCCCTTGTATCGTATGTTGTTGATCCATTTGATTTAACTACCATACATGGTGTATTTATTCCTTGATCTTCTAGATCTATTATTTTTGCACCATTTGATTCTATTAAATGTCCTGATTTTTCTAAAATATCAATTGTTTCTGGCATCTTATCTGTATAAAAAGATTCACCATTCCAAGAATCAAATGTTGTTCCTAGTTCATCATAAACTCTTTGGAATTCTTGCAAACTTAAACTTTTAAATTTATTCCATATATCTAAGCAATATTCATCATTATTTTCTAGTTTTCTAAAATTTTCTCTACATTCATTTAAAACATTTTCATCTTCTTTGCATAAGTTGTTTATCCTTACATATAAATCTAACATATCATCAATTGGATGCTCTTTAAATGTATACTCATTTCCCCATTTTTTATATCCTTCAATCATTTTACCAAATTGTGTACCATAATCTCCTAAATGGTTAATTCCAGTTACATTATATCCTAAATATTTATAAATATTATAAAGCGCTTGTCCAATTCCTGTAGTTCTTAAGTGTCCAATATGAAATGGTTTAGCAATATTTGGAGAAGAAAATTCTACTATTATGTTTTTTCCTTTTCCATATTCTGATTTTCCATATTCATCATTATTTGCTATTTCATTTAATACTGTTTTTATTTTTGTATCTTTATTTACAAAGAAATTTAAATACCCACCTGCTATTTCTACTTTTGTAATATTTTTTTCGTCTAATATAACTCTTTCTTTTATATCACTGGCTATAATTTGTGGTGCTTTTTTTAGTATTTTTGCAAGTCTAAAACAAGGAAAAGCATAATCTCCATTGCTTGTATCTTTTGGTATTTCTATGTATGATACAATTTCTTCTTCTGGTATAGAAATTACATCTGAAATATTTTTTGCAATTATTTGTTTAAAATCTATCATCTTTTCATCTCCGTTCTTTATTCTTCAAAGTAATCTAACTTCATTGCCTTTTTTACTGCTTTCATAGTTTCTTTTGCTTCTTTTCTTGCTTTGGCTGTTCCTTCTTTTAAAACTTCATCTATTATTTCTGGATGTTTTTCTAAATACTCTCTTTTTTCTCTCATTGGTCTTAAAAATTCTATTGTATTTTTTGCCAATTGTTTTTTGCATGCTACGCATCCTCTTGTTCCTGCTCTACATTCTTTACAAACATTACTGCATTCTTCTTCTGAACTAAATAACTTGTGATAATATGAAACCATACAAACATCTGGATTTCCTTTATCATCTTTTCTAATTCTGTTTGGATCTGTTACTGCACTCATTATTTTTCTTGTTATTTCTTCTTCTGAATCTGAAATATATATTGCATTTCCTAATGATTTTCCCATTTTTTCATTTCCGTCTAATCCTTTTATTCTTCTATTTTTTGATAAATATATTTCAGGTTCTTTTAAAACATCTCCATATATAGAATTAAATTTTCTTACTATTTCTCTACATTGTTCTATTAGTGGTTCTTGGTCTTCTCCTGCTGGTACTATTTCTCCATTAAGTACAGTAATATCAGCTGCTTGACTTACAGGATATCCTAAAAATCCGTATGTTACGCTTTCTCCAAATAAATCCTTTTTTTGTGCAATCTCTGTTTTTACAGTTGGATTTCTTTGTAGTCTAGCTATTGTAACTAAATTAGAATAAAATACTGTAAGTTCAGCTGTTTCTGGTATCATTGATTGTACATATATTGTTGTTTTTTTAGGATCTATTCCTACAGATAAGTAGTCAATTACTAATTCCCTTACATTTTTTCTTACTTTTTCTGGATTGTTAAAATTGTCTGTTAATGCTTGCACATCTGCAACTAGAATATATGTTTCATATTCATCTTGTAATTTTACTCTATTTACCAATGATCCAAAGTAATGACCAATATGTAATCTTCCTGTTGGTCTATCTCCTGTTACTATTCTTTTTTTGCCCATTTTTTCTCCTTTTTATATTTTATAATTATTAAATTAATTCCTCAAAAAATCTCCGTTCCCAAATGAGGACTTAAACAAATTGATATCCATCTTTTGTATCTTTTATGTTATAGCCTCTATTAATTATTTCTTGTCTTAATTTATCTGATTCTTCCCAATTTTTATTTTCACGTGCTATTTTTCTTTCTTCAGCTAATTTTATGATTTCATCTGGAATTTCTATTTTTCTTTCTTCTTTTTTATCAATACTTATTGCTAAAACACTATCAAATTTTCTTAATAATTCAGCTATTTTTTTTGATTTTTTACTGTTTTTAATTACATCCCAAACTATGCTCATTGCAAGTGGCATATTTAAATCGTCATTTATTGCCTTAAGAAACTCTTCTTCATATTTTTTTATTTCTTCATCAGATATATCATCATTTCCTTCTAAATGCTTTTGATATCCACTCCTTAGTTTTTCTAATGCCTTTTGATTAGCTTCTATTGCTTCCCATGTAAAGTTTAATTTTGTTCTATAGCTACTTGAGTATGTAAATAGTCTATATGAAAGTGGATCAAATCCTTTTTCTTCTATATCTTTTACTAGATATGCATTATTTAAACTTTTTGACATCTTTCCGCCATTTATTAAAATATATTCTCCATGAATCCAAAATCTAGCAGGTATTTTTCCACATGCTCCTTTGCTTTGCGCTATTTCATTTTCATGATGTGTTGGAATTAAGTCAATTCCACCTGTATGAATATCAAATTCTTCTCCTAAATATTTTTGTCCCATAGCAGAACATTCTATATGCCATCCAGGATATGATAATCCCCATGGGCTTTCCCATTTCATTATGTGATTTGGTTTTGCTTTTATCCATAATGCAAAGTCGTATGGATTTTTCTTTTCAGAGTCTACATCTACTCTTGCTCCAGCTTTTTGATCTTCTAGTTTTATTCCTGATAATATTCCATACGTATCTAATTTTGAAACATCAAAATATATTGCAGTAGATGTTTCGTATGCATAACCATTTTCTAGTAGTTTTTGCACATAGTTTATCATTTCTTTTATATGTTCTGTTGCTTTACATACAACTTCTGGAGTTTCTATATTTAGTTTTTCCATATCTTGTAAAAATAATTTTGTATAATGCTCAGCTATTTCATAAGGAGATTTGTGCATTTCTCTAGCCGATTTTAGCATTTTGTCTTCACCTTCATCTGCATCTGATACTAAATGTCCAACATCAGTTATATTCATAACATGTTTTATTTTGTACCCATTATATTTTAGCACTCTTCTTATTATATCATTCATTATGTATGTTCTCATGTTTCCTATAGTTGCATCTTTATATACTGTTGGTCCACATGAATACATTCTTACTTCTTCTTTATTTATTGGTTCAAACTTATCTTTTGTTTTTGTTAGTGTGTTGTAAAAATATATATCCATTTATGTAAATCACTTCCTTTTTATTTTTATTGGGATACAACTTTCAAAAGATGTATCCCTAATTTTTTCTATTATGTTTCACCAGTTCCTGTTGAATTTGAAGTGTTTCCTCCAGATGTGTTCTCAGATGTTGTATTTTTATCTTCTCCAGCTGTGTTTGTTTCAGGTTTCTTTTCTGGTTCTTTGGCTTTTACAGTTATAGTTCTTGTTTTTGATACCGATTTTCCATTTGAATTTTTTACAGAATATGTAATTGTGTATTTTCCAGCTTTAGATGTATTTACAGATCCTGATATTGTTATTTTACTTGTTATATCTCCATCTTTATCATCCTTTGCTGTTGCCCCTTGTTCATTATAAGCCTCTCCGACATTTAATGTTATATGGCTTTCACCATTTAATGTAATTGTTGGTTCACTGTCTTGATTTTTGTTTGAACTTCCTGAATTTGATTCATTGTGAACTGTACAATATGTTGTTGGTCCAGTTGATGATGAAGAACTTGATGTTTTCCATAATCCTAATCTTTCTTTTTCAACTGTATATGAATAATATTTTGTTATTTTGTTTGGACAATATTGATTAGCTAACAAACCTGTTTCGCTACATATTTGAACTGAGTTAGAATGTCCATCACATTCATCTGGCACTTTTCCTTCTACAAATATTTCTTGATATGTATCAGAACATTTGCTTGTTGCTTTCTTTCCAGATGCTTTACATATTGTTTCAGTAACTATTCCTGATGGTTGTTCAAATGTTGATGAATCCTTTCCTGAGTGAACTTTTGACATAACTGCACTCCAAATTTTACCTGCAACATTTGTTGATCCTTTTACTTCTTCATTTTGGTCAAAACCATACCATGTTACTGCTGTATAGTAATTTGAAAGTCCGCATAACCATTTATCATAATTATCGTTTGTTGTACCTGTTTTTGCAGCTACATCTATTCCTGATATTTTACAATATGTTGCTGTACCATTTTGTACAACTGATTTCATTAAATCTTTTACAACATAAGCTGCTTGTTCTGACATTACTTCTTCACTATCTTGTTTCGCTTCTAATACTGTATTTCCATCTGGGTCTGTAACTTTTGTATAGAATAATGGTTTTCTGTATGTTCCTTTATTTGCAATTGTAGCATACGCTCCTGCCATTTCTAAAGGTGTTATACCTTTTGTGAAACCACCAATTGATACAGATGCTAAACCATCTTTATCTTTATCTATTGATGTAACTCCCATTTTTTCTAGATATTCTATAGATTTGGCTGGTGTAAGTTCATCTACTATTTTTATAAATGGTATATTTTGTGATGTTGTTATAGCACTTCTTACACTAATTAATCCTTTAAATGCATTATAGTCTTTTGGATTCCATCCTTTTATTCCAAAATCTGTTGCATTATCATCATAAATTGTTGCTGCACTTATTGTTCCTTCATTTATTCCTGGAACTAATGATGTTAATGGCTTTATTGATGATCCTGTTTGTCTTGGACTTTGTGTTGCTCTATTTAATCCTCTTGATTCTTTCTTTTCTCCAAGACCACCTTCTAGACCTACAACATATCCAGTTTCATTATCTATTATTACCATTGCTGATTGTGATGTTTCTCCATCTACATTTGATGATTTTCTTGTATATTGACTGCTGTTTTTTACCATTACTTCATCCATTTTTGATTGTACATTTGAGTCTTGTGTTGAATAGATTGTAAGTCCACTACTATATACATATGTAGATGCTAAGCTTTTTGATATTCCTTTTTCTTTTGCTACATCTTCTATTACTTGTGCTATTGCTGCATCTGTATGATATGAATATATTGATCCCATGTTTTCTGCTTTTTGGAAGTTTAATCCATCATCTACTTTTTTTACAGCTTCATCATATTCTGATTGTTCAACCATTCCAAGTTGTAACATTTTATTTAATACTGTTTTTGTTCTATTTTTTATTTTTTCGGAATTATCTTTTTCTCCATATGGATTATATGAATTTGGTGAATTATTAATTCCTGCTAAGAATGCACATTCTGCTAAATCTAAGTCTGATGCAGATTTATTAAAATAATATTCTGCTCCAACTTCTACTCCTAAGTTATTGCTTCCTCCTACAAATATTATATTTAAATATAATTCTAGTATTTGGTCTTTAGATAACATTCTTTCAATTTGATAAGCTTTTGCCCATTCTTTTACCTTTCTGATTACACCTTCTTTTCCAGATCTTTCATCATCTTTTGTTATATTTTTTACTAATTGTTGTGTAATTGTACTTCCACCAAATGATGATTTTCCAGCATGGATTACATATTGAGCTACTGCTGCTGCAGTTCTTTTAAAATCTACACCATTATGTTTATAAAATCTTTCATCTTCTATTGCTACATAGGCATTTTTTAAATTTTGTGGCATTTGATCTAGTTTTATTATTTTTCTATTTTCATCTCCACTTAATTCTGCTAGTTTATTTCCATCTTTATCAAGTACTATTGTATTTGACGATCCTATTACTAGCTCCTCTTTTGTTATTTCGAAGTCATCACCCCAACCTCCATATAACATTCCTACTAAGATTCCTGTTCCAACTACTGCTACCATTACTATTATTAATAATAGTATTCTAAGTCCAACTGCAAGTTTAGGATGTTTTTTGGAAAATTTTACTTTTTCTGTTTTTACTAATTGATTTTTGCTTCGTTTTCTATTTTTTTGATTTGTTTTCTTGCTTTTTTTATCACTCATTCTTTTTGTTATATGTCAGTTTTTTTTTCTGGCATATTCCTCCCTTCTTTCTGGTTAAGCTTAAACCCTCTTTATTACTGTCTTTTTAAGCTTTTTGGTCTTTTTTTAGACGTTTCTATTATATTATAATTTTATAAAAATTGCAATAGGGATAAATATCAAAAAAGAGTAAAGATTTTATTAATTTTTACTCTTTTTATAAATCATTTACATATGTTATTTCTACTCCACTATA
This sequence comes from uncultured Eubacteriales bacterium, assembly GCA_905203305.1. Lineage (GTDB taxonomy): Bacteria > Bacillota > Clostridia > TANB77 > CAG-508 > CAG-269. Next base: position 42,816 of record CAJKVH010000005.1, read on the forward strand.
AAAATGTTTTATTATATCTTCGGCTTTACTTCCACTTTTGGCCATACTATCTGCACCTGTTTGACTCATTCCCACTCCATGACCATATCCTAAAACTTTAAATTTTATTTTATTATCATTTATTTCGAATGTAAAATTTGTTGATTTTAATCCAAGTAACGTCCTTGCCTCTGTTCCTGCCATTTGCACATTTCCAAATTTTATTGTTTTTACTCTACCACTATTGGTATATTCTATAATTTGTACATTGTTTTCTTCATCAAGATTTAATTCAATTTCTGGGTATTTAGTTTTTATTTTATCAATTAGTTCATCTTTAGTAAATTGGACTTCAGATTCATATTGCGTATATCCCTCTTCTCCTGCTGTTTGTACACTTTGTAAATATGGAAGGTCACTTCCTCCCCATACATTACTTACTGTTTCTGTCTTTCCTCCACTATTTGAATGGAAAAATGCATCAATTGGCTTTCCTTCGTATGTAATTATTTTTCCTTTAGTTGAATCTACTGCCATCGTAATTTTGTCCCAATTTTTTTGTCTTGAACTTTCATCCCATTTTGCCATTCTGTCTTCTTTTGAAATCCATGCTTGACAACATTTATAGTCATCACATATATCTCCATTAGGATGTTTTCCGTTTATTTTTGTTTATTTGATATATTGTATATGTTCTTGCAACTATTGCCTGAGCTTTTAAAGCTTCTATTTCATAATCCGCTGGCATTTCTCCAGATACTACTCCGTAAAGATATTCATCAATTAGCAATTCCTCTACTTGGTTTGTTTTGGCGTGGTATAATTTTATTGTTTTATATTTCGAATATTCATATGTTGTTTCTTTTTCCTTTTTTTCTGTTTCTTGAACTTGCGTATTTTCTTCATTCTTATTTTGTTTTCTTTTTTTAGTGCATAAATTGGGCAAAATTATTATAATAAAAATAAATAATAAAATGTATTTTAGAATTTGTTTCATTTGTTTTGCTCCTTGTTTTGCTTTGTTTAATATTATGTTCATCTTTGTTTTTTTATGCTAATTCTTTTTTCATTCTATTTAATATCTTTTTTTCTATTCTTGAAACCTGTACCTGTGAAATTCCTAGAATTTTTCCAACTTCTGACTGTGTTTTGTCTTTATAATACCTTAGTAAAATTATCTCTTTTTCCCTTTTTTCTAAGGCATTAATCATTTTATTTATTGTTATCTTATTTGTAATAATGTTTGCTTCATCTCTACTATTTCCTAAAGTATCTAGTATATTTATTCCATTTTTTTCATTATCATTTGAATATAAATTTTCTTCTATTGAGTTTATAGGTTTATTACTTTCCATTGCTAAAGTTATTTCTTCTTTTGGCATTTTTAAAATTTTCGATATTTCGCCGTAATGTTGGTTCTCTTCCTTTTTTAGCAATCCATTCTTTTTGAATTTCTATTATTTTTCTATTCAGATCTTTTAAACTTCTGCTTATTTTTATAGGACCATCATCTCTTATAAATCTTTTCACTTCTCCTAAAATATATGGAACAGCATATGTTGATAATTTTACTTCAAAATTTATATCAAAATTTCTTATTGATTTTATAAATCCTATTGTTCCTATTTGATACAAATCTTCTATTTCATATCCTCTTCCAGAAAATCTTTTTACTATGCTCCAAATTAGTCCTTGGTTGTTTTCTACTAATTTTGCCATAGAATCTTTATTTCCAGTTTGGGCTTTTTTTATTTCATTTGTAATCTCATCAAGCACTTATTTTACCCCCTTAGAGCTTCTTCTAAAGTCACTATTTCTTCTTTAGGTTGTTCTTTAATTGTTTTTTTCATAGTGATTTTTGTTCCAAGTCCAAGTACTGATTCAACTTGCAATTCATCCATAAAGCTTTCCATTATGGTAAATCCCATTCCTGACCTTTCTAAATTAGGTTTGCTTGTATATAATGGTTGTTTTGCCATTTCTATATTTTCTATACCTTTTCCATTATCTGATATTTCTATTGTAACTTCTCTATCATTTATTTTGCATCTTAAATTTATTATTCCTAATTTGTCTTCATATCCATGCACTATTGAATTTGTAACTGCTTCTGACACGGCTGTTTTTATGTCTGATATTTCTTCTATTGTTGGATCTAAACTTGCAACAAATGCAGCTACCGTTATTCTTGCAAAAGCTTCGTTGTTAGATTTACTTAAAAATTCTAATTTCATCTCATTTTGGTTTATCATATTATTTTTTCCTCCTCGTTTATCTCTAAATAATTTTCTCGTAATTTCACTTCTGGTATAAGTTTTAAAACCCCGCTCATTTCAAATATTTTTCTAACTTCTTCTGTTAGATTTGCAAGTTCCATTTTTCCACCTAGCATTGTAGTTTGTTTGTATCTTCCTATTACCATTCCGATCCCGCTACTATCCATGAAAGAAACACGATCAAAATCAAATACAACTCTTTTAGGCATAAATCTTTCAATCTCATAATCCGCTCTCCTTCTTATATTTTTCACCTTACATTCGTCAATTTCTTCTGTAATTTTAAATATTAGAAGCTTTTCTTGGCTATAATATTTAACTTCCATAAAACCTCCTTATTTTCTTTAGATTTTTGATGGTTGTCCATCTTTTTATACAGTGTAGCACTTTTCTTTGGAATTTTTTGTCACAATGTGGTAGTAATAAAAATTTTTTTATCTAAAAAAAAGACATATATATCAAACTTAATATATATGTCTTTGTTATAATTATTTGATTTTTTCAAGCATAGCTTTATATTTTTCTAATTTAGCTTTTTCTTCATCTACTTTCTCTTTTGGAGCTTTATTTACAAAACCTGGGTTTGAAAGCATTTTTTCTGCTCTTTGAATTTCAAATTCGATCTTTTTGATTTCTTCTTCTTTTCTTTTTGCCTCTTCTTCTAGGTCAACTAACCCTTTTTGAGGAATATATAATTCTATTTTATCTCTTACTATACTTATCGCATTTTCAGGAATGTCATCTTTATTATTTTTAATATAAATTTTGTCTCCAAAACCTAATTTCATTATAAATTCTTTTGACTCTTCAATTTCTTTTTGATAATTAGTAATAAATATTAAATCTGTTTTTTTACTAGGATGAACATTCATTTTTGCTCTTATATTACGTATTTCCACTATTATATCTTTAATTGTTTCAATTATTTTTGCTTCTTCATCAAATTCTATATTTTTAGCTTCTGGCCAGTTAGATATCATAAGTTCTTTATTGTCCATGTATTTTGCTAACACTTCATAGATTTCTGATGTTATAAATGGCATAAATGGATGTAATAATTTTAAAGAATTGGCAAGTATGTTTATTAATACATAAGATACTTGTATTTTCTTTTCTTTTTCTTCACTATATAGTCTTGTTTTTGCCATTTCAATATACCAGTCACAAAATTCATCTCTTATAAAACTATAAATGTTGTCAATTGCAATTCCAAGATCATAATTTTCAATATTTCTTGTTACTTCATTTATAAGATTTTGTAATTTATTTATTATCCATTTGTCTTCAATTTCTAATAAATTTCCATTATATTTTCCATCATATACTTTTTTACCAAATTCATTTATTTCTTCTACTTCTGGTAAATTCATAGTAACAAATTTTGCTGCATTCCATATTTTGTTTGCAAAGTTTGATGCTTGTTCTAGCTTTTCTGGCATATATTTTATATCATTTCCCATTGTTGTTCCTGATAATACTGAAAATCTTAAGCTGTCTGCACCATATTTTTCAATAACATCTAATGGATCTACACCATTTCCTAATGTTTTTGACATTTTTCTTCCTTGGCTATCACGTATTATTCCATGTATTAATACATCTTTAAATGGCTCTACATCTGTAAATTCTAGTCCTTGTGTCATCATTCTAGATACCCAGAATGTTATTATATCAAATCCCGTAACTAATACATTTGTAGGGTAAAATCTTTTATAGTCTTCACTTTCTTTGTTTGGCCAACCAAGTGTTGAAAATGGCCATAAAGCAGAGCTAAACCAAGTATCTAATGTATCTTCATCTTGGTGAATATGTGTTCCTCCACATTTCGAACATTTTTCAGGATTTACTTTGCTTACTGTTATCTCTCCACAGTCATCACAATAGTATGCTGGTATTCTATGTCCCCACCATAATTGACGTGAAATGCACCAGTCTTGTATATTGTCTAACCAATTGAAATATTGTTTTTCATATCTTTTTGGTACAAATCTTGTTTTGTCCTGTCTTACACTATCAGCGGCTCTTTTTGCTAAATTTTTCATTGAAACAAACCATTGAGTTGAAATTCTTGGTTCTATTGTTGATTTACATCTTTCGCATTTTGCAACATTATGTGTATAATCTTCTGTGTTTACTAATGCTCCAGTTTCTTTTAATTTTTCTACTATTATTTTTCTAGCTTCTATTATGTCCATTCCTTTTAGTTCTGGAACTAGATCCTTCATTTTGTTGTTTTCATCAAATACTTCTATTATCTCTAAATTATGTCTTAATCCTACTTGGTAATCATTCATATCATGTGCTGGAGTAATCTTAACACAACCTGTTCCAAATTCTCTTTCTACAAATTCATCTGCAATTATTGGAATTTCTTTATTCATTATTGGTAAAATACATTTTTTTCCAATTATTGATTTATATCTTTCATCATCTGGATGTACTGCAACAGCTGTGTCTCCTAGCATTGTTTCTGGTCTTGTTGTTGCAACTTCAACAAATCCGTTTTCTCCTACAATTTTATATCTTATATGCCATAAATGTGATGGTTCTTCATGATATTCAACTTCTGCATCTGATATTGATGTTTTACAACTTGGACAATAATTTACCATTCTTTTTCCTTTATAAATTAGTCCTTTATTATATAAACTTACAAATTGTTCTAATACTGCATCACTCATTCCCTCATCTAAAGTAAATCTGTTTCTATCCCAATCGCATGAACAACCTAATTTTCTTTGTTGCTTTTGAATTATTCCACCATATTCTTTTGTCCATGCCCATGCTTCTTCTAGGAATTTTTCTCTTCCTAATTCTTGTTTTGATTTTCCTTCTGATTTTAATTTTTGTACTACTTTCATTTCTGTTGATATTGCAGCATGATCACTTCCTGGTAGCCATAAACAGTCATATCCTTGCATTCTTTTAAATCTTATTAACACATCTTGTATTGTTCCATCTAGAGCATGGCCCATGTGTAATTTTCCTGTTACATTTGGTGGTGGCATCATTATACAATATGGCTTTTTATTTTTATCCATACTTGGTTTGAAATATCCTTTTTTCTCCCACCCTTTGTATAGTTTTTCTTCAAATTCTTTTGGATTGTACTTTCCTTCTAATGTTCCCATAAAAACCTCCTTTTGTGGTAAATAAAAATACCCTTATATGCTTTTATACATATAAGGGCGAGTTCTATTCGCGGTACCACCTTAATTTATTATTTTTTAATAATCTCATTTATAGTTTTAACGGTTCAACCGAATGTATTTACTCTTTATTTCCATACATCAGCTCCCAAGCTACCTTCTATTTGACTTTATTTAGGAAGCTTTCAGCCTAAGGCTTCCATTCTCTATAAACTTGTTCAAATATACTCCTCTTGTTCTTTGCTTTTAATTTTTTAATATTTTATATCATTTTTCTTGATTTGTCAACTTTTCTATTATCTCTTCTGATAATCCTGTAATTTCTATTATTTCACTTATTGTCATACCTTTTTCTATTAATTTTTTCGCTATTTCTATTTTTTCATTTTCTATTCCTTTTCTTATTCCTCTTTTTTCTGCACAATCAATTCCTGATTCATAATCCATTTCCCACTTTTCTCTTAATTCAGCCATTCTTCTTATTGCAGCATCTCCAGTTAAGTACTCCATTTCTTTTCTTGCTTTCCTTAGTGTGTCATTTTTACTCTCTGCCATTTTTACCGCCTCCATATTCCAGTCATCAATAAAGCTTAACCATTGATTGATTTTCTCATTCATATCAGGATTTTGTTTCCTAAATTTTGGAAGTTCAATAAAATACCATTTTATTCCATCTAACATTTCATAGTCTCTATGCTTTTCTGGTACTATCATTGTTTCCGATATATACTCTTCAAATTCTAATAAATTATATCCTAATATATTTATCATTATTACTTTGCTAATATCATTATAATTCGATCCTCTTTTAGTTTCTCTTGATATTACTTTAGAACTATAAAATGTTGTTCTTTCTTCTATATTAAAATGGTTTTTCATTTGAAGTTCAATATTGACTATTATTCCATCATTTAGTTTTGCCTGTAAATCTAGTCTTCCTCCTTTTTCTTCAACCGACAGTTGTTCTATATTGACTTCTTCTTTTACTTTGATTTCTTTTATTTTTATATTTAATAAAGCCTCTAAAAAATCTATTAGAAATTCTTCGTTTCCTTTCCTTGAAAAAAATGCTTTAAATATTATATCATTTTTTAGATTAAACTTTGTTTTATCTTTTGTTAAATTATTTTCATTTTGTTCATCATATTGTTTCAAATATTTTCCTCCCTAATTATAACATCTTTTTGAATTTGTTTTCAACTTTTTAGATAATTTTGATTTAATTTTTTGATTTAATAATAAAATTTAATTTTTTCGAAAAAATATGAAATATATTTTATGATGTATTTTTTATCTTGTCAAGAAAAATCGTTCGACAAATTTAGACAAAAAAAGCCCACACTTATTAAACTGACTGTATAATAAGTATGGCTCGTTTTGATCCAATATTTAATAATCATATTCATTTAAATTATCTATACTTGTAATAAGTAATTGATTGCTTTTTTCTGTTTTAATAGAATCTAGGCTTAAATTTATTGTATAGTTTTTAGCATCATTTGTAGCTATAACATCATTTTTTAAAGAGTTTTCGTCTTGAATTATTGTATATTCATCTTTATCGTAATTGTAAATCTCCACATTTGTTCTATAATTTACTATTACGTATGATAGTGGTGAAAGTTCATATTCTGTATCTCCTACAGTTACTACAGTATCATCTAAAAAGAAATATAAATCATTTCCGTCAAATACAAATCCATTATCAACCTTTTTTGATTTAGAACTATTAAATTTCTTTATATTAATAGTATTGTTTTCCTCGTAAAAGTTTGTAAATTTATTTAATTTATAATTTCCAACATCTGGAACTACTAATTCCATTTGCTTTGCAAATAGCATTTTTCCAAGCACATTTTTATAATACATTGGTGTAGAGTCTAAATAAATTACTTTTCCATTTTCTAAAATTAATTGAGTATCATCATCTTTTTGTACAACATCCATTTTTCCAGAATATTCTTCTTGTATTCCGAAAAAATATTGATAATATGTTTTTCCTGATAAATCATATTTATCATTACTTAGAACCAATATATCGAATATTTTGTAAATTATTAAAGCAAATATTGCTACAACTATTATAAGCGCTATTTTTATTAATCTTTCGTTTTTATTTTTAATTGTTCTTTTTCCTTTTCTTTTGCTTACATTCTTTTTTTGTTGTTGTGCCATTTTTATTCCGTTCCTTTCATTGTTTTTTCTTCTTTTTTGAAGTTTTTATTTACTCTATCTTCCGCTATCGTATTTATTTCTCTAAAGAATAAATATGTTGAAAGTATCAATTCAAATACTATTAAGCAAACTCTTATTCCTAAAATAATATTAGAATACTCAACATCTGTCATATAATTATTTATTATATATATAAGATATATCATCATAATTTGCATTGCTGTATAAACTAGTTGATATATTACTCTTTTAAACGAGCAACATATATATACTATAGTTGCCAAAACAATCATTGTTAAGCACAGCCACATTATTAGCTCATCTGTAACTAAAGTTGCATAAAATGCTAAAAATAATTTTATAACAACTGTAGACAATTTTAATATATCTATGTCATTCATCCTTAAAAATAATCCATAAAAAAGTACTTTTGATTTTTTTTCTTGCCTAAAGTTTTTCATTGCGATATATGCAAAAACTCCTAAAACAAACATTAATATTAAAAATGAGAGCAGTAAATATCTACTTTCTTCAATGTAGTACAAAATTAGTTCCATCTTTTATTTCCTTTCTTTTTATTTTGAACTGTTTTCCAAGCCGAAAACGGTTCAAAAATTATTCCGAATAAAACAAATTAAATTGATTATGCTTATGCATAAAATATCCTCTAACTTTTTTCATATTAATGTCTTCTTTTTCTCTTCCTATTTGTATTTCACCTTGTATTTCTCCAATTATTGGCAAGTAATCTCTCATTATTATTAAATTATATTTTTTGCTTTTTATTTTTATAAATTTTACATCATCATATAGTTTAACATCTCCTGCGATGTTTAACAACTGTACGGTAATATTTTGCATTTCTTCACGGTTTTCTATTTCTTCGATTTCGTTTTTATTTCTCATTTAAACTACCTCTATATAATAAACTACTTTCATCAACATTATCATATTTTCCTTCTAAGATATCTTTTACATCTGTTAATGTGTCTTTTATATTAACCATTTTTCCTTTTTTTCCTGTATAATTTTCAGATACAAATAATGGTTGTGTAAAATAATTTCTTAATTTTCTTGAACGGTAAAATATTAATTTATCTTCATCTGATAATTCATCAATACCTAAAACTGCTATAATTTCTTCTAATTCTTCATATCTTGTTAAATATGCTAAAGTTTGTTTTACAAGTTTATAATGTCTTGGTCCAACTTTATCTGGATCTATTGCTTTACTTGTAGATTGGAATACATTTATTGCAGGATATAAACCTTTTTCTGCAATTTTTCTATCTAGCACTATTTGGCCATCTAAGTGTGTCATTATTGCTTGAACCGCTTCATCATTTATATCATCTGCTGGAATATATATTGCTTGGAATGATGTTATTGATCCATTATCTGTTGAATTTATTCTTTCTTCTATTTCATTTACATCTGATACCATTGTTGTTGGATATCCATTTTCTATTGGTATTCTTTTTAATTCTGTTGAAATTTCGGATTGTGCTTGCACAAATCTATATATATTATCTATAAATAACAATACATCTTGGTTTTGCTCATCTCTTAAGAATTCTGCAAGAGTAAGTCCACTATATATTGCCTTTGAACGTGAACATGAACTATCTCCCATTTGACCAAATACCATTGACATTTTATCTAATAAATCTGATTCCTTCATTTCTTGGTATAATTCTTGTCCTTCACGAGAACGCTCACCAACTCCAACAAATACAGCATTTGAATTGAATTTTTTATAAATATTATTTATTAGTTCTTTTATTAAAACTGTTTTTCCAACTCCTGCTCCACCAATTAATCCCATTTTATATCCTTTTTGTAGTGGTGCAAAAAAGTCTATTACTTTTATACCTGTCCAAAGCACATCTCCATTTATGCTTATATCTCTTATTGATAGCTTTTTGTCATATACATTTCTTGTCTTTGGTGCTTTTATTTGTGTTCCATCTATTGTATCTCCATAAGAGTTGAACATTTTTCCTAATATTTTATTAGAATATTCTATTTGTAATCCTCCTTCTGAAAGGTATAGATCTATTCCCTTTTTTACTCCATTTACACTTTCAAAAGGTATTGCTAGGGCTATATTTGAATTCATTTCTACTATTTCAAATCTATGTAAGTTTTTCTTTTCATCCTCATAGTACAAAATGTCTTTTATTTCAACATCATTACTGCTAAGCAATATTTTTATATTTAAATCAGATATACTAATAATTTTTCCAACACTACTCTTTTTCATAAATTTTATCTTTCCTCTCCTCAAAATGAATAAACTTGTTAATTATTTAAATTCATTTTATTGATATTATCCAACTGTTTCTTTAAGTTCTTTATTTGACTTTCTTTTCGTTCTTCTCTTTGTTTTTCCTCTTCAATTTCATCTATTTTTTTCAAAGATTCTTTTGTTATCATCTGTCTCATAATATTTTCTGATGCATAACTATTTTCAACCGCAACTTTTATTTCATATCCAAGATACAATGCTATTATATTTAATAATATACTATTTATATTTCCTTCAACTGCAAAGTCATCTTGGTATTCTTCTTTTTTACCTTTTGTTTTTTCAAGTGGTAAAATTTGTTGCTTTACACGTTCTATCCTACTTACATTGTAATAATGATTATAAATCAAGTTTATTGACTTATATTTTTTTTCTTTAATAGCTTCAAACATTATCTTGTTTATTTGAGAATTCCCTTCAAAATATTCATCTTTGGTCATTGTCATTATAACATTATCAAAAGATTTATTTTGAATTATTTTTTTTCCAATTATTATTTTATCACTATCTCTATCTTGTCTTAATACTTCATTTATATTAGAATTAAAGCTTCCACAAAATCCCAAGTCATTTGCTATATATATGTTTAGCTCTCTTCCTCTTTCATTCATTTTTATCATTTTTTTGTCTAGTATTAAATTTTTATTATTTAATATATTGTCAATAAAATCTTTAACCGCTTGTTCATATCCAAAATATTTCTCTGCTCTTTTTTTAGATGAATCTACTCTTAATAATGAATAAAAGTTCATTACCTTTACAACACTTTTTATCTTCATTTTTTACCTCTTAATTTCCAAAGTCTTCAAATCTATCTAAAATCTCTTCACTAGAAAATGGTTCAAATTTTTCTTGTCTTAAAAGCATTTCTATTTTCTTTCCTTCTTTTAGCTTTTCTTTTAAATCTTCACTTAGTTCATCTGTATTTGCTAATTCATATACATCTTTTGTTTCTAGATAATTTAAAAGTTTTAGTCTAACTGTTGCTCCTAATTTTTTTATTTTTGGTTCTTGTACTGCTCCACCTAGTCTTGAAACAGAAATTCCATAATCAATTGCTGGTTTTTGACCTTTTAAGAAAGATTTATTTGATAAAACAATTTGTCCATCTGTTATAGATATAATATTTGTAGAAATATAATCTGTTATATCTCCACCTTTTGTTTCTACGATTGGAAGAACTGTAATTGATCCACCATTTTTATGTTGGCATCCTTTTTCTAGTAATCTAGAATGTGTATAAAATATATCTGCTGGGTATGCTTCTCTTCCTGGAGTTTTATTTGATACCAAGCTTATTTCTCTATATACTTCTGCATGCTTTTTTAAGTCATCTATTACAACTAAAACATCTTTTCCTTTTTCCATATATTCTTCTGCAATTGACATTCCAACATATGGTATAAGGCTAATTACTGGAGTTTTATTATCATTTGTCGCAACAACCATTATTGTATAAGAAAGTGCATTTCTTTTTAATAATTCATTATAAATTGTTTTTATTTCTTTTTTAGTCTTTCCAACAGCAATGTAAACACATATCATTTCACCACTCTTTTTAGCGATACGACCTTGATTTACAATTGTATCTAATGCAATTTGAGTTTTACCTGTTTTTTTGTCTCCTATTATTAATTGTCTTTGGCCTTTTCCTATTGGGTATATTAAGTCAATTCCTGCAATTCCTGTAAGAAGAGGTCTACATACTGCTGTTCTATCCATAATTGGTACATTAGGTCTTTCTATATCTATATATTTGAATTTTTCAAAAGGTTTTCCAGATAATTGATCAACACCAAAAATATCTACAATTCTTCCCATTGCATCTTCAGAAAAAACAGCTTTAAATATTTCGCCTGTTGAATTTACAACATCTCCTATTTCTATTTTGCTGTCTTCTTTTACAATTGCTACAATTACAGAATTTTCATATATTGCATTTACATATCCCATTCCTTTTCCCATAATTATAACTTTTTCAAAATACATTACATTTTCTAATCCAGATACTTCTACTATGTAATCTTTTATCTTTATAACTTTTCCAGAATCAAAAATATTATTTTTTTCTTTTATTCTTGAGACTTTTTCATTTACAAGATTAGTTATATGTGTTTCCATTAAATCTTTTCCTTCCTTACTTTATATACTATAATCATAAATTTTATTTCTATATTTAATAATTATTCCCTCGGACATATTTTTGTACTCTTTCATTACAATATTACTATCTATTTCGTCATATTTTTTATCAAGTACATTTGTATATATACATATTGTAGGATCTATTTGCTCCATCCTTTTATCTATATATTCTACTAGTTTTTCAACATTAAAATCGTTTTCTTTTGACATCTCATCAAATTTTATAAGTTTTTTTTCTGTAGCCGTTAGAGCTTCTTTTAATATATTTTTTTGATCTTCTTTACTTAATGTTAAACAACCATAAACTGTATCTTCATCAAATTTCTTTCTTAATTTTGATAAAGATTTATATTCTTTTTCTTCTTTAAGGTTTTTATGATCTGCTATAAATTCTTTTATTATCTTTTCATTATTAACTGTAAATACTTTTCTTACTTCTTTATAATTATTAAAAAATTGTGTTTCCCTGTAATTAGGTACATTTAGATTATATTTTATATCTTCTGTTTCTTTTTTTCTTGGTAATTCATCATATTCTTCATCAATATCTTTTTTCTTTTTTTCTTTATAATCGTTTTCTTCTTCGTATTCATCATCACTTGTTTTTAATATATTTTGATTAGAAGCTTCTATATTATTAATTTCATTTTTTATTTCTTCTAACCTTGCTTGTTTTTCCTCTAAAATATAATCATAGTCTTGCATTTTATTAACGAAGTACTTTTTTGCATTTTCATCCATCCTTTTTATTATGTTTTTAAAAAGGATGAATATAAACACAAGCATTATTACAATCAATATTCCCGCAGCAATTATTAAATTTGTCATAATGCAATTCCTTTCTTTGTTACATTTTTTATACTATTAATGGGTTATAGAATAATAGTAAAAATGTAAAAGCAAATAGTATTAGTAAAAATATTGCAAGTACAATTAAAATTGTCATTACACTATGAACTATATCACTTTTTGTTTCTGGGTTTCTTCCAACTGCTTCTGCAACTTTTGATCCTAATATTCCCATTCCTATTCCCATTCCTAAGAATGCCATTCCAAGCATTATTCCTATACAATATAGTGATGCTACAAGTATATCTCCATTATCCATTTTATTTACTTTTCCTTTCCTTAATAATTTACAATTTTAGCAACTAAATTTGTATCAACTGCTGATCCATTGTAAGTTACATTTTCTAATTTCATTTTTAATGAGCTATTTTTTATTTTATATTCATCTGGTATTGAAAAACTTCCAGAATATCCTGATGATGCTGCTTTTTCCAAATTACCACTTGTTAATTTTATTTCTGAATATACACTGTCATTATTATATATTACTAATTTTGCACCTGCATCATAAACAAAATTGCTATCTAATTTTAAAGTATAATATATTTTATCTGTAGAAACTTTAGTTATAGCTAAATTTTCTGTTGGCTCTTTTGTTTTAACTGTCATTGTATCTTCGACTTTTTCATCTGTACTTGAATCTGAATATATTACCTTATACCCTATCTCTACAGAGTAATTTTTATTTGGCTCTAATCCAGTAAGTTTATATGATGTCGCATTTTTATCAAGTGAAATACTATATGATTTTGTTCCATCTGATACTATTGCATATACGACATTATATTTGTTTTCAGGATCTTTTACAGTATAGTTTATATCAAGTGATGTCGTTTCTGCTGATAAACTATTTAATGCTATACTTTTAGTTAATGTTGTGTCTTCTTTTTTACCAGAATTCCCATTATATATACTTTGGAATCCTGATGCAACTTTTTGTATCCAACTATTTAGTGATCCTACCCATGATGTATCTTGCTTTGTGTTTCCAGAATTTCCTCCATTTTGTATAACTGTTGTTGACGTGCTATCTTGTTTTGTTGTTGTGCTTGTAGTTGTAGAAGTTGTAGTTCCTCCATTTTCTGCTTCTGCCACCTCTGTTTCATTTGTTACATCATTTTGATTTTCTGTTTTTTCTTCTTCTGGTTTTACATATTCATTTGTACTTCCTATAATCTTTTTAAGATTAATATTTTCATCATTATATGTTAACACCTCATTTGCTACATCGAACTGAAAATCATCTGTGCTTATTATCATTTCATTTATTGTTTTAGCATTTATTTCATTATTTAATAATAATGCATTTCCTAATTTATCTATTATTATTATTAAATAGTTTTGAGTAGAAAGTGAGCCTGTATCATTTTTAATATTTCTTGCTACAATTAAATATTTTCTATCATCAATTTTATAAAATTGACTTTGTACATTTCCACTTACTGTATTATATCCAGAAATCTTGCTTATATCTCCACCTTTTAAAACTTGGTAGAAATTTCCATATAAGTCTAATGTTTTTTGATTTTTATTAAATGATACTGCATAATTTCCTAAATTATATTCTTTCTTAGTTGTATTTTCTTTTAAATAATAATTGCCTGTCCATTTTTTTGATATTTTTGCGTCATTTTCTAACTCAATATAATTATAGTTTTTGTCATATATGCTAGATGTACTTAAAACATCATATTCTTCCTTATCAGTCCTTAAAACCATTACAACTGCAGTACATAATATAACTAATATAATTAAAACAATAACTGCAAATATCGTAAAATTCATTTTGTTTCCTGATGTTAAATTTCTCAAAAGGGCATCACCTCCTATCCTTATTCTATTTTATTCGTAAATGTATGTTGTATCTATTTGTCCAACTAATATTTTTCCTGCATATAAATTCATTTTTACCGTATAAGTTGCTTTTGTATCAAACTCTATAGGTAGTTTCGTTTTAAAGTATGTTACATTATCATCTAATCCTTGTCCCCATTCTGGTTTAAATTCTCCTGATGAACTATAATTATTGCTTAAGTTAAATACAGAATATTCAATTCTATCAACTTTATTAATATTGTAATAACTATCATAGAAACGTACTTCACAATTTTTGCCATTTTGTACTAAAGTTACACTACCAATAGAAACATCTGCACTATTTGTTATAGCATTTAATGTGTATTGTTCTTGATGTGTTTCTAAATTTGTTCCTTTGTTTTCTTTGTCATATTTTGTTTCTAATTTTGCAACATAATTATAACTATAATCTATATTTTCATTTTGTATGTATACTGAGAAATTTCCTGAATGTTCCTTTAAATTAAATGTACTTTCAGTAACATTATTTCCATTTTGATATCTATCATATGTTGGTACTTCTGTTAATGACTTAGGATCATTTTTATATCTATATACCTTTAATGTATATTCTCCCCAATCTGATCCATAAATCATAGCATCTTCATCTTTTATCGAAACTAGTACTCTTATAGCTTTAATATCATTTGGATAATCTTTTCTTTCCATCTTTAAACCTATTTCAGGCTCTGCTAATGTTTTCAAATCAAAATTTCCATTTACATTTTCTATCTCACATGTTTGATTTCCATTTATTGTAACTATTGGTGTTATTTTTAAAATATAGCTTTCTCCCATTGTAAACACATTGTTTTCTGGGCTTATTGCAATTTGTTCTAATACTTTTTCAAATAAGTTTTTATTTGAATAACTTGGGTTTGTTACAATTAATGATCCATCTTCTACAGTGTAACTTGCTTCTTCGTTTGATGATTTTATATTATTGTTTGTAAGATTTACTTTTGTTACACCATCTTTTTTATAGAATGTATACTTTGTTTTTTCATACATATTTGATCTTTGATTGTCAACATCATACGAAATATTTATAAATTTATTTTTGTAATTTTCTGCACTATATTCAACTTTTAGATTTTGAATTCCAATTGTTGCAAGTGTCTCAAATTTATATGGTTCTCCTATTTTTTTTGTATCTTTATCGTATGTATATACATATTCTGATCCATCAAAATATTTAAATCTTATTTGATAATATTCTGCTGGTGATAAATTATTTAAGTTGATTTCACCAATTTCACTTGCATTTATTTCTTTTGTTTCACATTCATTCCAATTTGCTGTAGCATTTGAATCTTTTGAATGCCATATTTCCATTATAAATTTATCTACATTTATTCCTAATGGATTTAAAACATTAGTATTGATTTTGGCTGTTGTAAGTGTTGTTTCAACTCCATTTACTTTTATACCAATTCTTATATTTTTAATATTAACTTTATGTTCTATATTTTCATCTACTATTTTTTCTGAGATTCCTTTTTGTACAATTACACTACCATTTTGTTTAAATCCTGCTGGCGAATATTGTAATTCTACAATAGTTCCATTTTGGTTGCTATTTATATTGTCTATAGTTTTTAATCCTAATTGAGCTACACTATCATAAGTATATAATTGATATTCGAATAAATTTTCATTTATTTCTCCATCTTTCTTCAAAAATGTATTTCCATCAAGTGTCATATAATTATTTTCAGAATCTACATATGTTGCATATCTTGATCCATCTCCTGGAATAAATCCTATTTTACCGTTATCATAATATACTTTAACTGATACTTTGACATCTATTCCAACGAAGTGCTTATAATTTTGATTATTTAATATTTCAAGTAAATCAACAACAACGTAATTGCCGTTTTCTTTATTCATTTTTAATAATCCTGTAGTTAATTCTTCTTTTCCATTACTGAATGTTACTGTTGCTGCAGCGACTCTATCTACATCCTCTCCTGCTAATTGTATTGTTACATTGTTAGGATTATTTTTATCATTGTAAACTATATTTGCAATCTCAATATCACTTAAACTTACACTTCCTTCAAATTTTTGTGTTATTAAATTTTGTTCAATATATGTTCCAGATTGTGCTTTATTTAAATTTTTTGTATATCCAACCTTATATGTTATATTAGGTGATAATGGACTTACAACCGTTTCATGAATTTGTCCATCTGTTCTTACCTCAATGTTTGAATTTTGTACTGTTCCATTTGCTGATAATTGTAAATATGCATATTCAGTTGTACTATGTGCTGCATATTTTAAAGCTTTGTCATAATCTGAACAAGAATACATATAAGTAATTGTTGATTCGTCTGATGTTTTTGGATACATAACAAATCTTGGTTCTTGTTTTTTAGGAAATAAATTATCTGTTTTTAAGCTCTTATTGTCATATTTAGTTTTTTCGTCACTTTTACATGTAGGCCAAATCATTTCACTTCCATCTACATTTTGATATGTTACTGTATATGAGAAGAAATATCCATCTCCTCTATGTAAACCTGTTTTATTATCATCTGTTTCTGAATCTATTGTTCCTTCTTTTAATTCAAATACCGCAGATGGTGCTTTTTCTTGATTTACAAAATCTAATGTTTTTGTAAGTTGTTCTCCATTCTCTCCAAGTACAGGGTTTCCGTTTCTATCCCATGCATAATATGTTATCTTTTTAGCCGTTAATGATCCTGTATTTGCAAACTTTGTACTTAAATAATATCCTACATAAGTGCTATCATCTAAGCTACTATTTTTTTGTATTCCATATCTACTTGCATTTCCATTTGTTATTGCTGTAGCCTCTAATTTTTTGTATTCTTCTGGTACATCAACTGTTGTTCCTTTTCCTTTAACAATTATATATGCTGCAGAATATGTTTCATTTGACTTATTATCTGTATATGTTGTATTTCCTGTATTATCATTATTGTCCTCTGTTGCTTGTATTGGAATTTTATTTGAATATGTTGTTCCATCTATTGTTGCAGTTACTATAACTTGATAATTAACTTCCGTATAACTTGATTCTTTTCCTCCACCTATAAATGAAGGAGTTACAATAAGTGTATTGTCGAAAAATAATTCTTGCAAACTATTTACTTTCTGTTGTCCTTGTACATTATTTAGGCATGATGTAAAGTTATTTTGAGTTATTGTACGTGTCCAGTTTCTATATTCGCCATTATTTATGTCTCCAGATCCTTCGTATAACATTAAATTTACACTTGTTAGTCCCTCTCTTGCAACATTATCTCCCTCTAGGTTTAGATTAACTGTAAATGCATTTGTTGGACTTTCAACCGTTGTCATATTTGCTGATAATGGTTCATAAGATCCTGTTGTTACTATACTACTTCCTATATGAGTATTTTTATAATCTCCATTTCCATCTTTTAAGTTGATTGTTCCATATACAGAAAATGTATATGAAGTTTCAGCTTTTAATCCTTTTTTATTATTTCCTTTTTCTCCAATATCCACCCATATTTTTATAACTTCGTTTCCATCTTTATCTGTTGTTCTTTCATCATTTTGAAGGCTTGTTCTTTTTACATAAACAACGGATTCATCTACATCACTAGAATATGTTATTGTTAATGGATTTTCACTGTCTACTGTAACTGTACTATCATTATCTACTATATATAACCATCCTCTTATTTCTGTTGGCGGATAGTCACTTTCTACTCTTTCAAATTTTACGCTAGGAAATGTTGATCCGTTTAAAGCAAATGCTCCACAAATTGAGCTTTCTACATCTACATATTTTTCATTATCATAAGTTGATGCAATTACCTTAAATCCATAGTATTGCCCTCTTACAATACCAGAATCACTGTTTTCATCTGCAACATTTACTGTTATTTCTTTATTTGTTGTTTCTCTTTGATATGCTATGTTTTTTGTATCATAGTCTAATATATAATTTCCGTTTTGGTCCTGTATTTGTGTATATTTATAAATGATATACTTGTAATTTTGAATTGAACCATCATTGTCTGTAACATCATCTATATACAATGTAAAAGTTCCGTCTCTTTTATTTATAGAATAATTCAAATTATTTATAGTAGCTTTTGCCTTTAATGTTTTGCATTTAGTATCTATTGTCCAGTTTTCTCCCTCTTGTATTATTCCATCATATGTTATTCCCGACAACCTTACTATATAATCAGTATTTGCTGAAAGTCCATCAAATGTGATTATTTCTTCAGAGCCACTATTTTTAACAGTTTGTTTTCTATTTATTATTTCATTTCCGTTTGAATCAAGTAGTGATACTTGAGCACTTTCTACTAATTTATCAGTAAAATTAACATTAAAAGATAAAGAATTATTTGTATATGATTCTTTATTTATTTTTACTCCAATGTCTGTTGTTAAAAATGTTTTATAAATAAAGTTTTTAGTATATGTTTTTTCGCTTACAGTATATGTTGCACTTGTAATTATTGTATAACTTGTATTTGGAAGTAATGTTTCAACATCTACCGGTATATTAAATGTTCCATAAGATTGACTATCTGTATATACTGTTTTCCCTGTTTGATTGTTTACTATTTTTATATCTATACTATCATTTTTTGATAATGCATCATTATCATCTGTAATTTGAATGTTTCCTTGAACTCCAACTGCCGTTATTTTCATGTTTTCGAATTTGAATTTTGGCTCATTTACAGCTACTGTTTCATCTACTTTGCTTTCATTATCTGTTACATATTCATATAGTATATTTGGAGTTTCAATATTTATTTTGTTCTTATCATCTGAAGCTGTTCCTCCACTTGTTGAATTTGATATTATTGTTGTGCTGTCTGTGCTTGAAGATGAACTTGTACTAGATGAAGTTGATGTTGATGTTTCCCCGTTTGCCACTTGTACTTCATTTGTAGTATTGTTTTCTTCTTCTGTAGTATTTGTTTCTTCTGTTTCATTTGTTTCTTGCTTTAAATCTACGATTTTTACATTGTCATTTGAATTTATAACCATATCTTCTAATGACATTTTGTTTTGATCATTTTGACTCACAATTTTTGTTCCAAGGTTAAGCTTTATTCCATTTTGTAATTCTATATAAGAATTTGATGATATTGTTTGATAGCTAAATTCTTGATTGTATATATTTACAACTTCATTATCTGAATACTGAATTTCTACATATCCATCTACATCTTTGGTCATACCATTATTTAATGTTATTTTTAACTTATTTGCTAAAATTATATATTTATCAGCTGATATCTTCCATATTGCTTGTTCAAATTGTAAATCTGAATCCAAATTCTTTACAGAATATCTACTTGATATTTTCTTTATTTCTTTATTTGCTGCAACATCATAATAAACTATAGGATTATCGTTTATTTTACTTAAATCTAATAATACGCTTTCTTGTAGAGCTACAATATTTCCACTTGTATAGTGAATAAAATTACTGTTATCTAAAGTAACTTTTGCTCCTTCTGTATCGTAAAATACAATCTGGTTGTTGTATGATGTAGTATATGTTTCATCTTGATAGAAATAATATCTATTTGTCGAACCATTTAAAATATATCCTGATTCACTAAATGTTTCCTTTTTACTCTCTTCTACATTAACTACATTATATACTAGAATTGCACCTAGTAATATGCCTATACTTATAAAAAACAAAATATACTTTTTCATAAAATCTCTTTCTCCCTTAATACTGTTCTTTTTGACAATTTTTTTCTTTCTTAGTCTACCATACAACAGTTTTTTTTCAATATATAAATTTTGACATTTTTTTCTCTTTTTTTATTCACATTCCTTAGAGCCCCAAAGACTGCGTGTTATAAGCCGCGTTTTCTTTATTACAATAATATTACATTTTTTTTACTTTTTTGTTACAATTTAAAATAGGCAAGCTTTTTTAGCTTACCTATTTGTTTTTTTGTATAAAATTGCTAATATTATGCAGATCGATCCAACAATTGATGCAATAATTATTATACCTGCATTCTTCATTTTTGATGAACTTGTAGATAAATTTGTATAGAATGAAATTAAATCATCATTTTGATTTATCTTTTCATTTTCAGTTTGTGTTTTTGATGCTTTTCCTTGTATTAAATCATCTGTACTGTAAACAACATAACTCTTTGTTCCAGCATCATAAGCTGTTACATATTTATTATCAATATTGTCATTATTTTTAGAACTTGTATTTAAAATATTATTTTTGTTGTCATTTGATTCATTTTGTGATTGTATTTTGCTATTTTCCTTTGAAATATTTGAATTGCTTTGACCATCAGATATTGTTATATTAACTTCTGTATTTTCATTATTATTGCCTTTTATCTTTTTAGTTGCTTCATCTATAGATACTTTATCTAATTTACTTGCAAGCTCTTCAGTTGCTGTATAATTAGATTTATTTATATTATATGAAACTTTTCTTAAACTTAAATTACTCATAATATAACTTGCTAAATCTACCTTTTCATCTTTAACATTATTTTCATATACTTCTTCTCCAGTTATATAGTTAAATCCATATACCCTTCCATTTGAATAATAAACTAATACTACATTATTGTTATTATCTACATTACTTGTCATTGAAACGATTTCCGAATTTTTAAATCCTGATGGATATTTTATTTCTGTTAATAAATCATGCATAGACCCATCTTCTCCTAAAATAGTTTCATATTGTTTATTATTAAAGTAATCAATTATTGCCAATCCATTTTTGTTACTTGTTTTTCCGTCTATTACATACATATATCCGTTTTTTACAAAAATCTGTTGTTCTTTATATACATAACTATTATCACTTTGTATTACTTTTGAACAATGTGCAAAGTTTTTAATTGTTGCTCCATTTGCTTTTGATTCAGATATAGGAGTTTCTTCATCTAGTACTTTTATTTCTTTATCAGTTGATCCTATTTTACTCATTGATTTTATGTTATATATGTTTCCATCTTTATCAATAGCTTCTTCTTTATAAAGATTAATGTAATTTCCATCTATTGTTCTCTTACTCGAATGTAAAGTATCATCTGTTAAATAGAAGTATTCGTCATCTACTATAGATAACACATTTCTTGCATCTTCTGGTTCTATTTGTTTTTTGTACGAATAGCTTGTATTAAATACTGTTATTTCTAAAGGTGAATTAAAGTCATATTTTAAAGTATATACTTGTTTTTCAATATTAGTTGGTTCTAAAATTACCTTTTCATTAGATGTAATTTTGAATTTAGTATCTTTTGTTTGATTTCTAAATTCTATATTTATTTTGTCAATATCAACTGCATATACAAATATATCTGGCAATTCTTCATCTTGAAGTAGACTCATAACTGCTAATTCATCTATATTAACATCATTTAAAGAAACTGTATCTTCAGAAAATTCTGGTGTTCTATTTGGAATTGGTATTTTATTTTGTATGATATTTAAATCTCCACTTCCCCAATAAATGCTTGCTGAATAGCTTTGCTTTAATGTTGGGAAATATCCATTAGAATAATCATATCTTCCATTTCCAAAGTTTAATCCTTTATTTCCTATAACTTTTCCTTCTTCGTCTAATATTTTTTCGTTTTTAGTATATATATTTGTACTTAATTCTGCCGAACTTACCATTTCGTAATTTTCTTTTTCTTCTGTAATTCCACCCACTTGTGTACCATTTAGTGTTGAACAATTATATACATAAATATTATTCATATATTGACTTTGAATTGTTCCAAGTTCGCTACCTGCAACAGATCCAATTCCCATATCTATGTAGCTACCTGATGATACTATATCTGTAGAAATCAAGTTGCATTCTACATTGTTATATTTTTCTATATCTTCATCATAATTTAGTTTAGTAGCTATTATTCCAATTAAGCCACCGACAGAATTACTTCCCGCTATCATTTTATCATCTTGAACATTTGCAACAAAGTTATATTTAATAGTTGCTTTATATTGAATATTACTTAATTTACTATTATCAAAATATCCTACAATTCCTCCAGCACCATTTGAGTCCGCTGTAACTTCTGTATTTCCAACATAGCAATATTGAATATTACCATATATGAATTTTCCAACAATTCCTCCAACACTTCCTGATCCTTTTATAGTAGAATTAGATGCATATGAGTGCCATAAGAAAAAGTTCGATGATGCAATTGAACTTGCAGATCTTCCAGTATAACCTGTATAAAGTCCTGCTATTCCTCCAACATAACTTCCATTTGCTGTTACTAAACTGTTTTCAAGAACTGCACCTGATATAGTTCCTACCTGATATCCAATAATTCCTCCAACATAATTCATACTTCCATTTACAGTTACATTTTTAGCATTTGCTCCTGCTACTGCATAATTGCTATTGTTACTTGCTGAAATTGATGTTGTAGAATATTCAGAAGATCCTATTACTCCACCTACATAATTTCCTGTTGCATTAACTACGCAGTCTTCTGCTTTTACATTTCTTGTTCTTCCAACAGTTCTTCCAACTACTCCACCTACATGGCTTATTCCTGAAATCTGTTGATTCGATCCTTTAGATCTTAAGCTATCTATATAACTATAATAGCTGTCACCAATTCCAGTACAACCTCCAACATAATTGTTTCCATTTATGCTATTGTTTTCTGCAGTAAATTCTCTTTCATTTGCATATCCACATCCTCCAGAATTTCCTCCAACGTAGGCATTTCCTGTAATCGAGTTGTTTGATGAAACAAGCGAACTACATGACCATCCATGATATCCAACATTTCCACCAATATAATTTCCACTACCTGAAATTGTATTATTTGCTGACGTTAACGTATTTGCATTTCCAGATCCATATCCAATATTTCCAGAAACAAAGTTTGTTCCTTGTATTTTACTATTTGTTGTTGTCAAGCCCGATGCAGTGTTACCACCGCCTCCATATTGACCTATATTTCCTCCAACATATTGACTTCCTTTTACCAAATATGCCGTTTCTGTATCTCCTGATTTTTTACCTTCTTTTGAATATTGATATGCTGAAATATTTGATACTCTACCATCAGAATATCCAAATAATCCACCATTGCAATTTCCTGATCCATTAATACTTATATATGTTCCTTCTATTCCTGATGAACTTCCAAGTGATGATGCTTGTCCACATAAACTTCCTACATAACTTCTTCCTGTTATATTAGCCTTACTTAAGGTTATATTATTAAAGCTTCCTGCTATATTTCTTGAAATCGCCCCTATAAAGTCTCCTGTAGAAGAAATATTTATATTATTAAATTTACAATTATTAGCTGTACCTCTTAATATAGAAATTATTCCAAAATAGCCTGATTTTCCATCTATTTTTACATTTTCAAATGTTATATTTTTCAAACTTGTTTTTATTTCTTTTATAAATCCGCTATATGAATTTATTCCTGAAATATTAATATTTGAAATTGTTTTCATACTATCCGCTTCTAGTTTTCCAATTACAACATTAGTTTCTATATTGCTTACTGTATTAAAATCTATATTTCCTGTTATTTTTACATTCTGTCCTTCTGAGGTTCTTCCTTCTCCAGAAAAGAATTCGTTCCATTCTTTTGCATTAGAAATACCTTTATATAATTCAACTTTTATTTTTGTTATAATTTCTTTTTCGACTTCTTGTCCATTTCTTTCATAATAAATGCTTTCTATTTTATAACTGTCATATGCTCTGTTTGGTGTCGCAACAAATGTTACAACAGTTAGACCATTACTATCTTTTGATGTTTGCCATGATCCATCTACTACTTCCATATCATTATTTTCTATTTTTACTTTTGTTAAATTTAAATTGTTTCTATTTTCAAATTTCATTACAACAGTTACTCTTGTCTTATCACTTGATGGTGTTGATGAAATTGAATCTAATTTTAAATCATTATCAATTGCTATTAATTTTTGATTTAGCAATACATTTCCATTTGTGTTATTAAGTTGTGGTAAATATTCATTTGCAAGTAAATCAAAATCAGTACCATCTCTCTTAATTTTATACGCATAATTATTAGTATATCCTAATAAACTTGTATATGTATTTAATTGGAATGCTTCTTGATATGATAATAATTTTGTTGCACCTAATTGGCTAGTTGATATTTCTCCATTCATTAATTGGTCCTTATATGCGTAGTTTCTATAATCTTTTGATCCAGAATTTGCACCAAATATTCTATTTACATATCCAACACTATTTCCTACAACATATATATTTCCAATATAGAAGTTATTGCTAATATTTTGTACGTCTGTTCCACTATATCCAACAATTCCTCCAATATATGCACTTCCCGATGTAACTTTACTTGTTATGTTTACCATACTATAACAATATCTTACATAAGTATTTCCATATAAACCATATCCAAGTATTCCGTCCTGTATAGTTCATCGCATTTATTTTTCCTGTTGAATAACAATTTTCTATATATACATAAGGTGTTCCCGGTTTTGCTCTTTCATCTGTATCATGACCTTTATATCCTACTATTCCACCTATTCCTCTGACAGATGTAATATTTGCAGCATTTACTACTACATTGTATGCAAATGAATTTGTAACCTTAGCTTCTACTCCTCCAAATACATATAAGCTTCCAACTAATCCACCAACTCTAACACTTGTTATATTATTATTTCCAAAGTCTACAGTTAAACCTTGAACAGAACAGTTTTGGATATTTATTTTATCTGCTAAACTTGAAGATCCGCTGCTTAAATTTCCTACAATTGCTCCAATGCATGCTGTTCCTCCACTATATAGTGTGGTTATTTCCATATCTCTAATATGAATATTATCTAATTCTATATTTTCTGTTATTTCTGCATTTTCAATAAATCCAATTTTTTGAGCAGATGTTTCTATAGAAAATGTATCAATAAATAAGTTTTTAATCGTTCCTTTTGTAAAGTTCTTTATAATTGATGATGTTCCTGTTATATTTTTCAAACTGTGAACTGTCCCATTATACTCTCCATCTATATATCCTTGGAATGTTCCTGTTATATATGGTGCAAAGTCCGCTTCTCCAAAATCAATATCTGATATTAATCTATAATTTTGTATTAAACCGCTTACTCCATTTGCATCATTATTATTTATATCATTCCATTCTTTAGCTGTTGAAATATTTTTTATAAATGTAACTTCTATTGTTCTTGTTCCTAAATCTTCATTTTCACCATATACAGATTCTTTCAATTTTCCATTTGCCATTTTACTTCTTATTGATGCTACTTCATATTTGTCTAAGAATGATGTAGGATTATTCAATATGCAATATACAGTACTTACTTTTTTATCATACGATTGACTCATTATTGAAGTATCCATATATTTTACATTTATTTCACTAATTGTTGTTCCTGCTGGGTTATATACTCTAAATACTGCAAGCTTTGTGTTGTCTGCTTTTAAATCCACTTTATTTACGTTTATATATGATTGAATTTCAGATTTAACTTTATCAGATAATTCTAAATTTGAAATATCATTATTTTCTACAACTTCGCCTGATAAAACATCTATTATTTCATTTCCTATTACGTCGATTTTTATGTTATCTTGTTTTGGCATACAATAATTAAGACTTAAATGTGGATAATATCCATTGTTTACATATGTATCAATTATAAATTGTCTATATCCATTAGCATTTAACATTACCTCTTGAACACCTGGTTCATATAATGCTGTTGCAGAAGATTTAGTATTAAAATCATTTGCCTCATATATAACATCACAGAAATAATATGATTCTTTTACTGTAGTATTTGTATATTTTGCAAGTATATTTGGACCAATATTTCCTTCTTTATTATTAGAATCAATAATTCCATAATATTCGTAATCATTATAAACCGTAATTATAGGTTGAACCGAATATACATTTCTTACAATTGCTGTAGAATCTTTTTGTTCCAAAATTGAACCTGTAACTTCATCTTTTTTTGGAGGATATCCAACATTATATACAATATTTGCTGCATATGAATAAGTTGAATCACAATGGTTCATTTTTATTGATGAAATATTATATATATTTTGAAGCAATCCCTGTCCTTCCATTTGTAAAACTACACCTGCAATATATCTATAATCTCCCACTGTAATATTTCCAATTGCTTCTATTCCATTTCCACAAACATATCCATTCTGTACTGTTCCTGTTGAATATAAGCAGACACCTGACATATATTGTGATCCATATAATGTATTTTCTAAATTAACTATAAAGTTTTCTATTGTTCCATTATTTCTATATCCAATTAATCCCACATTTATACGTTGTTTTTCAGTACATCCCTTTAAATTAACAATTACATTATCAATTGTAGCATCATTATATAAGAATAATGAATATGTTCCATCTTCTCCTGCAATAAATGCATCTGTTCCTTCTACATTTGTTGTAAATCTATTTTTTGCTGTATTTATGTTAAAATCAATAACTATATTTTTTAATTCTGCACTTTTGTCTAACTTATAAAACATATATGATGTTGTATCTTTGCCTCTATTTAACGAATATGTATCTTTCTTTACAGTTTTTCCGTTAAAATCTATACTTCCATAAAAAGATATCTTTGGGTTTCCAAATGTGAATTCTCCTGCCACATCTGCTTCTGTTAAGTCTATATCATTTAATAAAATATAATTTCCATAAGGCTGTATTTCTTTAAATTCTTCTACTGTTGATATACTTTTTATTTCTGTACATGTTTCTGGGTTATAATCAAATTCTACAGAACTTAAAGTATATTCTC
Source organism: uncultured Eubacteriales bacterium (assembly GCA_905203305.1). Classification (GTDB taxonomy): domain Bacteria; phylum Bacillota; class Clostridia; order TANB77; family CAG-508; genus CAG-269. Next base: position 70,370 of record CAJKVH010000005.1, read on the forward strand.
TTCCATATTGTTTTATTATTAATTCTGCTACATATTTTACTGTTTTTGTTGATTCTTCAATTTTATATTTATAGTTTTCTTTTATTGTTTCAACCGAATTATATGTATAATCATGTTCATCATTTAAACCATCCTCTGATTTTAGTCTTACATAATATTTACATCTATTTTCTTCTTTATCAAATGTTATATGATTTTCATCTATAAATTCAACATCCACATTTGCCCAAAGGTCATACCCATATTTAGAATATGCTGTTGCTTCTGTTCCTAATTCTACTTTTAAATTTCTTACAACCAAATTATAGTCTTTTTCTTTTATGGTTTCTTCGCCATCTTCATCTACTGGTGGTATTGTTTCTTCATATTTTTCTAGATAAAATCCTAAATAACCATCATCTGGTACTGTTACAGTTTTCTTATATGTTATATAACCACCTGTACTTAAACCTGTTATTTGTTCTAAATTATTTCCAATTTCTTTTCCTTTTTGTAAATATATCTTTGCATTTTGTTCTGTTGTTTTTAATTGTCCTGAAATTGTAACAGTTTGACCTGCATATTTCGAAAAATCATATACATAACATTGATTTGATAATAATGTTAATGTTATTGAATCATTATCTTCTGTATAAGTCTTTCCGTAGCTATATTTTGAATTTATGTTAAATTTAACATCATATGTTTCATCTAAACTATAAGATGATGTCATAGCATCAAAACATTTTGAATACCAATTATTTTCGGATTTTACATCTATTAGATTAGTTCCATCTTGCTTCATTTGTCTTTCTAGTCCTACTAAATCTATTTTTCCACCAAGTCCTTTTGTTACAAAATCTGTCGTATCAATTTTAAAATTGTTTTGTACTTTACTTGTATCATTTGTCTCATTATATGATGCAACTTCAGCTGTTAATGTATAAGTTTCGTTTTCGTTAAGTCCTGTATAAGTTAGTCTTACCCATTGGTTTGTAGGTACTTTTGTACTACTTTTTATTTCAGCTGGTTCTATATCTGGTATATATTCTTTTTCATAGCTGTCCATCATTCTCATGTTTACTACACCTTCTAAACAGCTTTGGTCAACGTCATCTATATAAACATCCATATCAATTAAGTTTGTTGTTACTACTACATTTGCTATATTTAATTTTGCAGGTAGTTTATTTGTTAAAAATTTTCTTAATGTGTATGATGTAGAAATTTTTTCTTCTGTACTTCCTTGCATTGCTTTTGCAGTTAATATTATGTTATATGTTGTATTTGATTTTAATCCCTCTATTAAATTCTTTATACCACTATCTGTTGATAATGTTGATATATCCGTCATTTCTATTGTTTTTATTTCATTTTCATCTTCATCTTGAATTGATAATGTTACACTTTTTAAGATTTTTATCAATCTATTATCTGTTTTAGCAGTGTTTATACTTGTTGTTAAATTTATTGTATTACATGTTAAATCGGTATCTGGATCATACGAGACTTCAAGCTTTAAGTTTCCTAGTTTACTTAATGGTAATGTTGTAAATGTGCTATTTCCAATTTCTTGGTTATATTGCATTCCTTTTCCATCTGAAATATCAAAATCTGCATATATTTTTATTGTATAAGATTTTTGAGGATCTAAATCATTAAATGTTAATTTCTTTCCATCATCTACACTTCCACTTGATATTTCTTCTCCATTTTCAGAATACAAAACATATCTAAAATTACTTATATCTACATCGTCTTCGTTTACAAGCGTTGGCGTAACATCAATCGAAATTACCTCTTGTGCCGAAACTTTTACTTTTACTGCTGGTGCTTTTTTAGATGTTACCGTACTTCCTGTGTTGTTTTTTAAATTCATTTCATTTCCAGCTGTGTCATAGAACTTTATCTCGTAATCGCACTTGCTGTTCGATTTTAATCCATCTGATGTTTGATAAGTAACTTTTTCTCCTTTTAACAATTTTCTTATTGTATTTGTATCCAAAGAATATTTTGTTCCATTTACTACAAGTTCTGCTTTTGAAACACCATAAATTGCTTCATCTGATATGTCTGATACAATTTGTAAATCTTTTAATTCTATTTTATTAGAATACACCTGTCCATTTTCAAATTTAAGCTCTATTGGGTTTAATGTATCTACACTTCTTGTTTTTATTTCTTGTTCTAATACTGTATTTTCTATTAAGCTTCCTTCTTTATTTCTATATTGGAATGTTCCAACTATTTTATATTTTGTATCTGGTAATAATTTTGTTACACTAACTTGTCCAGAAGTTGCACTAGATACTCTAAATGCTATTTCATTGTCTTTATAAAATGTAAATGTTATTGCTTTATATATAACCCTACTTGGATCTGATATTTCTAGGTTTGCAAATGCTGTATATACATTGTTTGTAAAGTTACTACATGTTACAGTTGGTTTTATCCAAATGTTTTCTATGTCTACATTCGAACTATCTTCATTCTCTTCTTTTTTCTCTTGCTGTTGTTCTTCTGTTTTTACTTCTTGTTTCTTTGGTTCTTCTACTTTTTCTTGTTCTTGAACTTTGTTTTCCTCTTTTGTCTTTTTTTCTTCTACTTTATTCTCTTCTGTTTTATTTTCTTCTTGATTATTTGTTTCTTCTTTTATAATTCCTAAATTCATCAAAAATTCTTTATATGAATATTTTCTGTTATAATCTTCCACAGATATGCTTGAATTTTCATCAACATCTAGTATTTTATTATATACAAATTCATCATTTTCAAGAGAATAATATGTTATAAAATCTCTTGTAAAGTTTATAATGCTATTCATTTTTATTGTGTATTCATTTAAGTTTGTTTTTATTTTAAATTCTTTTGTATTTATATATAAATTGTCTGTATTTTTTAACAATATATAATCATAATAGTCTGCCCTTTGTAATGTGTTTGCATTGTATAATTCCCCTGATGTCAAAGTTGTTCCACTATATCCTTGTATTTCTTGAAAATCGTCTGTTATTAACTTAATTTTTGGAGACAAATTATATAATGCAAGCGAATTGTTCACATATATTGGATAATTTAAATTTATATTATCTTGTTTACTTGCTCCTAAATAGTATGAGTTTAAATTTTCATATATTGAATCTTGATCTTTTACTTGAAGTGCTTTTATATTATGATCAACATCAAAATTTGTATTTAACAGATTTGTTGCTATTTCTTTACCTGATACTGCATAGCCATCATATTCTAATGTTGTATATGGTATAAATCTTAAGTAAATTATATATATTACTAATGCTATTATTATTAGAAAGTTTATTAATGCTACTAAAAATACTGGTCTGTTTTTCTTCTTTATACTAAATTTTCTTTTTTTCATCTTTTTTCGTCTCCTGTATTTATATTATTCCTTTTTGATTTTATCATATCAAAATATAAAAGACAATAGATTTTTTGGCAGTTTGTTAAAAAAATAGAAGTAGTTTTTTACTACTTCTATTTGGTAATATTTTTATATTTCTCCTGTTCCGTTGCAACAGAGGAGCAATTTATTGCTATATTATTTTATTTTCCATAATATATTTCCATCTGATGTTGTTGTTTTTTCCATTTGGACTCCAGACATAGAGACTACGGGACGGACCCCATAGTCGCCATAGCCGATGTCGCCAACGCGGCCGTCGTAGTTCCCAAGGAACACGCTGATAGTGTAGTTTACGCTCGGAGAGACCAAAAAGTAGTATCCTGTTGAATATCCTAATTTACTTAAATTAAACACTCCTGTTGTATCTGCTGTAGTTTTTGCTTGTATATCTGAATAACTTGATATTATTTTCTCCACTTGCTGTAACTGTTGCTTTTGTTGTGTCTTTGCTTTCCCATGTTATATCTTCTGTTCCATTTTCTGTTACTGTAACTATTCCAGGTGCACTTGTTGTCCATGTTACACTTCCATCTAGGTTTATTAAATTTGCCGTTAATGTTGCTTCTTCTGATGTTCCATCTACTATTTGTAATGTTTTTTTTGTATCTGTTAATACTATTCCATCTGCTACTTCTATTGATCCATCTTCATTTACAGTAAAAATATTTTGCTTATATGTTATCGTATTTTCATCCTTATTAAGAATTACATCATCAGATCCTAATTCTTTCTTTAAATCTTCTTCATGACCAAATATATAGTCTCTAAATGTTCCTCCTTGTCCATTTATATGGTAATCCATTCCTAGTGATGTTATTGCTAGGGCTAAATCATCTCTAACATTTGTGCTTTCTGTTTGTGTTTTCGCTGTTGTTGCTTTACTTAAAATTCCATTTTGCCCCATAAGCATATTTATGCTTATTCCAGCTAATATTAATAGTACAATTATTGTTACTACTAAAGCGATAAAAGTTATACCTTCGTTTCTTTTCAATGTTTTCTTCAACATTTTTCATCCTCATTAAAATTTTGTTAACACAATTTTGTGTACTTTTATAATATCACATTCAGTTAAATATTCAATAGCTACAGGGCATATAACCAAAATGATTTATTTTAGTAACATTTTCGTTACATAATTAGTTTTAATACTTACAAAAAATAGAAGTATTAAAAACTACTTCTATTTTTCTTTACTTTCTATTTTTTGTCACATGATCAGTCCCACATTTATCGAACATATAATTAGTTGCTGCTTTTGATGTATCCCATAACGAAGATACATTAATTGTTTTTAAATTAGAACATTCACAGAATAAATTATACATATTAGTAACATTTGATGTATTAAATGATGTTAAATCTAATGTTTCTAAATTTTTACAACCATAAAACATTTGTCTCATATTAGTTAAATTTTCGGTTTTAAAATTATTTAAATCAAGTGATTTAATACTTTCTAATCCCGTAAACATTGCATCCATAGATGTTACATTCTCTGTATTAAATGAACTTAAATTCAATGATGTTAATTTTATACAATTAAAAAACATATCGTCCATATTTGTAACCTTATCAGTTTTGAAATTTTTTCCAAAATTAATGTTTGTTACACTTTTACAGTCTGTAAATAAAGCTTTCATCACTGTAACATTTGATGTATCAAACGTGTTTATGTCAATTCCTGTAAGTTTTTCACAATCCATAAACATTCCACCTATATTTTGAACTTTTTCTGTATTAAAACCACTTAAATCTATTTCTTTTAAATTAGAACATCCATTAAACATCGATCCCATATTTATACATTCACTTGTGTCTATATTTTCGATATTTTTAATCTCAGTCAAATTTTCGCAATCATAAAACATCATACATGTGAAAACAGGTTTTATTTCTCCTTCAATTCTAGCTATTTTTATTTTATCATTTCCAAAAAATCCTGTCCATGATGGAAATTTTTCATCAGTCAATTCTACAAATCCATAATCTGTATCTACCTCCTTCTCAGGTGTGATTGAATTAGCTGACAAAACTAATTCTCCATCTGTATAAAGTATAGCATAAACATAGTCTTGCGCTGATATCTCCTCTTGACTTGTTTCGTCTAGTAATGTTACATTTCCATTTTTATCAACTTTGAATTTTTTGTCATCCATTATAACCGTCACAGGAAATTTTTCTCCTTCTACTGTACCACCATAATTTAATAGTTCCATTCCTAAATTTGGAACCGTCAATTTTCCCTCATCTGTTATTGTTCCCATTACCGCAAGCTTTATTTTTTCTTCCGCACCTTTATCTTCTGTTTTTTGTTTTACCTCGGCTACTCTACTTAATATGCCATTTTGCCCTGTTAGCATCATTATACTAATACCGGCTAAAATAAGTAATACTATGATCGTAATCATTGTCCGTTATGATAAACTTTTTTTAACATGCTTTCATTATAGATATTTTTTTATTTCTAATATTATTCAAAACATTAAATTTATAAAAAATTGTAATTTCTTTATTTTCAGATATTGTAATTCTATCTACTAATTGAACTAACATTGTTCTATTTATTTCTTTCATTTCCACAAACTCCTTTACTATTTTATTTAAATCAACAACTACTTCCTCTTTCTCTCCATGTTTCTTTAATTCCTTTATTCTATGTTGTAAATTTTGTTTATTGTTATTTGCATCTTGATATATTCTTGTAAAATCCTCTGTATTTAATATTCCATTCAATTTATCTTCATATAAACTATCTATCTTCCTATTTACAATAGATAATTTCTTTTCTAAAATTTCAATTTCTTTTAGTGTATAATTTTCTCTATTACTAAATTGATTTTTAGTTGCATTTGCAATTTCTGCATATTTTTCACTCTCGATATATTCTTTACATCTTTGTCTTATTGTATCTATTATAATTTCAGTAGTTGTTTTCAAATTACTAGAATGAGGTGTGCATAACTTTAATGCAGTATTTACAGCATAAGTATTACACCTTAAATAAAAAGTTGTTTTTCCACTCTTTAAATGATGAGGTAATACACTCAATTTCTTCTGACATTCTTCGCACTCAATTAGCCCATTCAATAGCCATTCATACTTTCTTACTTTCTTTAATAAAATGATCCATATCATTTAAATAAAAAATTGCTAATACTTGACTTGTCATATTTCCTATTCCTAATCCTTCTGGTTGACTATCTATAACTTTAAATACAATATCTAATGCTTCTTTATCTTTAATCTTCTTTAATAATTTTTCCTTTAATCTATCTTTATCTATACTTGCAAAAAATTTACTAATGTCGCATTTTAGTATATAATATTCTTTATATTTTATTGTGCATTTTTTATGAAATTGGTTTACTAATTTTATTCCATATCTTGTGCCTTTATTTTCTAAACTTGCTACATTTTCATCAATTAAACATGGAATTAATGAAGGATATAATATTTGTCTGCTAATTAGATGATTTATTACTTTATCTTGCAAATTCTGACTTACAATTATCCTTTCCTTAGGTTCGTATATTGTAAATACATTATAACTTCCTACTTCATAATTTCTTTCTAATAGAATCTTATATATTCTGCTAATATAAATACATCTATATTCTTTATAATTTCTTACTTTTCTTTTATTTCTCGTATGTGAACATACTTCATTATATGCTTTTTCTATATTTTCCATTTTCAACAAATTATTATATAAATTATTTTTCCTTTTCATTGTTTCTCCTATAAAAAAAGTAGCCAAATCGCTACTTAAAAATAGTGCTAAAATATATTCCCCTTCAATTTCTTTACTAACAAATATATTTATCTATTTTTATTTTATCGCATAAAGCGAAGGGACAATAGTTTGTTTCTATATTATCTCTTACATAGTCAATAACTATATAACCACAGTTTATAGAATCTACAGGGCGCACAGCCAACCATTTCGCATTGGAATTGCCGTTCGAATTGAACAAGTCATTGCCGGTGCCAGCATTGCCTTCATTGACAGCCCCCGGGCCAAAATTGCAATAATCAGAGCCGTTCATGTTGACACCAGAAGACGCAAGCCACTACAACTATGCCCCATTATCTTTTTTTGAAATTGATTTTTGCCATCCTATTGAGTATTTTAATATATCATCTAACTTTTCTCCAAACTTTGTATATCTTTTAATATTTATAATTTCTTTGTCATAGCATAAGTTTAGTAAAAAATCTAATACTTTTATTTTAGCAATTATATCATTTATATAATCATTTTTATTTTCCTTTGTAATATTTGCCTTATAAGCTAATTCTAGCAAATCATAAGATAAATTTCTTATTCTATTTTTTATTTCAATATCTTTCTTTGGAAAATTATCTAAATATTTGTCTATATAAATAACTAATTCTCTAATAAAATTGATTACTTTAAATTTTTCTTCTTTCATTTATAGTTTTTTCAACCTCATATATTGTATTTTCATCATTGCATAATAATAAATATTTATATATTTTTTCAATTCGCATTTTTTTTGCAATTTCTTTCTTGGCTTTTTCATAAAATTTTTGATAATTATTCAAATTCTTGTTGTTATCTTCTTCTTCTACATCATAATTATTTCTTTTATCCAATACTATATAATTTATTTTATTCTTTTCTAATATTGATAAAACTTTATTATACGCACTTTTCGGAAAAGAAGAATTATATATGTTGTTATCAATGATATTTATCTTATATCCTAACAAATATGAAATAATATATGAATCTCTACCATAGCAATTATAGAAGTTTCCTACTCTTACTAGTACAACAAATTCTTTATGTATTTCTTTTACATTTTTCACTATATTTATAATTCCCATAATCTATCCCTAATAATTTTCCCAGAAGTCCAAAGGACCTTCTGGGAAGTCTTCATAATCTATTTTGTTTTCTTTTTTTATCCCTACCATCTTATATTTTACTCTGTGATTTGTCCATACTCTAACGAAGTTCCTGAATAACTATCTGGCAATGTCGTCGTCCAAGGTTCCTCGCTACCACTTGAAGAAATGGACAAATCATCCACTGTGACTCCAGACTGTAGATAAACTACAGGGCGCACAGCCAACCACGACGCAAAGGAACCGCCGTTCGAAATGAACAAGCCAGAGCCGTGGCCAGCAACGCCTCCAATGACAGCCCCCGGGCCAAAAATGCAACAATCAGAGCCGTCCACGAGGACACCAGAAGACGCAAGCCAGTAAGATTTTCCGTTTGACCCACTTTCTGTTCCCTTAAATAATACATCATATAGTTTGCTAGATTGATCAACTATACTAGAATCTGTGTACATATACATAAATGCTGTCCCATCTACACTATCTCCTGATTTCTTATTTGTTAAAGAACTATATTTTGATGGATATTTTGCTTTCAAGTAATTTTCTGGTGCATAGTCATTTGTTTTATATGTATAACTTTGTCCAAAGAACCCTTGATATGCTGTTAATGCAGTTTTTGATTCATCTGCAGTTTTATATAATTTTCCACCTGCTACTGTTTTATCTAATGTTAAGCCTAATGCTGTATTTATGTCTTCTATTCTCATACTCTTTGTATCAGTAGCATATCTTCCCGCATAAATTGCACATACTTTATCTAATATATTATTAGACACTAATTCATCGTTAGTATTATACCAACCTTCTGCTTTGTCTAGATATAGATATGGATCTTTTTTCCAATCTTCTGTTGCTGATGAATCCATTTCTTTTTTAATAGGGCTTCCTGTGGTTATTACTAATTGTGTTTCATCTTTATTTAATCCTAAAACTCTCCATGTTGTAGTTGTATTAACTTTATAAGTTTGCGTTCCACCATCAAATCCTGTTTCTTCTGTTGTCAAACTTGCTGTTGCATTAGAGTTATTCAATGTTGAATTATAATTTGTTATATAATCTCCTACATTTATTTCTCTATCTTTAAACGCCTGTACTAATGTTTTTGCATTAGATATAGGGCCAAGAACACTAAAATCTATTGTTATTCCACCTATTGTTATTACATCATTTTCTTCTAAAGTTGCAACTTCTGCATCTGTTAATTTACCATTAGCATGTAATTCACTTATTACTTGAGGTCTAGTTTTCTTCGTTCCTCCTAAATATTCAGCACCTACATTATTTGCAGCCTCTAATGCGACAGTTTCTTGTACTTCTCCTCCTCTTGTTGCATCTTTGGCTTGAACTGCTTTATTAAGAATCCCATTATCTCCAGATAGCATCGAAATTGCTACTCCGGCTAATATTAAAAGCACAATAGAAAATTCCTATCATATGAAAAAGACAGTTTATTTACTGTCTTTTTATTGTATAATATTATATATTTTTTTTTGATTTTTTTCAAGCTAGGATGGGTGGTCAAAAATTCACTCTAACTTATTCCCAATATAATACCGGATATAAAAAACCTTCCTTCATTTTGTATTTTGAACTATTATTTACAATCTCTAAAATACTAGGCATATTTTCTGCATCTAAAAATTCTGCATCTATAGTAATATCTTCATATGTTTTTCCTGCTGCAGGATACTCTATTGAATATTTGCAATTATTCACATAACATTTAGCGTTAGAATAGCTATACGTACCTACAATACCTCCTATTACGCCTTCTTTTTGCAAATTAATTTTTCCATTATTATAACACATATTAATTTCACCTGATGAACTTTGAGAAATAAATCCCACAATTCCTCCATAATTTTGTATTGTATTTCCAGTTGTATTTCCAATGTTATAACAATTAACTATATTAGTAGTTCCATCCGAATCTCCTGCTATGCCTCCAATCGAATACACAGTATCACCTTTAACATCAATGTTACCAGAATTATAGCAGTAAGTAATTTGTGAATATGGCTGTTCAGTTTCTCCTACTATACCTCCCACTCTAACTCCGCCGGCATTATTTTCTATAATAATATTTCCTATATTATATGAATAATTTACTTTTCCGCTGTAATAATTATGTCCTATTATTCCTCCTATATCCGTGAAAGTATCTCCTTTTGCTCTCAAGGTTCCCTTATTAGCACAATCTAATATTGTTCTTGTTCCTGAACCTGTATTTCCATAATCATAACTACTTCCTACTATTCCTCCCAAAGCAACTGAATTTGTTGCTTCAGCATATATTTCACATTCATTTGCACATTTCTTTACTGTTGCATATTTTATTGCACCAGCTATACCTCCTATATAAACATTTGAATTATAGTTAGTTCCTGTATTAATAACTGAAATATTTCCGGAAATAGTTAATTCTTCAATTGTTCCTCTACTATATGAAAAAAGCCCTGCGTATATGGTTCCATTTACCTCTTTGTTAATATTAATATATATATTGGATATCTTTTTTCCATTTCCTTGAAAAGTTCCTGCAAAAGCATTTTCATAATTAGTACCAATAGGTATAAATCCACTCCCTGTTGTTACCTCTTTTTTTATGCTTTCTGCTATTCCATCACTATTGATGTCACCATTATTTTCGAATTCTGTATAAACTTTATTATAATTTACATACGAATTAAATGAATCAAAATTCAAATTTTTTTCTAGCCTTACATATTTTCCACTATAATTATTTCCATTTCTAACTTCCTGTGAAAACTTAACTAAATCTTCTATACTTTCTATTTTATATGGATTCGAACTTGTTCCATTCCCTGCTAATATACCAGGTGTTTCATCTTCAACTTTTTCCGTAGTATCTACATATTCTTCTGTATTTCCATCTTCTGAAATTAGTATATCATATCCATCTACATTTACTATCGCTGGTAATTCTTTTATTCGATTAGTTTCATCACTGGATATTTCTTCATTATTATATGTTAAATTTTCTATATTTCTTAAATTATCATTTAAATTATTCATTTCTATATTTCCATCTGTTCCTCTACTCCCTGCTACTGCTAATCCCACTTGCTCTTCTGCATTTGCTTTTTTTGTATTTTCACTAGCTTCAGTTGCCTTTGTTAAAATCCCATTATCACCAGTTAATGTTGCAATCGTTACTCCTGCTAAAATCAATAGCACAATTATTGTTATAACAAGCGCAATAAGAGTGATTCCTTTATTAGTTTTTACAAAGTTTTTCATAGTATAATTCCTTTCTTTCGTTTCCTTTAAAACTCCCGAATATATTTAAAACATAATTCAAACTACATTTAATATATTTATGGTCATTACTTCTTTGGTAAAATCTATTTAACTCACATATTTAAATTCACTTTATTAGTTTAAATTCTTTATTCTATATTTTGGAATAGTTAAATAAAAACTCACAATAAATTCTTTCTGTAGATATCATGACACAAATTTTATTTTTTTGCAATAGATTTTTTAAATTTCTTTCATTTTTTATAATTTTTAATTTTTTTAGATACACTCAACCCTTGATATTACTGCATTTAATCATTCTACATAGTGGACAATCGTTGTTACTACTAAAGCAATCAAAGTTATACCTTTGTTTCTTTTTAATGTTTTCTTTAACATTTTTCATCCTCCTTAAAAATTCATATACGATTTTGTGTACTTTTATAATATCACATTCGGTTAAATATTCAATATCTGCAGGGCATATAACCAAAATAATTTATTTTAGTAACATTTTCGTTATATAATTATTTTAAATACTTACAAAAAAATAGAAGACCCATTTAAGGTCTTCTACAAAAAAATTTTATTTATTTGAACTTATCAGTTCGGCTAATTTAATTTATTAAACATTTAATCCTTTTCTTCCAGCATAAATTGCAGTATCAGCAAGATCATTTTCAATGTTTAATAATCTGTTGTATTTTGCAACTCTATCTGTTCTGCAAGGAGCACCTGTTTTTATTTGTCCTGCATTTGTCGCAACTGCTACATCTGCTAATGTTGTATCTTCTGTTTCACCACTTCTGTGTGATACAACTGCTGTGTAACCGTTTTTCTTTGCAAGTTCAATTGCATCTAATGTTTCTGTTAATGTTCCTATTTGGTTTAATTTGATTAATATACTGTTTGTAACTCCTAAATCTAATCCTTTTTGTAATCTCTTGATGTTTGTTACAAATAAGTCATCTCCAACTAATTGAACTTTGCTTCCTAGTCTATCTGTTAATTTTTTCCATCCAGCCCAATCTTCTTCTGCTAAACCATCTTCAACTGAGATTATTGGATATCTATTGCATAGATCTTCTATGAAGTCTATCATTTCATCACATGTTTTTGTAACACCTATTTTCCAGAAATGATAATCTCCTTCTTTTCCTATTTTTTTAGCTTCATCATACATTTCTGTTGCAGCACAGTCTAATGCTAAGCAAATGTCTTCTCCTGGTTTATATCCAGCTTTTTCAATTGCTTCCATGATTATTGCTAATGCTTCATCTTCATCTTTAACGTTTGGTGCAAATCCACCTTCGTCTCCAACAGCTGTAGATAATCCTTTATCTTTTAAAACTTTCTTTAAGTTATGATATACTTCTGCTCCCATTCTCATACATTCTGTGAATGATTTTGCTCCAACTGGCATTATCATAAATTCTTGTACACTTAATGTAGAATCAGCATGTTTTCCACCATTCATAATGTTCATCATAGGTGTTGGAAGTACTTTTGCATTTATTCCACCAATGTAATTATATAATTCCATTCCAAGTGAACTAGCAGCTGCTCTTGCTACTGCAAGTGATACACCAAGTGTAGCATTTGCTCCTAATTTTCCTTTATTTTCTGTTCCATCTAATTCTATTAATGTTTTATCTAATTTTACTTGATCATAGGCGTTCATTCCTAATATTTTTTCTTTGATTATTGTATTTACATTTTCTACTGCTTTTAGTACACCTTTTCCTAAATATCTTGATTTGTCTCCATCACGTAATTCAACAGCTTCAAAACTTCCTGTTGAAGCTCCTGATGGTACTAAAGCTACTCCTTGGCTTCCATCTTCTAGTACTACTTCTACTTGTACTGTAGGATTTCCTCTAGAATCTAATACCTCTAATGCTCTTACTTCATCAATTTCCAAATATTCTTTCATTCGAAATTCCTCCTTAAAATTATATATAAATGTCATTACAATGTTGTAATTACCATTTTTATCTATTACCCAAATCACATTTTTAAAATTTGATTTTTATTTTTCTCTTGTTCCTTACGTCTTTTTTCTTCTTCTTTTTTGGCTTTTTCTTGACGCTTTTGTTTTTTTCTTTCTTCTTGTATAGCTGCTTTTTGTTCTAACTCTATTTGTTTTTCTTGTGCAGCTTTTATTTCTTTATCAAAACCAACTACATTATTTACGGTTTTTAAATACATACCTGCTTGATATTCTTCTTTTTTTATTTTTACATCAATATCTTTTTCAAAATATTTTTCTAAAATTTTTCTTTCTTCTTTTATTTCTCCACCTAGGTGTAAATATTTATATCTCCAAATAACGTGTCTTACATAACTTGCATATTCTTCTTTGCTTATTTTTTCATAACCAAATTCTACTTTAAATCTACAATGTGCAATTGATATTGTGAGATTAGTCCATAATTCTTGATCTGTATCTACAAAATCTTGTCTTAAGTCTTTTATTGTTTGATATAAGGTATCTACTATTTTTAAATATTCATTTTCATTAATATTGAATCTTTTAGGTACTTCATAAACATTTACAGGTTTCTTTTTTAATAATCCTTTTGGAAGATAGTAAAAATACATTTCTCCTGTTTGTTCACTTTCCTCTTCATCTATAACTGATGCATATAGATAAATTTCTTCCCATTTTTCTGGAATTAAATCAAATAAACAATTTTGTATTTTTTCATACTTATCTTTCATGTTTTTTGTAGTTCTAAGCATCCCCTTTTACACTCCTATTTTTCAATCAAACTTTCTCCAGTCATTTCTTCAGGTTTTTCTATTCCCATTAGCTCTAGTATTGTTGGTGCTAAATCTGCTAATTTTCCTTCTTTTAATTTTACATTTTCTTTTTCAGAAATAAGGATTAATGGTACTACATTTGTTGTATGAGCAGTATGTGGTTCTCCTGTTTTATAGTCTATCATTTGCTCTGCATTTCCATGATCTGCCGTTATTAATAAGTTTGCTTTTTGTGCAATTATTGCTTCTAATACTTTTCCTACGCATTCATCTATTGTTTCAATTGCTTTTATAGCTGCTGTTAAACTTCCAGTATGCCCTACCATATCTGGGTTAGCATAATTTAATATAATACAGTTGTATTTTTTAGAATTTATTGCTTCAACAACTTTGTCTGTTACTTCATATGCACTCATTTCTGGTTGCATATCGTATGTTTCAACTTTTGGAGATGGTACTAAAATTCTATCTTCTCCTTCATATTGTTTTTCTTCTCCACCATTAAAGAAGAATGTAACATGTGCGTATTTTTCTGTTTCTGCAATTCTTAATTGTTTTCCTCCAGCTTTGCTTATTACTTCTCCTAATGTATTTTTTACTGGTTCTTTTTTGAATGCAATATGAACATTTGGCATTGTTTCATCATAACTTGTAAAACATACAAAATATAAATTCATTTTTTTAGTTTCAAATTCATTAAAATCTTTATCTACAATTGCTCTTGTAATTTGTCTTGCTCTATCTGGTCTAAAGTTAAAGAATATTACTGAATCTCCATCTTCTATTGTAGCTACTGGTTTATCACCATTTACTATAACTGTTGGTTCTACAAATTCATCAAATACTTCTTTTTGATATGAACTTTCGATTGCATTTATAGCACTTCCGGCTGTTTCACCTTTTCCATAAACCATAGCATCATACGCTTTTTGAACTCTATTCCAACGTTTATCTCTATCCATAGCGTAGAATCTTCCTGCAATTGATGCAATTTTTCCAACGCCTTTTTCTTTCATTTTTTCTTCTAATTCTTGTATATAATTTTCTGCTGATGCAGGTGGTGTATCTCTTCCATCTAAGAAGCAGTGTACATATACATCTTCAAAATCCCTTCTTTTAGCCATTTCTAGTAAACCATATAGATGTCTATTATGACTATGAACTCCACCATCTGATACTAGACCTAGTATATGAAGTTTTGAATTATTTTTTTTGCAATTTTCTATTGCTTTTACAAATTCATCATTACTAAAGAAATCTCCATCTTCTATTGATTTTGTTATTCTTGTTAACTCTTGATATACTATTCTTCCAGCTCCGATATTTGTATGTCCAACTTCTGAATTTCCCATTTGTCCTTCTGGTAATCCAACAGCTAGCCCACTTGCAGCTATTTTTGTTGTCGGATATTTTTTCATTAGTTTATCAATGTTTGGTGTGTTTGCTAATTTTACTGCATTTCCTTCTTTATGATTGTTTTCTCCAAATCCATCTAATATCATTAGCATTGTTAACTTACTATCCATAAAATTTTCATCCTTCTTTCTTATTTTTTGTGTCATCATACTTATGGAGATTTTTCTTTTATTTATTATAGTTTACTATTTTTTCAAATGTTTCAGCTTTTAAGCTTGCTCCTCCAATTAAGCCGCCATCTATATCTGGCATTTCAAGTAATTCTTTTGCATTTTCTGGTTTCATACTTCCACCGTATTGTATTATAACTCCTTCTGCCACATTTTGTCCATAGATTTTAGAAATTTCATCTCTTATTTTTTTGCAGCTTTCATTTGCATCTTCTGCTGTTGCTGTTTTTCCAGTTCCAATTGCCCATATTGGTTCATATGCTATTATTGTATTTTGAACTTGATCGTTTGTTAAACCTTCTAATGCTTTTCTTGTTTGTTCTGTTATTACTTCAAATGCAATTCCAGCTTCTCTTTGCTCTAGAGTTTCTCCAACACATACTATTGGTTTTAATTCGTTTTCAAATGCTGCTTTTATTTTTTTGTTTACTGTTTCATCTGTTTCTGCAAAATATTGTCTTCTTTCAGAATGCCCAATTATAACATATTCTACTCCTATTGCTTTTAACATTTTTCCAGAAACTTCTCCTGTGTATGCTCCTTTTTCTGCAAAATGCATATTTTGAGCTCCAATTTTTATATTTGTTCTTTGTGCTGCAAGTAAACTATAAAATAAATCTGTATATGGTACGCATAAAACTACTTCATTTTCTGTTTCTTTCACTTCTGGTGCTAATTTTGTTATCATTTCCATTGCTTCATTTGGAAGCATATTCATTTTCCAGTTTCCAGCTATTACTTTTCTTCTCATACTTAATTAAATTCCTTTCTTTAAGACTTGAAGCTATATTTTAACAGCTTCTTTTCTTAGCAAGATTTCTTTTTTTATTATATCTATCAATTCTTTTTTTGATTTTTCTGTATAATCATTTGTTAAAACAGCGTCAAACTGTTCTCTTAAATTTTTGTTAGTTTTATATTCTTCTATATGTTCATCTATTTCTTTTAGTCTTGCCATTTCTACTTCTTTAGATAAATTCCTTTTCTTTAATTCTAATTTTGCTCTTTCAATATCTTCTGGAATAATATATATAGAAAATATATTTTTAAAATGTTTTCTAACATTATATATGGTACTATAGTGAACTTCTGTTACTTGGTCTTCATCTGACTCTATTTTCTCAGTTCTATATCCATATTTAGATCCTAAAAATTCAAAATTAACTTTAAGTTTATTATTTCTTACAAGTTCTTCAAATTTTTTATCATCTACAAATTCTTTGTCAACGCCATTTATTTCGTTTTCTCTAATTTTTCTTGTAGTTACTATTACTAAATTTTTAAATCCTAGTTCCTCTACTATTACATTTTTAAAAAATGATTTTCCTGTTCCTGTTATTCCAGATAATGTTACTATCATACTTTTTCCTCTCTTTGAATATCTTTTCTACCATAATAAATATCTTTAACTTTTTCAAATATATCACTATAATCATGATCTTTAGGGAATTTAGTTCTGCCTTGCTTTATTAATTCAAATGCTTCTTCTAGAGGAAGCCATACACATCTGTCTATTTCTTCTTCTTGAATTTCAATTTTCGAATTATTTCTTTTTAAACAGAAAAATGTTATAAAGAAATTTTTTATTTTTCCCTTACTTTTAAAGCCTAAAGGAACACCATTAGGTGTAACTTTTATGACATTCATTGCTTCTTCAAGTCCAATTCCAAGTTCTTCTTTTAATTCTCTTACCATAGCTTGAGTTTCTGTTTCGTTATTGTCTAAATGTCCAGAACATAAGTCTTTTTTTCCTGGTGTTAGTCCTTTATTTGCTCTAACTTCTATTAAGACTTCTCCTTTTTCGTTTATAACAAAACAGCTAACTCCCTTTAACCATTCATCTTGACTTAGTGTTTTTTCTTCTATTTTTTCTATCATTCTTGTAAATTTGCCTGTGCTATCATAAACCTTATATTTTTCAAATGATACTCCAGATATTCTTCGATTTTCCATTTATATACTGCCTTTCTTTATAACTATTTTTATCTAAGATATTTTAGAGTTTTAATATCTATTTATCTAATAAAGCTTCTATTCCTGGTAATTTTTTTCCTTCTAAAAATTCTAATGATGCTCCTCCACCAGTTGATATATGAGTCATTTTGTCTGCTAGTCCTGCTTTTTCAACTGCTGCTGCTGAATCTCCTCCACCAATTATTTTTATCGCATCAATATCTCCAAGAGCTTTTGCTATTTCATTTGTTCCTACTGCAAATTGATCAAATTCGAATACTCCAAGTGGTCCATTCCATACTATTGTCTTTGCATTTTTTAGTTCTTCTTTATATAATTTTATTGTTTCTTCTCCAATATCTAGACCTTCCCAACCATCTGGTATTTCTGTTGATTTTACAGTTTTTGATTCTGTATCTGGTTTGAATTCTTTTCCAACTTTATTATCTATTGGAAGTAAAAATTTAACATTTTTTTCTTTTGCTTTTTCCATTAATTCTAATGCTAAGTCGCATTTATCTTCTTCACATAAAGATTCTCCAACACTATATCCTTGTGCTTTAAAGAATGTATATGCCATTCCTCCACCAATTATTAAAGTGTCAACTTTTTCAAGTAAGTTTTCTATAACGCCTATTTTATCTGATACTTTAGATCCTCCAAGTATTGCTACAAATGGTCTTTCTGGATTTTCTAATGCTTCTCCTAAGAATTTTAATTCTTTTTCTATTAAGAATCCTGATACTGCTGGTAAATATTTTGTTACACCTTCTGTTGATGCATGTGCTCTATGTGCTGTTCCAAAAGCATCATTTACAAATATTTCTCCAAATGAAGCTAATTTTTTTGCAAATTCTGGATCATTATCTGTTTCTTCTCTATGGAATCTAACATTTTCTAATAATAATATTTCTCCATTTTTTAAATTTTTAGCTTTGTTTTCAGCATCTTCCCCAATTACGTCTTTTGCCATTATTACTTCTTTTCCTAATAATTTAGAAAGTTCTTTAGCAACTGGTTCTAATGAGAATTCTTTTTTGAATTCTCCTTTTGGTCTTCCTAAGTGTGAACATAAAACTATTTTGCAATTTTGCTCTAATAAATATTTTATTGTAGGCAAAGCTGCAACAATTCTTCTATTATCTGTTATATTTCTATTCTCATCCATTGGTACATTAAAATCGCATCTTACTAAAACTTTTTTGTCTTTTAAGTCGATATCTCTTACTGTTTTTTTACTCATAAATTTCCTCCTAAATCTAAGTAAAAGCTAGGTGGCAAGGCATTTTATTTTGCCACCCCTCTAGCTTTTTTACTTTATTTCTTATTATTTTTCTAATTCAGCAAAATATTTTATTGTTCTAACCATTTGGCTAGTATATGAATTTTCGTTATCATACCAAGAAACTACTTGTACTTGATATGTGTCATCATCTATTTTTTGTACCATTGTTTGTGTACTATCAAATAATGATCCATATCTCATTCCTATAACATCTGAAGAAACTAATTCTTCTTCTGTATAACCAAATGATTCATTTGATGCTGCTTTCATAGCACTATTAATTGATTCAACTGTTATATCTCTTCCTTTTACAACTGCTACTAATATTGTTGTAGATCCTGTTGGTACTGGAACACGTTGAGCTGATCCTATTAATTTTCCATTTAATTCAGGAATAACTAATCCGATTGCTTTAGCAGCTCCTGTTGAGTTAGGAACTATATTTACTGCTGCAGCTCTTGCTCTTCTTAAATTTCCTTTTCTATGTGGACCATCTAATAACATTTGATCTCCTGTGTATGCATGTATTGTTGACATTATACCAGATTGTATTGGTGCATAATCATTTAATGCTTTAGCCATTGGTGCTAAGCAGTTTGTTGTACATGATGCTGCTGATATTATTTTATCTTCTGGTGTTAATATATCTTGGTTTACATTATATACTACTGTTGGTAAGTCTTTTCCAGCTGGTGCTGAAATTACAACTCTTTTTGCTCCTGCATTTATATGAGCCATAGCTTTATCTTTTGATGTATAGAATCCTGTACATTCTAATACTACATCTACTCCGATTTCTCCCCATGGAAGCTCATTTGCATCTGCTTTTGCATATATTTTTATAGTTTTTCCATCAACTGTAATTGAATCTTCTCCTGCTACTACTGTATCTGCTTTTTCATATTTTCCTTGTGCAGAATCATATTTTAATAGATGTGCTAGCATTGATGGGCTTGTTAAGTCGTTTATTGCAACTATTTCATACCCTTCTGCTCCAAACATTTGTCTAAATGCTAGACGTCCTATACGTCCAAATCCATTAATGGCTACTTTAACTGACATAAAAAATTCCTCCTTTAAACATACTATATCTATTGTATGTTTTTACATTTTTGTTTATTGTTGCCTTTTTTAGGCATTTTTATTCTATAACAAGTTAAGAAATATTTCAAGGGGTTTAAAGTATTTTTTATGCTTATTTTTTTACTTTTTTCGAGTTTTTTAACAGTTTTCGACAATTTTTGCAAACTTTTTGTTATATACTACGCTTTAAGGTCTTTTGACCTTAGATCGGAGGTGGAAAAGTAATGCCCAAAGATCGAAAGAGAAAAAGGACTTTTGATTGCGATAAGTTTTTACATACTTTTTTTAAACGTCTAAAAAATATTTATTGCATCTTAAAAGTTCTAAAAGACATTTTTGGACTTTTCCAAAAATAAAAAAACAGGCACGTGCAGGTGCCTGTTTTTTTGGTCTTTTGATCTCTTTTCGAGATTTATTTTTTGAAAAAGTTTTGCCCATTCCTATTAATCATACTATATATCATAAAAATTTGCAACAAAAATTTCAAAAAAGTTTAAAATTTTGCTCGACAAAATTCTACATATCATTTTCTCTTCTTAACATTAATATCTCCAAATAGTTCATTTTGCTCTGTTTCGACTTTGCTTCTTCTTGATAATTCAAGTAAGCCCGAAAAAGCAGTTACAACTTCTTGCCTATTATGTTTTTGAATTGAAAATAATTTATTAAATACAAAACTTTTATTTTTAATTAACTCTTTAAACATTTCTTTTACTTTACTTACAACTGTATATGTATCTGTTATTGCTATTTTTTCAATATTTTTTGCATTTTCATTGACTTTATTTTGGTTCTTTTCCCAAATCTTTTTATATAGTTCAGGAATAATATTTTCTTCGTATTTTTCTTCTAGTTGTTGTTTTGGTAATTCAATATTCTCAGGTAATTTATAAAATCTAGTTGAATTTTCATCAAAGTCTTTTCTTAACTTTTCTGTTACATCTTTATATTTTTTATATTCTATAATTCTTCTAATTAATTCGTCTTCTGATATTTCTTCTTCTTCGTCTTGCTTACTTGGCAATAACTTTTTAGATTTTATATAAAGGAGAGTTGATGCTAATGTTAAAAATTCACTTGCAACTTCTAGGTTTAGTTCTTGTGCTTTATTTATAAGTTCTATATATTGGTTTGTTATTTCATCTAATTTTATGTCATATATGCTCATCTTGTTTTTTTCAATTAAATTACATAGTAAATCAAGTGGACCTTCAAAATTATCAAGTTTTATTGCATATTTTTTTGTTTCTAATGTTAGTATACTTGGCATTTTTTCTCCTTTCTGTTTTTTATTCTTCTATATTATTTTCTTCAGTTTCTTCTTTTTTCTCTTCTTCTACAACATCTTCTCTTTTTTCTCTAAGCTCATTCATAGCAAGATTTATTCTTCCTTGATTATCTATTTCAATTACTTTTACTGTTACTTTTTCTCCAATTTGAATATAATCTTCTACTCTTCTTATATGTTCTTTAGCTATTTTTGAAATATGAAGTAAACCTTCTTTTCCATTTCCTAAATCTACAAATGCTCCATAAGATGTAATTCTTGTAACTGCTCCATAATAGATTCCACCAACTTCTATTTCGCGAACAATATCTTCTATCATATCTAAAGCATCATAAGCTTTTTCGCTGTTTTCCCCATAGATATAAACTTGTCCATCTTCTTCTATATCTATTTTTACACCTGTTTCATCTATAATTTTATTTATTACTTTTCCACCAGCACCTATTACGTCTTTTATTTTTTCTGGTTTAATTTTTGTTGTTATTATTTTTGGTGCATATTTTGATAGTTCTTCTCTTGGCTCGCCTAAAACTGGTAACATTATATCATTTAATATATATATACGAGCTTTGTGTGTTCTTTCAAATGCTTCTTTTATTATGTCATATGATAATCCATCTACTTTTATATCAACTTGTATTGCTGTAATTCCTTTTTCTGTTCCACCAACTTTAAAGTCCATGTCTCCGAAAAAATCTTCTATTCCTTGTATATCTGTCATCATTACATAATTATCTGGATTTTCAGGGTCTGTTATTAATCCTGTTGAAATTCCAGCTACTGGTCTTTTTATTGGAACACCTGCGTCCATTAATGATAATGTACTTGCACATATGCTTCCTTGTGATGTAGATCCATTTGATGATAAGATTTCTGATACAACTCTTATACTGTATGGAAATTCTTCTACTGATGGTAATACTGGAACTAATGCTTTTTCTGCTAATGCTCCATGTCCTATTTCACGTCTTCCAGGTCCACGTGAAGTTCTTGCTTCTCCAACAGAATATGCTGGGAAGTTATATTGATGCATATATCTTTTTGATTTTTCTAAATCTATTCCATCTAATTCTTGTTCTTCACTTACCATTCCAAGTGTTGTAATTGACATTACTTGTGTTAGTCCTCTTGTGAACATTGCGCTTCCATGTACTCTTGGAAGTAATCCAACTTCACATGATAGTGGTCTTATTTCATCTAGAGTTCTTCCATCAACACGTTTGTGTTCATAGAATATCATATCTCTTACTACTTTTTTCTCTAATTTATATAAAGCTTCTCCTATATTTGATTTATCTTCTTCAAATTTTTCTTCTCCGAATTTTTCTTTATATTCTTCATTTACTTTTTCTGTTAATTTATCAACATTGTTATCTCTTACTTGTTTATCTCTTTCTGTAACTGCTGTTTTCATGTCTTCTTTGTAGTTTTCTGATAAATAATCATATATTTCAGGTATAACTGCAAATGATTTGTATTCGAATTTTGGCTTTCCTATTTCTTCTTTCATTTTAGAAATAAATTCGCATAATTTTCTTATTTCAACATGAGCTGTTTTTATTGCTTCTAACATTTTTTCATCAGAAACTTCATTTGCTCCTGCTTCTATCATTGCTATTTTATCATATGTTCCTGCAACTGTTAATGTTAAATCACTTTTTTCTCTTTGTTCTACAGTTGGGTTTATTATAATTTCGTCATCTACTAAACCTACATTTACTGCTGCTGTTGGTCCACCAAATGGAATATCTGATATAGATAGTGCAGCTGATGCTCCGATCATAGCAGCAACTTCTGGTGAATTATCTTGTTCTACAGATAAAACTGTACATACAACTACAACATCATTTCTGAAGTCTTTTGGGAATAGTGGTCTTAAAGGTCTATCTATTGCTCTTGATGTTAATATTGCTTTGTCTGATGGTTTTCCTTCTCTTTTTGTGTATGATCCTGGAATTTTTCCTACTGAATATAATTTTTCTTCAAAATCTACTGATAATGGAAAGAAGTCAATTCCTTCTTTTGGTTCTTTTGATGCTGTTACATTTACCATAACAACAGTATCTCCATATCTTACTAAAACACTTCCATTTGCTAATGAAGCCATTTTTCCTGTTTCTATTGTTAATTTTCTTCCTGCAAGTTCTGTTTCATAAACTTTAAACATAAATTTTTTCTCCTTTTTTTGATTTTTTCTTTTTACACCCTTTTTTAGTTTATTATTAGCATGTAACCTCTATAATATGTTTAACTTAAACACATTATACAAGCTACACTTAGGCTAATACATAAACTTTAAAAATAGAGGGCAAACTTCCACCTGCCCCCTTGTTATTAATTATTTTCTTAATCCTAATTTTGCAACTATTTCTCTATATCTGTTAATGTCTTTTTTAGCTAAGTAGTTTAATAGGTTTCTTCTTTTACCAACCATTTTTAAAAGTCCTCTTCTTGAATGGTTATCTTTTTTATGAACTTTTAAGTGCTCTGTTAGTTCATTGATTCTTTCTGTTAAAAGAGCGATTTGTACTTCTGGTGATCCAGTATCTTTTTCATCTCTTTTATATTTAGCTATTATTTCTGCTTTTGATTCTTTAGATATCATTTTTTACACCTCCTATTTTTTTCTTTTCTCCTTAAACCTGGTTTAAAATCGGGTGTCTTAATTATTTAACTAAGTTTAAGGAATTTTTTTACATTTGATATTTTACTACATTTTTCTTGTTTTGGCAAGTGTTTGTTTGATTTTTTTGCTAAAATTTCAGACAAAATTTAGATATATATTATTTTTACTTTATATCATTGATTTTAGTTAAAATCAGAAATTTCTATATTTTTGATTACTCTACTACCAGCACACTACGGAAACCGTACGTGGCCGTAGTAGATGCCGTAGCCAAAATCGTCGTCAAACGCGAACACTCCCGCATTTGACCCATAAGACCAATAAGAGCCACGAGTGAAAAACGGCCCAGAGGTATCATTATCTGTCCAATCACCATTCCATCCTGGTGTTTCATTCATTGCATCTCCATATATATCT
>CAJKVH010000006.1 GCA_905203305.1 uncultured Eubacteriales bacterium
ATTATATAAATTTCATTTTTTATTTTTAAAATTTCTAAATAATTTTTTAAATCTATTTCTTTAAATTCATATTCATTTTTATTTCCAATAATATTTTTCAAATTATTTAAAATCGTTGTTTTTCCAGCATCTTCAAGTCCTATAATTATTATTAACTTTTTTTCATTTTTTTTATTTATTATATTTTTTTGATATTTTATTAACTCTTCGTTTTTTTTATTTATTATATTTTTCAAATAATTTATTTCTTCTATTAATTTTTCATTATCATTTAATTTTATTTTTTCAATTTTTTCTATAATTAAATTTATATTTATTTCATCCTCAAAAAAAACATTTTTTATATTTTCTTTTTTTAATATTTTTTCTTTTTCTTCATTTTTATTTTCTAAAATAAAAAATAAATTAATTTTTTCATTTATAATTTTTATTTTTTTTATTAATTCAATTATATTTATTTCTCCTGATAATTTTTCATATAAAATTAAAATATCAATATTTTTATTTTCTTCTAAAAATTCTAAAATTCCTTCTTTATAAAAAATATCATTTTCTATTACTTCAAATTTATTTTTTTCTTTTAAAATTTTATTTAAATTTTCATTTCCTATTGCTGTTAATATTTTTATTTTTTTTTCATATTCTAGAACATTGTTCTCCACAACTTGTCCCTCCCTAGTTAATAACTATTCTATAATTTCCTTTTCACTTTCTGAACATTCAACTTTTAATAAAATATGATTATCTCCTATAAACATTAAGCTTTCTCCTCTTTTTAAAGATTTTATTTCTATTTTTTCTTTTTCTGATAGATCAACATTTTCTGATAAAACTTTTATATTATTTTCTTCAAGTAAAAAAAATGATTTTATACTTGAATTACTTAAAATACTTCTCCCATAAATTCCATTTTCTAAACTAAATAAATCTGAAATATCTTGTGTAATTGCAACACCACTTCCTCCATATTTTCTTATTGTTTTAAATATTTTATATATAAATGATGCTACTTCTTTATTTGAAGTTACTCCAATTAATCTCCATATTTCATCTAAATATATCGCCTTTTTATTTTTTCTATTTATTTTTATTTTGTCCCAAAATAATTCTGTAAAAATATACATTCCATATTTTAAATTTTCTTCGCCTAATTCATATACATCTGCAATAATTAATTTATTATTTAATTCAATATTAGTATAATTATTAAAAAAGCTTAAAGATCCTTTTACAAAAGGTATTAACTTTATACTGAATTTTTTTGTTCTTTCATCATTTTTTAAAATATTATAAAAATCTTCTAATATTGGCATATATTTAGTTGATTTAAATTTTTTATTTATAATATTATTTTGAATATATAAACTTTCATCATTAAAATTTATATTTTTTAAATTATATACTTCAATTATTTTTTCTTCCAAAATTGCTTTTTCTTCTTCATCTAAATTTCCAAAAATTAAATTAAAAAATCCAATTAATTTTGATATTTTTGTTGCTAAATATCCTTTTTCTCCATCTTCTAAAGATTCTTCTCGTATATCAAATACATTTATATATGTATTTGAGGAGGGACCAATTTTTATTTCTGTTCCATGTAACGCTTTTGCCAAGTTCACATATTCTCTTTCTGGATCTATTACATATTGTTCTATCCCCATTAATCTATATCTTAAAATTAATAGTTTAGTATAAAAAGATTTTCCAGCTCCAGATGTTCCAAATATACACATATTGGCATTTCTATATTTTTCAGTGTTATATCTATCGACAAAAATCAAAGAATTATTATAAATATTTTTTCCTATAAAAATTCCTTCTTCATCAAAAATGCTTGATGTTATAAATGGATAGGTTGCTAATATACCTGTTGTCAAAATATTTCTTTTTGCTGAATTTTTTATATCAATATCATTTTCCATTATTGGCAAGCAACTTCTAAAAACTTGTTCTTCCCTAAAATTTGCCCTCCTTGTTTGCATTCCTTTACTTTGCATTATTCCTTCTATATTGTTTAAATTATATTTTAATTCTTTTATATCATCTGAAAATATTTCAACATAAATATATAAAAAATATAAATCTTCATTATTTACTTGCATTTCTTTTCTTATATATCTTGCATCATTGTACGTATATATTGCTATATCTATATCTTCTCTATTCTTGTTTTTATCTTGAATATCTACTCCAACATTTCCAATATGATAAGTTAAATCTTTTATTGTTTTATATTGATCTTGTTTTTCATAAAATATAGATATATTCATATTTATGTTAGTTTCCAAAAGTGATTTTAATAAAATTTCATTTTGTTCTCTATAATAATTTACAACAATTAATCCACTATAAAATAAATTATCTATTTCTAAATATTTTGGATTTTTCATATTAATATAAGAAGGTGCAATTTCGTCATTTATATTTACAGTTCCTCCATAAAAGTCCTGATCATAAGTTTTATTTTTTTTATTAAATTTTTTTAAAATTATTTTCTCCTTTCTTTATTTAAGTTAAATAAATTCTTGAATTTAAAAATAAATTAAATAATTCTTTTATTTCTTTTTTTGAATTAATATCTTGAACTATGTTTCCACATCTGAATAGACATTCTTTTATTTTAAAGTATTTTTCATTTAAATTTTGAAAAATATTATTTTCATTTTGATTTTTTTCTTCTTCTGAAATAATAATATAAAAATTTTTACTTGATGAATTTTTTATAGAATTAAAATTTTGAATAAATTCAAAATAGTTTTCAGCTATTTCATTTAAATATTTTTTATTTTCTTGTTTTAAATTTTCTTTTATAATTTGAATATTTTTAGTTAAATTTTCTTTACAACTTTGAATTAATATTTGAATATCAAAATTACATGTTTTTAAAAATATTTTATAAGAATTTAAAATTGCTTCTTTTTCTAAATTAGATTTTAAATTAAAATTTATTGGATAAATCTTTATTATTTTTATAAATTTATTTTCTTTAAATTTAATTATTCCATTTTCATATATTTTTTCTATTGCAATCCAATTTTGCGTTGAATTTATTTTTTCTGACATTTTTCCTCCTTCAAAATTATTATATTACAAAATTCATAAAAGTCAAGAAAAATCGTTCGTCAAAATTCGACATAAATTTTTTTTAAATTTTATGTATATATTTTTTATTTTTGCTTATAATATATTTAGTAAGGTTAATAACAGTTATTCAAAGAAAGTTATTAGATTGAATATATTTAGTTTAATAATTTTTGATCAAAGATATATATTAGTTTTTATTGGATTAATATATGTCGGCGATAAGTTTATATTGTTTGCAGAAAAGCTTAAGTTTTTTAGGTTCCAATGTAGGCACTATATACGAGATAAGATTATTTTTATATTTCTTAATGGTCTTTATTAGTCCTGTTCTAGGATGAATTAGGTTATTAAAAGTGTATTCTTAGTCGAGCAACTGATTTATATTTTTGGTTTATAGCTTATTTATATAGTAATATATATTAGGTTAAACAATTAGATTTATAGGTTTTAGCAAAGATTGTTATTAGCTTTGCTGCAAGATAAAAAGCATATCGTTTAATTCGATATGCTTTTATCTTATTATCTTATAAAATATTATACATCTAAATTTGTTACTTTACTTGCATTTTTTTCTATAAATTCTCTTCTTGGAGCAACTTCATCTCCCATAAGAATAGAAAATGTTTCATCAGCTTTTATAGCATCATCCATTGTAACTTTAATTAAAGTTCTTGTTTCAGGGTTCATTGTAGTTTCCCATAATTGCTCTGGATTCATTTCCCCTAAACCTTTATATCTTTGAAGTCCAAGTTGTTCTCTTGCAATTCCTTTTTCTTCAAGATCTTTATATGCCTTTTCTAAATCTTCATCTGTATAACAGTAAACATCTTCCATACCTTTTTTAGACAATTTATATAATGGTGGTTGAGCCAAATATACAT
Organism: uncultured Eubacteriales bacterium; assembly: GCA_905203305.1. GTDB lineage: Bacteria > Bacillota > Clostridia > TANB77 > CAG-508 > CAG-269. The sequence continues at coordinate 3,966 of CAJKVH010000006.1, forward strand.
TTCCATTATCTATCAAAGGTCTCATATATCTAAAGAAGAATGTTAATAAAAGAGTTCTAATATGTGCACCATCAACATCAGCATCAGCCATTATTATAATTTTTCCATATCTAATTTTTGTAATATCAAATTCTGCTCCAATACCTGCACCAACTGCAATTATTACTGGATTTAATTTATCATTTCCATAAATCTTATCAGCTCTTGCTTTTTCAACGTTTAGCATTTTTCCCCATAAAGGTAAAATTGCTTGATATCTTCTATCTCTTCCTTGTTTTGCACTACCTCCAGCAGAATCTCCTTCGACTATATATACTTCGCACTCTTCTGCAACTTTGCTACTACAATCTGCAAGTTTTCCCGGCAAAGTAGTTGTTTCTAAAGCTGATTTTCTTCTTACTAGTTCCCTAGCTTTTCTTGCAGCTTCCCTAGCTCTTGATGCACTCATACATTTTTCTAATATTGATTTTGCAACAGCTGGATTTTCTTCTAAGAAATTTGATAAAGCTTCATTTACCATACTCATAACAACACCAGTTACTTCACTATTTCCAAGTTTTGTTTTTGTTTGTCCTTCAAACTGAGCTTCTTTTACTTTTACAGAAATTACAGCAGTAATTCCCTCTCTTATATCTTCACCTTGTAAATTTGGTTCTTTATCTTTTAATATATTATGACTTCTTGCATAGTCATTAAATACCTTTGTTAATGATCTTTTAAAACCTTCTAAGTGTGTTCCTCCTTCTACAGTATTAATGTTGTTTGCAAAAGTATAAATATTTTCAGAATAACTTGTTGTATATTGAATTGCAATTTCTACTGGAACTTCACCATCTTTTTCAATATATATAGGTTTTGCATTAATTTTTTCTTTGTTCTTATTTAAAAATTCAACAAATGAAATTAATCCACCTTCAAAACAAAATTCTGATCTTCTAATATCTTCTCCTCTTTGATCTTCTATATTTATTTTTAATCCTTTAGTTAAAAAAGCTATTTCTCTAAACCTTGTTTCTAGAGTATCAAAATTATATTCTGTAGTTTCAAAAATTGTATTATCAGCTAAAAATCTTACTTTTGTTCCTGTTTCTTTTGTATCTCCAATTTTTTTAATTGGTTCAACAGTTTTTCCTCTTTCAAATCTCATTTTATAAATTCCGCCATCTCTTTTTACAGTTACTTCTGTCCATTCTGAAAGAGCATTAACTACAGATGCACCAACACCATGAAGTCCCCCAGCTACTTTATAACCACTATCTCCACCAAATTTTCCACCTGCATGAAGAACAGTATAAACTGTTTCTAATGTAGAAAGTTTTGTTTTAGGATGAATTTCTACTGGAATTCCTCTACCATTATCAGTTACACATATTATATTTCCTTTTTCAATTACTATATCTATTTCAGTACAATATCCAGCTAAAGCTTCATCAACACAGTTATCAACTATTTCATATACTAAATGATGAAGACCTCTAACAGATGTACTTCCAATATACATACCAGGTCTTTTTCTTACGGGTTCAAGTCCTTCAAGAACTTGTATCTGTTCAGCACCATATTCGTGTTCATATTTTTCCATTATTTTGTCCTTCCCTTCTTCGATTATTTACAGTATATATAATAATTGTAAATTTAAGATTTGTCAAATACTTTTTTATTTCTCTTTATAAACCATTCCATTATTTACTCTAAAAACTTTTGCATCAATATCCTTTAATAATAAATTATCCGTACATGTTATAATGACTTGTGTATCTTTGATATTTTCCATAAAATTATTTCTTCTTTTTTCATCTAGTTCTGACATAAAATCATCTAATAGCAAAATTGGATTTTCTCCAATTTCATCATTTATTACCTGAAGTTCAGCAATTTTTAATGATAAAACTGCAGTTCTATGTTGACCTTGAGATCCATAAACATTTACTAAAATATCATTTATAAAAATTTGAAAATCTTCTCTATGTATTCCTCTTGTTGTATATCCTTTTATTATATCTAATTTTCTTCTTTCTTTTAAAATTTCTTTATATTTATTTTTATCTAAACAATCACTAATATATTTTATTTCTAATTCTTCTTTATCTCCTGTTATATTTTTATGAATTATTTTTATTTTTTCTTTTATTTTTTCTATAAATTCGTTTCTATAATTAGAAATAATATTTCCATATTTAATTAATTGTTCATCCCATAGTTCTAATAAATTCTCATCTAAATTTTGTACTTTTAATTTTTTTAAATAATTATTTCTTTCATCTAAAGCCTTTTTATATAAATTAATTGCATACATATAATTCGGTCTTAATTGACTTATCATAATATCTAAAAATTTTCTCCTATTTTGAGGTCCGCCTTTTAAAATATTTATATCATCTGGAGTAAAAATAACTGTATTTATATTTCCTAATAAATCACTTAATTTTTTTATTTTTATTTTATTAACATTTATATTTTTTTTCTTACCAATATTAATTACTATATTACCATCTCTATCTGATTTATTAAAATAAACTTCTATATTTGCATATTCTTCACCAAATTTTATCATCTCGCTATCTTTAGAAGATCTGAAAGATTTTCCTATACTTGATAAAAAAATAGCTTCAATTATATTTGTTTTTCCTTGTGCATTTTCTCCATAAAATATATTTATATTTTTATTTAAATTTATATCTAAAGATTTATAATTTCTAAAATTATTCATTTTTATTTTTTCAATCCACATATTTATCTCCGTGTCTTTTATTTTATTTTTCTTTTTTATTCTTTTTTTTTCTAATTTATTCTATTTTTTACTATTTTTTTCTTTTTTTAGATTTATTTTTATATTTTATTATTAGATTTTATATTTTTCATATTTTTTTATACGCTATATAAAATTATTTAAAATTATATATAATTATTTCAGGCTATTTGCTTATATTTTTCTTTTTATTTCTTTTTTTTACTTTTTTTATCTTTTTTTTGCTTTTTTTTACATTTTATTTTTTATTTATTTTCGATTATTTTATATTAATTTTTTATAATAAAATTAATTGTAAAAAATATAAAAATCGCTTATTTTTGATTCTCGCGAGCCGTTTTTTTTGAAAAACAGCTAAAAATAAAGAAAAAATCATATTATCCACAAATTGTTATAAATTTGTGGATAACTTTTTCATAAAATAAGGCAAGAGATTTTTTCTCTTACCTTTTTATTCACCTTTTAATCTAATTGGTAATATCATATAAACATAATCATTATTTTCAACAGATTTTATCAAACATGGTGAAACATTTGTACCAAATTCAACAAATATTTCTTCTTCATCAATAGCTTTTAAACTATCTAAAAAGTATTTTGGATTAAATCCAACTTCCAAATTTTTACCTTCTGTAGAAATAAATACTTCTTCTTTTGCATCACCTGTTTGATTTGTACATAAAATTGTTAATTTTCCAATATCAACAGTTACTTTAACCGGATATTTTTTTTCTTTTTCAATACTTGATGAAGAAATTAAACTAATTCTTTCAAAACTATTTTGTAAAGATTCTTTTTCAACTCTGATTCTTGTTTGCCAAGAATTTGGAATTACAGTTGAATAATTTAAAAATTCTCCATCTAAAATTCTAGTTACAATTTTGCAGTTTTCCATTTCAAATACTGCTTGATTTTTTGAAACTCCAATTTTTATTGGTTCAAACGAATCTGTTAAAATCTTATTAACTTCATTTAATGTCTTTGCAGGAATAACTGCTTTAAAGTCATTTACAGGAACAGGTATATTTATAGTTCTTAAAGCTAATCTAAAACCATCAATAGCAACAACATTTAATTTGTTGTTCTTTATTTCGAACAAACATCCAGTAAAAATTGGTCTATTTTCCTCAGTACTTACAGCAAATATTGTTTTTCTAATCATATTTTTTAGAGCACTTTGTTCTAAACTAATTGAATTTTCTATTTCTATTTTTGGTAATTCCGGAAATTCATCTGGATTCATTGTTGCTAATTTATATAATGATCCTTCACATTCAATCGTTAATAAATTATTTTCATTTACACTTATATTGATTTCTGTATCAGGCAACTTTCTAATTATTTCTGTAAACATCATTGCATTAACAACTGTACTTCCTTGTTCTTGTACTTCACATTTCATCATATATTCAATACCTAATTCTAAATCATAGGTTGTTAACTTTATCTCATTATCATTTGTTTGAATTAATATACCTTCTAATATAGGCATAGTTGTTTTGGAAGCTACTCCTTTTACTACGGAATTAAGAGCTTTTATAATTTTGTCTTTATAACAAACAAATTTCATTAATCAATCATCCTTTCTTTTTGGCATATTTATTTATAATATTAATATAATATATATAGTAGTAGTAGTAGTAGGTGTTGTGGAAACTGTGGAAAACTATGTGGAAACTTTGTGTCCGTAGAGAAAAAGATATGGATAATTCTGTGGAAAACATGGGGTAGTTATCCACAGTATTCACATTTGAATGTGGAAAAGTTGTTATCCACACCTTATCAACACGTTATCCACAAATGGTATGTGGATAACCAATCTAGCTCTTCCGTAGGAAGAATAAGAAATACTTAACTACGAACGAAAATTTTTCCAAACATAAATTTTAAAAATCTATGTCAAAATATATAAATAATAATTAATTTTTAGTTTTCAACATTTAGTATAATGTTTTTCACACTTTCCACAATTAATTTTGTATTTGTTTTTTCTTTGATTTCTTTTGCAATTTTTTTATAAGCATGCATTACTGTCGAATGATCTCTTTTACCAAAATCCAATCCTATTTGTGGAAAACTCATGTTAGCAACTTCTCTACATAGATACATTGCTATTTGTCTTGGAAAAGCAATATCATTTGATCTTTTTTCACCAGCTAATTCTTTTTTATCTATACTAAAATATTTGGCAACTGTTTCTTGAATGTATTCTGAAGATATAACTTTTTCTTTTTTAGAAATAAATTCATTAATAACATTTTCAGCAAGTTCAATTGTAATTGGACTATGTGTAAGAGAAGCACGAGCAACTATTTTATTAAATACACCTTCTAATTCACGAATATTTGAATCTATTTTTGTTGCAATATCAGCCAAAATTTCGTCATCTATGATAATACTTTCATCTAGAGCTTTTTTTCTTAAGATTGCAACTCTTGTTTCATAATCAGGACAAGAAATATCTGCTAAAAGCCCCCATTCAAATCTTGATTTTAAACGTTCTTCAAGGAAAGGTAAATCTCTTGGAGGTTTATCACTTGAGATTATTATTTGTTTTCCATTCTCATATAAAGTATTAAAAGTATGGAAAAATTCTTCTTGAACACGCTCCTTTTTGGCAATAAATTGAATATCATCAATTAAAAGAGCATCTGCAGAACGATATTTATTTCTAAATGGATCATTTTTTCCTTCACGTATAGAATTTATTAGGTGGTTTGTAAATTTTTCAGATGTTACATAAACAATATTCATAGAACGATTATTTTGTAAAATTCTATTTCCAACAGCTTGCATCAAGTGAGTTTTACCAAGACCAACTCCACCATAAATAAATAATGGATTATAAGTTTTTGCAGGGTTATCTCCAACTGCTAATGCTGCTGCATGAGCGAATCTATTGTTATTTCCAACAACAAATGTTTCAAATGTATATTTGGGATTTAGACTTTGATTAGAATAATCGATTTCTTCGTTTTCGCTATTTTTTTCTTTGGATGAAATAATTATATTATTGTTTTCGTCTTTAGGTGTAAATGATTCAAGAGAATGCACTGAAAAAGTAATATTTCTATTAGTTATGTTTTGCAAAGCGTTAAGAATTAAACTTGCGTATCTATTTTCTAGCATATCTTTTTTATAATTTGTATCTGTCTGAAATACAATATTGGAATTATCTATACTTTCAATAACTAATTGATTTATATAAGTGTCAAAAAATATCGGGTTCATTTCTGGTCGTAATTGATTTCTAATTTGATCCATTAAGTCTTTTTTATCTAAATTTAGATTCATAAAACATCTCCTTTCTAAAAAAATATATATTAATAAAAAATGTAACAAATTATGTAGAATTAGTCTATTTATTTTTTAATAAAAGTTATCCACAAAGTTATCCACAAGTGTTGATAAGTTTGTAATATTTCAGTAAAAAACATCAGTCAATCCGAACATAAATTTATAGTTTAAAAGCTAGTAAATACAGGATATTTGACTTTTTTACAAAAATAAAACAACACTGTAAAAATTGTTCACACAAACTGTTAATAAACTGTGGAAAACCTGTGTATAACTTTTATAAAATTTACATTTTTTTGAAATATTATAATGATAAAAGTGTTATACAACATTTTTTTTGAAAATGCAACATAATTTAAAAAAATTATACAAAAAAAGAGCTCAAATGCTTATTTCCTTAAGGAGAATAAAAAAAATTGTAAATTTCATTGACTTTTTTTAAACTTTAAGATATAATATTTTCACTTGCGTTTTTGTATTAATAAAGCAATCGTAAGTAAAAATGAAAATTATATATAAAAATATATAAAAAATGTTAAAGTGGAGGTGTTTTAAACATGAAAAGAACTTTTCAACCAAAAAAGAGACAAAATAAAAAAGTACATGGATTTTTTGCTAGAATGTCAACAAGAGCTGGAAGAAACGTATTAAAAGCAAGAAGAGCAAAAGGAAGAAAAAGATTATGTGCTTAATATTTACACACATTTGGGCTAATGTAAGCTAAGAAGATTGAAAAATCAAAAAAAGCTTATTTTTAGCCAAAGGATGTGAAAAAATGAAAAAAACAAAAATGTTAAAGAAAAACTATGAATTTAGGCAAGTATTAACAAAAGGAGAATATTATACAGGAAATTATATAAAAGCATTTGTAAAAAAAAATAATAATCAAAACAATTTTTTAGGACTAGCAATAAGTACAAAAGCTGGAAAAGCCAATAAAAGAAACAGAATGAAAAGGCTTTTAAGAGAAAATTATAAAAATCTTGAATATAGTTTAAAAGATGGCTACAGTATAGTATTTCTAATAAAAAAAGATGTTAATATTGATGAAATAAAATTTGAAAATATAGAAAAAGATATGTATAAAATACTAAAAAAAGCTGAAATCATAGTATTGGATCAATAATGAAAAAAATAATAATAAAATTAATCAACTGGTATCAAAAAAATATATCATTATGGTTAGAAAGTAAAAATATAAGGTGTAAATATTATCCTACTTGCTCAGTGTATACAAAGCAAGCAATTGAAAAATATGGAGCCTTTAAAGGAATAATTTTAGGGGGAATAAGAATTTTAAAATGCAATCCTTTATCTAAAGGAGGATATGACCCTTTAAAATAATCAAAATTCCGCAAAGTGGAGGGATTATATGATATCTTTTTTTGCAAACTTGTTTGGATATGTTTTGAATTTTTTGTATGAACTTATAGGAAATTACGGTTTAGCGATTATATTATTTTCTGTTTTAGTAAAAATAGCAATGCTGCCAATTTCAATAAGCCAGCAAAAAACAATGAAAAGTAGTCAAAAAATAAATGATGAAATGAAACAAATTCAATTCAAGTATAAAAATGATCCTGAAAAATTAAACCAAGAGGTAATGGCATTATATAAAAGAGAAAAAATAAGTCCATTTTCAGGATGTTTTGGTGCAATTATACAAATAATATTGTTATTTGCAGTATTCTACTTAGTTAGATCACCACTCACATACATGAAAAAAGTTGATCCGGGTTTAATTGAAAAAATGGAATCTGTTGTTCAAGAACAAGGAAATTCAAGCAATTATAAAGAAATAGCAGTAATAAATTACATGAACAAACAAGAAGATAAAAGTCAGGAACCCGTAAGTGAAGAGGAAAATAACAATGAACAAGAAGAAAATCAAAATGAAGAAAATTCATTTAATATAAATGATTACAAAGATGAAGCATATATAAATATGGACTTCCTTGGATTAGACTTAAGTAAAGTTCCAACAGAAGATCTAGGAGACTTAAAAGTTCTTATAATTCCAGCACTATATGTAATATCATCATTTATATCTATAAAATTATCAACTAATATGACAAATAAAAAGAAAAAAGATGAAAAATTAATTAGTGATGGAACAAAAGGAAAAGTTGAGGAAGAATATGATGCAATGGAACAAGCAAATAAAAGTATGTCATGGTTTATGCCTTTAATGTCTATATCAATTGCATGCATAGCACCATTAGGACTTGCGTTATATTGGCTTGTAAATAACATTTTAATGATTTTTGAAAGATTATTCTTAGATAAATTTTTAAAAGATGAAAAAGAGGAGGCAAAAAATAATGCCTAAAAATAGTATTATTTCGGAAGGAAACACAACAAATGAAGCAATAGAAAAAGGCTTAAAAATACTTAATGTTTCTAAAAATATGGTTAATATAAAAGTTTTAGAAAATGAAGAAAAAAGAAGTTTTTTCAGTATTTTAGCACCTAGAGTTGTAAAAGTAGAATTAACTCTAAAAGAAAATGAAGATGATAAAAAAGAAAATATAGAAGAAAGACATATAAAAAAGGAAAAAACACCAGTATCATCAGAAAATATTGAAAAAGCAAAATTAAATGTAAAAACATTTTTAGATGAATTTTTAAAACAAATAGGAAATGATACAACATATAAAATTGAAAATGATGAATTTGGGTTAAGAGTAGAAATAAATGGTGAAGGATCAGGGATACTTATTGGGTATAGAGGAGAAACACTATATGCTCTACAAACATTAATTTCATCAATTGCAGGAAGAAATTGTGATGAAAAAATAAGAGTTTTATTAGATATTGAAAACTACAAAGAAAAAAGAGAAAAAACACTAGAAACTCTTGCATTAAGACTTGCAAAGACAGTAGAAAAAACAGGAAAACCGGTAAAATTAGAACCAATGCAAGCTTATGAAAGAAAAATAATTCATTCCGCATTACAAGAATCAGAAAAAGTAAAGACAGAAAGTATTGGTGAAGAACCAAGAAGAAGAATAGTAATAAGTTTAAAAAAATAATAAAAAATCAGAAGTCAAAGTTCCGATTTTAATCTCAAAAGATTAATGGAATTTTGACTTCTTTTTATGAAAAAGAAAGGAGAAAATAATGAGTACAATAGCTTCAATCTCTACGGCTCCACGGAATTGGAGGAATAGGAATAATAAGGATGAGTGGAAAAAATACATTTGAAATTTTAGAAAAAATATTTATTGCAAAAAATCCAAAAGATATATCTAAAATACCAGGATACACAATGCAATACGGAAATATTGTAGAAAATGGTAAAATTATAGATGAGGTACTGGTATCATATTTTAAGGCTCCAAAAAGCTATACGACTGAAAATATGTGTGAAATAAATTCACATGGTGGAAATATTGTAATGAAAAAAATACTAGAATTATGTTTAAAAAATGGTGCAGATTTAGCAGAGCCAGGGGAATTTACAAAAAGGGCTTTCTTAAACGGAAGAATTGATTTATCTCAAGCAGAATCAGTAATTGATATAATAAATGCTAAATCAGATAGAGAGGCAAAAGAAGGAATTAAGCAATTAGAGGGATATTTAGCTGATGAAATAAGAAAAATAAAAAGTGGAATTTTAGATGTAATGACAAATATAGAAGTTTCGATTGATTATCCTGAATATGATACTCCAGAAGTACTAGAGGAAGAATTAAAAGAAAAACTTAATGATACTTTAAATAAATTAATTAAACTTGAAAAATCATTTGATAATGGAAAATTAATAAAAGAAGGGATAAGAACAGCCATAATAGGAAAGCCAAATGCTGGTAAATCTTCACTTTTAAATGCAATTTTAAAAGAAGAAAGAGCAATTGTTACAGAATATGAGGGAACAACAAGAGATACAATTGAAGAATTTGTCAATATAAATGGAATACCACTAAAATTAATTGATACAGCAGGTATAAGAAATACTGAAAATGCAGTAGAAAAAATAGGAATTGAAAGATCTATAAAATATGCAAAAGAAGCAGATTTAGTTATTTTAATAATAGATGCAAGTAAAAAGCTAAGTGATGAAGATATTGAAATATTAGGATTTGTAGAGCCAAAGAAAACAATTATTATCTTAAATAAAATGGATTTAGAGCAAAAGGTAGATGTGAATGAAAAAGAAATATCAAAATTTCAAAATATTATTAAAATATCAGCATTAAAAAAAGAAGGAATAGAAGATTTGTATGAAAAGATCGGAAATATGTTTAATTTAAATCAAATAAATGTAGATAGTGATATTGTGATTACAAATCAAAGACATAAATGTCAGATAGAAAAAGCTATAAAAAATTTAAATTTAGCATTAGAAAGTTTAGAAAAAAATATGCCAATAGATATTGTAGCAATAAGTTTAAAAGATGTTTTAAGTGATTTAGGAGAAATTACAGGAGAAGAAGCAAGTGAAGAAATTATAAATGAAATTTTTTCAAGATTTTGTTTAGGAAAATAATATTAAAACGACGAATTAAAAACAAAAATAAGACGCTTTTATATCAAAAATGAATAACTTGTTTGATAAAAACAAAAACGGCTTAAAAACGAATATAATAAAAATATGCTAAACATAGTATAATTATCAAAAAGAACAACAAAATTATGTAAACAAAACAAAATTTCTTGTTCCACGTAAAAATTGGAAAAATATAGTATATTTAATTGGACTATAAAATTAAGGAGGAAAAAATATAATGAGTTATGTAGCAGGAGATTATGACATAGCAGTAATTGGTGCAGGGCATGCAGGATGTGAAGCAGCATTAGCAGCAGCAAGAATGGGAATGAAAACATTGGTATTTTCAATAAGTTTAGAAGCTGTTGCTAATATGCCATGTAATCCACACATAGGAGGAAGCTCTAAAGGGCACTTAGTAAGAGAAATTGATTGCCTTGGTGGAGAAATGGGAAAAAATATAGATAAAACAATGATACAAATAAAAATGTTAAATACATCAAAGGGTCCAGCAGTACATTCTTTAAGAGCACAAGCGGATAGAAAAAGATATCAAATGGAAATGAAACATACTTTAGAAAAACAAGAAAACCTGGAATTAAAACAAGCTGAAATTGTAAATATAGGTGTAGAAGAACGGAAAAGTAAAATGGGTTGAAACTGATGTTGGAGCAATATATAATGTAAAAAGCATAATTGTAGCCACAGGAACATATTTAGAAGGAAAAATATTTATTGGCGACTACTCAAAAGAAAGTGGACCAGATGGAGTATTTGCAGCAAACAAATTAGCTAAGTGTTTTGAAAAACTAGGAATTGAAATGATAAGATTTAAAACTGGGACACCTGCAAGAATTAATAGAAAAAGTATAGATTTTAGTAAAATGGAAGTACAAAAAGGAGACAGTGACATTGTTCCATTTTCATTAGATGATGAAATAAAAGAATTTGAACAACAAGATTGTTATTTAACATACACAAACGAAAAAACACATGAAATAATAAGAAACAATTTACATCGTTCTCCATTATATGCGGGAAAAATTGAAGGAACAGGACCAAGATATTGTCCATCAATAGAAGATAAAGTTGTAAGATTTAGTGATAAACCAAGACATCAAGTATTTATAGAACCAATTGGATTAGATACAGACGAAATGTATGCACAAGGAATGAGTTCATCATTGCCAGAAGATGTACAAATTGAAATGTATAGAACTTTACCAGGACTAGAACACTGCGAATTTACAAGACCAGCTTATGCTATAGAATATGATTCAATAGATCCATCAAAATTAAAATTATCTCTTGAATATAAAGATATAGATGGATTATTCTTTGCAGGACAAACAAATGGAACATCAGGATATGAAGAAGCAGCTTGCCAAGGACTTATTGCAGGAATTAACAGTAGTTTAAAAATAAAAGGAAAAGATCCTGTAATATTGGATAGAACACAAGGATATATTGGTGTTTTAATAGATGATATAGTAACAAAGGGAACTAATGAGCCATATAGAATGATGACATCAAGAGCAGAATATAGATTATTATTACGTCAAGATAATGCAGATTTAAGACTTACAGAAATAGGCCATGATGTAGGATTAATTTCGCCTGAAAGATATGAAAGATTTTTAAAGAAAAAAGAAAATATTGAAAAAGAAATAGAAAGACTAAGAAAAACTATTGTAAAACCAACAAAAGAAGTAAATAAATTTTTAGAAGAAAAAGGAACAACTAAATTATCAACAGGTTCAAAGCTTTCAGAAATATTAAAAAGAACAGAAATAAGATATAAAGATTTAAAAGAAATTGATACAGAAATGCCAGATCTTTCAGCTCAAGAAAAAGAAGAAGTTGAAATACAAATAAAATATGAAGGATATATTAAAATGGAAGAAGAACAAGTTGAAAAATTCAAAAAAATGGAAAGTAAAGCACTTTCTGAAGATATATCTTATCAAGAAATAAAAGGTTTAAGCTTAGAAGCAAGACAAAAACTAGATAAAATAAAGCCATTATCTATTGGACAGGCTTCAAGAATATCAGGCGTTTCACCAGCCGATATAAATGTACTTTTAATTTATTTACAAATGAAAAATAAATCATAAGAAAGGATGTATTAAATGGAAAAAGATTTTTCAGAAAGGTTAAAAGAATTATTAAAAGAAATAAATATAGAGATAGATGAAAAAGAAGTAAATGATTTTTATGAATACATGACAGAATTAATAGAATGGAATAAAAAAATAAATTTAACAGCTATAACCGATCCAAATGATATAATTTTAAAACATTTTGTTGACTGTTTAACAATAAATAAATACATAAAAAATGACAATAAAGTGGTAGATATAGGGACAGGCGCGGGTTTTCCAGGAATACCACTTGCAATTATGAATAGTAAAACTAACTTTACATTAGTAGATTCATTAAATAAAAGAATAAATTTTTTAAATGAGATAATTAATAAAATAGAATTAAAAAATGTAGAGGCTGTACATTCAAGAGCAGAGGAATTTGGACAAAATAAACTATATAGAGAAAAGTATGATATTGCAGTATCAAGAGCAGTTGCAAATTTAAGTGTATTATTAGAATACCTATTACCAGCAGTAAAGGTTGGAGGAAAAGTAATTTGTATGAAAGGAAGCCAAGTTGAAGAAGAAATAAATGATGCAAAGTTTGCAATAAAAGAACTTGGTGGAAAAATAATATCAAGAGAAGAATTTTGTTTGCCAGATACAGATATGAAGAGAAATATTATTATAATTGAAAAAATAAAAAATACACACAAAAAATATCCAAGAAAAGCTGGAACACCATCAAAAATGCCATTAAGATAGAATAAGAAAATAGAAACAATTTTTACTAATTGTTTCTATTTTTTTGTGGAACAAAATTTGAAATATATTGAAATATGTAGATTTAAGTTAAATGTGTTATGTCGAAAAATGTCGAATTTTGTCGAAAATAAATTGCAAAAATAAAAATATTTATAGATAAAAATTTTTAGAAAAAATGAAAAAATCATATTGACATATAGTAAATATTTGTATATTATTAAGTATATTAAATTGAGAAAGAACAGTTAACATAAACAAAAAGGATAAAGCAAATGGAGGGAGCAAATTGGGAAAAATAATATCAGTAGCAAACCAAAAAGGAGGAGTTGGAAAGACAACTACAACAGTTAATTTAAGTACAATATTAGCTAAAAAAGGAAAAAAAGTATTACTAATAGATACAGATCCACAAGGAAATGCAACAAGTGGACTTGGAATAGACAAAGAATCAGATTTATCAACTTATGATTTATTAATAACAGATGTTGCAGCAGAAGATATAATACAAGAAACAGCAATAAAAAATTTGTATATAACTCCTTCTAATATGAACTTAGCAGGTGCCGAAGTACAGCTTGTTTCAATGATGTCAAGGGAACAAAGGATGAAAGAAAAATTAGATGCTATAAAAAATCAATTTGATTATATTCTAATTGATTGTCCACCATCACTTGGATTAATTACATTAAATGCATTTACAGCGTCAGACAGTGTTTTAATACCTGTACAATGTGAATATTATGCTCTTGAAGGATTAGGTCAACTATTAAATACAGTTGAATTAGTTAGAAAACATCTAAATAAAAATTTATATGTTGAAGGTGCACTTCTAACAATGTATGATATTAGGACAAACCTTGCAAACCAAGTAGTTAGGGAAGTTAAAAAATTCTTTCAAAATAAGGTTTATAAAACAGTAATACCAAGAAATGTAAGAGTTAGTGAAGCACCAAGTTATGGAATGCCAATAACTATATATGATCCTAAATCAAAGGGAGCAAGAAGTTATGAAAAATTCACAAAAGAATTCTTAAAATGGAATGAATTAGAACAAAAGGCAAGAGCCTCAAGATAGTATAAATAGGGAGGAATGATACAAATGGTAAAAAAGACAGGACTTGGAAAAGGATTAGATGCATTATTTTCAATGCCAGTAGCACAAGAAGATGAGATAGAGGAAACAAAAGAAGAAAGAGAAGGTCTACGAAATTTAAAAATAATAGATATAGAGCCAAATAGAGAGCAACCAAGAAAATTTTTTGATGAAGAATCGATCTCAGAACTTTCTGAATCAATAAAAATGTATGGAGTTATTCAACCAATAGTTGTTTCAAAAAAAGAAGGATATTATGCAATAATTGCAGGTGAAAGAAGATGGAGAGCAGCTAAACAAGCAGGATTGAAGGAAATACCAGCAATAATAAGAGATGATGACGATAGAAAAAATAAAGAAATATCATTAATAGAAAACATGCAAAGGGAAGACCTAAATGCATATGAAAAAGCAGCTGGAATTAAAGCTTTAATGGAAGAATATAATATGACACAAGAAGAAATTGCAAAAGTATTGGGAAAAGGAAGAAGTAGTATTGCAAATTCTGTAAGAGTATTAAACTTGTCACCAGAAGTACTTGAACTTGCAAAACAAGGCAAATTAACAGAAGGACATTGTAAAGCTCTACTTGCTATAACAGATCCTAAAAAGCAACTAGAAATGGCAACAAGAATGATAGAAAGAGGAGATTCTGTAAGACAAGCTGAAAAGAAAATACATCATCAAAAAAATCATAAAGCAGTAGCAGAAAAATATGCTGTTGTATATAAAGATATAGAAGATAGATTCCAAGGATTTTTTGGAACAAAAGTAAAAATTGATGCAGGAAAAAGAAGTGGAAAAATTATAATTAATTATACAAATAATGATGAACTAGAAAGAATACTTGGATTGATAAAATAATTAATAAACTAGGAGGAAAAAATTTGAAGTTTTTACATAGTGATTTATTTTTAATAATGATATTTATACTGAACATAATTTTGTTAATATGGTCAATTATAAGCAATATTAGGATAAAAAATATACATAATAAAGATAAAAATTTTATGGAGAAACTAGGGGATGGAAAAAATATAAAAGAAGATCTTGAAAAATATATGACAAGAGTATCTACAACAGAAGAAGAAATAAGAAAATTATCAGTTTATTATAAAGATCTAGATAAAAAAACAAAAAAATGTCTGCAAAAAATTGGAATTGTAAGATACAATGCATATAAAGATACTGGAAGTGATTTAAGTTTTGCGGTATGCCTATTAGATGAAAAAAATAATGGGGTAGTATTTAATGGAATATATTCAAGGGATATGTCAAATATATATGCAAAACCAATAGAAAACGGAACATCAAAATATAAAATTACGCCAGAAGAACAAGAAGCGATAAATAGAGCAATAGAATATTAAAAAAGTCATTTAGAAGATGAAAAGATCATTTTCTAAGTGACTTTTTTTCTGTTTACCTAAGTATTGCATTTTATTATATTTTAAATTATAATTCTTATGAAGGAGGGGATGCTTTTGAAAATAAAAAAATGTATTTTATTTTTAGTATTAATACTGTTAATTATTATTACAGCAATTATAATCAACAAAAAAGAAGAAACAGGTGAACTTATAAGTGTAAAATCAGAAAAAGAACTAATGAGAATTTATGAAAATCATGAGGAAGATAATGAAATATTGTCTACACTTATTGGATTTCCATCAACAATATTTGAGGGAGTTATAGATATCATAAATGGTAATAATGATGATTATGACTATGATTTTGGAATTGAACCTAGATACTCTGGAATGCTAAATGGAGCAATTGGAGCTGTTGGAGAAACATCAATTCAAGCAACAACAGATAGTGTATCATCTGCAAAAAGTAAACTATCATCATCTATTCAAAAAGACTATTCAACAACAAATATTCAGGTAGAAAATGTTGACGAAGCTGATATTACAAAAACAGACGGAAACTATATTTACTCAATATCAGATAGAGATATTATAATAACAGATGTACAAGATCCGTCTAATATAAAAGTTGTATCGAAAATTAAAGAGGAAGAATTTATACCAGAAGATATAATTTTATATAAAAATAAACTTGCTATAATTTATGAAAATAAAAAATCAAGTGGATATGCCAATACAATAGTAAAAATTTATAATATTGAAAATAAAGAAAATCCAGAAAAGGTGGAAGAATACACATTATATTCAAAATACTATACATCAAGATGTATAGATGGACAATTATTTGTAATATGTTCAGATAGAATAAGAAAAGAAAATGATGAAATAATTACATATTATGAAGAAAACAATGAAAAGAAAAAAATAAACATAAGTGATATAAAATACATAAAAAATACTCCAAGCAATGAACAAACAATTATATCAAGTATTGATTTGAATGATACAAAAGATGTAAAAATAAATACATATTTATTTGATACTGAAAACGAATATGTATCACAAAATAATATTTATTTATTAAATTATAGTTATAATGAAGAAAAACAAGATATTTATGGAAGAATAAAAGCACTATTAACTAAAGGAGTAATTGGATTTATAAAAAAAGATAAAGAAGATAATGAAAAATATGATTATACAAGAGGAACAACAATATATAAATTTGAAATTGAAAAAGATGGTAGTTTAAAATATCAAAATAAAGCAAGAGAAGAAGGAAAAACAATTGACCAATTTTCGGTTGATGAATATGAAGAAAATTTAAGAGTAGCTCTAACAGACTATAATGGATCAAGAGTAGTAGTTTTTGATAAAAAAATGAATAAAATTGGAGAAACAGAATCACTATCAAAAGGCGAAAAAATGTATTCAACGAGATTTCTTGGAAATAAAGCATATATGGTAACATATAAAAATACAGATCCATTATATGTAATAGATGTATCTGATCCAAGTAAACCTAATGTATTAGGAAAATTAAAAATACCAGGATATAGTACATATTTACATCCATATGATGAGAATCATTTAATTGGGTTTGGAATGCAAACAGAAGAAAAAGATGTAAAAGATTTATCAGGAAAACTATTATATACAAATACTGTTGTAACAGGTATGAAAATGGCATTATTTGATGTAAGTGATGTAAATAATCCTATTCAAATATCACAAGAGGTAATAGGAGATAGAAATACTACATCAGCAATATTGACCAATCACAAAGCAGTACTATTTTCTAAGGAAAAAGAATTATTAGCAATACCTGTAAATAAATATAAAGAAGATTTTGAAACAAGGGCATACGAAGATGATATAAGTATGACAATAAATTCATACAAAAATTACAGTTCACAATATAAAAAAGAAGGATATTTTGTATATAATATTAATTTGAAAGATGGATTTAGTTTAAAAGGCATTATCGAACATGATGAAGATAACAGTACAAATGGAAATAGTTTATATGGTAAAACAAATCTATTAAGAGGATTATGGATAGAAAACAATTTATTTACAGTATCTGAAAATATGATGATGGTAAATAATTTAGAAGATTTAAAACTAATTTCAAAAATAAAAATAAAATAAAAAAGTAAGGAGTTTTTTATGAGTGATGAAAAAATAGAAATAAATGAAAAAAATAGAAGTGGAAAAGCTGTAGCTAGTTTAACACTTGGTATTTTATCAATAGTATTTAGTTTATTTTGGTATATAAGTGTGCCTACAGGAATAATTGCTATTATATTTGGAGCAATTACAATAAAAAAAATTGGAAGTAAATTAGGAAAAGCAGGAATGATTACAGGTATCGTAGGAGTATCTCTTTGTGCATTTTTTTATATAAGTATATTTTTATTAATGACATATAATATGAATTTTTAAGATGCAATGTGCGTGGGTAATGGATAAATATAAAATAAGTGTTGATAATTGGTTGACAAATTAAAAAAATAATAAAAAAACTATTGACAAACAATAAATAAATATGTTAGTATATAAACTGTTGTTAGCGAAAGCTAAAAACAGTTGGAGAGGTGGTCGAGTTGGTTTATGGCACCAGTCTTGAAAATTGGCGTAGGTTTATAGCCTACCGTGGGTTCGAATCCCACCCTCTCCGCCAAAAAAATATAGCGTAGAAAAATTGTCATAAACAATCTTCTACGATTTTTTTTAACAAAATATATATAATTTGGAGAAATACCCAAGTGGTGAAGGGGACAGTTTGCTAAACTGTTAGGTCGAGTAATCGGCGCGAGGGTTCGAACCCCTCTTTCTCCGCCAAAAAAAGATTTGCTTATTTCAAGCAAATCTTCTTTTTTAGTTATACATTAAAAGTCTTAAAGCAAATTTAAATACATTCATACCGTGAGAAACATTAAGTCTAGGTATTTCAAAATTGTCATCATTTCTGCCGGCTTTTTTATAATCAGGTCCATATTTAAAAGCTAACTTATATCCAGATTCTTTTAAACAGTCTTCTATATTAGTATTATATTGTCCGAAAGGATAACAAAAAACATCTGTAGTTTTATAAAAATCATTAAACATTTTTATATCATTAGTAAGAACATCTTTATCTTGATTGATAGCACCTTGAAAATGTAAATTATAAGAATGTGAATATATTTCAATATTTGGGTATTCTGTCTCCAAATTATATAAAATATCTTTTGTCATATATGTTTTTATATTACCTGTCCACTTATCAGTGGAAGAATTATCAATAAAAGATCCAACAACAAAAACAGTTGCATTCATATTATAATCTTTTAATAATTTAAATGCGTATTCATAATTTGATAAAAAGCCATCATCAAATGTAATAAGAACACTTTTATATGGAAGATCTAATTCTCCAATTTTCCACTTATAAAATTCATCCATTGTTAAAGTTTTATAGTTATTATTTTTTAAATAATCTAGTTGATCTTTAAAATTATCGGTGGTAATTGTCCAATCTTTTTCATCTGGAAAATTTTGTTTCTCATCTTGGCTTGCTATATTATGATAGCATAATACTGATATTTTAGGATTCTTATATATGTAGGTTATAGTAATAATAATTAATATACATATAAGAAAAAATAAAATTTTAAAAACGTTTTTTATTTTCATATTTTTACCTCTTTTATTAAATTTTGACATTTAGTATTCTACTATTGAGGATAATATTTGTCAATAAATGTCTAAAATGCCTGTATTATGCGGATTAAGAAAGGCAATGTATTGACAAATAAGGCAAAATAAGGTAAAATTAAACTTGAGGTGATAAAAATGGGAATGTTTAGAAAAGTTCATTCAAAATTTAAAAATTTTTATGATATAAGAGAAGAATTTAAAGATACAGGAATATCTGAAGAAGAAATAGCTGAATATGATTTCTTATATGAAGCATACGAAAAAGGTGTAAAAGATTCAGACAGATTAAATAAAGCAGAAGAAAAGGCTGATAGTAAAGTTGAAAAAGAAGATAAGAAAATAGAATATCTAGAGAACAAGATGGCAAAAATGAGAGAAAAAGCAGGGCCACTTGCTAGATTAAAATTTTCAAAAATTGCATCTATTTTTAGTAAAGATGCAAGAAAATATAGAGACTTAAAGAAAAGACTTCAAAGAGCAAAAGCAAGAAGAAAGGTTGCAGAAAATACATTAAAAGTTCTTCAAGCAAAAATAAAAGCTAAGGAAAAAGAATTAAAGGTTCAAAGAAAAGACTTAAAAGTATGTGAAAAGAATATAAGAAAAATATGGCAAGAAAGTAAAGATGAAATAAAAACAGTAAAACAAACAATAAGAGACGAAGAGAGACTAGCAAATCAAGAAGAAATTAAAAAGAGAATAGAAGCTATACAAAAAGATGATGAAGATATAGAATTAGAAGAAATAGAAAAAGCAATAAAAAAAGTACAAAAAAAAGAAGAAGAAGCTAAAAAGAAAGAAAAATCATCAAAGAAAAAAGAGCAAAAAGAAGAACAACAAGATAAAAGGGAAAAACCAAAAAAGAAAAAAATACAGGATGAATTAAAAGAAGGGATAGTATTTGGTTCAAATACAACAGTTGATAAAACAATAATAGAAGATATCCAAAAAAGAATAGTAGAAGACGAAAAAACTGATCCAGCTCTTGCAAAAGCTATGAAAGGACTAACTCCAGAAGAATTTATGGCATGGTATGGATATCTAGAAAACATAAAAAATAATGATGAAAAAGACCCATATTCTATGGCAATGGAAGAAATGAAAAAAGCTGGAGAAATAACAATGGCAGGAAAAAGAGGTTTAAAATCATTTGAAAAATATTTAGGAAATGACGAAGAAATAGATGAAAGTAAATTAGGAAAAGTTGATAGATCTCTTTATGAATTTGCTAAATTATATAGAGACCAAGAAGCTATAAGAAGTGAAAAAGAAAAGGGAAAAGAACAAGTAAAAGAAGACGAAGAAATGCAAATTGGTTAAAATATTGTCGAATTTTGAAATAAAATATTGCAAAAAAATGTAAAAAGTTTTATAATAAAATAGAATAGTGGGTGATAGCAATGAAAAAATGTATAAAGATAATAAGTTTAGTATTTATAATAAGTAGTTTAGTATTTAGCTCACATTATTCTAGTTTTGCAGCATCGAAAAATACCACAAAAAAAGCCAATGATAAAACTATAGATACAGATATAACAGGAAATACTTTTATAGAAGATTTAAAACCAGATAATTTAAAGGGAACGCCGGAAAAACTTTCAACACCATTTGTAAATTTAATTCAAAATGTGGTAAATCCTGTATTAGGTGTAGTTCAAGTAATTGGTGGAATTTTAACAGTAGTTTCAATAGCATTATTTGGACTTGGAATGTTACTATCAGGAAATGAGCATTTAGCAGGAGATTTAGGATTAAGAATGATGGGAGGACCACGGTGGACATGGTGGACCAGATGCAAAAGTAGAATTATTAAACTTTGGAAGAGCAATGTTAATTGGAGCAGTATTATTATTTTGTGGTGCAACAATAGTAAAATTTGTATTTTATATATTTAACATATAAAGATAAAAGTAATAGAAAGAAGGTGATTTGAATATGAAAAAAATAGTAGTATCGTTTATTTTGATAACTATATTTTTTATAAATTCAAATTCACTGGTATATGCAGCAGATGATGATGGAGGTTGGGTTAGCGATGCTTTTTCAGCAGCGTCAACATTCTTAAAAGAACCAACAAAAGATAGTTTTGGAATATTAAATCCAACTTTCAAATTTTTTCAAGGAATAGTAAAAGCAATAAATAGAGTTTTAATTGTTTTACTTGCAGGAATATCTACAATTGCACTTTCAGTAACAGGTGTTAGGTATATGGCAAGTGGAGCATCGCCAGAACAAAGGGATGTGGCTAAACATAGTCTACATACAATATTTGTTGGAATGGCATTTGGATTTGGTGCTTATGTTATATGGAGAATAGCAATGGGAATTGTAGCAGTAATAATAGGAGCATTTGGATAAATAAGATATTAAATTTAAAAAAATATATATTTATTTGGGAAGGAGGAATATGTATGAAAACAATGTATAAAGTATTTGCTATTTTAATGATAGCAGTATCAATGTTTGTTATAATGCCAAATAATACAAGTTTTGCAGCAGATACAGCTGGAAAAGGTGCACAAGGAGCGATAGATAATATTTCAGTATCAGAGCCTACAGCAGCAACAGCAGGATTAGCTGGAACAATTGGTAAATTATTAGGATTTTTACAAGTTGCATCAGGATTAGTTGCAGTTTTAATGATAGCAATAGTTGGTTTTAACTACATAGTATCAACACCAGAAGTTAAAGATGAAATGAAAAAGAAATTATTACCAATTATAATTGGTATAGTGTTAGTTTTCGGGGCAACATCTATAGCTAAATTCTTAATAGGTGTAGCAGGATAACACTTAGTAAAAACAATTTATGATGAATATCATCATAAATTGTTTTTTTTTTATTTTTATGATATAATAAAGAAGATAGAGAAAAAAATGGTAATAACTAGGAGAGGAGTGATTTTATGAAGATCTTAAATAAGATATTAATTATTTTAGTATTAATGACGGGAATATTCGGAATTTTTGAAGTGAAACCAATATATGCATCTTCATTGTCAAATGATGTAGGAGGTTTCAAAGCAAATATAACAAATAATGTTGTAAAAAGTACATCAACATTAAGATCTATTGCAGGTAGATTTCTTGGATTTTTAAGAATTGTCGCAGCTCTTGCCTTAGTTATAATTGTAGGAACAACAGGATACAAGTATATAGTATTAGCAACGCCAGATATGAAAAAAGAATTAAAGAAGGAGATGCTACCTATAATATTAGGATTGATTTTTATTTTTGGAGCAGTTTCATTAGCACAATTTATTTTAAGTGCAGTAGGAGGATAAAAATATGAGAAAAATAAGAAATATGTTAATTATACTAATAATAGCTGTAATTGCAGTATATATACTTCCAAAAAACGAAGTAAAAGCTGCAACAGTAAGTGGAATAGTAGGTGAAATATCACCATCTGATGTTCCAAAAAATAATTATTCAGAATTGCAAACTGTAATAGGAAAAATATTAGGATTTTTACAAATTGCGTCTGGATTAACAACGGTAATTATGGTAGCTTTTTTAGGATTTAAATTATTAACAGAAACACCTGAAGTAAAAGGGCAAGTAAAAGAGAGATTTTTACCAATAGTTATTGGGCTTGTAGTAGTATTTGGTGCTGTATCAATTTCAAGATTCGTAATAGGAGTTGTAGCATAAAAGATTACAGACAAATTACAGGATTGTTACAAATATATTAAAAAATACAATTTATGATATTTTTTATCATAAATTGTATTTTTTTTGAATATTTTATGTTATAATAAAAATGTATTATTAGATTTAAAAAGGGAGTGATAATATGGCAGGTGGTCCATATAATATACCAAGAAATACAAAAGGTGAAGGAAGATTTTTTTACATATTTTCAACCAAAGCACTTATTGTAACAGCAGTATTGGGAGGAATGGCATTTTTTGTATTTAGATTAATAGGAAGTTTGATTGGTTTTACAGCATTAGGAGTAATTGGAGCTTTAATATTTGGAGTAATTGGATTTGCTGTAACATCATTTAAAATTCCGGATTCAAATAACTTTGAAATTACCAGAAAAGCTGGTGGGGAATATATTGATCAAATAATAATTAGATATATAAAGTTTAAAATGCAAAAAAACAAAATATATACATTTTTTACGGAGGAGAAGAATGATGAGTAATGATAGCATGGTACAATTATTGGTATTATTAGCAGGAGTAATAGGGATAATAGTTGTTATCCTAATTATTGTGTGGTTTACAATAAGAGCAAAAGAAAAAAGAATTGAAAGAGAAAAAGCAGCAAAAGAATTTGAAAAGAGTCATGTTAAAAAATCACAAGTGATATATACACCAGAATCTATAATAGATTTTATGGATTTTGATAGAATTGAAGATAATATGATAATTCAAAAAAAGGGAAAATTCTTAATGATTGTTGAATGTCAAGGTATAAATTATGATTTAATGTCTGATATGGAAAAAGTATCTGTTGAACAAGGATTTATATCATTTTTAAATACATTAAGGCATCCAGTTCAACTTTATATACAAACAAGAACAATCAACCTAGAAAGAAGTATTGATGGTTATAAAGATAGATTATCTGATATAAATAGAAAATATTTAAGTCTACAAGATGAATATGACAGAATGTTAAAAGATAGAAGTGTTCCTATAACAGATCTAGAAAAAACAAAATATGAACTTGTTAAACAAAAAAACTTAAAAGAGTACACTGAAGACATAATAAGAGATATTGAAAGACAAAGTTTAAATAGAAGTATTTTAAGTAAAAGATATTATGTAATTATACCATGTTATCAATCTGAAATAGTAGCTGGAGATTTTGATAAATCAGAAATAAAAAATATGGCATTTTCAGAACTATATACAAGAGCAAGAGCTGTTATAAATTCATTATTTGCATGTCAAGTAACAGGTAGAGTTTTAAATTCTGAAGAGTTAACAGAGCTATTATATATAGCTTATAACAGGGATGAATCAGACTTATTCTGGATGGAAAAAATTAAACAAGCTGGATTTGACGAATTATATTCAACTGCTCCAGATGCAATTGATAAAAAGTTAAAATTATTAGATAAAAAAATAGAAGACGAATCTGTAGCTTTAGCTAATAGAAAAATAGGAGAAGCAAGAAGAGATAAAGAAATAAAAGCTATGGAAATGGAAAAAAATGAAGAAAAACTTGTAAATGAAAAGGCTAAGAAATTAATTGAAAAACATAAAAAATATATTGGAGAAGAAGTTGCAGAAAATGCAATAAACAAATTAGAGAAAAAAGATACAAAGGCAGAAAAGAAGGAGGAAGAAGTAGATGGCAATGTTCAAGAAAAAGGTAAAAGAGGAAGACCAAGAAGAAAAGCGTGAGGATGAATATAAGGTTTTACATAAAAAAACAATTAAAGAAATAATAGCACCAGCAGGAATAGATGCGTCTAAGCTTGATCATATGGAAATTGTATCAAATGTAACTAGATATGCAAGAAGCTTTTTTGTTTCTGGTTTACCTAGATCTTGTACTTTTCCAGAATTATTTAGAAGTTTATATATGTTTGGGGATATAAATACTTCAATTTATATTTACCCAGTATCAGAAGCAAGTTCACAAAATGATTTAAATAAAACAATTGTTGAACTAGAAACAGAAAGATTGATGGCAAGTGATAAAGGAAATATCAACAGAGAAAGTGATGTTTCTCAAAAAAGATATGAAACAGAAATTTTAAGAGACCAAATTGCAGCAGGATTTAACAAACTATATGAAGCAACAATTGTTTCAACATTATTTGCATATAGTATGCAAGATCTAGAAAGACTTACAAAATTATTATCAAATGAAATGTCAAAATCATTAGTAAGTATTAAAAGTGCGTGGGCAATGCAAGAGGATGCTTTTAAAACATGTTTACCTTTAATGGAAAACACTGTACAAAAAAAGCAAATTTTTGATAGACCATCAATGGGAACAGTATTTCCATTTTTAACTTCTGAAGTTGGACATCCATCAGGAGTACCACTTGGAATTAATAAACAAACTGGCGAACCAATTCTTTTTGATAATTTTCATCCATCTTTAACAAATTATAACATGGTTATATTTGCTAAATCTGGTGCAGGAAAATCAGTTACAATGAAAACATTAATATCAAGATCATCAGTTCTTATGGGAATTGAAAGTTTAGCACTAGATGCCGAAGGAGAGTATTATGCTGTTGCGGAAGCTCTTGGAGGAATAAATGTTATAGTAAGCCCGAATTCTTCTACTATTATAAATGTTTTTGATATAGAAGTTGAAAGAGCAAAAGATGCTATAACAGGTAGAGAAAGAGAAATTTTAAATGTTGAAAATAAGGTAGAAGACGTAACACAAGCTTTAATGACAATGGCAAAAGGTAGTACAAAGACAGAACAAGTAAATGAGCTTACAAAGCAAATTATATCAGAATCTGTTGCTGCAGAATATGCGGCTTTAGGTATTACATCAGATCCAATGAGTTTATATGAAAATAATAGAACTATGGGTAACTTTGGTAGAAAGAAAAAATTAATGCCAACAATTGGTTCTTGGTATAAAAGATTAGAACATATGGCTCAAGAAAATGATAATGAAGATTATAGATTCCATTATAGTTACTTATTAAAGGTTATGAAACAATATATAAGAGAATTTGGTGGACAAATGGCATATTTTGATGGTCAATCTACATTTGAATTATTAGATGGAGCACCATTTATAAATATAGATATTTCTCAACTAGAAGAAAGATTTGCAAGACCTCTTGCACAACAAATTCTACTTTCTTGGATTTGGGAAAAATTCGTTAAGAAAAATAGTGAGGATAGGAAAAAAGCAAGACAAAAAAGAGTTATAGTTGATGAGGCTTGGATGTTACTTCCATTCCCAGAAGCTGTAGATTTCTTAAATAAGATGGCAAGACGTGCTAGAAAAAGAAACGTTTCTTTGGCAATTATTTCACAAAGATTCCAAGACTTTTATGAAAAACCAGAGGCACAAGCAGTTCTTACATCTTCAGATACAAAATTATTCTTAGCACAAGATAAATCAGAAATTGCACTTTTACAAGAAGTATTTAAATTAAGCTCAGGCGAAGCATCATTTTTAGTTACTTGTACTAGGGGTGAAGGACTTTTGAAGGTTGGTTCAGAAACAGCAATTCTTCAAATTACACCTACACAAAAAGAATTTAAATTTGTTGAAACAAACTTAAATAAATTAGCAAAAGAAAGTTAATATAATAAAATTTTTAGAAGGGAATGAAGTTATGAACAAAAAATTAGCAGTAGTTTATAGAGTTATAGTAGCCATAGTTTTAGTTATAAGTATATTCCCTTCTTTAATTGTGCTCGCAGTTGGATCTTCAACTGCTAAAGGAGCCGATGGAAAGGACTATACATATAGTACTGAAGATGATGGAACTGATGGACCAGACGTAAGTACTTTAAGGTTCGAATTAACAGGATATGGCGGACACCAATTAGGAAGTGGAAAAACTTCAAGTGATTTTACAAGTAATTCTAAATATGGTTGGAGTGAATTAGAACAAGATGGACAAAAATACGTTGTTCTTGCAGCTGCAACTCATGAAATGTTATCCGCACACAAAAATGCAAGTGGAAAGTATTGGTTTTATGGTGCTAAATTTGATCATATACATTATTTTCATTATAACGATACAATTCAATTTAAATTTGAAGATGAAAATTTTGATTCAAATGTTTATAATGGAATAATTTTAGATAGTGGAGATGCTATGATGTTTCCACAATATGAACTATATAAACGTGATACTGGTTTAAACATGTTTGATGTTTATTTTGGTGAAAATGGAGAAAGTGCATCTGGAGTTTCTACAATAACACAGAAAGTAGTTTTAGCAACAACGACGGGAACTTTTTCTTCTAATGCAGGAAAATCTAATTCAATAAATAAAAGAAATTTATTTGGAGAACTTATTCAAAAAATATTCCAAGGAATTGGAGATATTTGTGAAATTTTAGTTAATGCAGCTACAGGAATAAGTTGGAAAACAAGTAAAAAGCTTACATATACAAGAGCTGATATTGAAGCAGATAGTAAATTAAATGATAAAATACAAGTTGATGATCCAGTTTCAGACATAGATAATGATGAAACATTAAATGCCGATGATTATAATGCATTAAGAACTGTAAATATTAAAAGTACAGCAGATAATAGAAAAGGTCAACAAGAAACCATATATTCAGCAAATACTGAAATTCCTGTAATGAGAACAGACTTTTATGGTACATCAATTAAAAATATAAAAATACTTGATGTAGATTTCTTTAATACAAATAGTAGTAACTCAAATGATGGATGGAAAGTTATTAGAGCATTTGTATCAGGTGCAAGTCATATTGTTATGTATGTTGCAGCAGCTTTACTACTAACAATGATAATATGGAGAAGCATTTTATTTGTTCGTTCTTCATTTGCAGATAATCCAGAAGGAGCTTATGAATCTAGACAAGTAATGGATAACTTCATTAGAGCAGTTCTTTTACTTGGATGTGTATATTTAATAATGACATTTTTATATTATTTTTATAAACAAATGGTAAATATTTTAACAAATGGAAATAACTCAGTATATTTGTTAAGGCTGAATGTTGAAGGCGTTTATGCATTTAATACAAATGTTATGGGATATTTAAAATACATGACAATGAATTCAAATACTTTAGCAGCATTGGGAGCTTCAATTTGTTATGCAGTTGCATCAATATTTAATTTACTTTGGTTTGGAGTTATGTTTGTAAGAATGATTTTAATAGGAGGATTAATTGTAATTGCACCTCTTACAGCGGTATATGCAATGATGGGAAGAACTCCATCTGAAGGGGTACATACAGGAAATATTTTAAATTTAAGTAATTTTATGACATTTTATAGTGTATTATTGTTTTTACCATTTGTTGTAGCAGGTATACAAAAAATTATAATGTTAATTGCGTAAGGAAAGGAGACAGGAAATGAAAAAAAAGTTGATCTTTATATTTTGGTTTGTAATTTTGTTCTTGTTTCTTTTCGTTAATTATTCTAATGGATTTATAAAAGATGATTATTTAAAAAAACATGTACATATTATAAATTCAGATGACTATTTTACTTTAACAAGTGATAAAATTCTAACAAAATTGCAGGATGATTTAGGTTGTATAGATGATGGATTATATGAAGAATTAAAATTTATTACATATATAAAAGTAGTAAAAGTTAAGGATAAGAATATTAGAGGAAAATATTCTTATGATATTCAATTTGGAGAAAGTGGACAAAAAATAAAATATAAAAGTTTAGATACTCACTATTATATAGAAGAACTAAAAGAAAACTTTGGACTTGATGAAAGTGTAACTGACAGTGATTTAAAAAAAGGATATAAATGGAATGTTAATATAATTGGAAAACCAACACCTATTGAGAGAGGGTATTGTATATATTTAAAAGCTTTATATGCAGGTTCGGACTTAAATGGAATTTATAATGTGGAAACGAGTAAAAAAGAGAAGAAGAATGTAGTTGCAGATAATGCTGACAAAATGGATAAACTTGTAGATTGGTTTAAAGATTTCGCGGCACATCCCGTAGGAAAAATAATACAATCAGTAATGGATTGGTTTACAGATGTAATTGGAGATAGCATGCAATATCTTGCTAATTTAGTACAAAGAATACCAGATAATACATATACAGGAAAAGATGTAATGTATTCATATAAGACATTGCAGGTAGATGGCGAATATGATGGAACAGGTGGAGACGGATTAGGAAATCTAGACAAATATACGAAAGTTGGAGAATATAAAAAAGGAGAAGCTGTTTTTAAAAGTATAGATATAGAAAAAGATAAAAATGAAAATGACGAGGATGACTTTACAGAGGAAAATGAAATACCTGTTATGATAGGTGACTTATATAATATTGCAGTAGGTCATATTGATTTTATAGATGTTAACTTTTTAACAGGAAATACTACAAAAAATGCTGATGGAACAGGATTAAGACATGAAGAAGATTCTATTTGGACTAATTTTAGAAACTTTGCAGCAGCAATAATAAGAATGAGTATTTACTTGGCTAGTGCAATATTAGTTATGACATTAATATGGTATGGAATTGGAATTGTAAGACATACATTTGATAATCCAAGAGCAAGGTTAGATGGTAAAGAAGGAATAAACAGATTAAAAAATTCTCTATTAATACTTATAGGAACAATACTATTTATGTCTCTTTGCATTTTTGGATCACAATCTTTGTATAATAGCATTTCAAAAGAAGATTCGTATGAACTACCAATAAGAGTAAATGTAGAAGATACATATAGTTTTAGTACAACACCAACAGGTTATGTAAGATATATGGCATCAACAGTGGATTTAGAAGAAGGCTTACAAAAACTCGCATTCTCAATGGCATATATTGTTCTTGCAGCAATAAATTTATTGGCGATTGTTTTTATGATATTAAGGATGTTTGTATTGTGGATATTATCTATAATTGGACCAATTATTTCAGTATTTTATGCATTTGGAAAACAAAGTCCGTTAAGTCTACAAACTTGGGGAGGTTTATATTTAAGCTTTTCGTTTATACAAGTTGTAATAACAATTGTTTATATTGTAATATTAAATGTTCTAATCTAAAAATATATAGAAATAAAGAAGGATTTATGAACTTGGGAACTATATAATTTGTATTTATATGATTTAGGTAGTAATTGCAATTGCATATCAATTTATCTTAAGAGTTATTGTAGTATGGATTTAGAAAGGAGGCGATTTCTTGAGCAAGAAAAATATTGTAATATTTATTTTCATGGTACTAGTATTTTTTTTAATACTTGTAATAAAATCCAATGTATATGGATATTCAGGAAGTATAGATAAAGAAATTGCAAGTTGGCATTCTGATTTTTCTTCATCTGAAGCGACAGAAAAAAATATGAAAAAATGGAAAAAAGAATTACTTAAAAAATTGAAGTCTACATTCAATTATGATGGAGATTCAATAAATGAAAAAATGGCGATGAAAACAAAAATATATATAACTAAAGAAGATGGAGATTCATGTACAATAAGAATTCGGAAATAAAGAAGCTCAAGAAATTGGCAAAAAAACAAAAGAAGAATTAAAGGAAAGTTGGGGCTGGAATGGCAAAGATGAGTCCTGGGATACATGGATAATAGTAAGCGCGGAAATGAAAGATATGGGATATAAAGAAGCTGGAATACCACACGAGCAACTGAATATAAAATTAAATTATTGTACATCTGAAAAAGAATGGAACGAGTTAAAGAATTTGCTAAATATTAATGACAAAGATAAAAATCCAGAATTAGATTTTTCATCAAAACTAACATCTGCTGGAGAAAAAATTAACGAAGCAGCAGACAATGTAAAAGATACCTTAGTTGATGCAAAAGATATTGCAACTAAAGTTGTAGATTGGGTAGCTGATTTTGGAAAAAATCCATTTGGAACAATTTTATCAACATTAATGGACTTTTTAGGAGAAGTTGGAGATGCAATCCAATGGCTTGCAAATACAATTCAAATGAATGAGTCGAATAAAGTTAAGTATACGTATAATTTTTTAAAGGACAAAAATGGAACGGGAAAAGACCAATATACAAGAGTTGGAAAGTATGAAAGTGGAGCAAAAGTTGTAACAGGTGTAGATATAAAAAAAGATATGAATGAAAATAATTCAGATGATTTTTCAAAAGATACTAAGATTCCAGTAGTTGTAGGAGACTTATACAATGTTGCAGTAGGACATATTGACTTTTTGGATGTTGACTTTTTAACAGGTATGAATGCGACTAGAAATAATAAAGCTGTTCATAAAGAGGGATCAGCATGGGCAGTTATTAGGGGATTTGCAGCAAGTGTAATACATATTACTTTATATGTTGCAAGTGCAATTTTAATAATATCTTTAATTTGGTTTGGAGTAAAGACAATAAAAACATCATTAGATAATCCAAGTAAGAGAGCAGAATATAAACAAGGATTGGAAAGATTTGAAAAATCTCTTTTAATGCTTATAGGTTCAATTCTTATTATGGCTTTATGTATTTTTGGAACAAAAGGCTTTGTAAGTACAATTGAAGAAGATAATTATGAACTTCCAATAAGAGTAAATGTGGAAGATACATATAGCTTTAGTACAACAGCAACAGGATATGTTAGGTATTTATCTATGACAGAAGATGTTGATGAATGGTTATTAAAGACAGGATGTACATTAACATATTTGATTTTAGCAATTTTAAATCTAGCTATTATTTTAATAATGATAGGAAGAGTATTTGCTTTATGGGGATTATCAATGATAGGACCAATTATAGCGGCAATGCATGTATTTAAAAAAGAAGGATTTATGAGTTTTGGAACTTGGACAGAATTATATATTTGTATTTCTATGATTCAGGTGGTAATTGCAATAGTATATCAACTTATCTTAAGAGTTATTGTAGTATAGATTTTGTTGAAGAAAGGAGGTAGTTGTGAGTAAGAAAATATATAGAATTTTTATATTAAGTATATTGATATTTATTTTTATATGTAATAATAAAGTTTTTGGTGTAGAAAGCAAAGATGTTGATGAGCAAATTACAAATTGGTCATCAGGTGGAATGACAGGGTGGACAGATGAATTAAAAAAAGAACAGTATAAAAAAATATTAGCAAATCTAAAAAAAGACTTTGGATATACAGGCGAAACTATAAATGAAGAAATGAAAATGAAAACAACTATTTCCATAACAAAAAAATCAAAGACCTTCCTTTCTAATTTACCATTTGTAGATAACACATATAAATATACAATAAGAATTCGGAAAAGGTGATGACAGTTATGAAACTATTTCAGGAATTAGTGAAGAAGATTTAAAAAAAATATATGGTGCCACAGGTACAAAAGAAGGAACATCATGGGATGCATTAATAATTATGAAGTCGGCAGAAGAAACAAGTTTGGATGGAAATTCATTTTACTATAGAGCAAAAATAAAAAATATATATACTGGTGATGATATAGCAAAAGGTGAAAAAGAGAAAATAAGTGAAAAAGAATATGATTTTATAGGAAAATTAATTCATGATCCGGCAACAGAGGTTGTAAATAAAGTAGCGGATACTGTAGAGGATGTTTATCACGGAGTTAAAGGAGTTGTAGACGGAATCGCAGAAATAACAGAAAACTTCGCACACAATCCGGTTGGAACATTAATCACATTATTTTTAGATTTGGTAAGACCTATATTTGGAGATTTTCCACAATTTCTTGCAAATATGATACAAACACCATCTGATCATACATTTTCTAATTGGCAATATATGTATAGTAGAAAAGATATTGAAGCAGATGATAATTTAAATAAATATACAGAAATAAGTGATTATAAAAAAGGAGACAGCAAGGATTGGCAAAAGGTAATAGATGTTGAAAAGGAAGATGATGATGATACAAGATTTGACAAAGATACAGAAATTCCTGTAATGACAGGAGACTTATATAATATAGCAGTTGGTCATGTAAGTTTCTTGGATGTAAATATTTTAACTGGAAACAAAGATCATGATGAGGGATCTCCATGGATGATTATGAGAGATTTTGCAGCAACTTTAATACATATTTCAATTTATATTGCAAGTGCAGTTTTACTTGCAACATTAATAATATTTGGTATACAAATTGTTAAAAATTCTTTTAGTAATCCAGAAGGAGAGGCTGAATATAAGAAAAAATTAGAAATGTTTTCTAGATCAGTTGCAATGCTTATTGGATCAGTTCTTATAATGGGATTATGTATTTTTGGAAGTAAAACATTCTTTAATAGTGTTGAACAAAGAGAAAATACAGAACTTCCAATCAGAGTAAATGTAGAATCAGCAGGATATAGTTTTAGTACAACAGCAGCAGGATATGCAAGATATATGTCTGGAATTGAAGATGTTGACCAATGGGTTGAGAAAGGTTTATATACATTTTCATTTATAGGATTGGCATTAATAAATTTATTTACAGTAGTATTTATGTTAATAAGGATGATAGCTTTATGGATTTTGGGTATGATAGGACCAATATCAGCAGCTTTAAATGTTTTTGAATTAGATGGAATTATGAATTTTAGAACATGGGCTGGATTATATATTAGTTTGTCAATGATACAAGTTGTTTTATCAATGGCATATACAATTATATTAAATTGTACAATTAGTTAAAGGAGGAAAAAAGAGATGAACTTATTGTTAACTATATTTTTATCAGCAGTATCGGTTATTGGAAGCTTTCTGTTTATGAAATCCCAATTGAAAAAAGCGATAAATATGTCTTTACATGGATTTAGCTCTTCTAGATTAATAGGTGGAGGAGTAGAAGGTGAATCTAGTAGACCGAGAGCTAAGATTTTGGAGAAATCACCTTTAATGAATCCAGCCGTTTCAAACCAAGGTATGGATGGAATTAATCAAAATAGAATACCTGATATGAGAGGTGTAAATAATGGAAATTTACCATCAGTACAAGGAGGAGCACCTGCTCCAGCAATGGGTGGAGGTGTAGGAGTTACAGCTGTTGTTGGACTTGTAAATGGTATAGGAGCAGTTGTACAAAATGGAAATGTTATGAATAAATTTGCAGCCAAACGTCAACTAATGGGACCTGTTTTCCAAGGTGGAGGAATGATTTATAACGTAAAACCTAGAGGTGTTAAGAGATTAAACCAAACAGCCAATAATATGTTAAATGCCGTAAATAGAGGTAGAGTGACTATGAAGCAAGGAGCAGGAAACAGAAATGCAATTGCAAGTGCTAGAAGAGCTACTATAAGATCTGGCGGAATGGCAAATAACTATATTTATGGAGATGTAAGAGGAATTAGATCAAGACTTGGAAATATTCATACACGTAATTTACAAATAAAAGGACCTTCTCGTCCAAAATCATTATTTGTTTCAAGATTATATGCTCCAAAAGCTAAGAGAATAAGAATTCAAGAAATGGCAAATGGAGGATATATAGGAGCAGCTGCAAATTCAAGAGTAGGATACTTAGAAGATGGACATAGAAGACGTAGAAGATTAAGATCACCTTACGCATTAGCAGCATTAAATCCAGGAAATAATATAAATGTAAGATTAAATGATGTTAATCTACAAAAACATAATGATTATAATTTACAAAGACAACATTTTGCTTTAAATAAGAGTTCAAATGACTATTTAACAATGGTAGGAATGAGCTCAATTGTTAGGGATCCAAGAAATCAAGGATTAAGCACAGAACAAATGGCAAAATTATATACATTAACGAGAGTAAGTGAAGGAAAGAGAAGTAGCAATGGAGGATATGAAAGTAATGAATTATTTAGACAACTTGTTAGTACTGTTCCTCAATTAAGTACAAAGGACATGAGAAAAGTTGCAAGTGATGCAAATAGACTTAAAGAGGCAAGAGATAGAAATAGAGCAGCTCTTGCAGATAGATTGGCAAATGAAAAGGTTGATATAAATAAAGAAAGTATGTCAGCATTAAATAATTTACTAAAAGATACAAGTGGTCCTGCTTCAGCTCATTTCAATAACTTTATTGAAGAAAACTTTAAAGATGAAATTAATCGTGAATTAAGTGAAGATGAAGTAAAAGAAATAGAACAAAGAGCAAGAGAAAATATTAGTAAGAGAGATGATATTCCATTAGAACAAAAAGAAGAAGAACTTGAAAAAGAAAAAGAAAAATTAATGGAAGATAAAAAAGAAGAAAATGCAGAAATTATTGAAGCAATTGTAAAAGAAAGAATCCTTGCTAATCCAGATGAGGCAGAAAGTATTTTAGGAAAAGAAGGATCTGCAGCATTAAAAGAACAAATAGGAAGTATCAAAGAAAAAAGAGATCAGGTAGCAGCACAAGAAATTATTAGACAAGAATTAAGTGATCATTCAAAATATTTAAGTAAACATCCTGAACAAAAGAGTTCAAGTTACTATGAGGTATATAAAGCTAGACAACAAGAAGAAATGAGACAAGATATAGTAACTGTGGCAGGTAATTTACATTCAGAAAATAAAGGCGATAGAGGTAGATATTCATTAAATTCAGGAGCTGGAAACAATAATCCACAACCACAACCAGGAAATCAAGGTGTATTTATTCCAAGACAATTTAATGAAAGAGCTGCAGGTGGAGCTGGATAAAAGGCAGTAAGGAGGTAAGAAATTGTTTAAGAAATTAAAGATAATTTATTTTGTAGTAACAATTATATTTTCTCTTATGACAATTGTTGGAATTGTGCAAGTTTTGGAAGCTGCAGGCTTAATTGATTTAGGTGGAAGCAGTAGCTCTGATAGTTCTTCAAGTGGTGTTGTTACAGATGCAGAAGTAAAAGAGGTTATTGCAATGTCTGACGAAGATGTTTGGAAAGGTTTAACTGGTGGACTTTTAACAGATAGACCAGTTGATAAAAGTCCTTCAAATGCTTCTGAAATAGAAGCAGCGGTAAAAAAACAAATTGTCGATATTACTGTTCCTACAAGAGCTTGGGAAGATTCGGGAAATGGTTCAAATATGAAGATTGTAAAAAAAGAAGTAACAATTCAAGTTAATAAATTACTTTCAAAATTATGGCAAGCATTTTTTGAAGACCTATACAAGAATGCACCAGATTTTGTAATCACACAAGTCGGTGTATTTAGAATTGATGGAACTGGATATGGACAAATTGGATTTAGATCAGGACATACATATGGAGCAGCTGTAGATATAAATTGGGATGATAATCCTTATGGAGGAACATTATATTCAAAATCTGAGTGGAGTAAAATGAGCGATAGTCATAAGAAACACCAAATAATTTATCAAGATTCTGAGGTTGTAAAAATTGCACATAAATATACATTATATTGGGGCGGAGAATGGAGTCAAAGCACAAAGGACATTATGCATTTTAGTTTTGTATGTGACGGAAAAACAAGAGCTGAAAGAATAAAAATGTTTGGAAATTAAAAGTTGAAAGGGATAATGTGAATGGAGAAAAAAAAATCTGATAAGATAAAAACAATTGTAATTATATTAGTTTTTATTCTTATAATAATTGCATTATTAGTGTTCTTTATATTATTTACTCATCAAAAAGATGATGGAATTACAGTAAATAATACAGTTCAAAACAACATTATTGATAATTCTACTAATGAAAATAATTTAAATAATAGTAATAACCAAAATAATAATAATTCAAATAGTACAGAAGATGAAGACAAAAATGATACTAAAAAATTAAATAGTGTAACAGATATGAGTTCATATTTTTGGCTAAAAGATGTACTAGAAAAATACTATTCTTCAAATGAATTAGAAGATCCAACAGTAATGCTAGATAAAGATGTAATAAAAGAATTTGGAATTACAGCTGATAATTATAGAAAATTTAATGATTTTGATGGACCTATGTTTAGAATTGATGAAATGTATAAACAAATTTTAGATGATAATAAAGAAATTTATGTTGTAAAACATAAGGTAGGAAAAAGTAATTCAGATGTAAAAAACTCTATTGTATGGATAGAAAAAGATGAAAATAATAGTACTTTTTCTATTTATCCAAATGAATATTTAAAGGAAAAAAATTATTTGGATTTTAAAGAGGGAGATACATTACCTGTTAATTTTTCGAAAAATATAAGTCCAAATACTGAAAATAAATTTGAAGAAGAAGATTCTCATTCTGCAGAAGATTGTATGAAAGGTTTATTTGAGAGATATAAATTTGATTTAATGGCAGATGAAGAACATTTATATAATTTGCTAGATGAGGACTATAAGAATTTAAAATATCCAGATATAAATAATCTTAAACAATATATATCAAATAATAGAACTGATTTATATTTAGATTCGTTATCTGAATATAAAGTTATAAATTATAACACATATATTGAATATAGAGCAATATGTAAGAGTGGAAGAAATTTTGTATTTCATGTTAGAAATATGATGGACTATAG
The DNA here is from genome assembly GCA_905203305.1 of uncultured Eubacteriales bacterium. Taxonomy (GTDB): domain Bacteria; phylum Bacillota; class Clostridia; order TANB77; family CAG-508; genus CAG-269. Next base: position 41,565 of record CAJKVH010000006.1, read on the forward strand.
TATTTTATTGGATAATTATAATATTGTAAATGAGAATACTTATAATGCCTTTTTACCAGCTGCTAGAGCAAAATATTGTATTAATAGGGTGGTAGAAGCTTTAAATTACAAAGATTATGATTTTATATATTCAAAATTAAATCCTGTACAAAAAAATAATTATTATAAAAATATAAATGATTTTAAAGAGTTTTTAGAAAAAAATTCATATGAAGCAAATAATTATGAAATTGATGATGATTATCTAATTATTTCAGATGGAAGTGTATATCAATTTAAGGTTAAAATTACAGATGCAACAGGTGAGGATTTTTCATATATAACATTTACAATGGCAGTTACATTAAAAGATGATACAGATTTTGCAGTAAGTATAACAAATGGAAAATAAGAAATTATTTAGAAGGGAGCAAAATATGGAGAAAAATTTAAAGAATTTATTTTTGAACAAGATATTTATAGTAATATGTGTTTTGATTATTTTGTTCTCTTTTTTTAGTGGATTTTTAGGACAAGTTTTTTCATTTAAGGAAATTTCAACAGGAGATAGACATGGAGGAACACATACTATAAAAGTTCCTGAAGCTGGTGATGCTGTAAGAGTACCGGCAGAGGTTGAGCAAAGTTATGGTACGTATGAAGGATATGATAGAAGTGATTGGTCATATACTAATAAAACTATATATGAAAAATGGGTTGAACAAGGAAAACCAGCGTCTGATAGCCATTGGGCATATTTAAACATTAATGGAAAACCAAGATATCTAGTTGCAGTTGTTCCGACCTTTGGACAAACTGGGGATTACATAGATATTGATTTGACTTGTGATGGAAAATCAGTTACATATCCTTGTATAATAGCAGACTCAAAAGATATATGGGTTGATTCAGCATACAGTTACAATGGAGTTGTATATGGACATACTAGTAATGGAAAATGTAATATAATAGAAGTTTGTTCAGAACTTTCGGCTGATAGTTCAAATTGGTCAAGCTTAGCACCATTACTTAATAAGCTAACAGGAGTTACACAAATTGCTAATGGTGGAAGTATGCTAGATCATCCGGATGGTCCAGTAGGATTAAATGGAAATTATAATTATGAAGATGGAACTTCAAGTAAAGATGCATCTGCTGACGGAGATGATGAGGCAGAAAGTTTTAATGGCGCAATTGCTATGATTGTTAGGGACGCTTGGGATTCAATATCAGCTACATTTGAAAATAATATAAGAGATAGAAATGACACGTCAGTCTTATACGATATTAAGAATTTAAGTAGAGATGGAGGATCAACAGGTTCAAAGAGTGTTAGTGGATTTGTTCAATATTATCAAGGTGATTATTCTGATGTTAGTTATGGTGATTCAAATATTGGAAAATGTGGATGTGGTCCAACGGCATTTGCAATGGTAGCATCAACCATATCAAAAACAGAAATTACACCTAAAGATGCAGTAGCATGGTGTGGAAATTCATATTATGTTTCAGGAGCTGGTACTTCATGGAGTTATTTTGCAGCAGCTAAAGAGCATTTTAAATTAAATTGTACTCTAAAAGAAACTACAAGTATTGATGAAGTTGCAGAGGCTTTAAAATCTGGAGCATTAGTTATTTCTTCACAAAGTGCAGGATTATTTACATCTGGAGGGCATTTTATAGTTCTTGCAGGTATTGATTCAAGTGGAGGAATTACAGTTAGAGATCCAAATAAAAATAATGCTGTAAATAAAGGATATAATGATAGAAAATTTACTAAATCAGAAATAAACCAAGCAGCAAAAAATTATTGGATTTTCACATACTAGATAAAAAGGAGAATTTTAATGAAAAAAACAAGATTAATAGGAGTAATAATTTTTATATTAGTAATTGCTTTAATTATTGTGCTATTTTTTATAGCTAATTTAACAATATTAAAAACAGATAATCAGGTAGATGCTAATAATATAGTAAGCAATCAAATTAATGATAATGTAAATTCTGTAAATCAAAATGTAAGCGTAAATTCTATTAATAATACAAATGTAAATGAAGATATACAAAATAGTGTAAGTGAAGAAAATACAGTAAATAATACAGACACAAATGATGTATTTTATAATACAGAAGAAACAGGAACTGTTAAATATTCTGAAAATCAATTAAATAACTTTTCTTTCGAAATAAAAGGCATTACTGATGAAGATTTAAAATACATAAATGATGTAGATAATTTAAATTTAACTGTAAAAGAATATGTTTATAAACATGGATTAGTAGATGCAACAATTGGAGAAGTTCAAAAATCTGAATATCAAGAAAGTACAAATAGATTAGGAATAATTTTAAAATTAAATAATCCTAATGAAGATAAGTTAAGAGTTATTGTTAGTTCTGGTAATAAGATTGATATTTCAAACTATAAATAAAAGGAGGCATATATTTTGAAAAAAATAATTGAAGTTTTTATAATTTTAATAAGTTTAATTTGTATTATATGCCCAAATAATGTATATGCAGATTCGATTGAAGAAATAAAAAAAGAAACAGATTTTAAAACAGTAGAGGAAGACGGCGAACCGGATGATTATGATGTTTTAATAGATGCAAAGGAACTAATTTCAAACGAAAAATTACCTGCAGGTGTAAAAACTTCTCTTCAAGATGTTTTATATGATACATCAGGATTATTAAATATAGATTTTTTTGGTAATAAGAAAGAAGATAATTCTTCTAATAAAAAAAATGATCAGGATAAGAAAAAAGAAAAAACTGCTAAAAAAGAAGAAGCTATTAGAGAATTTGTAAGAAATGGATATAGGATTTTCTTGTATATTGCAGCAGGTGCAATGCTTGTAGTATTAATATATATGGCTGTTATCACAGTTACTGCTGGAATTTCTCCTACACTTAATATTTTACCTTTTTCAAATTTATTTAGTGGAAAAAAAGGCGAAACCCCAGATCAACATTTAAGAGCTAAGAGATTAGTTGAACAATGGTTTAAATCAGTATTGTCATTAGTATTAGCGGTTTTTGTTATGAATTTGCTTGTAGCATTTTCAGATAATATTGTTAATTTAATGGAGGGTAAAGAAGTTGAAAATGAGGATATAACAATTTACGTTAAAAATTCTAAATTTGCTGCTAATGCACCAATTTTAGGGGCAAGTGGAACAACAAGTTCTTCTACAGGCCCATCTACGAGTTCATCTGGAGATGGAAGTAGTTTGAGACAAAAAGTTGTTGATCAAGCAAGTTCTTTGGAGAATTTGGGAGCATCAGGTGGCTGGTGTCAAAAGTGGGTTACGCTGGTTTATAATAAAGCTCTAGGAAGAGATATTACAACTCATTGTTGTGCACATAGTGCAGCACTTAGTGCTAAGAATACAAATACAAGTACAGACAATATAGTTCCAGGAGCTGCTGTATTTTCATATAGAAGTTCAGGACATGTAATAGATAGCTATTGTGGAATGGATGCAGGACACGTTGGGATATATATTGGAAATGGTAAGATTGCAAGTTGTACAGGAAGAGGAAGCACAGGAATTACAATATGTACAATAGATGAATGGAAAAATTCATGGGATTTTAGTTGCTGGGGATGGCTTCCAGGTACTGAAGATCTTGCTAATGGAGCAGTTGGAGATAGTTCAGGAAATTCTGCGACGGCGGAAAGTAAAACAGTTGATTATTACTTTAAAACTAACTTAGAAGGATTATTAATGTTCCAATCACAATACAATTCAAAAATATATCCTCTAAGAGGTGGAATAAATTCAATAAGTGGGATTGTAGTTACTATATTTAAAGCATTTATATATTGTTTGTTAGTAGTTAGAATGCTTTTGCTTGCAGGGCTAAGCACAATTGTTCCATTAATTATATTAATAGACTCATTTAAGAAAATAGGCGGAGGAAAAGGTTTTTTAAAGAACTGGGTTAAATTATATATGTTTTTATTGCTGTTTAGACCTGTTGTAGCATTTTTCTATTATGCACTAGCTCAAAGTAATGTTTATTTAATAAGTGAATTTCCACTTTATATAGTTGCAGTGATTGCTATACTTACAATAGGTATTATTGTATCAATTGTTTATTTAATAAGAGATTTAAATACAAAAAGAGTTAAGAATGCAGCTTCTGTTAAACATTGATAATTTAGGAGATTGATATTATGTGGAATAGATTTAAAATATGGTTAAATAAAAATGATTTTAAAATTATAACTATAGTACTAATTATTACTGGAATATACTTATTAATAAAAGGAACAAATAGTTATTTTAAAAATGAAATAAAATCAAAAAGTGAGAATTATGTAGAAGAAAATACTACAAATAGTGAGGATAATTCTATTTTTCAGGATACTGAATATAGTGAAAGCGATTTTAATGAGCTTTCAAAATCAGATGAAGATTATAAATTGGTTAATAAAATAGAAGAAAAATTTATAAATACAATTTATAAGGCCAATAAAAATAATGATGAATCAGCTAAAAAAGATCTTGTAAATATGTGTTCTGCAAGGTGGATTGATAGTTTAACAACGGAAAGAAGAGTTATAGGAACTGATAATATTTTAATTCTTCTTATGGAAGTAAATAATGTTAATGATTATTCAATAGATAATATTTATAAATATGGCGAAAAAAATAATGTTGAAAAATATATAGTTAACTTAAAATTTGATGATGGAAATGCAGCAATTACAAATACTTATGTTATGTTTAATGTTGACAAAGAAAATAAAACTTTTGCATTTGATGGAAACTATATGGATTTAGATAATTTGATGGATAATGTTCTTAAAGGTTATCCAAGCATTACATCTAATGGATCAAATAATTATTAACAATAAATAAGTAAAAATAGAAGCAAAGAAATTTTAAAAAAATTTTCAGGTGCTTCTATTTTTGAATTTTTATGTTATTTATGGTATAATATAAGAAGATCAAATCAAATTAGAGGAGGATAAGTTTATGAACTTAGGTTTAGTAATGTTATTGATGATGGCGATGATTTTCGCCATTGTAGCACTTGTGAGTATGGGAAGACTAGTCAAGTGGTTTTTCTTTCCAAAACATTGCCGGTTGCTTCAAAGGATTTTCTGGGGATTTGTTGTAATCTTCGCGATTGCGGCATACTTCGGATGAAGAAAATAGCCCAATGTCTTATTTATTAAGACTTGGGCTATTTTTTTAATTAAACAAAGCAAAGAAGCTTTTTATTACATTACTTATTAAATCTACAATAATTTTAAAAATAGTATTAGTATTATATAGATCAATAAAATAATTTTTTATAAAAGGTATATGCCATAATATAAAGCATATTACTAAAAATATTATAATAGCTAATATAGATGAGAAAAATATTTTTATACGCTCTTTTAGAGGCCTTTCAAATTTTACGTCATACCCCATATTTCTTAGATTATTTATGTATGCTTGATTATATGCGTTGTTGTAGGCATTGTTATAAGCGTTATTATATACTTCATTCATAATATTGTTATAATCATTTTGAAAATCGTTAAAATCATCAAATTCAGGAGGAATATCTTGCATTTTAGGTTTATGTATAACTCTTTTTTGAGGATGAGAGGTATAATTACTATTATTATCCTTATAACTTGCTGAATTTTGATTTTGAGAGTAATTTTGATATGATCTAGAGTTAGTATTATTTTTAGTAGTATTTCTATTCATATTTGCATATTTTGCTTGTTCTTCTTTTTTTCTTTGATATGCCAAATTACTATCATAATTTTCTTTTTTAGTTTTATCAGATAAAATTTCATAAGCTTCATTTATTTCTTTTATTTTTTCTTCGGCTTCTTTTTTCTTATCATCAGGTTGTAAATCAGGATGATATTTTTTTACTAATGTTTTATATGCTTTTTCAATAACTTCCGGAGAAGCTTTTTCTGATACTTCTAATAAATCATAATAATTTTTCATCTATATCTCCTATTTTATTTAGAATTTTTTAAATTATCTTTTGCAACTGCCATCATAAGTTTTATTCTGTTTGCTTGATTTGTTTCACTTGCTCCTGGATCATAGTCTACGGGAGTAATATTTGCATTTGGATATTTACTTCTAATTGTTTTTATAACACCTTTTCCTACTACGTGATTTGGAAGACACGCAAATGGTTGAACACATACAATATTTGGTATGTCATTTTCAATATATTCTACCATTTCAGCTGTTAAAAACCAACCTTCTCCTGTTTGATTTCCAATTGATAATATATCTTTTACTTTATCTTCTAAATGATATATATCACATGTTGGTAAATAATTTTTCTTTGATTTTTCAAGAGCTATTTTTGTATCTTTTTCCATAAGATTAATTAATTTTAATGCAATTTTACTGATTGCGGCAGAGATTTTATTGCTATTTAATAATTGATTAAATGTAATTTTATGTGTTGCCATAAATTTTACAAATCCCATAAAGTCTGGTAATACAACTTCTGCACCTTCTTTTTCAAGTAAATCTGCAACATAATTATTTCCAAATGGATGGTATTTAATTAATACTTCACCAACAATACCAACTCTTGGCTTTTGATTAGTCATATCAACTTCAATTTTTTCAAAGTCATCTACCATGTCATATATTGCTTGTTTAAATTCTTGGTTAGAACATTTTGTAACTAATTTTTTTGATTTTTCCATCCATTTATCAAATACTTTGTCAGTATCTCCTTTATGTATTTCATATGCTCTATTTTTATGAAGCATTTTTTGAAGAAGATCGCCTAAAAGTACGGCTTTAATCATTTTATCTATCATTTTTGGAGTTAGTTTAAATCCAGGCATTTTTTCCATTCCAACAACATTAAGTGATATTACAGGAACTTGTTCAAATCCTGCATCTCTTAGGGCTTTGCGGATAAAGCCAATATAGTTTGTTGCTCTACATCCTCCACCTGTTTGTGACATTATTAAAGCTGTTTTATTTACATCATATTTTCCAGATTCCAATGCTTCAATCATTTGACCTGTTACTAATATTGATGGGTAACATGCATCATTATTTACATATTTTAGACCTGTTTCTACAGTATGTTCTGTACATTCTCTTAAAAGGACCATATTGTATCCACATGAGTTTACTGCGGGTTCTAATAATTCAAAGTGTATAGGTATCATCATTGGAATTAGAATCGTATAGTCTTTTCTCATATCTTTTGTAAAGACTTTTTTGTTAATTGCATAGTTTCCATCTAATTTTTCTTTTGCTCTTTTATTCATGCTTGCAAGTAAAGAACGTATACGAATTTTAACAGCTCCTAAGTTATTAACTTCATCTATTTTTATTAGTGTGTACATTTTTCCATAGCTTCTTAAAATTTCTTCAACCTGATCTGTTGTTACGGCATCAACACCACATCCAAAAGAGTTTAATTGTACAAGTTCTAGATTATCATGTTTTCCAACAAAATCTGCTGCTGCATATAATCTCGAATGGAACATCCATTGATCTACAACTCTAATTGGTCTTTTTGCTTCTGTTTGATTTGAAATGCTATCTTCTGTAAGTACTGCAAGTCCAAGTGATGTAATTAAAGTATCTATTCCGTGATTTATTTCAGGATCCATATGATATGGACGACCTGCTAAAACAATTCCTTTTAAGTTGTTTTCTTCTAAGTAACGTACTGTTTCTATACCTTTGTCTTGAATATCTTTTTTACATTTTTTATATTCAGTTTGAGCTTTTTCTGCACTGTCTAATAATTCCTGTTTTGTAAAGTTATATTCTTTAAATTCATCTAATTCCATTATTTTTTTAACAAGGTTTGGTGTATCAAATGGTAAAAATGGGTTTATGAATTTTATTTCTGGATTTTTTAAACCTTCTACATTATTTTTTAATACTTCTGAGTATGATATTACTATTGGGCAATTGTACTTATTATCTGCTTTTTCATATTCTTTTCTTGAAAATGGCATACATGGGTAAAAGATAGTTTTTATGCCTTTTTTTAGTAGATTTTCTATATGACCATGTGATAATTTTGCTGGGTAACATACTGATTCTGATGGCATTGATTCCATTCCATCTTCATATGTTTTACGAGTACTTTTATCTGATATAATTACTCTAAATCCTAGGTTAGTTAAAAACGTAAACCAGAATGGATAATCTTCATACATATTTAAAACTCTTGGGATTCCAATAGTTCCACGAGTTGCATATTGTTCTTCTATTGGTTTATAATCAAAAATTCTTTCATATTTGTATTTTACAAGGTTTGGAAGTGATTTCTTTTCTTGAACTTTTCCAGCACCTTTTTCACAACGATTTCCAGATATATAGCGTTTTCCATTACTGAATATATTTATTGTAAGTTTACAATGGTTTTCACATCCATTACATCTCGTATGATTTACTTTTATATCAAGATTATTTAGTTCTTCTTGTTTTAATATTGTTGAATAATATTCCATATCAAGGTTTGTTTCGTATTGTTCTTTTGCAATTAAAGCCATTCCATATGCACCCATAAGTCCGGCTATGTCGGGTCTTATAACGTTTTTACCAACAATTTTTTCAAAAGCTCTAAGAACGGCATCATTATAAAATGTTCCACCTTGCACAACAATTTTGTTTCCAAGTGTTTCAAAATCTCTTATTTTCATAACTTTTTGTAAAGCATTTTTTATAACTGAATATGAAAGTCCACTTGAAATATCTCCTACTGAATATCCTTCTTTTTGAGCTTGTTTTATTTTGGAATTCATAAATACTGTGCATCTAGATCCTAAATCAACTGGTCTTTTGGCTTCTATTGCTTGTTTTACAAATTCTGATATTTCTAAGTTTAAGCTTTTGGCAAATGTTTCTATAAATGAGCCACATCCAGATGAACATGCTTCATTTAACATGATACTATCAATTGCACCGTTTTTTAAACGTATGTATTTCATATCTTGTCCACCAATGTCAACAATACTTGTAACATCTGGTTCAAATTGTTTAGCTGCTGTATAATGTGCTATTGTTTCAATTTCTCCAATATCAACATTTAAAGCTGTTTTTATTAAATCTTCACCATAACCTGTAACACCGCTAAATCTTAATTTTGCTGTTTTTGGTAATACCTCATATAAGCTGTTTAACATTTTTATAACGCTTTTTAAAGGATTTCCTTCGTTGCTTCCATATAAAGAATATAATAAACTTCCTTCATTATCTATTAATACTATTTTTGTTGTTGTAGATCCTGCATCTATTCCTATAAAACAATCACCTTTATAGTTTAAAAGATCTGCTTTTTTTACAGAAGCTTTTTGATGTCTTTTTCTAAACTCTTCGTATTCAGAGTAGTTTTTAAATAAAGGATCTATGGGGCTTGTTGTAGTATCTTTTGAAATTTTTAAGTTTTCTATTCTTTTTGATAATTCTTTGTTTGTTATAGGTGTTTCTTCTAGGGAGTCAAGAGCCGCCCCTGTAGCTACTAAAAGATGAGCTTCTTTTGGAATAATTATTTCATCTTCTTTTAATTTTAGAGTTTCTATAAATCTATTTCTTAATTCAGAAAGATATGTAAGAGGTCCTCCTAAAAATGCTACTTTTCCTTTTATTGGTCTACCACATGCAAGTCCTGAAATTGTTTGGTTTACAACTGCTTGAAATATTGATGCTGCTATATCTTCTTTTGCTGCACCTTCATTTATTAATGGTTGTATATCAGTTTTTGCAAAAACACCGCATCTTGATGCTATTGGGTAAATTATTTTATAATTTTTGGCTAGTTCATTAAGTCCAGCAGTATCGGTATTAAGTAAAGAGGCCATTTGGTCAATAAATGCCCCAGTACCTCCGGCACATGTTCCATTCATTCTTTGTTCTATGGATTTATCAAAATAAATAATTTTTGCGTCTTCTCCACCTAATTCTATAACGACGTCTGTTTGTGGAATATATTTTTCTACGGCTCTTTTACAAGATACAACTTCTTGTATAAAATTAACTCCAAGAAATTTAGCAGCAGACATAGCACCAGATCCTGTAAGAGCTAATGTAAATTCACTATTTGGGTACTTTTCATTTAATTCTTGTAAAACTGTACATACCGTGTTTTTTGTATCTGAAAAGTGTCTTCTATAATCATTATATATGATTTCTTTATTCTCATTCATTACTACTATTTTTACTGTTGTAGAACCAACGTCAAGTCCTACGTGAAATATATTTTGTGCCATTTAAATCACTCCTTTAAATCCTTTTAATTCTATACAATTTTCGACATTTTGTCAATTGAAAAACATGGAAATTTAAACATTAAAAAATAAAAAATAGAGATTAAATTTCTCTATTTTTTAATGTGTTTTGTATGTATAATTTGATATTTTTTCTGTTTTTACAGTTTCTCCGTTTAGTTTTAATGTTCTATATGTTACTGATTTTATATATGAAGATGTACGGCTTGTTACATTTGATGAAATATCAACTTCATATTCTGGATCTTGTTTAAATCCCCAAATTTGGAATGTTGCATATCCCTTTGATACAGAACATGTTATTTTTATTGCATAATTTCTTGAATTTTTAAATTTAAAATCTTTTACTCCATAAACGACAGTTGCATCTCTACCAGCTGTTGCATAAGATGGTACAAATTGGTGATTGTGTAATTCTACAATTTCTAAGTTAGAAAATAATACAGCATTAAATAGGGTTGTAGATATTTGGCAAATCCCACCACCAAGACCATCAACTACTTGACCATTTAAGTATATAGCAGCATCTTTATATCCAGCAGATATTGTTCTTTCTCCAACTACATTATTATATGAAAATGTTTCTCCTGGTAATAATACTGTTCCGTCTATTTTTTCGGCAGCTAATCTAAGATTTGTTGTTCTATTAGTATTTGATGCAGAATATTTTGTTGAATATGTTGCAAGTAAATCTGGAAATGCTTCTTGACCTATCATGTTATTTGTTACATTTGGTTTTAAAACTTTTAGTGGAATTGTACATTCTGTATCTGATGTTTCTAAAATTTCTTTAGCTTTGTCAATGTTAAAATCAATTCCATTCTCAGCAGATGTTATTACATGTGTTTCAGGCTCAAAAGATGCGTCTTTGGCGTCTTTATGAACTTCATTATATATTTTATCTATGTTTATTGTATCTGGTGACTTTGAAGTAGTATCTAATTCTATTACTTCGTTTATGTAATTTAAGTTAGATAATTTTTCTCCAATTTTTTTTGCAGTTGAATCTGCATTTACTATAACTCCATCTGATCCTTTGGTTATAATTAAATTATTTCCATCTATATAATAACCACTTTCTACAACAGCATCTGGTAATTCTGTTGAGATATTATTTAATAAGGTTTTTAAGTTTTCTTTATCATAATTTACTGTTGGTGTTATATTGATTCCATTTATCATTGCATTAAATATTTGATAATTATCTGAAAATATATTATTTGTTTTTCCACATTGATATGCGTAGTTGACTGCTGAGTCAATATCAAATGATAAGTTAATTTCTGATGTTTTTATATATGTTGTATAGTCATTATGTATTAAAGTTATATCATTTGATAATTTTTCTGAATAGTAATTTTCTAATTTTTCTTTTGCTTCTTGTTTGGTTAAATTTGAAACATCAATTCCATTTATATGTATTCCTTGTGATATTGTAAGGTTATTTGTGTAATTGTAAAATGTAAATATTCCAAATATAACTATTATAAATATTAAAAAACTTATTAAAAAAATACAAATAGCCATAATCCAGTGCTTTGAGGCTTTTTCTGAATTGTTGGGTATTTGCTTAAATTCTTGCGTATTTTCTTTTTTTGTAGTATCGTCAACGATTTCTACTTTTTGTTCTTCTTCTATAATCATTTTTTACCTCTAATTTATTATTATGTTTTAATATCAAATTTGTTACTGTTGCTTAATTTAGCACCCTTTTATGGTACAATATTATTTATTCTTTGTCAATGGATTTTTTTAGAAAAATTGTATTAATGAGAAAGGGAATATTCGTCATTAAATTTATCTACAGTTTCATTATTTATTAATATTTTTATTGAATTTACTTCATTTAATTGTGTTAATGTATTTAAAATTGTATTTATTATATTATATTTTTGGGTATCATCATTATAGTTTTGAATTTCTTCAGAAAAATTTAATATTGCACAATTATTTTCTAATTTTGTATCTAGTATCTTTGTATTTTCTGGAAATACATTTGATAAATTTTCACTTTCTGGTCCAGAAATTAAAAGACTAATTAATTTTTGATATGGGTCTTGTAAAAGTTCTGCTGAATCAATAAGCCTTTTTTCAGTTTGTATTTTATTTTCATTATCAATAAAATATAATGTTATATTTGTTTCTCTCATTTGTTTATTACTTATTTCTTCTTCAGGTGTATAGTCTAGATATTGATTTTGCTCCTTATTTGAATTATTTTTTGTAAAATTTTTAATAATAAAAAATAGAGATACTAAAATAATTATTAAAACTAAAATTAATAAACAAAATATTTTTTTATTTTTCATGAATAAAAGCCTCCTTATTTTCTTTGGTAAATATTATTTTTATGTTGTCCATTTTAGAACTTTATTTTAAAATTTTATATAATTTAATACAATTTGTGAATTTTTGAAAATTATTTAAAAAACATTCTACTTCATTTAAAGAATTACATGTATTTTTTTTTAGCTTTTTAAAATCTATTTTCTTTTTTGGAGGTTTAGGCGGTGGATTTTTTGGGGGAGGCGGTGGTGGACATTTTTTAGATTCATGTCTATTATTTTCTGGGTTTGCTAAAAATAAATTATTCATTGAAAATTCTCCTTTTTTGTTGTATAATCTTTATATTACATAATATGAAATTAATAAGTTGTGGTGAGAAAATGGAAATTAATTTAAAAGAAAATGAAAGAATAGATGATTTAGAATTTAAGGATTTAAAAATAATTCAAAATAAAGATGGATTTTGTTTTGGAATTGATAGTATTTTACTTACTGATTTTGCAAAAAATATAAAACAAAATTTAAATATTATTGATCTTGGAACTGGAACAGGAATAATACCAATTTTATTATATGGAAAAACAAAAAATAATAAATTTGTTGGAGTTGAAATTCAAGAAGAAGTTGCAGATATGGCAAATAGAAGTATAAAATTAAATGTATTAGAAAATGAAATTAGAATATTAAATATGAATATTTTGGATCTAACTAAAAAGTATAAAAGAGGGAGTTTCGATGTCGTTACAACAAATCCACCATATAAAAAACTAAATACGGGAATAGTAAATGAAAACAATAAAAAATTAATTTCAAGACATGAAATTACTGCATCCCTAGAAGATTTTATAAAAATATCTTCTTATTTATTAAAAGATTTAGGAGAGTTTTATATGGTTAATAGACCAGATAGATTAGTAGATATTTTTGAGCTAATGAGAAAATATAAAATAGAACCTAAAAAAATAAAATTTGTATATCCAAATGAAAATAAAAAAACAAATTTAATTTTAATTAAAGGTGTGAAAAATGGAAAACAATTTTTAGAATTTGAAAATAATTTATATGTATATAATGAAGATGGAGATTATACAGATGAAATATTAAAAATTTATAATAAAATCAAATAAATTAGTTAAAAAAAGAAAAAAATAGATAAAAAAAGTTAAAAATAGATTATTGTATGAAAATAAATTTATATGATTTTATATAATTTTATATGAATTTATTTGAATTAATTTGGAGGAAAATTATGAACGGAAAATTATATTTAGTTGCAACACCCATTGGTAATTTAGAAGATATTACATTAAGAGCTTTAAGAATATTAAAAGAAGTAGATTATATTGCAGCAGAAGATACAAGGACAACTTTAAAATTATTAAATCATTTTGAAATAAAAAAGCCTCTAATTAGTAATCACAGACATAATGAAGATGATAGAGAAGATTTTTTAATAAATAAGTTAAAAGAAGGTAAAAATATTGCTGTTGTTTCTGATGCAGGAACTCCAGGGATTTCTGATCCAGGAGAAGTTATTGCAAAAAAGGCGATAGAAGAAAATATTGAAGTAATTCCAATTCCTGGAGCATGTGCAGCAATTAATGCTTTAATTGCATCAGGTTTAGATACAAAAGAATTTGTTTTTATTGGATTTTTACCTTTAAATAAAAAATTAAGAAAAGAAAAATTAGAAGAAATAAAAGAAGAAAATAAAACTAGTATAATTTACGAAGCTCCTCATAAAATTAAAGATACATTAAATGACTTAAAAGATATAATAGGAGAAAGAAAAATTGTTTTGGCAAGAGAAATAACTAAAATTCATGAAGAATTTATTAGAGGAAATATTGATGAAATTATAGAAAAAAGTCAAAATTTAAAAGGTGAAATGATTTTATTAATTGAAGGGAATAATGAAATTGTAAAAGAAAATATTTTAAATAATTTGAGTTTAGAAGAACATTATAATGTTTATGAAAAGCAAGGATTAAATAAAAAAGAAATTATTAAAAAAATTGCAAAAGATAGAGGAGTAAATAAAAATAATATATATCAATATTTTATAAATAAGTAAAAAAATAAAATTAAATTAAACTTAATAAAGTTTAATTTAATTTTTTTTATTTTTTATTTATTACTTTCTTCAGATTCTAAATTATTTATTTTTGTAAGACATTTTTTGCATATTAATTTATCTTTAAATGTAACAAGTTCTTTTGAATTATTGCAAAAAATACAACCAGTTTCAAATTTTCTTAAAATAATTGATGTTCCATCTAAATAAATCTCGATTGGATCTTTTTCTTCTATATCTAATTTATTTCTAATTTCTTTTGGAATAACAACTCTACCTAATTCATCTAGTTTTCTAACAATACCTGTTGATTTCATTTTTTGTTCCTCCTTAAAATATATCTGTTATTATTTTTCAAGCAATATATTAACATATTTTTACAAATTGGTCAATAATTAATAGACAATTTTTTCCAAAAAAATGTAGAATTATGACAGTAAGCGCCCTAATTGTAATGTATTGTCGAATTTTGTCAAAAAGTTTTTCTTGACAATTTATGTAAAAAGGTGTAATATTTTAGATGTGAAAAATATTAGATCAAAGGAAAGATTTATGTTTCTAGAAATTTTATTATTTATATCATTATTTACTTTAATCAGAATGTTAGTAATTAAATTTTTATCAATAAAATTAATAATAGAAATAAAAAATGATAAATAAAAAGTTATTAATCTTGTAGAGAAAATAAAACTCAATTTAATTAAATAAAATAAAATTAAATTAAATCTTTGATGCCCCTTATAAAAAAAGATAAAATAAAAATTACCTCTATTATATTTACCACCAATAAATATAAAAAAATTGTAATTGCTTTTAACAATTACAATAAAAAACTTAATTTAAATTTTCTACAATTTTATTTTCTCTACAATTACTATAAATTAAATATGTATCAATTTTCCAGGCTCATTTCTGCTTGCAATAGATAAATTAAAATCGTCCATTTTCGTATTATTGGAAATTAATTCATCAATTACAGTTTGATATGCAAGTTCTGGAAAATTACTTTCTTTACTTAAATGCCCTAAAATGGCATTTTTTAAACCAGATTTTATTAAATAGTTTATTGTTTGTCCAGCCATTTGATTAGATAGATGACCAGTAGGACCTGCAATTCTATTTTTTAATTTAAATGGATATTTTGTGTATTTTAATACTTCTGGATCATAATTAGCTTCAAGAAGTATAAATTCACTACCATCTATATGTTTTACAATATTATTATTCATATGACCAATATCTGTTGCAATACTGATTTTTTTATTGTTAGAAAACAGTGTGTATCCACAAGGATCAGCTGCGTCATGAGGTATTTCAAATGGAACGATATCAATATCTCCAATTGAAAAATTTTCATCAATCGATATATTTTTTTTATTTATATCAGATATTTTGTCAGATTGTTTTGGCATTGCATCAAATGTTTTGGATGTAGCAAAAACAGGAATATTAAATTTTTTTGATAAATTTCCCACACTTTGAATATGATCTACATGTTCATGTGTAACTAAAACAGCGTCTAAGTCAGATCCAGAAACATCAAGTGTTCCGAAGTGCTTGTTCAATTTTTTTTAGGCTTACTCCTGCATCTATTAGGATTTTTGTGTTGTCTGTTTCTACAAATAAACAATTCCCACTACTTCCACTATATAAACTACAAAAATTTAACATAAGTATTTCTTCCTTTTGTTTTATCATTTTGTTGTAATAAAGAAATATTAATCTTCTTCAACACGTTTTATTTTAGCACCTAAATCACGGAATTTTTGTTCAATATTTTCATAACCTCTGTCTATGTATTCTAGGTTATAAATATCTGTTGTACCTTTTGCTATAATTCCGGCAACTATAAGTGCTGCACCTGCACGTAAATCTGATGCGTATACAGGAGCACCTTTTAGCTCTTTTACACCTTCAAAAAATGCAGACTTTCCTTGAGCTGTTATTTTAGCTCCCATTTTATTAAGTTCTTCTGTATATTGGAATCTAGAATCCCAAATACTTTCATTTATTATACTTGTTCCATCAGCAATTGATAAAATTACTCCCATTTGTGATTGCATATCAGTAGGAAATCCGGGATATGGAAGTGTTTTTATTACAGCTTTTGTAGGTCTCTTATTGCAAGATACACGTATTGAATCACCATAATCTTCAACTATTCCACCAACTTCACAAATTTTTGCTGTTATTGCTTCTAAGTGTTTTGTTATGCAGTTTTTTAATAAAATATTTCCTCTTGATGCAACAGCTGCAACCATGAATGTTCCGGCTTCAATTTGATCTGGTACGATAGAATATGTTGCATTTCCTTGTAGTTCTTTTACACCTGTTACTTTTATTGTATCAGTTCCAGCGCCTCTAATATTTGCTCCCATTGTATTTAAGAAGTTTGCAACATCAACTATATGAGGTTCTTTGGCAGCATTGTCTATTATTGTAGTTCCTTCTGCTAATACACTTGCAAGCATGACATTAATTGTAGCTCCAACAGAAGAAATATCCATGTATATTGATGTTCCTTTTAGTTTTTTTGTTTTTGCTACAATTTTTCCTTGACCGATATCTACATTAGCACCTAATGCTTCAAATCCTTTTATATGTTGATCTATTGGTCTTGCTCCTAATTTGCATCCACCAGGCATACCTACTGTCGCAGAACCTTTTCTACTAAGTAGACTACCTAATAAATAATATGATGCTCTAAATTTACTTGTTAAGTCTAAAGGAGCCTCTGTTGTTTCTATATTTTTCGAATCTATTGTTATTTCATTTGCAGAATTCCAATGTATTTTTGCACCTAATTTTTCAAGAATTTCACAATATATTTTTACATCACTTATATTTGGTAAATTATTTATTGTACATGTTCCATTTATTAATAGTGCTGCTGGTAAAATTGCAACTGCTGCGTTTTTTGCACCACTTATTGTAACTTCACCTTTTAAAGGAGTTCCACCAGTTATTACTAATTTTTCCAATTGTATACCCCCAAAATATTATATCTTTTAATTATAAATTTCTTTAGTAATATATCATAAACTTTGAGTTTTTACAACCGTTTTTGTAAATATTTTAATTTTTGGCAGTTAGAAGATTATTTTTATTAAAAAGTTCGATTAATTTAAATTTTATTTTTATAGATTGATCGTTTGCATCTGAAATTAATTTGTATTCTTCTTCATTTAATGTGCTTTCTAGTGTTTCTTTTGAATCTTCTGGAACAAAGCCAGATGAAATGTCAATAAAACAAAGTGAAGGATAAAGAACACACCACCAGTTTTGACCATTTGAATTACCTAGTTGTATTTTTAATGCATCATAGTAACCTGCAGGAAATGAAATATCTCCATATTTTTTTGTTGGGAAATTAAAATTACCTATAGAAACTTTAGCTGTATAATCAAATCCATTATCTTTTATAGTTTTATTTGCAATATCTTCAAAGTCGGATAAGTGACATGATACTAAGTTTATTGTTTCTTCTTTTGATTTTGCATTTTCTGTTAGAGTTTTCATATAATTAATAATATTATCTCTTACAATATATTTTAAATTTTGATCTTCTGCAGAATCACTATTTGCTATTACATGTAATCTAAATACACTTTTGGATAGGTCGCAAGATACAGCATTTACATAACTAAAAGCACTAATAGAAACATATAAGAAAAATAATATACTTAAAATTATGAATTTTTTCATAAGAATTCCTCCAATTACAAATTATTCAATGTAATTATTTACAAAAATTAATAAAATATACAAAATTGTAAGGCGGTCGAAAAAAGTCGATGAAATTTAATTGAAATATTATTGACATATTTTTGAAATAATGGTAAAATTTTCCAAAACGAAAGGATGATGTTTATGAATACAAAAGAGTCAAAAGTAAAGAAATACTGTTGCTTTTATGCAAGTGATTTTCATTTGGAAATGATACTTTTGCCATATATAAAAAACAACATATATAAAGATAAATTTATAATATTTACAGAAGAAAATTTATCAGATAGTATAAAGGTGTTATTGAATAGAACAAATTTGAATTTAGAAGAAAAAAATTTGATGCTTAATTTAGATTGGAAAGAAAAGAACAAATTGGATATATCTAAGTATAAATTTGATGATCATACAATAATAATAAATGGAAGTAGTGATTATATAGATAAGGTTAATAAAGAAATAAGAAGTAAAGAGCCTAAGAAAATAAATATAATAGATTGCTATAGTATAAACGATAAAAATGTAGAATTAGGGCAAATTGAGGAGAAATATGATGGTATTTTGAATACAAGTAGGTCTAAAAAAATATAAAAAAATGAATAAAAGTATTGATAAAAATTAAAAAAAGGTGTATATAATAAAAATATAACTAAAATTTTATCTAATTCAATTAATACTAATTGATTTATTTTAGAAGGGAGAATGTATATGGAGTACAATATTGAAGAGATAAAACGTAAACTAAAAAAATATGGCCAAGAACATTTATTAAATTTTTATGATACTTTAGATGAAAAAAAGCAAAAAAGATTGCTAGAACAAATTGAAGGAATTGATTTTGATCTTATAAATAGCTTATATAATAAGACAAAAGATGGAATTAAACAAGAAGATGCTGATATTGAGCCAATAGAATTTATAGATAAATATAAATTAAATGATATGTATAAATATTATGAAGATATTGGTAAAAAAGCAATAAAAGCTGGTAAATTAGCAGCAGTTACTATGGCTGGTGGACAAGGAACAAGACTTGGGCATAAAGGACCAAAAGGAACATTTGATATGGGATTAGATTCACATAAATCATTATTTGAATTATTATGTGATTATTTAAAATCTGAATCAAAAAAATATGGTGTTGATATACCATGGTTTATAATGACAAGTAGAGAAAACAATAAAGATACAGTTGAATTTTTCAAAAAGAATAAATATTTTGGTTATGAAAAAAATATCTATTTCTTTATACAAGGACAACTTCCAATGATTGATACAGAAGGAAAGATATTAATTGGAGAAGATGGACTAATTAAAGAAGCAGCTGATGGTCATGGTGGGGTTTATGAATCACTTGTAAAGAGTGGTATGGTAGACAAGATGAAAGAATTAGGTGTTGAATGGGTATTTATAGGTGGAGTTGATAACTGTTTAGTAAAAATGGTAGATCCTGTACTTATGGGAATAGCTATAGACAAAAAAGTTACAGCAGCTGGAAAATCAGTTGTAAAAGCTAACCCACAGGAAAAAGTTGGAGCATTTTGTAAGAAAAATGGAAAACCAAGTGTTGTTGAATACTCAGAAATAACAGACGAAATGGCTGAAGCGAGAGATGAAAATGGTGAATTGTTATATGGTGAATCACATATTTTATGTAATTTGTTTAATATTTCAGCAATTGAAAGAATGGGAAAAGAACCATTACCTTATCATTCAGCATTTAAAAAAGCAACTTATATTGATAAAGATGGAAACAAAGTAGTTCCAGATAGCCCTAATGCATATAAATTTGAAGCTTTCTTATTTGATGCGTTTGGTGAAGTTGATGATATGGCAATATTAAGAGTAAAAAGAGAAGAAGAATTTGCACCAGTAAAAAATGCAGATTCAGCTGGAGTTGATTGCCCTAGCACAGCAAGAGAATTATATAATAATTTTTATAAGAAAAATTAATAAAAAAACAGAAAAATGTAAATCACATTTTTCTGTTTTATTTTATTATTCAATAAAATAAACAAAAATATTTACATCAAACGACTTTTGTGATATTATGACCTCAAAGAAAAGGAGGTAACCCAAATGGATTATTTAAAAGAATATAAAAAATGGTGTGAAAGTGATGAATTTGACGAAGCAACCAAACAAGAATTATTAAAAATAAAAGATAATGAAAAAGAAATAGAAGACAGATTCTATAAAGAACTAGAATTTGGAACAGCAGGACTTAGGGGAATAATAGGTGCAGGAACTAATAGAATGAATAAATATGTTGTAGGAAAAGCAACACAAGGACTTGCAAATTATATTCTAAAAAGAGGAACAGAAAATAAAGGAGTTGCAATAAGTTTTGACTCAAGACATATGTCACCAGAATTTAGTACAGAAGCAGCTTTAGTTTTAAATGCAAATGGTATAAAAACATACATATTTGATCATTTAAGACCAGTTCCAGAATTATCTTTTGCCGTAAGAGAATTAGGATGTACAGCTGGAATAATGATAACAGCAAGTCATAATAAGCCAGCATATAATGGATATAAAGTATATTGGGACGATGGATCACAAATAATTAGTCCAGTTGATAAAGATATAATGAATGAAGTAAAAGCAATTACAGACTATAAAGTAATAAAAGAAATACCAATTGAAGAAGCAAAAGAAAAAGGATTATACAACGTAATTGGAAAAGAAATAGATGATAAATATATAAATGAACTAAAATCTAGAGTATTAAATCCTGAAATAGTTAGGGAAGAAGGAGAAAAGCTTAAAGTAGTTTATACACCACTTCATGGTGCTGGAAATGAAATGGTACAAAGAATATTAAAAGAAATAGGTTTAAAAAATGTATATGTTGTACCAGAACAAGAAAAACCAGATGGAGATTTCCCAACAGTTGATTATCCAAATCCAGAAGCTAAAGAAGCATTCAAAATGGCGTTAGACTTAGCAAAAGAAGTTGATGCAGATATTGTTTTAGCAAATGATCCAGATGCAGATAGATTAGGAATTTATGCAAAAGATAGTAAGACTGGATGTTATATGGATTACACAGGAAACATGTCAGCTTTATTAATTGCAGAATACAGATTATCTCAAATGAAAGAAAAAAATATTTTACCTGAAAATGGAATGTTTGTATCAACAATAGTATCTTCAAACCTTGCTAAAGCAATTGCAAAAGAATATAAGATGGACTTTAGAGAAGTTTTAACAGGATTCAAAAACATTGGTGAACAAATAAAAATTGAAGAACAAAAAGAAAATGGTAAAAAGTATGTATTTGGATTTGAAGAAAGTTATGGTTGCCTAATTGGTGATTATGCAAGAGATAAAGATGGAATTTCTGCAGTAATGAGCTTATGTGAAGCTGCATGCTATTATATGTCTAAAAATATGACATTATGGGATCAAATGATAAATATCTATGAAAAATATGGATATTACAAAGAAGGTCAAGTAGCAATTGTTCTTGAGGGTGCAGAAGGTGCTCAAAGAATTAAAGATATGATGGAAAATATGAGAAAACAATTACCAGAAAAAATTGGTAAATACAAAGTTTTAGAATTTAAAGACATAAAATTAGATATTGATAAAAACATGATTACAGGTGAGGTTTCAAAAACAGGATTACCTACATCTAATGTTCTTTATTATGAACTTGAAAATGATGCATGGTGTTGTGTAAGACCATCTGGAACAGAACCAAAAATAAAATTATATATGGGTGTAAAAGCAGGTACAATGGAAAAAGCAGAATTAGATTTAGATGAATTAAAAGATGATATGAAAGCTTTAGTTAAATAATTATACCTAAGTGAACAGTTCCTTTACAGAACTGTTTATTTTTTATTGACTTTTTAATGTAAAGTTGTTATAATCGTTCACAGTTATGTTCCTATAGCTCAGCAGGATAGAGCAGTCGCCTCCTAAGCGACCGATTGTGGTTCGAGTCCGCATAGGAACACCAAAATGAAGATACCTAATGTGATTTTTTTGCATTAGGTATTTTTTTGTAACTATTTAAAATTATTTAGAATAAATTATAAAAATAGGAGTGAGTTGTATGAAGAAATTTATGATATATTTTTTTATAATTTTACTTATAATTTTTTTATTTATATTTTTATTTAGGGATAATTCGGAAAATTCAAATCTTGAAGAAAATATAATTCAAGAAAATGAGAAAAATATTGAGTTACAAGAAGTTGAGAGTGAAAGTTTTGAATTACAAGGAGAAATAGCCTATGAAGAGGGCAGATCAAATAAATGGAATATTGAAGCAAAAGGTAGTCCAAATTTAATATATATAAGTCAAATAGACAGCAGATGGAGAAATTACCCATATACTTCAAGTCAAAATGTTAATCAAACAATAGGTTCAAGTGGATGCGGAGTAGCTTCTTGTGCAATGATAATAAATGGTATTGTTGGAAATATTTCTGTAA
Organism: uncultured Eubacteriales bacterium; assembly: GCA_905203305.1. Lineage (GTDB taxonomy): Bacteria > Bacillota > Clostridia > TANB77 > CAG-508 > CAG-269. Next base: position 64,327 of record CAJKVH010000006.1, read on the forward strand.
AAGAATTAGCAGATACATTTGTGAAATTTGGTTATAGATCAAAAAATAGCGGAACATATTGGTCAGCTAATAGAGCAATTGCAGATGAGTTTAATATAGAATATAAAGAAACTTCAAATTTTGACGTAATGGTGGAAATGCTAAAAAATAATAATAATTATGTTATTTCATCAGTTGGGAATGGTTTATTTACAACAGGAGGACATTATATTGTTATTTACGGAATGGAAGGAGATTTATTAAAAATTTATGATCCATATTTATATGATGGAAAATTTGATATTTCAACACGTAGAGGAAAAGTAGAAGTTAAAGGAAATACAGTATATTGTAGTAAACAAAATTTTAAAAAATATGCAAATTATAAAAGATTTTTTTGCTATAAAAATAATTTAAATAAAAGTAATGAGAAAAATGTTTCAAAAAATACAACCGTAAATAAATATGTTAATGTTCTGACAAGGTTAAATATAAGAAGTGGAAATGGAACAAGCTATAAAATTATTGGAAAGTTAAACAATGGTAAAATGGTTACGGTTTATGAAACTAGGGGCAATTGGAGCAGAATTGGAGATAACATGTGGGTGTGTTCTGATTATTTGAAAGATAATATTAAGATTAATACTGCTGGGAAATATAAAATCTTAAAATCAAGAACATATTTATATTCAAAATCAAATTTATCTGGCGTAAAATATACCTATTTGGCTAATACAAAAGTAAGAATAATAAAAAATATAAATAATAATATTGATTATGTTTATGTTGTAAAAACCGGGAGATATGCTTACGTTAATAGGAATAAATATAAATAATACTAAATTGACATTTTTACGTGATATTGTTATAATTACAGCAAATTAGTCTTAAGGAGAAAAAATGCAAGAAAAAGAAAAATTTATGAAACAAGCCTTAAAAGAGGCTAAAAAGGCATACGAAAAATTAGAAGTTCCAGTAGGTGCAGTTATAGTAAAGGATGGAAAAGTAATTGCAAGAGCACATAATCAAAAAGAAACTAAATTTGATACAACAAAACATGCTGAAATTTTAGCTATTCAAAAGGCAAGCAAAAAATTAGGTTCGTGGAGATTAATTGATTGTGATATGTATGTGACTTTAGAGCCTTGTTCAATGTGTGCAGGTGCGATAATAAATTCAAGAATAAAAAATGTATATATTGGCGCATCAGACGAAAAGACTGGAGCAGTTGGATCTGTACTTAATTTATTTGAAGATTATAAATTTAATCATATTGTAAATTTTGAAAAGGGGATTTTAGAGGATGATTGTAAAAAGGTTTTACAGGATTTTTTTAAAGAACTAAGAAAAATAAAAACAAAAGATAAAACTCTAAAAAAAGTTTAAGTCTGTTAGGAGGAATTAATGGCTAATCAAAGGTTTAGTAAAAAAATATTAAATATATGTATTATTGGAATAATAATTGTTGCAATAATTTTTACAGCTATTATGTTTGTATTAGATTATGATGAAAAAGGCGAAACAAATATGCCATTTAAAGTTTCAAAAATATCTATGGTTTCCACAGTTAATGGACAAGATGTGGAAAACTCGGGTAAAAAATGGGATATAAGTGTTATTCAAAACAATGATATTTATGTATATATAGAAAAAAATGATGAATATAAAAAGCAAGAAACTATAAAATCTGTAAAACTAGAAAATTTTGTTGTAAAAGATAAGCCGAAAATTGGAGAAATTAAAATTTATAAACCAAGTTCAAGTGATGAAGCATTATTTGAAAATAAAGATGAAAATATGGTTACAGAATTAGAATTTAAAGGTGCTAAATCAACAGATGCTAAAAAATTTGAGATTTCAAATCAAGGTGGAGTTTTAAGCTTTAGATGTGCGAATAATAAGATAGGTACATATTCATCAGATGATGATTCTGAAATAAAATATAATGAATTAATAGGAAAATTAAATATAAATGAGCAGGATTTAATTTCTAAAATTTCATTTGATATAACAATAACTTTAAACTCTGGAAAAGTGTTTAAAGCAGATAATATTGAAATTCAAATTCCAAATGAGAATATAGTTCAAAAAGGAACAGTTGGAAAAGAATATACTGATTTAGAAAGTATTGTATTTAAAAGAATAGAAAATTAGAAAAAAAACTTGCCAAAATTAAAATTAAGTTATATAATTGCAAATGGTATGAATTTAGATTCTTGTATGGAGAGTATCCAATAAAAGCCTACGAACCTTGTCAGGTCCGGAAGGAAGCAGCAATAAGTAGATACTTTTATGTGGAATACTTTCCATAGAGGAATTTAACTTCACACCATTTTTATTATATAAATATAAAAATTCTAGGAGGTGTAAGGTTTGGGGTATACAGCACTTTATAGAAAATTTAGACCTACAAAATTTTCTGAAATAGTAGGACAAGAACATATAAAAAGAACATTAAAAAATCAATTATTATCTGATAGAGTAGGGCATGCCTATTTATTTAATGGAGGTAGAGGAACAGGAAAAACAACCACAGCAAAAATACTTGCAAGGGCAGTAAACTGTTTAAACCCTAAGGATGGAGAGCCATGTAATGAATGTGAAATTTGTAAAGGTGCATTAGATGGTTCACTTACAGATATAATTGAAATGGATGCAGCATCAAATAACAGTGTTGAAGATGTAAGGAGTATAAGAGAAGCTGTAAACTTTTTGCCAACAAAGGCAAAATATAGAGTATATATTATAGATGAGGTTCATATGTTGTCAACAGGAGCTTTTAATGCATTATTAAAAACATTAGAAGAGCCACCAGAGCATGTAAAATTTATATTAGCAACAACAGAACCACAAAAATTACCTGCAACAATTTTGTCAAGATGTCAAAGGTTTGATTTTAAAAGAATTTCAAATGAAGATATTGTAAAAGATCTAGAGTATGTTTGCAAAGAAAGTGATATAAAAATAACTACTAAAGCATTAGAATTAATAGCAGTACTTGCAGAAGGTGGAATGAGAGATGCTTTATCAATACTTGAAAGATGTAGTCAAGAAGGATCAGATGAAATTGATGAAAACAAAGTAAAAGATTTAGTTGGAATTCCAAAAACAGTATTTATAAATAATATAGTTGAATCAGTTGTTCAAGAAGACGTTGAAAAGACATTAAATAGTCTTCAAGAAGTAATAGATGAGGGAAAAGACATAAATAATTTAGTGTGGGAAATAATAAAATATGTAAAAGATATTTTACTATTTAAATCAACATCTAAAACGGAATTATACAACGAAGAAGAAATAGAAAAAATAAAAAGTATAGCAGATAAAACATCAAAGCAATATTTAATAAATTTAATTTGTGAATTATCAGAAATAGAAAATGATATGAAATTATCAACTCAAAAATTAATAATTTTACAAACAGGATTAATTAAATTATGTAATAAAGAAGGTGTAGAAAATAATCAGAAATCATCTGAGAATAATATAAGTAATTCACAAAATTCAGATTTAGAAAGAAGAGTTACAAAAATTGAAAATTTTTTACGAGCTAGTAATTTTGCAAAAGCAGGATTTAACAATGTGGATTTTAAAAATACAAAGCAAAATCCAAATAGTTTGGTTAATTCTAGCAATGTTAATCCAAGTGAAAGTGTAGAAAGTTCTAAACCAAAATACAAAGGAAAAACACAAGATTACTGGCCTAAATTAGTAGAAGACTTTAAAAATAATGGAAAAATGTTCATGTATATAAACTTAAAAGGAACAGTGGCTAGGGAAATAAATGATATGACAATTGAAATTGAATTCCCAAATGGAATGAATAAAGTTGCTAAAGATTTTTTATCAAGACCAGATACAAAGCAAAATTTAAAAGAGTTTGTTCATCTAGCTTGTGGAAAAGAAATGCAAATAAAATTTGCAGATAATAAAGAAAAGAAAAAAGCAAATGAAAATGAATTCGAGCAATTTATTGAAAATAATGATATACCATTTAATATAATTTAGAAAGGAGTTTTGAAAATGGGTAAAAGAGGAGGATTCCCAGGAGGTATGGGAGGATTCGGAGGAATGAATCTAGGAAATTTAATGAAAGAAGCAAAAAAAATGCAAGCAGATTTAACAAAAACACAAGAAGAACTTGCAATGCAAGAATTTGATGCATCTTGTGGAGGAGGAGCTGTTGAGGTAAAAGTAAGTGGAGCAAAGGTTTTAAAAGAAATAAAAATAAAACCAGAAGTAGTTGATCCTGATGATGTTGAAATGTTGCAAGATTTAATAGTAACAGCTGTAAACGAAGCATTAAGAAAAGTAGATGACGCAAGTAATGATGCCATGGGAAAATATAATATTCCAGGTTTAATGTAATTAAAAGAAGGTAAGGGTAAACAATGTCAGAATATGCACCATCAATAGAAAAATTAATAGAAAGTTTTGAAAGACTTCCAAGTATAGGACATAAAACAGCAGCAAGGCTTGCATTTCATGTTTTAGACTGGAATGAAGAACAAACGAACGAATTTGTAAATTCAATTCTAAATGCTAAAAAAAACCTAAAATATTGTAGTAAGTGTTTTAATATAACAGACACTGATCCTTGTCCGATATGTTCAAATCCTAAAAGAAATCAAGAAAGTATTTGTGTAGTTGAGGATGTAAGAGATGTAGCTGCAATGGAAAGAACGCATGAATTTAAAGGCGTATATCACGTTCTACATGGGTCAATTTCTCCAATGAATGGGATTGGCCCTGAGGATATAAAAATAAAGGAACTTTTAGCAAGACTAATGGAAGGAAAAATAAAAGAAGTGATAATTGCAACAAATCCAAGAGTAGAAGGAGAAGCAACAGCAATGTATTTGTCTAAACTCATTAAACCTCTAGGAATTACAGTTTCGAGAATAGCTCATGGAATTCCAGTTGGGGGAGATTTAGAGTATACAGATGAAGTTACTTTAACAAAAGCATTAGAAGGAAGAAGAGAAATGTAATTTTAAATTTAGAAAATAAAAATTATTCATAAAACCAACCTAAATATTATTTAGGTTGGTTATTTTTGAGATTAAATTTCTTTAAAAAGTATATTACAAATATCCTTTGTAGAATTTGGTTTGGCAATTTGTTTTGTGTTTTCTTTCATTGATTGTAATTTAGTTTCATTGTTTAATAATTTTTTTAAAACAAAAGTTAGGTAAGATGATTTTTTTAACCAAATTCCTACATTATTATGTTCTAAGAATCTAGCATTATCTTCTTCTTGACCGGGAATCGGATTTATCGCAATTATAGGTAAATTTGAGACTAATGCTTCTGTTGATGTTAATCCTCCAGGTTTAGTAATAACCAAATCAGAAATAGCCATATATTCAGCAACTTTTTCTGTGAATCCGGAAAATTTTTATATTATTATTTGTATTAAATTCATCAGCAATTTTTTCAAATTTATTTTTTAGAGCTTCGTTTTTTCCACTGATTGTAATTATTTGTAAATCAGAGAAATTTTTTACTAAGTTTTCAAAAATATTTACTGTTTTGGTTTTTCCAAGTCCTAACTCTCCTCCACCAAAAAATAAAATTGTTTTTTTATCGTGTAAAAAATTAAGCTCTGATAATATTTTATCTTTATTATAATTAATTAAAAAATTTTCTGAAATTGGAATTCCCGTATCAAATAGTTTGTTAGATGAAATCCCCTTTTCTATTAAAGAGTTTTTCATTTTACTATGTGCAACAAAAATGTAATCTATAAATTCGTGATTACAGTACCACTCATTATATGGATCTTCACCATAATCTGTGATTATAGTTGCAATTTTAGCATCTATTTTTCTATGCTGTTTTAAAATTGAACACATATGGCTTACAAAAAAATGTGTTGAAATAATAAAATCAGGTTGTAATTCTCTTAATAATTTTCCTAATTTATAGGATAATACTTTAGTAGATAGAGACAGTATTTTTTCAAATATTGGTTCTTGAGTATTTGTATATATTTTTCCCCAAAACCAAGGAATGTTTGTTGTGATAGTTGAATATGTAGAACCACAAACTTTGTCAATTACACGATTTATATATTTCATGCAGTCAAATAAAAAAATATCACAATCAGGATAATTTTTTTCAATATAATTTTTTAAATTTTTTGCGGCAGATAAATGTCCTCCACCATATGATGCGTATGTTATCATTATTCTTTTCATAAAATATCATGTTCCTTTTTATGTATTATATTTAAACAATTAACATTTTAGCATAAAAATAAGAAAAATGGAATATTTTTTTTTATTTAACGCAAAATAAAAAGAAAGGAGAGATAATAAATTATGAAAAAAAATAAAAAGATTTTGATTTTAATTGCATTTATTATATTAATTTTAATTATAGGAATATTGGGATATCTTTTATATAAAAAATATAATGAAGTAGAACTTGCAAGCAAAAATTTATATAATAATAATTTTAATGAATTAACAAATTATGTTCAAAATGTTGAAACATATTTAGCAAAATCAACAATATCGATCGATAACAAACATAGTGCAGAAACATTGACGTATTTATGGAGAGAAGCAAATCTTGCACAAACATATTTAGCAAGTCTTCCTATAGAAAGTCAGGAATTAGAAAAAACAGAAAAATTTTTAAATCAAGTTAGTGATTATAGTTATACACTATCTAGAAAAAATATAAAAGGAGAAGATTTAAGTGAAGAAGATCTAAATAATTTAGAAGAATTGCATGACTACAGTTTAGAATTAAAACAAGTTTTAAATCAATTATCTGAAGATTTGGAAAAGGGAAATATGACATGGAAAGATTTAACAAATAATAATCAAGATAGTATTTCACAAGCTGTAAGTTCAAATTTGGATATATTTAGTTCATTAGAAGAAGATTTCCATGAGTACTCAGGACTGATATATGATGGAGCTTTTTCAGAGCATTTAACTTCAGAAGATCCAAAAGGACTTACGGGAAATGACATTTCTGAAGAAGATGCTAAAAATAAAATAAAAGAAGTATTTCAAGATGATATAAAAGATCTTTCAAGTTTAGGAGAGAATGAAAATTCGGAATTACCATCTTATAATTTTTCTTTTAAAAATCAAAAAGATGAAAATATAACAATTGCTATAACAAAAAAAGGTGGACATATTGTTTATTTTAATTGTAATAGAGATATTGAAAAAGAAAATTTAAGTTATGATGATGCAAATAAAAAAGGATTAGAATTTTTAAATAAACTTGGAATAAATAATATGAAGGAAACATATTATTTAAATGAAAATGGAATAATAACAATAAACTATGCATATGTGCAAAATAATATAATTATGTACCCAGATTTAATAAAAGTAAAAATTGCATTAGATGATGGAGAAATTTTAGGGATTGAAACAAAAGGATATTTAAATAATCATTTGGAAAGAGAGATTTCAAAAGATATAATATCTAAGGAAGATGCAAAGAAAAAATTGAATAAAAATTTAAATATACAAAGTGAAGGTTTAGCAATAATTCCGACCGAATATAAAACGGAAATTTTGTGTTATGAATTTAAAGGAAAAATAAATGATAATGAATTTATTGTATATATAAATGCTAAAACTCGGAGAAGAGGAAGATATTTTAATTGTATATAATACACCAAATGGAGTTCTTACTATGTAAAAATGGAAATAATTTTATTAATATAAATAAAAATATTGTTAATAATATTTTATAGAAAACAATAAAAAAGTTTTCTATAAAGGAGGATTTATTATGCCAAAAAATAGTAAGTTAATGTCCGAAAATTTAAAAGAAGAAATAGCAAGAGAACTTGGTGTATATGATCAAGTAAAAAAAGATGGTGGATGGGAAAATGTATCATCTAAAACTTGTGGAAATATAGTTTCAAAGGCAATAGAAATCGCAAATAGAAGCGTAAACAGCTAAAATAAATAAACCGTAGATATTAATTTAATATTTGCGGTTTATTTTATTGTTTAAAAATATCACAAAAATATTGTAATTTTAATATTTTAATACTATAATGAAAAAAATTGATCAAAAATAGGAGGCTAAAAATGAATTTAACAATAGATGATATAATAAATTGCACAAATGGAAAATTAATTGTAGGAAATAAAAAAGTTGAATCTACAAATTATTCAAAAGACACAAGAAGTATAAATGCGGGAGATACATATATAGGAATAAAAGGTGAAAAATTTGATGGAAGCCTATTTTGGAAAGATGCCTTTGATAAAGGGGCTAAAATTGCTATAATAAATAAAATAGATATAAGTGAAGAAGAATTAAAAAAATATAATGATAAAAACATTATTCAAGTTGAAGATACTATACAGGCAATAGGACAAATAGCAAGTTATAAAATAAAAATATATAAAGAAAAGTATAATTTAAAAGTTATTGGAGTTACAGGAAGCGTAGGAAAAACAAGTACAAAAGATATAATAGCCAATGTTTTGTCAAAAAAATATAAAGTTTTAAAAACAGAAGGAAACAATAATAATCATATAGGATTGCCATTTACTATATTAAGATTAAAAGATGAAGAAGTTGCTGTAATAGAAATGGGAATGAATCATTTTGGAGAAATAAGTTATTTAACAAAAATTGCAAAACCAGATATTTCTGTTATAACTAATATTGGAACATCACATATAGGAAATTTAGAATCAAGAGAAAATATCCTAAAAGCTAAACTAGAAATTCTTGAAGGAATGGAAAATAAAAATATTGTAATAAATAATGACAATGATTTATTACATAATTGGTATTTAAAAAATAAAGAAAAGATAGAAACACATACATTTGGAATAAAAAACGAAAGTGAATTTAAAGCGGAAAATTTAAAATTAGAAGAAAATTCAAGTGAATTTATATGTAAAAATAATAATGAAAAAATAGATATAAAAGTGCCAGTCGGAGGAGAACATTTTATATTAAATGCATTATGTGCTTTAACTGTCGGAAAATTATTAAATTTAAATAATGAAGAAATAAAAAATGGAATAAATAGTTTTGAATTAACTGCAAAAAGAATGGAAATAAATCACTTGAAAAATAATATTACAATAATAAATGATAGCTATAATGCAAGTTTTGAATCAATGAAAGCATCAATTTTAAGTTTGAAAAATATGAAAGCCAATAGAAGAATCGCTGTTTTAGGAGATATGTTCGAACTTGGAGAATTTTCAGAAAAATTACATAGAAAAGTTGGAACAGAAATTTATAAAAACAATATAGATAAATTATTTTTAATTGGAGAAAACGCAAAATTTATAGGAAATGAAGCCGAAAAAGAAGGATATGAAAATAAAAACATTTTATATTTTGAAACGAGAGAAGATTTGGCAAAAGCTTTAATAGAAAATTTGAAAAATGGTGATGTAGCATTAATAAAAGCTTCAAATGGAATGAAATTATTTGAAGTTGCAGAAAAATTAAAAAAGGAGTTAAGTATATGATAAAAGTAGGAGTTATTTATGGTGGAAAATCAACGGAACGTGAGGTTTCAAGAAAATCTGCTGAATCAGTTTTGGAAAATTTAGATACTTTAAAATATGATATTTATCCAATATTTATTGATCAAGATGGAGAATGGTTTGAAGAAAAAGATGAAAAAACAAAAATAGATAATGTAATTAAATATTTAAAAGAATTAGATATTGTATTTCCAGTACTACATGGATTATATGGAGAAGATGGAACAATTCAAGGTCTGTTTGAAATTGCAGGAGTAAAATATGTTGGATGTAAAGTTTTAGGATCAAGTGTTGGGATGGATAAAGCTTATACAAAAATTATTTTTGAAAAAGCAAAAATTAACCAAGTAAAATATATTTATGTAAAAAAATATAAAAATAGTAAATATATTTATGTTGATAATAACATGGATGAAATAGAGATGGATATAGATGAATTGGTTAATTTAGTCGAAAAAGAAATAAAATATCCGATATTTGTAAAACCATCTAATTCAGGTTCATCTGTAGGAGTAAATAAAGCTCAAAATATGAAAGAATTAAAAAATAATATAGAAGAAGCTGCAAAATATGATAGTAAAATTTTAATTGAACAAGGAATAATAGGAAAAGAAGTGGAATGTGCAGTTTTAGGAAATGAAGAAAAAGGAATAGAGGTTACAAATCCAGGAGAAATCCTACCAGCAGGAGAATATTATTCTTTTGACTCAAAATATAATGATGTAAAATCGGAGACTTTAGTATCAGCTAGAGTACAGGAGGATTTAAAAGAAGAAATAAAAAAATTAGCTAAAAAAGCATTTTTAGCAATAGATGGAAATGGTCTTTCAAGAGTTGATTTTTTCGTTGAAAAAGACACAAATAAAATATATATAAATGAAATAAATACAATGCCAGGTTTTACAAAAATTAGTATGTATCCAAAATTATTTGAGTTTTATGGATATAAATATAGTGAATTATTAGATAAAATTATAGAGATAAGTTTATAAGAAAATTCGACATAATTGTAGAATTATGTCGAACTTTTTTTCTTTACAAATAATAAAAAATATGATATTCTATTAAAAGATTTATTTCAATAAAACAAAATGATTTATACAAATAAAAATATAAATTTAATCAGTTTAATTATTACATTAATAATATTTTTAATTCTAAATATTTATTATTTTCAAATTCAAGAAAAATTCCCTAAAGATATTTTTTTAAAAATAAAAGAAATTTATACAAAAAGTGAGCAAACAGTTTTAAATGAAAAAGAAGAAATTGACGATCAAGAAGATATTGAAAATTGGTATATAGAAATACCAAAAATAAATTTAAAAGCACCTATAGCAGAAGGAACTGATAAAAATATATTAAACAAAAATGTAGGACATTTTTCTAATACTGATTTAAAAGAAGGAAATATAGGTTTAGCAGGATATAATAAAGGTGGAAAAAATAATTATTTCGAAAATTTAAAAAATCTAAAAATAGATGACGAAATAATTTATAAATATGAAAATTATAAAAAAATATATATTATTGATAAAATAGAAATAATAAAAAATACAAACTGGAAATATTTAAATAAAACTGAAGAAAATAAAATAACATTAATAACAGGTATTGAAAATGAAACTGAATATAGAAGATGCATTCAGGCAACAGAAGATTTTGATGTATATAAATAAAATTATTGAATAAAAATGTATTAATAAAATAAAAAGAAAGGATATTAATTTATGAAAATTAATAAAAAAATATTTTTTATAATATTATTAATACTTGTAATAAT
>CAJKVH010000007.1 GCA_905203305.1 uncultured Eubacteriales bacterium
TGATAGCGATGAGCTATAATAGTAGAGAAATAGATTTAAAGTAATAAAATATGAAAAAGAATGCAAAAGACTTTAAGAGAAAAAGAGTATAAAATATTTTATAAAATACTTTGAATAATAAAAAAATCTTTGATATAATTGGTTTATATCAAAGATTTTTTTATCAAAAGAAAAGGAGATACTATGATAGAAAGTAGAAAATTAACAGAAATACTACAAAATATCTTAAGAAAAGAAGAAATAACAGAAAACGATTTAAAAAAGGTAGAAAATATAAGTTTAAACAAAAAAATGTTAAATGGAAAAGAAAATGACATAGAATTAAAAGAGACCGAAAAAATACCAAATTTAAAAACAATTACGATATCGAATTTTGAAATAGATAATCAAATATTAGAAATAATAAATAATCATAAAAAATTAAAAATATTACAATTTTCAAGATGTGAATTTAAAGAGATATTGCCAATAAATAAAAATATAAAATATATAGTAATAGATAAATGTCAAAACTTTAAATGTGATTTAATTAATAACAATGAAATAGTTAGAATAATAGATGCTAAAGTAGAACTTTCAGGTAAAGAAAATCTAAAACAAACAAAAGAATTATACTTACAAAATTGTGAGATAAAAAATAGTATTAAATTATGTGAATATCAAAAATTAAAAACATTAAATTTAGATGGAAGCAAGTTTGAAAAAGATATTATAAACAATATAAATAAAAATATAAAACTATCTTGTAAAGATACATATAACCCGATAGAAGAATAAAAACAAAAGAGAGGATAAAAGATGGTTGTAGAGATAAGGAATGTTTCAGAATTACCTATAGAAAAATTACAAGAACTTATAGGAAATGGAGAAAATGTTGAAAAGATAAGGATAATAAGTGAAGTAGGTCATACTATAGATTATAGTGTAGAAGAATATAAAAAAATGTATGAAAAATTGCTTGAATTAGTTGATGGAATAGATGATAGTTGGAGTAAAGCAAAAAAATTTACAATAATATATAAAAGAATATCTCAAAATATTGAATATGATTATGTTGCAATATATAAAGGAAAGATTAATAGATCAAAACGTAGATATGCCGAAAAAGAAAGTGATAATTGCCGTAGTTTAAAAAATGGATTATTATACGGAAAATGTGTATGTCAAGGATATGCAGAAATTTTACGTAATGCATGTGCAATAAAAGGAATAGAGGCAATAGAAATAAATGGAGCACATCATGCATGGAACCAAGTAAAAATAGATAATGATCAGTGGATAGAAATAGATGCAACATGGGGAAATTCAAATATGATAGAATATATTGGAACTGATAAAGATAAGTTTTGGAAATCTCATCCTAGATATGTAACTACATTATTTGAACAGGAAAATGTTGTTTCTAATTTTGATATAGTAAGTTTTGTAAATTCGGAATTGGGTTTAGAATCAGACGAATATTCAAAAAGAGAATTGGCTGAATTTATAGACTTGATAGAAAAAAGGGACGCATACAAACAAGATATAAGCTCAGAATTAGAAGAATTAAAATCTAAAATTGATAAAAGAAAAAGAATTGGATTTACATTAATGCCATGGGAAATAATAAATAAAAAAGAAAAAGATGATATTTCAAATGATGAAGATAAAAACATTGAGGTTATGACAAAAGGTTTACATCCATACATTCTAACAGAGATAAAGAAACTTTTAACCGAATGTGTTATTACATACGAAGAAGCATGTACTATTGCAAGATTCAAACATGGAAAGGTTGAACTCAATACAATCAAAGAAATTCACAAAAGAATATGTGAGAGAAGAGAAAAATTAATGGTAAAAGAATTCGAAAAAGAATGTGGGTATACTGTTGCATCTTTAAGAGGTTTAGGTTTTTCTGAAGAAGAAATTGATAAAATGCAAAATAAATATAATACACAAAATGGAAAAAAGCTAAATAGAAGAAAAATTGTACAAAAAAGTGTAAGTAAAAAGAAAAGAGAAAGTATGAGAACTAGTGAAAGGATAAAATACATATTTTCTAAATTTAAGAAAAGAATTTTAGGAAAAGATGAACCTATGCTTTTACCAGAAAATCAAGATGAAAAAGAAAAAATGAAAAATGCTAAAGAACCAAGCTGGGTTCTTACAGATGAAGAAAAGAAAACTATAGAAAATGTAAATATAAAACTTGTTGATAAGTATAAACAGGAAAAAAATAAAGAAAATGAATCATTAAAAAAAGAGTTTAATGAGCATTAGAAAAGTTGAAAATATAGGATATAATGATGATTTTTGTATTAATACAAAAAACGTAAGGAAAAATGCTTAAAACCATTGACACATCTAACAAAAAATGATAAAATATAAACCGCTATGAAATAAGTTCGTAGCGGTAAAATTATTTTAGGAGGTGAATTTAAGTGCCAACAATAAACCAATTAGTAAGAAAAGGAAGAAAAACAGGAGTTACAAAATCTACTGCACCAGCTTTACAACATGGATACAACTCAAAAAGCAAAAAATTAACAAATAACAGAGCTCCACAAAAAAGAGGAGTATGTACAGTAGTAAAAACTGTAACACCTAAAAAGCCAAACTCAGCTTTAAGAAAAGTAGCAAGAGTTCGTCTTTCAAATGGTTATGAAGTTACATCTTATATCCCAGGTATAGGACATAACTTACAAGAACACAGTGTTGTATTAATAAGAGGTGGAAGAGTAAAAGACCTTCCAGGTGTTAGATACCACATCATCAGAGGAACATTAGATACAGCAGGTGTTAAAGACAGAATGCAAGGTCGTTCTAAATATGGAGCTAAACGTGCAAAAAAATAAGATAGTTCCGAAAAATAGTGCTTATTCTTACTAAATTAAGGTACTTAAATTTAGCAATAGATAGAGCATTATACGGGTAAGTGAAAACTTATCAGAGTAACTTATGCAATTTGGAAAATCAAATTGTTAACTTTAAAATAAAATGTAAAGGAGTGAAGAATAGTGCCAAGAAGAGGTTTTATAGCAAAAAGAGATGTATTACCAGATCCAATGTATAACAGCAAAGTTGTTACAAAACTAGTAAACAACATAATGTTAGATGGTAAAAAATCAGTTGCTCAAAAAATCGTATATGATGCATTTGACATCATAAAAGAAAAAGAAGGAAAAGAACCTTTAGAAGTTTTTGAAGCAGCTTTAGAAAATGTTATGCCAGTTCTAGAAGTAAAAGCAAGAAGAGTAGGTGGAGCTACATACCAAGTTCCATTAGAAATTAGACCAGAAAGAAGACAAACTTTAGGTTTAAGATGGCTTGTTTCTTACAGCAGAAAGAGACATGAAAAAACAATGGCTGAAAAATTAGCCGGAGAAATCATGGACGCAGTTGCTGGAAATGGTGGAGCATTCAAGAAGAAAGAAGATACTCATAAAATGGCTGAAGCTAACAAAGCTTTTGCACATTACAAATTTTAGTATGAGGAGGAAAAATAGATGGCAGGAAGATTATGCCCATTAGATAAAACAAGAAATATAGGAATAATGGCTCACATTGATGCAGGAAAAACAACAACAACAGAAAGAATCTTATTTTATACAGGAAAAACACATAAAATAGGAGAAGTTCACGAAGGAGCTGCAACAATGGACTGGATGGCTCAAGAACAAGAAAGAGGTATCACAATAACATCTGCTGCAACAACATGTTTCTGGAAAGATCATAGAATAAATATAATTGACACACCAGGACACGTTGACTTTACAGTTGAAGTTCAAAGATCACTTAAAGTACTTGATGGAGCTGTTACAGTATTAGCAGCTAAAGGTGGAGTTCAACCACAAACAGAAACAGTTTGGAGACAAGCTGATAAATACAATGTACCAAGAATGGTATATGTAAATAAAATGGACGTTGTTGGAGCTGACTTTATGCTATGTGTTGATCAATTAAAAAATAGATTACACGCAAATGCTGTTCCAATTCAATTACCAATAGGTAAAGAAGACTATTTCCAAGGAATAGTTGACTTAATAAAAATGAGAGCATTCATCCACAAAGATGATTTAGGAAAAGAAATAGAAGAAACAGACATACCAGCTGATATGAAAGAAGAAGCTGAAAAATGGAGACAAAACATGATTGAAGCTGCATGTGAACAAGATGAAGAATTAATGATGAAATATTTAGAAGGTGAAGAACTTTCTGAAGAAGAAATCAAAAAAGGTTTACGTACAGGAACAATTAATAATTCAATAGTAACAGTATGTTGTGGATCTTCATACAAAAACAAAGGTGTACAAGAATTATTAAACTCAATAATTGATTATATGCCAGCACCAACAGATATCGCTCATATCAAAGGTGTAGATTTAGATGGAAATGAAGTAGAAAGAAAAACAGACGATAATGAACCATTTGCAGCTTTAGCATTCAAAATTGCAACTGATCCATTCGTTGGAAAATTATGCTTCTTTAGAGTATATTCTGGAACATTAGCATCAGGATCTTCTGTATTAAATGCAAACAAAGATAAAAAAGAAAGAATCGGAAGAATCTTACAAATGCATGCTAACCATAGAGAAGATATAGAAAAAGTATTTGCAGGAGATATAGCTGCAGCTGTTGGATTAAAAGATGTTACAACAGGAGATACTTTATGTGATGAAAATCATCCGGTTATATTAGAATCAATGGAATTCCCAGAACCAGTTATAGATATAGCTATTGAGCCAAAAGATAAAGCAGCTCAAGAAAAAATGGGTATCGCTTTAGCAAAACTTGCTGAAGAAGATCCAACATTCAAAGCTTATACTAACCAAGAAACTGGACAAACAATTATAGCAGGAATGGGTGAGTTACACCTAGACATAATTGTTGATAGATTAAAAAGAGAGTTCAAAGTTGAATGTAATGTAGGTAAACCACAAGTTGCTTACAAAGAAACAATCAGAAATAAAGTTAAAGTTCAAGGTAAATTTATCCGTCAATCTGGTGGTAAAGGACAATACGGTGACGTATGGTTTGAAATGGAACCATTAGAAGCTGGAAAAGGAATTGAATTTGAAAGTAAAATTGTTGGAGGAGCTGTTCCAAAAGAATATATCAAACCTATTGAACAAGGTATGAGAGAAGCTGCTCAAACAGGTATATTAGCTGGATATCCAGTTATAGACTTCAAAGTATCATTAGTTGATGGTTCATACCATGAAGTTGACTCTTCAGAAATGGCATTCAAGATTGCTGCTTCAATGGCATTCAAAGAAGGATGTAAACAAGGTAAAGCAGTTATACTAGAGCCAATAATGAGAGTTGAAATAACAGTTCCTACAGAATACATGGGAGATGTTATTGGAGATGTAAACTCAAGACGTGGTAGAATCGAAGGTATGGATGAAGTTCAAGGAATGGAAGAAATAAGAGCATTTATTCCACTTTCAGAAATGTTTGGATATGCAACAGACTTACGTTCTAAAACACAAGGTAGAGGAAGTTACTCAATGGAACCATCTCATTATGACGAAGTTCCAAAATCAGTACATGATCAAATCGTAGCTTCTAGAAGCAAAAATGCTTAATTAATAATAAATAAAAATAAGACTTGCATTTTTACTAAAAATAGTATATAATGCAAGCACATAATAAAAACGTTATTAAATTTAAAGTTTATAAAAAAGGAAATGGACAATCGTATAAGTGAGGTAACATAAGTTATTCACACGAAAGGGAATATTTTAGTAATAAGAAATGCCCTTACGTTAAAGATGTGTCCCTTTACCTTAAAAAAGGAGGAATTTAAAGATGGCAAAAGCAAAATTCGAAAGAACAAAGCCACACGTTAACATTGGTACAATCGGACACGTTGACCATGGTAAAACAACAACAACAGCAGCTATTACAAAATACCTATCATTATTAGGAAAAGCTCAATTTGAAGCATATGATCAAATAGATGGTGCTCCAGAAGAAAAAGCTAGAGGAATCACAATCAACACAGCACACGTTGAATATGAAACAGACAAAAGACACTATGCTCACGTTGACTGCCCAGGACACGCAGACTACGTAAAGAACATGATTACTGGTGCTGCTCAAATGGATGGTGCTATATTAGTTGTTTCTGCAGCTGATGGACCAATGCCACAAACAAGAGAACACATCTTATTAGCTAGACAAGTAGGTGTAAAATATATCGTTGTTTACTTAAATAAATGTGATATGGTTGACGATCCAGAATTATTAGAATTAGTTGAAATGGAAGTTAGAGACTTATTATCAAGCTATGATTTCCCAGGAGATGAAATTCCAATCGTAAAAGGATCTTCTCTAAAAGTATTAGAGAGCACATCAACAGATCCTAACGATCCAGTTTATGCTCCAATGAAAGAATTAATGGATGCAGTTGATAACTATATACCAACACCAGACAGACCAGTAGATCAACCATTCTTAATGCCAATTGAAGACGTTATGACTATCAGTGGTAGAGGAACTGTTGTTACAGGTAGAGTTGAAAGAGGAACAGTAAAATTACAAGATGAAGTTGAAATAGTAGGTCTTTCAAAAGAATCTAAGAAAACAACAATTACAGGTGTTGAAATGTTTAGAAAAATATTGGATCAAGCAGAAGCTGGAGACAATATTGGTGCTTTATTAAGAGGAATTCAAAGATCAGAAGTTGAACGTGGTCAAGTTCTTGCAAAACCAGGAACAATTCATCCACATACAAAATTCAAAGCACAAGTATATGTTCTAACAAAAGAAGAAGGTGGACGTCATACACCATTCTTCAATGGATATAGACCACAATTCTATTTCAGAACAACAGACGTTACAGGTGTTATTGAATTAGAAGCTGGAACAGAAATGGTAATGCCAGGAGATAACGTAACAATGACAATCGAATTAATTACACCTATCGCTATCGAAAAAGGATTAAGATTCGCTATTCGTGAAGGTGGTAGAACAGTTGGTTCAGGTGTTGTTGCTGACATAATCGAATAATAGTAAAAATATAAAAAATAAGGTACTACAATTTTGTAGGCCTTATTTTTTTATCAAAATTTAAATAAACCAATTAAAATTAATATAATTCCAGAAATTTTGCTCCATGTATCTTGAGGAATTTTATTAAAATAAGATAAATTTATTCCGAGAAAATTACCTAAAGCTAAAAAGATATATTGAAAAATTGCAACAAGAAGAGCGAAAATAAAAATATTAATACCAATAGTACTTGCACCAATTCCAATACACAAACTGTCGAGAGAAAGTGCAAAACCAAGCCATAAAGCCTCATTATGACTTATATCTTTAGATTTATCAAAATCAAAGGAAAATTCTTTATTGTTAGATTGAATAATAATAAAAATTCCCATGCATAGTAAAAGGGCAGAACCAATATATTCACAAATATTTGTTGAAAAATTACTTTTCAGTATGTAGCCAACAAATCCAGAGAAGATATTTACAAATATTGAAATAAAAAATAAAATGATTTTATCAACATGTGATAATTTTATTTTTCTAAGTCCATAAGTAATTCCGATACCAAGAGAATCAATAGTGCTAGATATTGCAATAAAAAAAGTATTAAAAATCACTTTTATCACCTCTTAATATTTTATTAAAAATGTCTTATTATGGTGATTTTTGTTAACGAATAGGTAGTCATTTTACTAAAAAACATTGATAAATAAACTTAAGTTTGATAAAATGTAAAAAAATTAATAAGCGGTGATAATATGTATGAAACAATGGAAGAAGTAAAAAATGCGATAAAAGATTGTAACAAATGTAAATTGTGCGCAAAAAGAAAAAATATAGTATTTGGAGTTGGAAACGAAAATGCAGACATAATGTTTATTGGAGAAGGACCAGGAGCAGACGAAGATGCTCAAGGAATACCATTTGTTGGAAAAGCAGGTCAATTAATGAACAAGGCATTTGATGTTGTAGGACTTGATAGAGAAGATGTTTATATTGCAAATATAGTTAAATGCAGACCGCCAAATAATAGAGATCCAGAGCAAGACGAGGTTTTAGGTTGCATTAATTATTTAAGAAACCAAGTAATGATTGTAAAACCTAAAATCATTGTTTTGCTTGGAAGGATTTCACTTCAAAATATCTTAGGAAAAGAATATAAAATAACAGCTAGCAGAGGAAAATGGTTTGAAAAAAAGGGGATATTTTATATGCCAACATGGCATCCGGCAGCATTGCTTAGAGATGAAACTAAAAAAATTGATTTCATAAAAGATTTAGAAGAAGTAATAAAAAAATCAAGCGAGTTTTAAATTTTCCCCTGAAAACTCCGTCCCCAAATGGGAAAAAGAAAGGAAAAAATAAATGAATTTAGAAATACAGGAAAAATCAGATTATTGTTTAAATTGTAAATTAAAACCATGTTCGATTAAAGGATGTCCTTTAAACAACAATATACCAGAATTTATAAAACAAATAAAAGAAAAAGAATATAAAAAAGCATATGAAATTCTATCAGAGACAACAGTATTACAAGGAATTTGTGGAAGAATATGTCCACACAAAAAACAATGCCAAGGATCATGCGTTAGAGGAATAAAAGGAGAACCTGTTAGTATTGGTGATTTGGAAGCATTTATTGGTGATTATTCTATTGAAAATAACTTGAAAATAAAAAAAGAAATTGATAAAAAAATGCTAAATAAAAAAGTTGCAATTGTAGGAGGAGGTCCTTCAGGATTAACATGTGCGGCTTTTTTAGCTAAAAATGGAATAGATGTTACAATATATGAAAGAAAAGAATTTTTAGGTGGATTATTAGTTTATGGTATACCTGATTTTAGACTATCAAAAGATATTGTAAAAAATACAATAGATAAAGTAATAGAATTAGGAATAGAGGTAAAGTATAATAAAGAACTTGGAAAAAATATAACTTTAGAAGAACTTACAAATGAATATGATTATATATATTTAGCTTTTGGTGCAAATGTTTCAAGTAAAATGGGAATAGAAGGAGAAGATCTACAAGGTGTTTACGGAGGAAATGAATTATTAGAAAATAATAATCATCCTAATTATGAAGGAAAAACTGTAATTGTAAATGGTGGAGGAAATGTTGCAATAGATGTTGCAAGAACAGTAAATAGAAAAGGAGCTAAAAAAGTAATAATAGTATATAGAAGAGCAAAAGAACAAATGCCAGCAGAAGAAAAAGAAGTGAAAGATGCAGAAAATGAAGGAATAGAAATATTATATCAAAACAATATTGTAAAAATAAATGGCAATGAAAAGGTAGAAAGCATAGAATTAATAAAAACAAAATTAGTTCAAAAAGAAGGAGATACAAGGCTTTCACCTGTAAATATTGAAGGAAGTAACTATAAAATAAATGCAGATTATGTTATAATGGCATTAGGCTCAAAAACAGATGATTTTGTACAAAATTTAGGAATAGAATTAAATAAAAGAAACAATATAAAAGTAAACGAAAAATTTCAAACATCAAATCCAAAAATTTATGCAGGAGGAGACCTAGCAGGAGGAAAAGGAACTGTTGCATGGGCTGCAAGAGATGGAAGAGATGCATCTCAAAATATATTAGGAGAAATATATGGAAATATATAAAATTAAAAAGTACTTGAAAGATAAAAATGAAAGTTATATTGGCAAAATGTTTTATTTAAATGAAGAATATATCCAAACAATAAAACTTATAAAAAAGACAATTAAAATTACGTATTATAAAATTAAAGATAATAATTTAATAGAAGAAACAGATGAGGAAATATTAAAAGAATTATCTTCAAGGTATGAAAGCATACCAGATGATAGAATGTATATTGGAATTTTTGAAAAAAAGAAAAATATTGGTAATAATAAAAAAGAAGATCAAGAAATAAAGGAATGGACACAAAAATTTTCTAGTGAAACACTAGAAAGTTGTAAATTATTTACAGAAGTATATGGTAAAAGATTTGCCGAAAAGAAAATGGAAACTTTAGATAAGTTATATATAGAAGAAAGTGATGGAACATGGGCAGGGTACCAGGGAGATAAATATATAACATTATGTAAAAGACCAGGAGATCCAGAATCTAAATATACTTTAAAAGAGATAAAAAAAGATGAGAAAATGCATCAAGTATTGTTACATGAATCTATTCATCTAGTTTTAAGAAGAAATAAAGAAATAGCTGGATTGAATCCGAGTGGAATGATTAGATATGTAAAAAGATCTAAAATTTGGGAAAACTCAAATAGTAGTGAATATATAGAAGTAGGAAGAGCTTTAAATGAAGGTCTTACAGAATGGATTTCAGAAAAATGTGGATATGAACCAGGTAAAGGATATCTTAGATACACAAATTTTATTCGTGAATTAGAGTTAGCAATAGGACCTAAAAAAGTAATAGAATTAGGAAAAGGTAAAAACTTAGAAAAGCTATTAAACCTAAGTGAACAACAGGTATATGCATTTTTTATGAAAGCAGATTATATATATAATTGTAAAGAGCGAATAGAAGAAATTGAAAAGTATCTAGAACCAATAAAAACAGAGAATATGGTTGAAAACGAAAGAAAATTATATGAAGATCCTAATTATAATAGAGTAGTAAATGGTAAAGAATATTTTATATTTTTAAAAGATAGAAAATTAGAGCATTCGTATGAGAATTTTTTACTATATTATAAAGATATGATAGATGGTTATGTAAAAGAAATAGAAAATGCAACGCTTGATATTGAAAATAGTATATATGAACAATATTTCAGAAAAGGTTTAGATTTTGCATTTAATTTTGAAAGGCCAATGCCAAAAGAATTTATTGTAAGATATGCAAAATTCCGTCAATGTATATTTGATTCAGGATTCAGATTGATAGAAAGAACAGGATCCACAACTAAATTTCTCAAAGATTTTGATGTATTATATAAAAGATATTCGGATTCAATTTTGCAGGAAGCGAAAGAAAATAAAGAGATGACAAAATCAGAGTTCTTAAAATATTTTGATGACCTTTCTGTTTTTGAAGGGGCAATTAAATATAAAGTATTTACCGAAGAACAAGATGAATTATTAAAGCTAAAGTTATCTGATTTGAAAGAAAAGGATAAAGAAATAATGTTATTTTTCATAAAAGACTTATATCACATGGGAAAACTAGAGGAAATGGACCATTATACATTAAAAAAGATAATAGCAAAAGATGGTGCTATAGATAAAATATGTTATAGGGATGGAAAAATTGTTGATGATTATCGTTTTTGTAAAGAAATAAAAATAACAGATGAAAACGCTAAAAAATACAACGAAATTTTTGACTTTACAATAGGACAGAATGAAGATTTTAAAAAAGTAATAACTGAATTTGATGATTTAAGAGAATCTTTAATGAGAGAAGATCCAAATACAGAAATAAAAATTTATAATAGAACAATTATAGTAAATTCAAAGAAAAAAGAAGAACTTTATTTGATTCAAAATGGTATATGTAAAGCAGATAATATAGAAGAACTTAAAGTAGATTTTGCAGAAGAAAAAGAAACCAATTTAGGAATGATACCAATAAAAAAGGTACAAGAAAAAGAAAGTTTTGTAAAAAGAATAATAAATATTTTTAGAAAAAAGATGGATGAAATGCAAGAAAAGGGACCGGTTTTAGAAGAAAAAAGACCAAGAGAAACTTATGCTTCTGCACAAGCTAAAAGAAAAGAATGGATAGAAGAAGATATAAAAGTTGACAAAATAATTGTACCTAAAAGCCAAGGTGCAAAAAAAGAGGGTCAAAGATCTAATGAAAAAGATAAAGAAAAATAATAAAAAATATTGATTTTTTATGAAAAGCATACTAAAATTAATAATATCTTAATAAACTGAAAAATGAAAGGAATGTAGAAAAATGAAAATACTTCTAGATGCAATGGGAGGAGATAATGCCCCAGATGCAACAATAAAAGGTGCAGTAAAAGCGATAAACCAAATAAAAGCGGAAGTTATTTTGATAGGTAAGCAAGAAGTAATAGAAGCAAAAGTAAAAGAATTTTACGGAAAGACTTTGAAAGAAATTTCACCTAGATTAATAATAAAAAATGCAACAGAAACAATAGAAATGGAAGATGGTCCAACAGATAGTATAAAACACAAAAAAGATTCTTCAATGGTAGTTGGATTTAATATGTTAAAAAAAGGCGAAGGAGATGTGTTTATTTCTGCTGGAAATTCTGGAGCCTTACTTGCAGGAGCGACATTATTAGTAGGAAGAATTAGAGGAATAGATAGACCAGCAATGGCAGGAATATTGCCTTCATATAAAAGTAGATTAGTACTAATAGATTCAGGAGCAAATACTAATTGTAGACCAGTAAATTTACTTCAATTTGCCCAAATGTCAAGCATATATATAAGAAATACATTTGGAATAGAACATCCAAGAATAGGCTTATTAAATATTGGAACTGAAGAAACAAAAGGAAATGAATTAACAAAAGAAAGTTATAAATTACTAAAAGAAAAATCAGAAGAATTAAATATTAATTTTATAGGAAATGTTGAAGGAAGAGATGCATTTACTGGAGAAGTTGATGCGATTGTAACAGACGGATTTACTGGAAATGTATTTTTAAAAGCAGTAGAAGGACTAGGAAAATTTGTAAAAAGAAGCCTAAAAGAAAATTTAATGAAAAATATATGGTCAAAAATAGCTGCTATACCATCACTTCCAGCAATGAATAAATTTTCAAAATCAATGGATTACAAATCATATGGTGGAGCATTATTTTTAGGTGTAAAAAAACCTGTTGTAAAAGCACATGGAAGTAGTGATGAGAAATTATTTGAATTCACAATAAAACAAGCAGAACAATTTGTAAATAATAAAACAGTAGAAAACCTTATAAAAGAGTTTGAAAAAGAAAAAAAGTAAAACCGAACGGTAATTCAAAAATAAAATAAATTACACATATCTATTGACAAATGAAAAAACATATAATATAAATGTCTATATAAAAAATAACATTAAATTTATATCAAAGGATATATTAATATTTGAAAATTTGGGAGGAGGTGAACTTAAGAGTTATGAGTTCAGAAGAAATATTTGAAAAGGTAAAAAATATAATTGTAGATTTATTACAAGTTTCAGAAGATTCTGTTACATTAGATGCACATTTTATAGATGATTTAGGAGCTGACTCTTTAGATTTAGTAGAATTAATAATGGGAATTGAAGAAGAATTTAATATAGAAATTCCAGATGGAGAAGCTGAAAAAGTAGTAACAGTTGGAGATGTAGTTGAATACATAAAAGAAAATGTTGCATAATTTTTGGAAAAAAATTATCAATAAGTAATAAAGTACCCTATAAGATAGAAATATTTTATAGGGGATTTTTTTGTCTTTTAATTTTTTTTGCTTGTAATGGTTTTATAAAATTTGAAATAAAACAGAAAACATATTGTAAAAAAATATACAATATGTTAATATGTAAATGTGTTTAGCCAAAAACTTATGTACATTGAAAATTGAATAAACCGCTAATTGTTAAGTATAAAAAAGCTGGAAATGGCAATAACAGATATGTATGTAAATGTAAGGCTAAATTTATATAAAAAAATAAAATTAGGAGGATGAAAAATGTTAAGAGATACATTAAGAAGAAAAAAAGGTATAACGTTAATTGCACTTGTAGTAACAATCATAGTGCTCTTGATACTTGCGGGAATAAGCATAGCGATGTTAACAGGACAAAATGGAATACTAAATAGAGCAGTAGAAGCAAAAGAAAAAACAGAAGTGGCGCAAGAAGAAGAAAATGAAAAATTACAAGGATATGAAGATACAATAAACCAATATGCACCAAGTTCAAATGGAGGAAGTACAGGCGGAGGTTCTGAAGGAGGAAATCCAACAGGAGGAAGTTTACCAACAGGAACAGGAACAACGCCATATTTGCCAAATAGTACATTTTCAAAAAAAGAAGGGGATTTAGCAACAGGATTAGTAATACAAGATGCTAATCAAAATGAATATGTTTGGGTGGAAGTGCCTACAACAATATATGATAATACAACATATAATAATAATGGAGCAAAAAAACCAAGTAATAGTGAGAATTACACAAATATAGAAGCTTGCTTAAAGGCATATACAACTGATTATGCAGATTCTAGTTACAGTGATACAAATTCAAATTTTACAGAACAATATCAAGCTATGTTAAAAAGTGTGTATACAAATGGAGGATTTTGGATAGGAAGATATGAAGCAGGATTAGAAGGAGATACACCAAGAACATCAAGTACAGAAATATCAGAAAGCGACAAAGCAGTAATAAAGCCGAATATGTATCCATATAATTATGTGACAAGAGATAAAGCACAAACATTAGCGAAAAAAATGAATTATGGAGATTGTAAAGGAAGTTTAATATTTGGAATACAATGGGATTTAGTATTAAAATATATTGAAACAAAAAATCCATCACAGAAATCTAATTTACTAAATAACAGTACAACGATAGGAAATTACTATAATTCAGCATTTACATTAAATAGAGGAAAATTTGCCAAATACGAAGCATTAACTGATTGGAAGTCTTATAATAGTGAAGAAAAACCAACATTAGTAACAGGAAGCAAGAAGAAAAAACAAGGTTCACATGAAAACGGAATATTATTAACAACAGGAGCAACAGAAGCAACAAATTTACAAAACATCTATGATATAGCTGGAAATGTATGGGAATGGACATTAGAGTTTTACAATACTAGCCAACCGTGTGTTTTCAGGGGAGGTTGCTACACTTACACTGGTTTGCTCGGTCGAGCCAAGAGTCGCTGCAACGACATTACCCTAGTTTCTGGCAACATCATCGGTTTTCGCGTCGGACTATGGAAGTAGCCTTGAACTCTGATGGCGAAGAACTAGAATAATAGAATACTAGTTTTAGAATATAAAAATAAGAATAGGTAGGTGGCCGAAAAGTTACATTTTAAATTTTTGAAAATTTTGAGGTTTCTACCAGAGTAGCATAGCAAAATAAAGCTATGCTTTTTTTCTATAAAAAATCATCATAAATCTCAATATTTCCACAAAACACTTGAAAAAATCCAAAAAAAGTATATAATAGATACATGGTCGAAAAGAGGTGAAAAAATGGAATATAGCAGATTAGAACAAGAATTAGGGTATACATTCAAAGATAAAAACTTATTACAAACAGCATTAACACATACATCTTATGCATACGAGAAAAAAACAATAAGTAATGAAAAACTAGAATTTTTAGGAGATAGCATATTAGAATTTTTATCAAGTATATATATATATCAAAACTATCCAAAATTAAAAGAGGGAGAAATGACTAAAGTTAGGGCTCAAGTGGTATGTGAGGCAAGTTTATACAAAGTTGCTAAATCACATAATTTTAGTGATTTCTTACGCCTAGGAAAATCCGAAAGAGTAGCACACAAACAAGTAAAACCAGCTATAATGGCAGATAGTGTAGAAGCAGTAATTGCAGCAATGTATTTAGATGGAGGTCTAGAGCCTGTAAATAAATTTATTATAGAAAATCTAAAAGAAGAAATAAAATTTGCAAGCAAAAACGTAGGACAAAAAGACTATAAAACTGTTTTACAAGAAATACTTCAAAAACATGGAGATGTTAAGATAGAATATAAAATAATAAAAGAATTCGGACCAGATCATGACAAAACATTTGATGCAGAAGTTATATATAATGGGAATATTTTAGCAAAAGGAGAAGGAAAAAGCAAAAAAAATGCTGAAATGGATGCAGCAAAACATGCAATTGAAATATTAAAAAAGGGGTGAAAAGCTATATGAAAAAACAATATATTATTCCTATATTTGTACCACACTTAGGATGTCCAAATGATTGTGTATTTTGCAATCAAAAATCTATAAGTGGGCAAACAAAGCAAGTTACAAAGGAAGATGTAAAAGAAATAATAGAAGAACACCTTAAATATATAAAAAAAGATTCAAAAGTAGAAGTTGCCTTTTTTGGAGGAAGCTTTACTGGAATTGAAGAAGAAAAGCAAGAAGAATTACTAAGTGCTGCATATGAATACATAAAGCAGAAAAAAGTAGAAAGTATAAGAATATCTACAAGACCGGATTATATTGATAAAAAAATATTAAAAAGACTAAAAAAATATAAAGTAAAGACAATAGAATTAGGAGTGCAATCAGCAAATGACTATATATTAAAAAAAGCAGGAAGGGGACATACATTTAGTGATGTTGAAAAAGCATCCAAATTAATAAGATGGTATGGGTTCAATTTAGGACACCAAATGATGGTAGGACTTCCAGAAAGTACAACCGTAGATGAAATAAATACTGCGAAACAGCTAATAAAATTAAAACCAAAAATGGTAAGAATATATCCAGTATTAGTTATAAAAAATACAAAACTAGAAAAAGATTATAATAACGGAAAATATAAACCATTAACAGTAACACAAGCAGTTGAGGTATGTAAAGAACTTGTAAAATTATTTACAAAGAAAAATATAGAAGTAATAAGAATAGGACTTCAACCAACAGACACAATAACAGATCCTGAAAATGAAAAAAGCGAGGTAGTAGCAGGACCATTTCATCCAGCTTTTAGACAGTTAGTAGAATCGGGAATGTGGTATGATGTTATTGTAGAAAAAATAAAGCAATTAAATACAAAGGTAAAAGAGGTAGTAGTTACTGTAAACCCTATAGATGTAAATAATGTTATTGGACAAAGAAAAGACAATATAAAAAATTTACGTGAAATTTATGATGTTGATTTAATCGTTAAAGCAGATGAAAAAATAAAACAAGGAAAATCAAAAATAGAAATTACAAAAATTTATGAAGATTTTTCGGAAAAATAAAATAATATCTGGCCATAATAATGTAGTACTAAACTATAAAAAGGCCAGATTAAAAAAATGAAAAAATTTTTAAAAAAATCTTGACAAATTGTGAAAAGATGATATAATAGTAAAGCATTAAGGAGAAGTTGCAGGTGTAGTTCAATGGTAGAACCCTAGCCTTCCAAGCTAGCTACGTGGGTTCGATTCCCACTACCTGCTCCATTTAATGTATTAACTACCATAAAAAGAAATGCAGGTGTAGTTCAATGGTAGAACCCTAGCCTTCCAAGCTAGCTACGTGGGTTCGATTCCCACTACCTGCTCCAAAGTTAAAACCAATCTGAATCAGATTGGTTTTTTTATTTTGATTTTTAATTATACTAATTTAAATTAACAGAATTTTAATATGTAAAACGATATACCAAAAATAATAAAATTTGATTTTGTTGTGATGGTATTTGGGAAAATGAGTGTATTAAGTAAAATAATTTATACATTAGTAGGAATAAGCGGAATAATATCAATTGGATTATATCCAAAAATAAATGAGTAAAAAAAGAGTTGTATACTAAAAATTATGCAACTTTTTTAATTATAAACAGGGATTGAAAAAGGGAAAAAAATACTATATAATATATCGCAAAAGGAGAAATTGAAATGAATGAATATATAACAGTAATAGGAGGAGGTTTAGCTGGAACTGAAGCAGCATACCAAATAGCAAAACAAGGGATAAAAGTAAAACTATATGAAATGAAACCTAAAAAATACTCACCAGCACATACAAATTCAAATTTAGCAGAAATAGTATGTAGTAACTCATTTAAATCAAACCTACATACAAATGCATGTGGTTTATTAAAAGAAGAATTAAGAAAACTAGATTCATTATTAATAAAAATAGCAGATAAAACAAGTGTGCCAGCAGGACAAGCATTAGCAGTAGATAGAGAAGAATTTTCAAAAGAAGTTACAGCTGAAATAAATAAAAATCCACTTATAGAAGTTATAAATAAAGAAGTTGGAGAAGAAATCAGTTTAAAAGATATAGCAAAAGATGGTATAGTAATAATTGCTACAGGACCATTAACATCAGATAGTTTATCAAAAGAAATAATAGAGTTAACAGGTCAAAAAAGACTTGCATTTTATGATGCGGCAGCACCAATAGTAACAAAGGAAAGCATAGATTTTAATATAGCATTTTTTGGAAATAGGTATGAACAGGAAAAACAAAAAGATGAAACCATAGATGAATGGAAAAAAAGGCTAGAGAGTCAAGATGCAAGTTATATAAATCTTCCGATGAATAAGGAAGAATATGAAAAATTTGTAGAAGAATTAATAAATGCAGAAGTAGTAACATTACATGACTTTGAAAAAAGAGAAATATTTGAAGGTTGTATGCCAGTAGAAATAATGGCCAAAAGAGGAAAAGATACATTAAGATTTGGTCCATTAAAGCCAGTAGGTTTTGATGATCCAAGATATGGAAAAAGACCATACGCAGTTGTACAATTAAGGCAAGATAATGGAGCAGCAAGTATATATAATATAGTTGGTTTCCAAACAAACCTTAAATATGGAGAACAAAAAAGAGTATTTAGTATGATACCAGGGTTAGAAAATGCGGACTTTATAAAATATGGTGTAATGCATAGAAATACTTATATAAACTCAAGTTATTTATTAGATAACACATATAATTTAAGAAAAATTGATAACATATATTTTGCAGGACAAATAACAGGAGTTGAAGGATATGTAGAATCTATATCTTCTGGTTTAGTTGCAGGAATAAATGCGGTAAAAAAATTAAAAAATGAAGAAAAAATCGAATTTTCAAATTACACAATGATAGGAGCACTTGCAAAATATATATCAAATGAAAATGATAAATTTCAACCTATGAATGCAAATTTTGGAATTGTTCCAGAATTAGGTGAGAGAATAAAAGATAAAAAATTAAAATATCAAAAATTAGCAGATAGAGCATTGGAACATTTGAAAATATAAGGAGAAAATATGCCAAAAGTAAGCTTAATAATACCAGTATATAATGTACAAGATTATATAGAAAAATGCTTAGATTCAGTTGTAAATCAAACAATTGATGATATGGAAATAATAATAGTAAATGATGGGTCAAAAGATCAATCAAAACAGAAAATAGAAAGATATTTAGAAAAATATCCTAAAATAAAATACTTAGAAAAAGAAAATGGTGGATTGTCAGATGCAAGGAACTATGGACTAAAATTTGCAACAGGAGAATATGTAGCTTTTCTAGACTCTGATGATTATGTAGAAAAAAACACATATGAAGAAATGTATAATTTAGCTAAAAAAGAAAAATCTGACATGGTAGAATGTGACTTTATTTGGGAATATCCAAATAAAATAAGAGAAGATATAGGAGTTTTATATTCGTCTAAAAAAGAAATGATAGAAAAAGCTAGAGTTGTTGCATGGAATAAATTAATTAAAAGAGAAATAATAGAAAAGACAAATTTACAATTTCCGGTTGGACTTAGATATGAAGATGTGGAGTTCTTTTATAAAATGGTTCCTTATATAAGTAAAGTTTCATTTGTAAAAAAATGTTTTATACATTATGTGCAAAGAGAAGATTCAATTGCAAATACTCAAAATATAAGGACAAAAGAAATATTTAAAGTATTAGATAATGTAATTAAATATTATAAAGAAAATAACTTATATAACGAATACGAGCAGGAATTGGAATATATTTATGTAAGATTTTTATTGTGTAGTTCGCTAAAGAGAATGTGCAAAATAGAAGATAAAAGACAAAGAAAACAAGCAATTCAAGAGACATGGGAAAACATAAATACTAAATTTCCTAATTGGAGAAAAAATGATATTTTAAAAAAGAAGAGTATGAAAAATTTGTATATAAGAAGCAATAATAAATTTACTTACAAAATATATTGTTTATTCTTACAATTGTTATAGGAGAAATAAGTTATGATAGAAAAAATAAAGAAAAAAATAACACTAGAAAATTTAATGTGTTTTTTTGTAATACTATGTCCAATACTTGATATAATAAGTTTTTTATTTAGAAATTATTTTTCAACAAATTTATCGCCAACAACAATATTAAGACCAATTATACCCTGTATAGTATTTATTATAGTATTTTTTAAAGAAAAAGGAAAATTAAAAAAAGCTATAATTACATGTTTATATTTAATATATTCTATAATTCACTTAGTAATATTTCAAAAACTACATAATGGAAGTTCATATGGAAATATAGTAAATGAGACACAATATTTAGTGAATTATGGAATGATGATAGTTAATTTGTATTTATTTTTTAAAGTTGTAAAAGACAAAGGAAAGCTTGAAAAGTCAGTATTAATAAGTATATTAATATATATAATATCTATATTGATATCAATAATAACTAATACTTCATCATCTACATATTTAGAAGAAATTGGGTATAAAGGCTATTTTGAATCTGGAAATAGCTTGTGTACAGTGTTACTTTTAGGATTATGTATAATTTTGGGGAATTTTAAATTAAGTGATTGGAAAAAATTAATTTTAATAGTATTAATAGGAATTTATCTAACAATGCTATCTGGAATGAGAACAGGATTATTTGGATTTGGAATAATTATTTTTATGTTTATAATTGCCAATCTACTTATAAACATTAGAGATAATAAAAAAGTAGAAAAAAAACAGACAATTATAATCTCGATAGTTATAATAATTGCTATTATTATGATTGCGGTTTTAGGATCAAAAACAATTGAAAGAAGAAAACTATTAAAGCAAAATGAAGAAATAAATATTGATCAAGAAACTGGAGAAGGAAGATATGTTACAGGAGATATATTAAATATATATAAAGAAATAAAAAATGGAACAATAAAAGAAAATTATATGTCAGAAGAAGAAAAAAGAGCAATTGTTAAATTTGGTAATTATGCAAAAGAAATAAAATTATCAAATGTAAATTTAAGAAAACAACAATTAATTTATAATTTGATTTTAGTTAAAGAACAAAAAAATCTGGTATTAATATTATTCGGAAATGGCTATAAAAACCAAACAGGAGAGCTTGTGATGGAAATGGAAGTTCCAGCAATTTTATTGAATTTTGGAATAATTGGATTTATCCTATATTTAGGACCATTTATTTTCGCTTTGATATATGGAATAAAAGAAATGCTAAAAAATAAAAAAGAAATAAAAATAGATAAAGTAATGTATCTAACAGGATTTTTATTAGCATTTGCATTATCAAGTTTGTCGGGATATGTATTTTTTAATTTATCAAGTATGACAATGGTAATAATTTTGGCTAAGCTTTTGACGCAATTATTTTAACAAATTCCCCGAAAAACTCCGTCCCCAAATGGGAATTCCCCGAAAATCTCCGTCCCCAAATGGGAATTCCACGAAAATCTCCGTCCCCAAATGGGAAAGAAAGGAATAAAAAATGAAAAAAATAGTATTTGGAATAACAAGTCTTGGAATAGGTGGAGCTGAAAGAGTACTTGTAGATATAGTAAACAAGTTGAAAAATGAATATGATATAACAATTTTTATGCTATATGGAAAAGGAGCATTTGAAAAAGAACTTGGAGAAAATGTAAAAGTAATTAAGCTATATAATAATTCTTATGAGGAGCTATCAAATTTAAAGAAAAAAGTTATTCCTTTAAAAGTACTTTTTTGCGGAAAGAAAATCTATAAAAAATATATTGAAGGAAAATTTGATGAACAAGTTGCATTTTTGGAAGGACCAATTACAAGAATTTTTAAGTATGGTAAATCTAAAAATAAAATTGTATGGGTTCATAATGATATATCAAAAGTATTTGGGAATAGTTTTAAAGCGAAAATAAAATTATTGGTAGACAGAAAAATATATGGAAAATATGACAAGATTGTTTTTGTAAGTAATGATAATAAAAATGCGTTTAATGAATTGTATAAAGAAAAAAGATTAGAAAACAAAGAAGAAGTTATATATAATTATATAGATAAAGAAAGAATTTTGCAAAAATCGAATCAAAAAATAGGAGAAGAATATATTGATAAATCTATGCCATCAATTATAACAGTTGCAAGGCTTGTTCCTCAAAAGGCAATTGATAGATTAATAGATGTGCATAAAAAGTTGATAGATGACAAAATAATGCATAATATTTATGTAATAGGTGATGGACCTGAAAGACAAAATCTAGAAAACAAAATAAAAGAATTAAAAGTAGAAGATACATTTAAGCTTATGGGAAAAAGAGAAAACCCATATCCATATATAAAAAGAGCAGATTATTTTGCTTTACTATCTAAATTTGAAGGATATGGTATGGTAATAGATGAAGCGAAAATTTTAAATAAAAATATAATAATAACAGATACTGCAGCAAAAGAAGCTGTTAATGGATACTCAAAAAAAGTGATATTACAAAATACAGAAGATGCAATTTTTGAAGGTTTAAAACAGATATTAAAAGGAAACGTAATTTTTGATGATGGAAATTTAGAATTTAATAATGAAAATTTACTTGAACAGATAAAAAAATTATTAGGAGAAGAAAAATGAAATTAAGTATTTTAACAGCTACATATAACAGGGTAAGCTATTTAAAAAAACTATATGATAGCATTAAAGAAAATTTGAAATACAATTTAAATTGTGAATGGGTAATAGTAGATGATGGATCAACAGATGATACAAAAATTCAGGTTGAAAAATTTATAAGTGAGAATAAAGTTCATATTATATATTGTTATCAAAAAAACAGTGGCAAGATGGAAGCTATAAATAAAGCAGTAAAATTGTCATCTGGAAACTTAATGGTTGATTGTGATTCAGATGATTATTTTGTAGAAAACGCTTTTGATATAATAGAAAAAAATTCAAATAGGTTAGTAGAAAATCAAAAGTTATATGGATTAGTATTTTTGAAAAAAGAAAATGATGGTACAATAAGTGGAAATAAATTTAAAAATCCAGAAAAAGAAACAACAATGTTTGATTTATATTTTAAAGAAGATGTAGATGGAGAAAAAATAATTGTTTTTAATGGACAAAAAAGACGAGAATTTTTCCATGAGTTAGAACATAACGAAAAATTTATAACTGAATCTAGAATGTACCATAAAATGGATGAAGAATATAAAATTATTCCAATAAATGAAGCTGTAGAACAGGGAAGTTATATACAAGATCGGATATACAAAAAATATAAATAAAACATTTAAAGAATCACCATACGGTTACTATATGTATTTTAAAGAAATTTTAACTAGAAATATGAATGGTGTATTATGGAAAAAAAGGTTATATGCTTTAAAACATTATATTTTATTTAGTTATTTGACTAACAACAAATTTGACGATAGTTTTATGAATGATAAATTAAATAAGGCTTTATACAAATTATTATATATACCTGGAATGATGAAAAGTAAAAAATTTTAAAAGGGAGAAATAAATATGGAATATTTAAGTTTTTTAGTAGCACTTATTGTTTTATTTTTAGTATTAAAAATAATTGCTGCACCAATAAAAATTATAATTAAATTAATGCTAAATGCGTTAGCAGGGGGAGTAGTACTATTTTTGATTAATATGATAGGAGCTGGATTTGGATTTGTCTTAGATATTAATTGGATTACTTCTTTAATAGTTGGTATTTTTGGAGTGCCAGGAGTAATACTTGTTATTTTACTTCAAATTGTTATGTAAAAAAAATAATCACTTAAAGATTTTCTTTAAGTGATTATTTTTTAAAAAACTATGCATAATCTTTTAAAATTACAAATTAACTAATTAATATACGGCCGATTAATCAATTTATAATTAAGCCATAGCTGCGTTTAATTTTTTTGCTAAATTAGATTTTTTTCTAGCTGCAGTATTTTTTACTAAAACACCTTTTGTGCAAGCTTGATCAATTTTCTTTGTAGCTTGAGAGAATAGAACTTTAGCTTCGTCTATTTTTCCAGCTTCGATAGCTTCTTCGAATTTTCTTACAGCTGATTTATATCCTGATTTAATCATGTTATTTCTTAATGTTTTCTTTTCGATTATTTTTACTCTTTTTTTAGCTGATTTTATGTTTGGCATGGTTGCACCTCCTTTAGTATGTAATTTATAACATCCACTATTTTAACATAAAATAGTGGATTTGGCAATACTTTTTTATAAATTGAGCTTATTTCCTCATTAAGTAAGAGAAAATCATAGAACTTAGTTTTAAACTATCATGTTTTATTGTTCCATCATCTGTTACGAGAAGGTCATCTTCTAGAACTTCGTAACTTTTGTCTTTCATATTTTCATAATCAATTTTAACTAAATCTTTTTCTTCTTCTCTTGCATATTTATCAAGAATTTCTTTTGGAAGATCTGTGTTACTAACAATTACACTATCAACAGAATTTTTTCCAAGATATTTTTCTAAAGTTTTTAAATGATCACTTACACCAAAGCCGTCTGTTTCACCAGGTTGAGTCATGGCATTACATATGTACATAACTTTAGCTTTAGAATTATTTATACTATTTACAACATCTTTGCAAATTAAATGAGGTAATAAACTAGTATATAAACTTCCCATACTTAAAATAATAAGATCACTAGCTGCTATTGCATCAAATACTTCAGGGAAGATAGTAGGCTCTTCTTTATAAAAGATTCTTTTATATTGTTTATTTGCATGTGTAATTTCATCCTCGCCTTCAATTATTTCTCCATCTACAGTTTCTCCCATTAAAGTTAAATAATCCTCAGATAGGGGAAGAACTGTGTGTTCTACTCTTAAAAGTTTACTAAAATATTCAATACTTGTTTTTAAACTGCCAGTTTTTTTATAAAGAGATGTTAAAATTAAGTTTCCCATGGCATGACCATTTAAATCACTATATGTTGACATTCTGTATTCCATAATGTCTTTTATATCATCTGGTAATGTTGATAAATTACTTAGGACATGTCTTATATCCCCAACAGCAGGTGTATAAAATTCTTTACGAAGTTTACCTGTGCTTCTTCCATTATCAGAAACAGTAATTACAGCTGTTATATCAACAGGGAAATATTTAAGACCTTTTAAAATGGTAGAAGCCCCTGTACCTCCACCTAATAGTACTACTTTTTTTCTTTGCATTTTTTATTCCTCCATATATTTTTGTATATTTATATATTTTTTTGAAGTTCTTCTAAACTTGTAAATTCCGGAATAGGTAAATTGGTTTCTATTTCAGAATATGTATCATTTTTTCTTCTGATTCTAAAAATTTTAAAAGGATGATTATTATAAATTGATATTAAATCTTTTGGTTTATCATCAATAAATATACATTTTGAAAAATCAAGAGGTATTTCACCTTTTAAAGTTGTTGTTGGGAAAACTCCATCAACATACTTTAATAATCCAGATCCTGCAATTTTTACAGCTTGAAAATATACCTCGTTTTCATTATATGATAATATGTATACTTTATGATTTTTTTTCTTTAATCCTTTTAAAAAGGGAATACTGTCTTCAAATAAATATTGTGTTCCATTATTAATAACATTATTTACTATATTAGTAGCTTCTTTATAATCATAATTAAATATTTTAGAAAAATATTTAATTAGCTCATATATGTCATAAATATTATTATTTCCACGTTTAAATTTATTTTTTAAAGTTTCCAAAACGGGTTCGAAATTTTCGTTTGAAACTTTCGAAATATATATAGCTAAGGCATCTAGCATATCCTTAGTTAGTAATGGTGTATTATATAATGTATGGTCGAAATCTATAAAAATATTCATATAAGCCTCCTATATAAAACTTTTATTATATTAGCACAAAGGCAAATACAAGTCAAGATATGCAAATTAAACATTTTTTAGGCTTTGTATTGAATTCTTTGGTAAATTATGCTATAGTAAAAAAAGAAAAATCCAAAGGAGGAAAAAGTATGATAGCACTAGGAAGCGATCATGGAGGATACAAACTAAAAGAAGAAATAAAAAAATACTTAGAAGAAGTAGGAATAAATTATAAAGATTTTGGAACAGGTTCAGAAGAAAGAACAGATTATCCAATATATGCAAAAAAAGTTGCAGATGCAATTATAGAAAAAGAATGTGACAAAGGAATTCTTTTATGTAAGTCAGGATGTGGAATGGCAATAGTTGCAAACAAATTTAAAGGAATTAGAGCAGGACTTGTAATAAATGAAAATGAAGCAAAGCTTGCCAAAGCAGATGATGATATAAATGTAATAACAATAAGTGGAAATAATACTACAATAGAAGAAGCTATAAAGATAATCAGAATGTGGCTTGGTACTGAATTTAAAGGTGGAAGGTATCAAGAAAGAATAGAAATGATAAATAATATAGAAAAAGAAAATATGAAATAATATGGAGGGCAAAGCTATGTGGGGAAATATAGCAATATCGTTCTTATTAGCATTTATAGTAGCTTTTATGGCAACACCATATTCTATAAAGATTGCGGAAAAAATAGGAGCAATAGACATACCAAAAGATGACAGAAGAATGAGAAAAAAATCAATACCAAAACTTGGAGGACTAGCTGTAATTTCAGGTTTTGCTATATCATTAATATATTTAATTTCTGTAATGAACATAGAAGGAAGTATAAATTTATTTGATGAAAATGAATATTTTAAAAAATTAATAGGTGTAGGTTTAGGAGTTATAATAATTACAATAACAGGAGTAATAGATGATACTAAAACATTAAAGCCTTTGCAAAAATTATTTGGACAAGTATTAGCAGCTGTAGTTGCAGTTGCTTTTGGAATACAAATAAGCGATAGTGATATTCCATTTATAACAAATACAGAGCTAGCACATGAAATATCAATGGTTGTTACTGTAATATGGATAATTGGTATAACAAATGCAATAAACTTAATAGATGGACTAGATGGTTTATCTTCGGGAATAGCATTAATATCATGTATTTCATTATTAATAATATTTGCGCTAAATTATTCGCCAATGATAGCAATATTAATGATAACATCATTAATAGGAGCATTGGTTGGATTTTTACCATTTAACTTTTCACCAGCAAAAACATTTATTGGAGATACTGGATCAAACTTTTTAGGATATATACTTTCAATAGTATCAATTTTAGGAGTTGCAAAAACATATACAGCAGTTGTAATTGCACTTCCAATGTTAGTTTTAGGATTACCAATATTTGATGTTGTATGGGCAATAATTAGAAGAGTGATAAAAGGAAAATCAATAAAAGCAATATTTAAAGCAGATAAAGGACATTTACATCATAGATTAATTGCAAGAGGATTTTCACAAAAACAAGCAGTACTTGTAATGTATGCAATGAGTGCAGGACTTGGACTTTTTGCAATAATTCTTTTAGAAAGTGGAATATGGAAAGCATTATCATTTTTACTTATGGTAATTGCAGCGCTATTTTTAGGATATAGAAACTTTATAACAGAAAAAAGTGAAAAAGGCGAAAAATATGAATGCCGGAGTATGTAAATATATATACAATCCAAAAACAGGAAATGAAAAAGCAGGAATAGCACCTGGAACAAATTTTGAAGATCTACCAGATACCTGGGTTTGTCCAGTTTGTGGAGAAAGCAAAGATGTTTTTGAAATACATAAATAGAAAAGAGAATTATCTCTTTTCTATTTTTTTGCTTAAAAGTAATTTTTTTAAGATAAATGCTAATAATAAAAACATGAAAAACAAACAAAAATTAAAAAAGATAATAATAGGCTTTTTAGCTCGGTTTTATTTCTGGATTATTTTCAACAGGAGGAGGATTAATACTAGTTCCAGCATTTACATATTTGCTTAAACTAAATTCGAAAGAAGCAAGAGCAACATCAATAATGTGTATATTGCCAATGGTATTAACAACAAGTTTTTTCTATGCAAAAAACAAATATATAGATTGGAAATTAGGATTTTTATGTGCTATTGGGGGAATAATTGGAAGTTACATTGGATCTAAGGTTTTAAGCAAAATTCCAAATATTATACTCAAAATATCATTTACATTATTTTTGATATATGTTGCTTTATATATGCTTGGAATTGTATAAAAGAAAGGATTTATATGGAAATTTTATTTGGCATAATATCAGGATTTATAAGTAGTATGGGAATGCGGAGGAGGAACTATACTAATATATTTATTAACAGCATTTTTAAAAACTGATCAACATATTTCACAAGGAGTAAATTTAGTCTTTTTTATTCCTACATGTGTAACAGCAATTGTTGTAAATATTAGAAATAAAAAAATAAATTATGAAATTGCAAAAACTGTAATAACATTTGGAATCATTGGCGCGATAATAGGAGCTAAATTATCCATAAGTATTCCGATAGAAAAGTTAAAAAAATATTTTGGCATATTTTTGATAATAGTTGCACTTAATGAAATATATTCACTAAAGAAGGAGTATATAAATCATAAAAAAACTAATAATAAAAATATAAAAAGATAAAAAGGAGGAGTAAAAAATGAAATTTGCAAAAGGTGTTATGATAGGTGGCTTAATTTCTGCAGGTGTGATGTTAATGTATAGTGAAACAATGAACAAAGAAGGCAAAAAAATGATAAAAAAAGGTAAGAAATTTATCAAACAAATGGGAATATAAATTTAAAAATTTAATATAATGTAATATGTTAGAAAGGTATTTTTTAGTTAAAAAATATCTTTTTAACAAAATTATAATAAAGAGGTTAAAAATGATTAATTTTACTAAAATGCATGGATTAGGAAATGACTATATTTATATAAATATGTTAGAAGATAAAAATTACATTCCAAGTGATAAAATATCTATATTTACAAGATATGTTTCAAATAGGAATTTTGGAATAGGATCTGATGGAGTAATATTAATTAAACCAAGTAAAATTGCGGATTTCAAAATGGAAATATATAATGCTGATGGATCAAAAGCAGAGATGTGCGGAAATGGAATTAGGTGCTTTGGAAAGTTTTTATATGATAATAAAATTACAACTAAAAGATTAATAAAAGTCGAAACATTAGCAGGAATAAAAACTTTAGAGCTAATTTTAAAAGATGATAAAGTTTATGAAGTAAAAGTAAATATGGGAAAACCGATAGTTTTACAAAAAGACTTAACTTTTAATATTCAAAATATCGAAATAAAAGGTACATATATATCAATTGGAAATCCACATTTTGTAATATTTGTGGATAATTTGGAAAATTTAGATATTTCAAAATATCGGACCGCTAATAGAAAATCATAAAACATTTATTAATAAAACAAATGTTGAATTTATTAATGTAGTTGGAAATACAAGTGTAAAAATGAGAGTATGGGAACGAGGAACAGGTGAAACCTATGCTTGCGGAACCGGCGCATGTGTATCATATTATGTATGTAATATGAAAGGTTTAGTAAAAAATGAAGGAAAAGTATATTTAAAAGGAGGAGAATTAAAAATTAATATAGATGATGAAAGCAAAGAAATAACAATGTGTGGATTGGCAACAAAAATATGTGATGGAGTAATAAAAGAAAATTTTTAAACTCCATCACATAGGTAAAAAGTTATTTATCAAAAATAACAGTATTAACATTTAATTTTTTTCCTGTAATAATTTCTTCAATTATATCATGAATAACTATTCTTTCATCATAGAAATATTTTGTACCCATATAGTCTATATATAAGTCACTTCCAAGTCCAGGAATAACAATAATATCATCTTTAGTTGCCATTTTAATTGAATAACGTATAGCATCAGTTCTATTAAGAATAACAACATATTGATCTGTAACTTTTTTTAGTCCAACTTCAATTTCATCTAATATTTTTTGAGGATTTTCTGTACGAACCTGATCTGATGTAAGAACAGTAAAATCTGCGTAAGTTCCAGAAATTTCACCCATAATTGGTCTTTTTGCAGCATCTCTATCTCCACCAACACCCCATGTACATATTACACGACCTTTTGTATATGGTTTTACAGTTTCTAATATTGATTGTAAACTTGATGGTGTATGAGCATAATCTATCATAATAGTTAAACCTAATTTATTTGGAACAAGTTCGCTTCTTCCAAATACTCTAACGTTTTTTAAACCATCTTGAATGCTTTTTAATGAAACATCAAAGTTAGATGCAATAGCAATTGCGCCAAGTGCATTATAAACCATATATTTTCCAGGAATTGATATAGATACTTTAGATGATTGGTTGTCCTTTGTTAATGTAAAGTCAACTCCTTTATTTGACATTACAAGATCAGATCCCATTACATCTGCATTAGAATGCATTCCAAAGCTAATTAATTTTTTATCTTTTAATAAATTTGGTATTCTTGAAGTATATTCATTATCAGCGCTATAAACTACGATAGGAGAGATTTTGCATAATGATAATTTTGCATTAAAGTAATCTTCCATATCTTTATGTTCACGTGGGCTTATGTGATCTTCTGAAAGATTTGTAAATAAAACTGCATCAAATTCACAACCGGTAACTCTATCTAATTTCATTGCTTGAGATGATACTTCTAGTACGACAATATCAACATTTTCTTTTACCA
Source organism: uncultured Eubacteriales bacterium (assembly GCA_905203305.1). Taxonomy (GTDB): domain Bacteria; phylum Bacillota; class Clostridia; order TANB77; family CAG-508; genus CAG-269. Next base: position 30,470 of record CAJKVH010000007.1, read on the forward strand.
TCATAGCCAAAACTTCTTGAAGTTTAAAACTTTCTGCAGATGTTCTATCCATATCTTCGATTTTTTTATCATTAATGTAAATTGCAATACTTCCAATAAGTCCTACTTTATAACCTTGGTGTTCTAAAATAGATTTAATCATAAATGTAGATGTAGTTTTACCTTTTGTTCCAGTTACACCAATTAATTTTAATTTTTTTGATGGATTGTCATTTAAGTTACAACTTGCAATTGCTAAAGTGCGACGAATATTATTAACCTTTACAATACAAACATTTTCTGGAATATCAAAATCGGAAATATTTGTAGTTTCATCAACCATAATTGCTGTAGCACCTTTTTCGATTGCATTTGGAATAAATTTAGTACCATCTAGCACATATCCTTTTATTGCAACAAATAGTCCACTTTCTTTTACATTTCTAGAATCTGAAGTAATATGTGTAATATTATTTTCTAAAGATCCTTTCTTTTCAATAATTTCGATGTTTTTTAGTACATCTTCTAATTTCATAATAATCATCCTTTCTAGATAAAATTAATTTAAATAGAATAATAGTTATTAAAGTATTTTTTAATTAATTTTTTTCATTATACTACGGAGATTTATAATTTGCAATAAATATGAATATGATTTGATTTTTTTAGCTATATTTTATTGACCTTAACAATATTTTAATATATAATATGTTTGAAAAATTAGAATTCTAAAGAAGGAGGAAATACCGCTTAATACGGTATAGATTTGAGATGAACAAAGAGATGGATAATTTTATACAAAAAAGTATAATAGGAGAAGATATAAACTTAAGTAATATGCTAGCAGATATCGTGCCAATTAAGGAACAAAAATTCACAGATTTAGAATTAGAAGCAAACAAAAAAGAAACATTTAGTGTAGTTGTATACAAAAAAGAAAATCCAATTGTAAGATTCTTTAAAAGCATAAAACTAAGTTTTGAAAAATTAAGAATAATGAGTAAGACAAGAGAAGTGTCTTATGTAAAAAATGAAAACAGATAGATTATATTTTATAGTCTAAGCTTAAAATGGGAGGCAAATATGATAAATATAAATGAAAATTTTTTAAATTTACAAGATAGCTATTTATTTTCAACAGTAGCAAAAAAGGTAGCAGAATTTACTAAAAATAATCCAGACAAAAAAGTAATAAAACTAGGAATAGGAGATGTTACTAAACCAATAGTTCCAGCTGTAATAGAAGCAATGCATAAAGCAACAGATGAACTTGCAAAACCAGAAACATTTAGAGGATATGGACCAGAGCAAGGATATGATTTCTTAAGAAATGCAATTGTAGAAAATGACTTTAAAGGATTAGGCATAGAGCCAGATGAAATATTTGTATCAGATGGAGCAAAATGTGATTGTGGAAATATAGTAGATATATTTGGAAAAGATAATAAAGTTGCAATAACAGATCCAGTATATCCAGTATATTTAGATACAAATGTTATGTCAGGAAGAAGTGGAAACTATAATGAAAAAACTGGAATGTATGAAAATGTAGTATATATGCCTGTAACAAAAGAAAACAATTTTGTACCAGAACTTCCAAAAGAACATGTAGATATGATATATCTTTGTTTCCCAAATAACCCAACAGGAACAGTTTTAAAGAAAGAAGATCTTAAAAAATTTGTAGACTATGCAAAAATAAATAAATCAGTAATATTATTTGATGCAGCGTATGAAGTATTTATAGAAGAAGAAAATGTACCACATAGTATATATGAAATAGAAGGTGCAAAAGATGTTGCAATAGAATTTAGAAGCTTTTCAAAAACAGCAGGATTTACAGGAGTAAGATGTGCTTATGCAGTTGTTCCTAAAACACTTTATGGTTACACAAAAAATGGAGAAAAAGTAGAACTAAATAAATTATGGAATAGAAGAACAACAACAAAATTTAATGGAGTATCTTATGTTGTTCAAAGAGCAGCAGAAGCAACATATTCTAAAGAAGGAAGAAAGCAAATCTTAGAAAATATAAAATATTATAAAGAAAATGCAAAAATAATAAAAGAAGGATTACAAGAAGCTGGATTTGAAGTATTTGGAGGAGTGAACTCACCTTATATTTGGTTAAAGACACCAAACAATATGAAATCATGGGAATTCTTTGATAAGTTATTAGAAAAAGCAAATGTTGTTGGAACACCTGGAAGTGGATTCGGACCATCAGGAGAAGGATATTTTAGATTAACAGCATTTGGAACACAAGAAAATTCTATAGAAGCAATAAAAAGAATAAAAGAAATAGAATGGTAAAAACGGAGGAAAAATGTTAGCATACATAAAGGGAGAATTAGCATCAAAAACAAGAGAATATATAGTTATAGATGTTGGAGGTCTTGGGTATAAAGTATTTATGTCAAACCTTGCAATGGAAAATGTAGGAAAGATAGGAGATATCGTAAAAGTACATACATATTACAGAGTTATGGAAGATGACATAAGCATATTTGGATTTAATACACAAGAAGAATTAAGGTTATTTGAATTATTAATATCAGTAAGCCGGAGTTGGTGCCAAAACAGCAATAAATATGTTAGGCGAAATTGAGCCATCTGATTTTGCAATAGCAATAATTTCTAATGATATAAATAAACTAAAAAAATTGCCAGGAATAGGACCAAAAACAGCTCAAAGAATAGTTTTAGAATTAAAAGACAAATTAAAGAAAGAAAAACAAATAGAAGAATTATCAATTGCAAGTAATAAATCTTTAGAAATGAAAAAAGCAATTGAAAAAGACAGCAAAGAAGAAGAGGCGTTTACTGCACTTCAGGTGTTAGGATATACAGGAAAAGAAATAGAAAAAGCAATGCAAAAAATAGATAAAAATAATATGACACTAGAAGAACTTATAAAAGCAGGGCTAAGAGAGCTTGCAAAAAAATAAAGATAAAATCTGGACGGTTCTTATTAAGGGCCGTCCTAAAGTGTCAAAAGAAGGGAGAAATATATGCCAGCAATAACCTATGAGTTATTACATGTAGATAAAAATTCAGGAGCAAGAAGAGGAGTTGTACATACTCCACATGGAGATATACAAACACCGATCTTTATGCCAGTTGGAACACTTGCAACAGTAAAAGCAATGTCACCAGAAGAATTAAAAGAAGATGTTAAAGCCCAAATAATATTATCAAATACATATCATTTATATTTAAGACCAGGTCATGACTTAGTAAAAGAAGCAGGTGGACTTCATAAATTCATGAACTGGGATAGACCAATACTAACAGATAGTGGAGGATTCCAAGTTTTTAGTTTAAGTGGACTAAGAAAAATAACAGAAGAAGGTGTAATGTTTAATTCACATTTAGATGGAAGCAAGCACATGTTTACACCAGAAAAAGTAATGGAAATAGAAGAAGCACTTGGTGCAGATATCATAATGGCATTTGATGAATGCTGTCCATATCCATCAGATTATGAATACACAAAAAAATCTATGGAAAGAACAACAAGATGGGCAAAAAGGTGTAAAGAAGCTCATAAAACAGAAAATCAAGGTCTATTTGGAATTATCCAAGGAGGATTTTATAAAGAGTTAAGAGAAAAATCAGCAGAAGACTTAAAAAAATTAGACTTCCCAGGATACGCAATTGGTGGAATAAGTGTTGGAGAACCAAAGAAAGAATTTTTGGATATTTTACGTTTTACAACACCTCTAATGCCAGAAAATAAACCAAGATATTTAATGGGAGTTGGAACACCAGACTATTTAATAGAAGCAGCACTTAGCGGAATAGATATGTGTGACTGTGTATTGCCAACTCGCTTAGCAAGACATGGAACAGCAATGACATCAAAGGGAAAATTAGTAATAAGAAATCAAAACTTTGCAAGAGATTGGAATAAATTAGATGATGAATGTGACTGCTATACATGTAGAAACTATACAAGAGCCTATTTAAGACACCTAATAAAAACAAATGAAATATTAGGAATGAGATTATTATCATTACATAATTTAAGATTCTTGACTAAATTAATGGAAAGAGTTAGAATAGAAATAGAGCACGATAATTTATTAGGATTTAGAGAAGAATTCTATAAAAAATATGGATATAATGAAATAATTTAGGGGGGATTGTATGAGATTAATAGATGAAGAAGAAGTTCAAGCCCAGAAAATAAAAAATCAAAAAACAAAAAGATTAATAATAATTTCAATAGTTTTATTATTAGTATTATGTTCTGGAATAATAGCATTAATAGCATACAGAATAGCAAATCCAACTCAAATTACAACATATATTGACGGTGTAAAGGTAAATAACTTTGATCAAATATTGGATTTTTCAACAGATGAAAATGGAAAAACTCAAATTTATATACCAATAAGAGATTTTGCATCATATTTAAATGCAGTAAATACAGAGTTTAAGTACCAAACATTCAAAGGAGATTACAACCCAAAGACAGAAGAAGACAATAAATGTTATGTATATAGAGATGGTTATGAAGTAGCAATGTTTACGAAAAAATCAAAAACAATATATAAACTAAATTTACAAGAAAAGTCAGAAGAATATGAAGAATGTACAACCGACAAAGATATATTTGAAAACTATGGAAAATTATATGCATCAGTAGACGGAATAGAAAAAGGATATAATGTTTCATTTTCATATGATGAAAAGAAAAAAATTGTAACAATATACACTTTAGATTATATAACAAACCAACATAAAGCAGCATTAGAAGGAAAGACAATAGCAAATTATGGAGAGATGGAAGTAAGTGAAAAATATTCAGATTGTAAATCAATTTTTGATGGATTAATAATTGTACAAGCATCAAATGGAAAATATGGAATTATAAAAACAACAGATTATTCGTCATTTGTACTAGAACCTCAATATGATGATATAAGTTATATAAGTGATTCAGAAACATTTTTAGTAAGTAGTAATAACAAAGTAGGATTATTTACTAAGGATGGAAAAAGAAAAATTGATTTAGTTTATGATAAAATTACATCAATGGGACAAGATTCAAAGCTATATGCAGTAGAAACAAATGGAATGTATGGTGTAGTTGATGAAAATGGTAAAATTGTAATTTATCCAGAATATAATCAAGTTGGAACAGATGTAAGTAGTTTTTCATATACAGGAATAAAAAATGGGTATATTCTTTTAAATAAATTAATACCAGTTGAACAAGATGATATGTGGGCATTCTTTGATTTAACAGGAAAAAGAGTATCAGATGGATTTAAATATAAAAATATAGGATGTGCAAGTGTTAAAAATGGAAACAATATATATCCATTATTACAAATACCAGACTATAATGTAATTGTTGTTAGTGATGAAGAAGGTAAATATGCTTTTATGGATACAACAGGAAATGATTCAATATTAAACTTCTTGTTTGATGAAATTTATATAAAAGTGTCAGAAGGAGAAGAAACATATTGGATGACATTTAGAGGAAAAGAATATGAAGTATTAAAATATTTAAAACAATCAAATGTAAAACAAAATACATTAGAAACAGTAACAAATGCAATAAATACAACAAATGCAAATCAATAAGTTCTAAAATAAAGTTTTCTTTCATATACATATAATAAGGAGGATGTATATGAAGGAAAACATTTTTTTTAAGGTAGGATATGCAGATTTTATAAAAAGTAAAAAAGAAAAATGGACAAGCAAATTAATAAGAAAAATATTAGAACATAAAATAGTTTGTATATTACTAACAACAATAATAGTATGTACTGTAACAAATTGTATTCTTATTTATAGATTTATTGAAAAAATTCAAAATTTGTAGTAAAATAGAGTGGTAAAAAGGAGATGTGGCAATGATTGTAGCAAATGAATGGAAAGATTATAAAATAATTGATATGGCAGATGGCCAAAAATTAGAAAAATGGGGAAACATTACTTTATCAAGACCTGATCCACAAATAATATGGAATAATAGGAGTTTTCCAGAAAGATGGAAAAAAGCAGATGCTATTTATTCAAGAAGTAAAACAGGTGGAGGAGCTTGGAAGTATAATAAAAAATTACCAGCAAATTGGCAAATAAATTATAAAAATTTAACATTTAATATAAAACCAATGGGATTTAAACATACAGGTTTGTTTCCTGAGCAAGCAGTTAATTGGGACTGGATGATAAATAAAATAAAATCATCAAAAAGAGAAATAAAAGTGCTAAATCTATTTGCATATACAGGAGGTGCTACAGTTGCTTGTATGTCTGCGGGAGCTACAGTATGCCATGTAGATAGTTCAAAAGGAATGGTAGCTTGGGCAAAAGAAAATGTAGCAAGTTCAAAATTAAATGAGAAAAAAGTTAGATACATAGTAGATGATGTAAACAAATTTGTTAGTAGAGAAATAAGAAGAGGAAACAAATATGATGCGATAATTATGGATCCACCATCTTATGGAAGAGGAGCAAAAGGAGAAGTTTGGCAATTTGAAAATAATATATATGATTTAGTAGAATTATGTACTAATGTATTATCAGACAATCCTTTATTTTTCTTAATTAACTCATACACAACAGGAATATCAAGTACAGTTTTAGCAAATATATTAAACTTAACAGTAAATAAAAAACATAAAGGAAAAATAGATGCAGGGGAAATTGGTTTACCAATGGAAAATTCAAAGCTTGTTTTACCTTGTGGAATTTATGGAAGATGGGAAGATTAAAATGAAAGTATTATATGAAGATAATCACATAATAGCAGTAGAAAAAGAACCAAATATTCCATCACAAGAGGATAAAACAGGAGATATAGACATGTTAACTCTGGTAAAAACATATATAAAAGAAAAATATAAAAAGCCAGGAGAAGTATATATTGGTTTAGTACATAGGTTAGACAGGCCAGTTGGTGGAATAATGGTATTTGCAAGAACATCTAAAGCAGCATCTAGATTAAGTGAACAAATAAGAAATAAAACATTTAAAAAGAGATATCTGGCAGTTGTTGATGGAAAATTTAAAACAGAAAAAGGAAGCCTAGAAAATTATTTATATAAAGATGAGAGAAATAATATTAGCAAAGTTGTAAATAAAGATAAGAAAAATGCCAAACTTGCAAAACTTGATTATGAAGTATTAAATTATGATGACAAAAGAGATTTAAGTTTAGTAAAAATAGATTTACATACACGGAAGGCATCATCAAATAAGAGTTCAAATGTCAAATTTTGGACATAGCCTATTTGGTGATCAAAAATATGGTGTAAGAGGAAAAGGAAAACAAATAAGACTTTGGGCGTATGAAGTAGAATTTGAACACCCAACAAAAAAAGAAAAAATAAAAATTTTAGACTATCCAGAATGGAGTATGTGTAAAACAATAGGTTTAAATTAGAAGAAGATTTTTTGTCTTCTTTTTTATTTTGTAAAAAATATACAAAAAAATTAATTTTTTTTTGAAAAAAGCTTGCAAAATAAGAAGAAGTGTATTAGAATTTAATCGAAGTGGAAAAAAGTGGTACAAAGTGGGGTGAAATTTAACTATGTTGATGGGTGAATACGAACATACTTTGGATGCAAAAGGCAGAATATCAATGCCAGCAAAGCTAAGAAAAGATATGGGAGATACATTTATCTTAACAAAAGGATTAGATGGATGTTTATTTGCTTTTTCACAAGAAGAATGGTTAAATTTTGAAACAAAACTAAAATCATTACCACTATCAGACAAAAATGCTAGAAATTTTGTAAGATTTTTCTTAGCAGGAGCTACTGAATGCGAAATAGATAAACAAGGAAGATTTTTAATTCCAATGAATTTAAGAGAAGCAGCATCATTAGAAAAAGAAGCAGTAATTATTGGAGTTGGGACAAGATTAGAAATCTGGAACAAATCTATTTGGGATGCAAAAGATGCTGAAATTTCAGTAGATGAAATAGCTCAAAATATGACAATGTTAGGTATATAATCTTTTCAAATAGAAAAGTTTATATAAAAATCAGGAACTGAAATTTTTCAGGGAATGGTTATGTTAAGATACAAAGGAAAAAAATACGAAAGAAAAATTCTAAAAAACAAAAGATAAAGTTAACAAAAGTTAAAAATACAAAAGAAATCCCTATTTCTTACCAAAGATAAAAAACAAAAGAGAAAAATACCAAAGTAAAAATAAAACAAAAGAATATGTACAAGAACCTAAGAAAAAAATACATAGGAAAAGTGTACATAAGATTTTTATATACATAAGAGATAGTTAGCAGCTGGTATTTTCTTAAAAGTAATACTAGCTGCTAAAAACATATAACCCTTAAGAAAGGAGAAGCTTATTTTAAAAATAAGCTAATAATTGTGGAATTTAAGCATAAGCCAGTATTATTAAATGAATGTATAGAAGGATTAAAAATAAAACCAGATGGAATCTATGTTGATGGAACATTAGGTGGAGCAGGCCATAGCAAAGAAATAGCAAAAAGACTTGATAGTAAAAAAGGTCTATTAATAGGAATTGATAGAGATGAAGAAGCTTTAATGGCAGCAAAAGAGAATTTAAAAGATTACCCAAATGTAAAATACATACATGGAAACCATGATGATATAAAAGAAATATTAGAAAAATTAGAAATAGAAAAAGTAGATGGAATTTTACTAGATTTAGGAGTATCTTCATATCAATTAGATGAAAGAAATCGTGGATTTAGTTATTTAGGATCAAATGAACTAGATATGAGAATGGACAAAACTCAAAGATTAACAGCTATGGAAGTGGTAAATAACTATAAAGAAGAACATTTAGCAAATATAATCTATGAATATGGAGAAGAAAGATATTCAAGAAACATTGCCAAAAATATCTGTATTGAAAGAAGAAAAAAGAAAATTGAAACAACAGATGAACTTGTAAAAATAATAGAAAAATCAATACCAAGATTAAATCCAAAAGAAGGACATCCAGCTAAAAGAACATTTCAGGCAATAAGAATTGAAGTAAACAATGAAATAAAACCATTAGAAGAAACAATAAAAAATTCAATAGATGTATTAAATAAAGGCGGAAGATTATGTGTAATTACATTCCATTCGTTAGAAGACAGAGCTGTAAAACAAGCAATGAATAGAGCAAAAGGAATGTGCACATGTCCAAAAGACATACCGTATTGTGTATGTGGGGCAAAAGAACTAGGAAAAGTAATTACCAAAAAGCCAATAATTGCAAGTGAAGAAGAACAAAAAGAAAACTCAAGATCAAAAAGTGCCAAACTAAGGATTTTTGAAAAGATATAAAGAGGATAAATGTACAAAATGAAAAGAGGTGAATAAAAATAACTTATGGAAAAATTCAACTATGAGTATGGGACAACACCAAGAAAGCTTGAACCAGAATATGATCCAAGAAGAATAAAAAAATCAAAAGAAGAAATAAAAAGACAAAGAAAAATAAATGAAAGACAAAAAAAAGAAGCTTTAAAAATGGAAAAAAAGAAACATAATAAAAATGTAGCTTTAGTTGCAGCAATATTCTTAGTACTACTAACTATAAGTTATAGAAGTTCACTAATAAATGAAAGATTTAATGAAATTCAAAACTCAAAAGAAAAACTAGCAGCAATACAGAAAACAAATGGACAATTAGAAGTAAGCATAGAAAGTAGTTTAAATTTAAGTAGTGTTAAAAATGCAGCAAAAGATAAACTTGGAATGCAAGAACTTGATAACAACCAAAAAGTATATGTAACATTAGATAAAAAAGATTATGTAGAAGGTTCATCAGAAGATATAGATATAACAAATGATGATAATTCTAATGATACATGGTATAAAAAAATAATAAATAAAGTTTTAAAAAAATAAAATAAACTCCCTATTTTAGGGAGTATTTTTTTGTCTTTTAAGTAATATAAAGCTAAAAGTAAAATAAAATAGTATTAAGTATTTCATTTCCCATTTGGGGACGGAGTTTTTAGGGGAAATATGTTCACTATACATAGGTGTTTTCTTAATATATTTCCCCTAAAAACTCCGTCCCCAAATGGGAAAAAGAGAAGGAGAAAGAATGATTGCAATCAATTTGAAAAATAAAAAAAAGATGAGAAATTCCTTATTTGTAGCTTTTTTAGTACTTTTTATGTTACTTTTAAGAATTGGCTATATAGAATTTTTCAAAGGAAAAGAACTTCAAGTTCTTGCGTATGATCAGTTAGTGCAAAAAAGAAGTGTCAATCCTAAAAGAGGAACGATTTATGATTCAAGTGGGAAGTATGTTTTGGCAGTAAGTAGTACTGCGTATACAGTAAGTGTAAATCCTACAAATATTCCTAGCGAAAAAAAAGAAATTATCGTCAAAAAATTATCAGATTTGTTTCAATTAGACTATGATACGGTTTTTAAGAAAATTAGTAAAAGAAGTTCTATTGAGACAATTGTTAGAAAGATTGAGAAAGATAAGGCAGATGAATTAAGGACATGGCTTTTAGATAATAATATAGATACAGGTATTAACATTGATGAAGATAGTAAAAGATATTATCCTTATGCAAATTTAGCTTCACAGGTTATTGGATTTTGTGGAGGAGATAATCAAGGATTAGATGGTGTTGAAGCAAAATATGATGATATTTTATCTGGAACTGCAGGGGCTATATCAAGAGAAACTGATGCAACAGGAGAAGAAATCGGAACAGAAGGAGAAGTTTATACATCTGCTATAAATGGGAATGATATAGTTTTATCTATTGATATGACAATTCAATCAATTGTTGAAAAATATTTGGAAGAAGCTTGTATTGACAATAGTTGCACAGATGGTGGAAATATTGTAGTTATGAATCCAAAAACAGGGGATATTTTGGCTATGGCAACATATCCATCATATAATTTAAATGAACCATATACTATAAATAACGAAGAATTAAAGGCTAATTGGGATAATATGGATCAAGCTGAAAAGTCAAAAAATTTGCAAGCTATGTGGAGAAATAAAGCAATATCTGATACTTATGAACCAGGATCTGTATTTAAATTAATAACAGCATCTAGTGCATTAGAAGAAAAAATAACTGATACTGATAATAGTGGAGAATTTACATGCACAGGATCAATTACTATTGCTGGTGCACGTATAAAATGTTGGAGATATTATAGACCACATGGAAGTGAATCTTTAAGGCAAGGACTTATGAATTCATGCAATCCAGTTTTTATTGGTTTAGGACAAAAAATAGGAGTTAAAACATATTTTGAATATTTAAATAAATTTGGTTTGCTTTCAAAAACAGGTGTTATGCTTCCAGGTGAGGCAAATAGCATATTTGTAAAAGAAGATAAATGTGGACCAGTAGAACTTGCAACAATAAGCTTTGGTCAGAGATTTGAAATAACACCAATCCAGTTAGTTACTGCAGTTTCTAGTATTGCAAATGGAGGAGAACTAGTTACTCCAAGAATTGTAAAGGAAGTTATAAATTCTGAAAATGGAGAAAAGACGGAGTTACCGGTAGAAAAGAAAGGAAGAGTGATTTCAAAAGAAACATCTGATAAAGTTTTAAGCATGATGGAATCAGTTGTTTCAGAAGGAACAGGTAAAAATGCTAAAGTAGAAGGCTATAGAATAGGAGGAAAAACAGGAACATCAGAAGATGGTGTAAATACGGGAAAGTATGTAACATCATTTTGTGGTGTTGCACCAATAGATGACCCTGAAGTTGTAGTACTTGTAACACTATATAATCCAACAGGAGAAGGTGGACATCAAGGAGGTGGTGTTGCAGCTCCGGTTGGCGGACAGATTTTTAGCGAGATATTGCCGTATTTACAAAAACAATAAAATGCAATATAATAATAAAAGAAAAAAGATATACGAAAGGAATGTGATCCAAATGAAAAACTATGAAGAACAAGCCAAAAGAGAGTTAGAGGAATTATTACAAATAATACCTGTAAAAACAAGAAATCAAGAATTTATAAATGATTTAAATGAAAATATAAAAAATAATGAATATAGTTTGGCATTAGAAAAAATAAAAAGATTTTTAGACCAAAAAGAAGAAGTAAAAGTTGAAACCAAACCAGAAGAAATAGAAGAATTGGATCCAGATGAAATTGTAAAAGAAACCAAAAAGCAAAGAGAAGAAAGTTTGTATCCAGACGAACTAAGAAATTTTGCTTTAGAAAAAGATTTTGTTGGAATGCTTTTAAATGACCCAAAACTAATGGCAAAATATTACATATTAAATGATGAATGCTATTTTGATAATAAAATATTTTTAGAAATCTATAAAGGAATAGTGTTTACTGAAGGAGAAGCGTATACTCCATATATTGCAAAAAATGGATATAGTTTTGGAAAAAACAATATTGAAATAAACCAAACAAAAGAAGCCTTAAAATATGAGTATGAATATAGATGTAAAAAGCTTGATATGGAAAAAATATATGTAGAAATAAAAAAATTATTCATATTAAGAAAAAATTATACATCAATGCCTATAAAGAGTATTCAAGATTCAATAGTAAAAATAACAAAATACAAGTTATATGATCAAATGTCAGAAGAAGAGGTAAAAAGTGCTGTAAACCAAGTAATGGTAACAGATAAATTTAAACAATCAGTATTAAGTGATGATTTAACAAGTTTCTTTGTTCAAGGAAATAATAATTTGACAAATGGATTAGAATTTCCATTCCCAATAATATCAAGTGTTTTTAAGGGAATAAGAAGAGGAGAAACAATGGCTTTTGCAATGCCATCAAATGCTGGTAAAAGTAGATTTACCATAAATATGGCTGCATACGTTGCATTTGTACATAAGAAAAAAGTATTGGTTATTTCAAATGAAATGTCAGAAGAAAAAATGAAATTATGTTTAATAACAACTATAATAAACAATGAAGCATATCAAAAATTGCATGGACAAAAAATAACCAAAACAGAAGGAGAACTTCTTGAGTTTAAATTTAAACCAGATAACTTAGAAAATGTAAATGTTGATCAAGATGGTTTTGTTTTAAAAGAAAAAGGAGAAACACAAGAAGAATTTGTAAAAAGATTAACAAAGATTTCAGAAGAGTTCAGAAAAACTATTGCAGCAATTGATTGGGTGAAAAAACAAACTGAAAATTCAATATATTTTGTGAATATAACAAATCATACAAATGATGAACTTCAAAAAATAATAATGAATTATTACTATAAGGAAGAAATTCATTATATGTTTTATGATACATTAAAAACTGATACAGAAAATATAGGAAATGGAGAAGAAATAAAAAAGACAGCCACAATGCTATCAAATTTAGCACAAAACTTTAGCCTTTTCATTGGTTCAACAATACAATTAAATGAAAATTTAACAACACCAATAAATTTAACAGTTAATGACTTAGCCGTAAGTAAAACTGTAAAAGAAGTTTTAGATACATTATGCTTGGTAAAACAAATAAATAATGATCATTTAAAAGACTATGAATATTCAGATCAAGAAGTAGGTTCTAAATATAATAATATAGAAAAATTCGAAGATCCAGATGTTAGATATTATGCCTGCATAGTTGATAAAAACAGAGCAGGAGCTAAGCCCAAAGTATTATTAAGATTAAATTTGGCATATAACTTCTGGGAAGAATTAGGTTATTTAAGATTAAAACAATAAATCTCCAAAAAAACTCCGTCCCCAAATGGGGACTTTTATTTTTTAAAAAAATTGGAGAGAGGGATAGAAAATCCCCTAAAAACTCCGTCCCCAAATGGGAAATCCCCGAAAATCTCCGTCCCCAAATGGGAATTTATCCTCTACATGGTTTGTTATCTATTTGACATTCACATTTTTCTCCTGGCATTCCTTTTAAACATTTTCCTTCGTGATGACCTTTAAAGTCCATGTTGTAATGACGTACATCATTTACCCAAATATCTATTGCATACTTTTTTCCAGGGCAAAGAGGTCCAAATACAAATTCGCCGTGTTCATCTGTAAATGTATGTGATACTGGAACTCTTTTCTTTCTTCCATCTTTTCCAAAGTCGATTTCGATTAATTTGACAACAGCATCTTTTATTGGTTCCTTAAAAACATTTTTTATAGTTCCAAATACTACATCTCTAGAGTCTTCTGGTAAAGTTATATCTAAATCGAATTGTTTTCCATTTGAAATTAGGCCATTAACATCAAAGCAAGGACAATGATGTGGTGGTCTTGGCATTTCTATATTTATATTTTTGTCATCCATTATTAAAATCCTCCATAAAATTATTAATTACGCAATTAATTGCTTAATATATAGTATGAAAAATGTCTAAAAATGTTAAATAATAAAGTTATAATAAAAACATGAATTTGTGTAAATACTAATAAAAAGGAGTGTTTTTATGTGGGATAAGGATACAAGTGAAGTAATAAAAATTTTAGACTCTAAAGAAGATGGATTAACAAAGAGTCAGGCAGAAAAGAGATTGCAAATAAATGGTAAAAATGAAATACCAAAGGGAAAAAAGAAGACTATATTTAATATATTTTTAAGTCAATTTAAAAGTCCAATAATTTTAATATTAATAATTGCTGCAATATTTTCAATAATAATAAATAGTATAGCTGATGCGATATTTATTTTTATAGTGATAGGAATAAATGCCGTAATTGGAACTGCCCAAGAATGGAATTCAGAAAGAAGTGCAGAAAAGCTTCAAAATATAATAAAAATAAAAGTAAAGGTTTTAAGAGATGGAAAAGAAACAGAAATTGAATCAAGTAATGTAGTTGTTCGGAGATATTGTAAAATTAGAATCTGGATGCAAAATACCGGCAGATTTAAGGTTAATAGAAGTGAAAAACTTAAGAATTGATGAATCAATTTTAACACGGAGAAACGAATCCTAAAAATAAAGGAATAGATAAGATTGAAAAGAAAACAGAACTTGCAGAACGAAAAAATATGGCTTATGCAGGATGTAGTGTTATAAATGGAAGAGGAAAAGGAATAGTTGTAAATACAGGAAAAAATACAGAGCTTGGAAAAATAGCAGAAAATGTATTAAATACAGAGGACACAAAATCACCATTGGTAATGAAAATGGAAAAGTTTTCAAAACAAATAAGTATAGCTTTTATTGTTTTTGCAGCCTTTTTAGCTATGGTGTTGTATTTAAAAAATTATGAGATAAAAGAAATTTTTTCTGTTGTTGTAGCACTTACAATATCTGCGATTCCAGAAGGATTAACAATTGCAATGACAATAGTGTTATCAATTGCATCAACCAAAATGGCAAAAAGAAATGTAATAATCAAAAAATTAAATTCAGTTGAAAGTTTGGGGAGCTGTACTGTAATTGCAACAGATAAAACAGGAACTTTAACAGCAAATGAGCAAACTGCAAAAAAAATTATATTGCCAAATAAAAAAGAGGCTTATGTAAGAGGAATCGGATATAATGATGTTGGCGAAATTAAATCAGATGATAATATCTCTAAAGAAATTAAAGAAATATGTATGATGGGAGTAATAAACAATGAAGCAACTTTAAAATTTGAAAACGGAAAATGGACTCATCTAGGAGATGCAATTGATACAGCGTTTTTAGCATTAGGTATGAAAGCAGAAGTAAAAGATACACCAGATGTTAATTATAAAATTGTGTATGAGCCAGAACTAAAATATTCTGCAGTCTTTTTTGAAGATAAAAATGAAGTATATGTTACAGCAAAGGGAGCACCAGATAAAATAATTGAATTTTGTGAATATATGGATATAGATGGAAAAGATGAGAAAATAGATAAAACTATTATTATGGCACAAAATAATAGTTTAGCAAATGAAGGATATAGAGTAATTGGCATAGCAAGGCTAAGAAATAGTGTGTTAAATAAAAAACAAGAATATAATGAAAGTGATATAAATAAATTAACATTTTTAGGTTTAATAGGATTTATAGATCCTATTAGAGATGGTGTAGAAGATGCGGCAAGAATGTGTAAAAATGCAGGGATAAAAACAATAATGATAACAGGAGATCAAAAAAACACAGCAGAAGCAATTGGCAAAAAAATAAATATAAGCAAGATTTATTCTAGAGTTACCCCTATGGAAAAATTAGAAATAGTAAATAATTTAAAAGCAGAAGGAGAATTAGTTGCAGTAACAGGTGATGGTGTAAATGATGTTCCAGCATTAAAGGCTGCAAATATTGGAGTAGCAATGGGAAGCGGAACAGATATTGCAAAAGAAACAGGAAATATGATAATTACAGATGATAATTTTTCGACTATAGTAAAAGGAGTAGAAGAAGGAAGAAAAGCATATAACAATATTAGAAAAGTAATCTATTTATTACTTTCAACAGGGTTTTCGGAAATAATATTATTTGTATTTTCAATTATATTTAATTTACCTATTCCACTTACAGCAATACAATTATTGTGGCTTAACCTAATAACAAATGGAATACAAGGAGATGCGCTTGCATTTGAAAAAGATGATGAAAGTGTCTTGAATGAAAAAGTAAAAAAACAAACAATATTTGATAAATTAATGATAAAGGAAATAGTTATATCAAGCATTGTAATGGCAGCAATAGAATTTATCTTTTATGTGTATTTATTAAAAATAAGAAAAACAGAAATTATTTTAGCAAGATCATATTTATTAACACTTATGGTATTTATGGAAAATATACAAATATTTAATTGTAGAAGTGAAAAAAAATCTGTCTTTAAGGTGCCAGGTGAAAACAATAGATTTTTAATAATATCAATAATTTTAACATTATGTATTCAAACTTTAATTGTAAGAGTTCCAGAACTTTCAGGATTTTTCGGACTTAGGACAATTGAAATGACTAAAATTGGAGCTTTATTTTTACTTACAATACCTATAATAATTGTAATGGAAATATTTAAGAAAACAAGAAATGTGAATATTTTGTGAAATACTTGTCAAAGAAAAAACTTTATGCTAAAATTGAAAAAAAACAAAAAGAAAGAGGAATGAAAAATGGACAAAGATACAAAAATTGAATTATTAAAAATTTTAGCAATGGTAGTAATTTTAATCCTATTAATTATAGGAATTGTTTGGATGAATAAATCAGACAATGGAACAAATGAAACAACAAACAGTAATGAAGAAGTAAGCGAAAACATTGTAGAAGAAAACAAAAATGAAAAAGAAAATAACACTACAGCTGAAGAGAATAGCAATGAAGAAAATAATAGTACAGAAGAAAACACAGCTGAAAATAACGTAGAAGAAAATACTACAGAAAATGTGGAAAATAAATCAGAAGTTACAGAATAAAAACAATAGCTATACGAAATGCAAATTCGTATAGTTTTTTTTTACCAAAAAACATGAACTGTTAACTATACAATATTGTACTATTATCTTTAGTATAATTCAAGAAAATTATTTTATATAATTTGAAATATATTATTGTATAATAGGAGGTACAACATGGAACCAATTCAAAGACTATATAAAAGAGATAAAATGATAACAAGAAGTTTACATATAGATGAGGACTTATATAAAAAGTTACAATATCTTTGTGAAAATGTTTATGAAACATCAGTTAGTAAATTAACAAATATTTGTGTAGAAACATTTTTAATGCATAAAGATCAAATAAAATTTTATAAAAAGCCATATAAAACAGATTCAATATACAGATCAATATTATTTAGAAAAGAGTTTTATGATGAGTTAATAGCATTAAGAGATGAAACAGGGATATCATTTAGCAGATTAGTAAATGGAAGTATAAAAGAATTTATAGATAAATATGATGGAAGAGCATTTAAAGTAAAATAAAATATCTTAGAAATTAATTTCTAGGATATTTTTATTTTTTATCAAAAAATATTGTATTTTTCGACAATCTATAATAAAATAAAAAAAACTTTACAAAAGAAGAAGGGGAAGGTAGTATAAAAAAGGCAATATATGTAGAAAACTTTTTTTAACTAGCATACTAAAAAAGACAAAAAAAGCAAAGGACAAGTAGTAAAATGTTATTAAAAAAAGAAGAGGTGATAAAAATGTTTCAAAATATAAATGAAACAGAAAAAACAAAAGAAGAAATAGGCAGGAAAAAAAGTATATTAGCCAATGTAATTTCGAAAAAATATATTATTTTATATATAGTAACAATAATGGTTTCTATGGTAAATATGAATTATAGTATGTCACCATTTAGTTTAGCAATAATTGCAGCATGTATATCAAATGAAATACCTATAATTGCAGTAACTATATTAGCATTTATTGGAAATGCTATATTCTCAGGGGTAAATGGAAGCATAAGTTTTATTGTTACACTATTAATATTCTTTGCAAGCTTTTTTATAAAAGAACCAAAATATAATGACTCTAGTAGAAACGAAAAAGTTATGTTATCAAAAAGAATATTTTTTTCAAGTTTAATAGTAAGTGTAGTAAAAATATTTATAAAACAATTTTTATTATATGATTTGTTACTTGCAATATCTATGTCAATAGTAATTGTAATCTTTTATAAAATATTTGCAAACTCATTAGCAGTAATTACAAGTTATAATGAAAAGATGGCATTTTCAATAGAAGAAGTTTTAGGTACAAGTTTACTATTATCAATAGCACTTTGTAGCTTAGGCAATTTAAGTGTATTTGGTTTTTCAATAAGAAATGTATTATCAATTTTTATTGTGTTAGTATTAGGTTGGAAAAATGGAGTGTTAATAGGAACAACAGCAGGAGCAACAATTGGAGTAACACTTGGAATTATTGCAAATAATGAACCAATAGTGGTTGCAAGTTATGCAATATCAGGAATGATAGCAGGAATATTAAACAGATTTGGTAAAATTGGTGTAATTTTAGGCTTTATACTTGGAAATATTGTACTTTCATATGTAGCAAATGGAATGGTAGAAAATGCGATTTTATTTAAAGAAATTTTAATTGCAGGAATTGCTTTACTTGCTGTACCAAAAGGAATTAATTTAAATATCGAAAACATAATTGGAAATAACAAATTTTTACCAGTTGGAAACAGTAGAGGACTAAATAGAAGTAAAGAAACAGTATCAAAACTAAATAATGTCTCAAAAGTTGTAAAAGATATGGCAGATAATTACAAAAACGTTGCAGCAACAGCAATTACAAAAGAAGATATACAAGAAAAAAATAAGCAAAAATTTATAGCTGAATTATTAAACAATATAGAATATATGAACGAGAATATTTTATATGAAACAATAGAAGATGTAGATGGAAAAATAATAGATGATATATTTATAGAATTGATGGACAAACAATTTATAAAAGAAAATGATTTACTAAGAATACTTGCAAGAAATAATAATTACGTAGTAGGATTTGATCAAAATAATGAAAAAATAACAAGAGATGTAGAAAAAATGACAGAAGCAATAAATTCAGCTTTTAGAATAAGCAAAATGAATTTTATCTGGAGCATAAGACTAAATGAAGAAAAGAAAAACTTCGAAAATCAGTTAAACGGAGTATCAAAAGCTATATCTGAAATTGCAGATGAAATGGAAGAAAATATAGAAAATGATGATTCTAAAAATGAAATAAAAGAACAAATTACATTATTATTAAAACAAAAGGAAATATTAGTTCAAGAAATTTTAATAAATAAAAAAGAAAATGACAGATACAAAATTGAACTATGTATAGAAAAATCTGATAAAGAGGATTTAGATGAAATAATTACAGAAATTATAAACAAAGTAATAGGCGAAAAAGTAATTATAAAAGAAAGAAAAGATATAAAAAGAGAAAATATTATTACATATAAAGTTATTTCAGATGATAAATACATATTAGATATTGGATGCAGCAATAAAATAAAAGACAATATGTCGGTTTCTGGAGATAGTATATTAAAAACAAAATTAAAAGACGGAAAATACCTATTAGCTATTAGTGATGGAATGGGATCAGGACCAGAAGCAAGAAAAAGTAGTCAGATAGTAACAAAAATGCTAAAAAGACTATTAGATTCTGGATTTGAAAGGGAAACATCAATAGATTTAATAAATTCAAATTTATTAAATGTTTCAGAAGATGTATTTGCAACTTTAGATATTGTAATAATAGACTTATATAAAGGAAATATAGAATTTGTTAAAAATGGAGCATGTCCTACATACATAAAAAATAATAGAAAAATACAAATAATAAAATCACTTACATTACCAGCAGGAATAGTAAAAGAAACAAATACAGATGTATTTGATAAAGATATAGAAAATAATGATATTATAGTAATGTGTAGTGATGGAATCTTAGACTCAAACATTGAATACAAAAATAAAGAATTGTGGATAAAATATTTATTAGAAGACATAAATGTAGTGAATCCACAAAAAATTGCAGATATTATTTTAAATGAATCTATAGATAATAATTTTGGAAAAATAAAAGATGATATGAGTGTATTAGTTTGTAAATTAATAAAAAAACAATAAGTTTAAAAATTAAGGCAGTTCTTTTATAAAGAACTGCCTTTTGGTCAAAATGGGGATTGAAATTTTTAGGGTTTTATATTATAATGTAAAATATTTGAAGAGAAAGGTAGGTAATATTATGAGTAATACATATTATTTAACAACACCTATATATTATCCAAGTGGAAAATTTCATATAGGAACAGCATATACAACTGTATTGGCAGATACGATAAAGAGATATAAAAACTTAAGAGGATATGAAACATTTTTGTTAACAGGAACAGATGAACATGGACAAAAAATAGAAGAAGTAGCTAAAAAACAAAATATGAAGCCACAAGAATATGTTGATGAAGCAGCTAAAAATGCGAAAGAATTGTGGAATTTAATGGATATAAAATATGATCATTTTATAAGAACAACAGATGAAAGTCATATGAAAGTAGTTCAAAAAATATTTGATAGATTATTAAAACAAGGAGACATCTATAAAGGTGAATATGAGGGATGGTATTGTATACCATGTGAAAGTTATTTTACAAAAACAGAACTAGTAGATGGCAAATGTCCAGATTGTGGTAGAGAAGTAAAATTAATGAAAGAAGAATGTTATTTCTTCAATATGAAAAAATATGCACCAAGACTATTAAAATATTATGAAGAACATCCAGACTTTATAAAACCAGATTATAGAAAAACAGAAATGATAAATAACTTCATAAAACCAGGATTAGAGGACTTATGTGTAACTCGTACATCTTTTGATTGGGGAGTAAAAGTTCTATCTGATCCAAAACATGTAGTTTATGTATGGTTAGACGCATTAACAAACTACTTAACAGCATTAGGATATGAAACAGAAAATGATGAATTATTTAAAAAATTCTGGCCAGCAAATTTACATATAGTTGGAAAAGATATAGCAAGATTTCATTTAATATATTGGCCAATATTCTTAATGGCACTAGACTTACCACTTCCAAAACAAATATTTGTACATAATTGGATAATGATGAAAGACGGAAAAATGTCAAAATCAAAAGGAAATGTGGTATATCCAGAACTATTAATAGAAAGATATGGATTAGACGCAACACGTTATTTCTTATTAAGAGAAATGCCAGTATCAACAGATGGTGTATTTTCACCAGAAGAATTTGTAGAAAGATATAATTATGATTTATCAAATGATTTAGGAAATCTACTAAATAGAACAATTGCAATGTGCAATAAATATTTTGGAGGAAACGTACCAAAATATAATGGCATAAAAAATGATGTAGATAAAGAAATAGAAGAATTTGCAATAAATACAACAAGTAAATTTGAAAAAGCATTTGAAAACTTTGAAATAGCAAGTTCGATTCAAGAAATATGGAGTTTAGTATCAAGAACAAATAAATATATAGATGAAACATCACCATGGGTATTAGCAAAAGAAGAAAATAAAGAAAAATTAGAATCATGTATATATCACTTGATAGAAAATTTAAGAAGAATAGCTATTTTAATTAGTCCAATTATGGATGCTACTTCTGAAAAAATGTTTAAACAATTAGGCATAGAAAATCCAGAACTAAAAACATATGAAAGTCTTAAAAATTACGACAAAATAGAAAATGTAAAAGTAATTGAAAAAGGTGAACCTTTATTTATGAGACTAAATGCAGAAGAAGAAATTGAATATATAAAAAGTAAAATGAAAAAATAAAAGACTTAAAAGAGAGGGTGTATGAAAATTGCCTAGAAAAAAGAAATTAGAAGTGGATTCTAAAATAAAAGAAAAATTAGAATATATAGGATTAGATTTAGATAAAATACCTAAATCATTAAAAGAATATTCTGATATAAATTTTAGAACTTTAAGAGGATATGATGAAAAGAAATATAAACAATATAGATTTGTAAATGTAAGTGATATTGAAATATTACTTTCGCCAACAAATAGAATAAATACAATAAAGGAAAAATATGAAAAAGCAATGCCTTTATGTTTCTTTTTGGATTCAAAAAATGAGGAAAATTTCTTGAACTTTACAGAATTTTTAAACATGTTAAATAAAGTTAGTATACCTCAAATAGAAGAAATAGAATCAGAACAAAAAATGTTATCAAAAGAAATTCCTTTTAAAGTAAAATTTACAGGAAATTATCTATGGCAAATATACTACTCAGAAATATCTAATAAATACTTTATGATTGTGCCAATTGAAGATACAGATTATTCTACATTTTTCTATATTTTAAAAAGGAAAATAGAAAATAAGAAAAATGATAAAGTATTTGTTCCAATAAGTTTAGTAGATTATGAAGGAGCAATCTTAAAAAAAGAAGAAATAAAAGACTTAGAAAATTATTTATGGTTATTTACAAAAGATTATCCAACAATATATGAAGTATGGAACAAAAAAGATGAAGTAAGTTTAAATATAGTAGGAGAAACAGAGCTTTTCGATAATATAAAAACATTATACAAGGTAAAATTAGAAAATCAAAAAGAAGCATCAAAATTTTATAAACTAGTAAAGGCACTATTTATATTACAAACAGAGCTTCCAAGATATTACAAATTTGAAACTAATATAAATGAAGAAGGATCATTAGAATTCTATTTAGACAATTCAAACATAAAATATAAAATATTGCCAGAATTTATAATGCAACAATATTTAAAATCTGTTAGTTTAAAAAATAAAACAATGGATGATTTAGAAGAATTTGATGCAAAATTAGATGTACTAAAAAAAGAATCAAAAGAATTAGAAGCAGAATATATGTCTAAAGAAAAGCAAATAACAACATTTCTAGAATGCAAAAAAACATTTTTTGGAAAAGTAAAATATTTCTTTAAATTTGGAAAGAAAACACAAAATGGCAAAGTATTAACCAAAAAAGCAAAAACAAAAGAAGAGAAAAAGCCACAAAAAGAAGCACACAAAAAAGAAAAATTTAAAATGGAACAAAAAAATTACACTTTATATGAATTAGAACAAAGTTTTAAAGAACTAGAAAAAAGAGAAGACGAAGTAAACAATATCGTAATGGATATAAATGCTTTAAAATTAAAAAATAAAAATTTGAGAAAGAAAATAGAAAATGCAAGTAGTTATATAGAAGAAATAAACAAACATAAAAAAAGCATTTTCGAGTTTTGGAAATATTCTAATAAAGATGCAGTAGCAACACTTGATGAAGGAGAAGAAGAAGAATTTAATGTTAAAAAAATAGAAAAAATTTTTAACTATGAAGATGATTTTGAGGACTTTGGGCTAGAAGCGGACAAATTACAAAGAAGTAAACTAACAGATTCAGAATTAGACAGTAGCTATGTAGCATCAACAGATATATTGCCATTATTAAATAGAATGAACTTAAAGATTTCACAAAATAGAGAAATATCAGAAAAACTTAAAAAAATGAAACTTGCAAGAGCAAAAGGTGAAGACATAGAAGATGATGATGACGATATATTTAATATTTTTGGAAGACTAAGACAAACAAATAACAAAGAAAGAACAATTGGAAATAAAACACATAGAGAACAACCACGTGATAGAATGGAAATTTTAGGTGTAAAAAAAGAAACAAAAGGAATAGAACTAAAAAGAAGTTTAGAAAGTGTAATAAAAGACTTAAAAACAGCTATAAGAAAAAACTCATTAAAGGAAGATATGTATGTATATAAAGCAAGTTCGGAAAAACTTGAGTTTAATACATTTGAAGATGTCTCACTAAATTCTGAAGAAGAATTAAATAATTTCCTAAAGGAAGAAAAAAATGTAGATAAAATATATTTATATAAAATAAAATTACCAAAAGATACAAATTATATTGCATTTACAAATATAATTTTCTTCGATAATAAAAATATGACATTACCATTAGGAATGAATTTATCTTCGAGAATATTAGTAGATTTATCTAATTTAACTATAAGTGAAGAAAAAACAAGAAAATTAAATAAATTACAATTTGAAGAAGAAGATTATGATTTTTCAAATATAATAATAAAAAATATAAGTCTAAATGAAGTAAAATAGAAAAGAGGGAAAGAAATGCTAGATGACAGAAAGAAAAAAGTTTTGCAAGCAATAGTAGAAGAATACATAAACACAGCAGAACCAGTAAGTTCTAATGCCTTAATAAGTAAATATGGTTTAGATTGTAGTAGTGCAACAATAAGAAACGAGATGGCAGATCTTGAAAAAAAAGGATTACTTGATAAAATGCATACATCTAGTGGAAGAGTACCTTCAGCAAAAGGGTATAGATACTATGTAGATGAGCTTTTAAAAGATGATAACATAAGCTTAGAAGAAGTTAAATACATAAGTGATAAACTAGAAACAAAGGTAAGTGAAATTGAAGACTTAACAAAAATTACGGCAAGTACAATTTCAGAAATAACCCATTATACAACTGTTACAATAGGGCCAAAAGCAGATGAGCAAATAATAAAAGAAATAAAATTTGTTTTATTAGGTGCAAGAATGATTTTAGCAGTTATTATGACAGATTTAGGAATGGTAAAAGAAACTATTATAAAATTTGATGAAGATGTAACAGAAAAACAAGTAGAAACTATTAATTACATGTTTAACAATAAGTTGAAAAATAAACCTATAGAAACAATCAATCAACCATTAGAAGAATACTTATATAAGGAAATGAAAGGAATGGTTGGAGTAATAAAACCAATAATTACTCAAATAAAAAAGGTTTTATTTGAAGAAAATGAAATTCATTTGCAAGGTGCAAGAAGAGAATTAGATTTACCAGAATTTAATTCGCTTCAAGTTGCTAAAAACTTTATGAATATTTTAGATGAAAAAGAACTAATTGCAGATATGTTAAATTCTGGTTTTGCAGAAGATATAAATGTCTACATTGGCGGGGAAGATGAAAAAGAACAACTTAAAGATTTTAGTGTTGTTACATTTAAACATAAAATAGGAAATAAAGATATGGGAACGATTGGTATTATTGGACCAAAAAGAATGGATTATTCTAAAGTTATTTCGGTTATGAAGTATATTAGTAAGAAATTAAATGAGGATAATAAAGAATAAAAAAGCTTGCTTAATTTTAAGCAAGCTTTTTTATGGATGAACGAAAAAATAATGAAAAATTAGCAAAAAGACTTGACAAGTGCTAAAGAAAAGTATATTATATATAAGAATTTAGCAAACTTTGTTTTTGAGTGCTAAAATAACACTAAAAAAGAAAGAAGGGAAAAAGATGGCAGAACAAGAAACAAAAAATAATGAAAACGTAGAAAACACAGAAGTAAACGAAAAACAAGAAAAAATATTACACTCAAATGAGGAATATGATGAATTAAATGATAGATATAAAAGAGTACTAGCGGAATTTGAGAACTTCAAAAAAAGAAGTCAAAAAGAAAGAGAAAGCTTATATAATTCTGTATTAGGGGATATAATAACAGGAATGTTACCTGCAATAGACAACTTAGAAAATGCGGTAAAAGCAGAAAGCAAAGATGAAGGTTACAAACAAGGAGTACAACTAGTAGAAAAACAATTTAAAGAATTTTTAGCTAAGCATAATGTAGAAGAAATTGAAACAGAAGGTCAAATATTTGATCCAAGTTTACACGATGCTGTAGGAAGTGTACAAGATGATGGAAAACAAAGTCAAGAAATTGTACAAGAATATAGAAAAGGATACAAACTTGGAAGCAAAGTATTAAGACATTCAATGGTTGTAGTAAACAATTAATTTTATTAATAATATAAAAAGGGCAATCGATTAGTATAACATCAGTTATTTATACGAAATGGACAGAATGTCCCGAGATTAAAGATATGACCCTTTACATTAGAAGGAGGAATTTAAAATGGGAAAAATCATAGGAATTGACTTAGGAACAACAAACTCATGTGTAGCAGTTATGGAAGGAGGAGAACCAGTAGTAATACCAAATGCAGAAGGAGATAGAACAACTCCATCAGTAGTTGCATTTTCAAAAAATGGTGAAAGACTAGTAGGACAAATAGCAAAACGTCAAGCTGTTACAAACCCAGATAACACAGTTATCTCAATAAAAAGAAAAATGGGAACAAGTGAAAAAGTAAAAATAGAAGGAGATTCATTCTCTCCACAAGAAATATCAGCAATGATACTTCAAAAATTAAAAGCAGATGCAGAAAATTATTTAGGACAAAAAGTAACACAAGCAGTTATAACAGTACCAGCATACTTTAGTGATAGCCAAAGACAAGCTACAAAAGATGCAGGAAAAATCGCAGGACTAGAAGTTTTAAGAATAATAAACGAACCTACAGCTGCAGCACTTGCTTATGGAATGGATAAAGAACAAGATCAAAAAATATTAATATATGACTTAGGTGGAGGAACATTTGATGTATCAATATTAGATATTGGTGATGGTGTATTCGAAGTTTTAGCAACAAATGGTAACACACATTTAGGTGGAGATGACTTTGACCAAAAAATTATAGATTACCTAGTATCAGAATTCAAAAAATCTGATGGAATCGACTTAAGTACAGATAAAATGGCAATGCAAAGATTAAAAGAAGCTGCTGAAAAAGCTAAAAAAGACTTATCAGGAGTTGGACAAACAAACATTAACTTACCATTTATTACAGCTGATTCAACAGGACCAAAACACTTAGATGTAACACTTACAAGATCTAAATTTGAAGAATTAATAAAAGACTTAGTTGATGCAACAGCAGGACCTGTTAACCAAGCACTTAAAGATGCAGGATTAACAGCAGCAGATATCCACAAAGTATTATTAGTTGGTGGATCTACAAGAGTACCAGCAGTTCAAGAAGCTGTTAAGAAAATAACAGGAAAAGATGCAGATAAAGGTATAAACCCAGATGAATGTGTTGCAATTGGTGCAGCTATTCAAGGTGGTGTATTATCAGGAGATGTTAAAGATTTAGTATTATTAGATGTTACACCATTATCATTAGGTATAGAAACTTATGGAGGAGTATTTACAAAATTAATAGATAGAAATACAACAATTCCAACAAAGAAATCACAAATATTCTCTACAGCTGCAGATGGTCAAACATCAGTTGAAGTTCATGTTTTACAAGGTGAACGTGAAATGGCAGCATACAACAAAACATTAGGAAGATTCCAATTAACAGGAATACCAGCAGCACCAAGAGGAGTACCACAAATAGAAGTTACATTTGATATAGATGCAAATGGTATAGTTCATGTTTCGGCAAAAGATATGGCAACAGGAAATAGCCAAAATGTTGCAATTACAGCATCAACAAACTTAACAGATGAAGATATTGAAAAAGCTGTTAAAGATGCAGAAGCACATGCTGAAGAAGATAAAAAGAGAAAAGACGAAATCGAAGTTAAAAACAATGCTGAAAGCTTAGTATATAATAGCGAAAAGACATTAAGTGAACTTGGAGATAAAATTAGCGGAGAAGAAAAAGCTAAAATCGAAAATGAAATTGATGCAACTAAAAAAGCTTTAGAATCAAACGATACAGAAGCAATAAAAGAAGCAACAGAAAAATTAACAAAGGTATTCTATGAAATGAGTGAACAATTATACAAAAACGCAAATCCAAATGCAGGAGCAGAAGGAGCTGAAGGTGTAGATCCAAATGCTGGAGAAAACGCTGGAAATGATGGAAATGTATATGATGCTGATTATAAAGTAGAAGACGAAAATAAATAGAAAAATAAAGTTTGGAGAGGTTGGAGTTTTTGGTTAGTCCAACCTCAAACTTTAGTAAAGGAGCAAAAATGTCAAAAGAAAATTTAACTATATCAGATATGAAACAAATGCAACTTGAATTATATGAAGTAAATAAAGATAAATGGAATGATATGGAGCCTGAAGCTGCAAGAAACCATCTTTTATATATGGTAGAAGAATTAGGAGAATGTATATCTATTATAAAGAAAAAAGGAATAGATAGTATAATGAATGATCCACATGTAAGAAGTAGATTTGTTGAAGAAATAACAGATGTAGAAAACTATTATATTGAGGTTCTAAACAGATTAAATATAACAGCAGAAGAATTTTCGAATGCTTATGTAGAAAAACATAATTCAAATATGAAAAGAAATTATGAAAAAGATAACCAATCTAAATACAATGATAAAACTTTTTAATTGGAGGTGAAATAAGTGGCAGAAAAGAAAGATTATTATGAGTTATTAGGTGTAAGTAAGACAGCAACAGATGATGAACTAAAAAAAGCATATAGAAAAATGGCAAAAAAATATCACCCAGATGCGAATCCAGATAACAGAAAAGAAGCAGAAGCAAAATTTAAGGAAATAAATGAAGCATATGAAGTTTTATCAAACCCACAAAAAAGAAAAATGTATGACCAATTTGGAACAGCAGATCCAAGTGGAGCAGGATTTGGAGCAGGAGGACCATTTGGAGGAGGAAATGGATATTATTCATATACATCATCAGATTTTGGGGATTTTGGAGATCTTGGAGATATATTCTCTTCTTTCTTTGGAGGAGGATTTAACGGTCAAAGAACAAGTTCAAGAAGAAATAATGGACCACGTAAAGGTGAAGATTTAAATTTAAATGTAGAAATATCATTTGAAGAATCATTTTTAGGGGTAGAAAAAGAAATAGTAGTAAATAGACAAGAAACATGTACAGAATGTAATGGAACAGGAGCAAAAAAAGGAACAAGTCCAATAAAATGTCCAACATGTAATGGAACAGGAAATGTAACAAGTTACCAAAATACAATTTTAGGTAGAGTGCAAACAACAAGACCATGTTCAGAATGTAGAGGAACTGGTGAAATAATAAAAGAACCATGTGAAAATTGTCATGGAAAAGGAACAGTTAGAAAATCTCCTAAAGTAAAAGTAAAAATTCCAGCAGGAATAAATGATAATCAAACAGTTGTATTAAGAGGACAAGGAAATCCAGGAATAAAGGGTGGACCTGCAGGGGACTTATTTATAACTGTAAGAGTTAGAAAAAGTAGTATATTTAAAAGAGATGGAAACAATGTATACTTAGACATTCCAGTTACAATAACACAAGCAACACTAGGAGCAGACTTAGAGATCCCAATGGTTGATGGATCTAAAGAAACTTATAAAATACCAGATGGAACTCAAACAGGAACTCAATTTACAATCCGTGGAAAAGGATTTAAGAGTTTAAATTCTACTACACAAGGAAATGTTATTTTTAGAGTTGTAGTTCAAACTCCAAGGAGATTAACAAAAGAACAGAGAGAATTGATGGTAGCCTTAGCAAAAACAATGAATGAACAACCACCTGTAAAAAAACGCGGAATATTTGGATAGAAAAATAACCCACCTTTTAAAAGAGGTAGGTTATTTTTAATCTTCAAATTCAATTAAATCTTTTCCAAGCTTTTTAATTCTAGCTAAAGAATAAACATCAAAACCAGAAGAAAGTAGCTTTTTTCTGCCTGGTTGAAAAGATTTTTCTATAACAATTCCAACACCTTTAACATTACATTTTGCCATATCTAAAATTCTAGAAGTACCTAAAACAGCTTCACCATTAGCCAAAAAGTCATCAATAATTAAAATGTTATCATTATCATTTAAGAACTTTTTAGAAGCTGTCAAAATATAGTCAGAATTTTTAGTAAATGAATGAACTTTAGTTTCTAAAATGTCGTTATTTAATATACTAGAATGTTGTTTTTTGAAAATAACTAAAGGAACTTTTAAAATATTTGCTGTACAAAAGGCAGGAGCAATTCCAGAACTTTCTATTGTTACAACTTTTGTAATATCTTTATTTTTAAAGTAATTTGCAAATTCTTTTCCAATTTCAATCATTAAATTTGTATCAACTTGATGGTTTAAAAAGCTATCAACTTTTAAAACATTTTCATTTAATGCAATTCCTTCTTCTAATATTTTGTTTTTTAATAAATCCATATATGTACTCCTTTTTTAATAGAATAATACGAGTATAACACAAAATGTAATAAATTTGTTTATTTTTGTAAAAAAATGTAGTAAAATAAATAATAAATCGTAAATAGTGAAATAATAAGCACTAGAATGGAGAATTTTATGAGTGAAAAAGAAGAAGTAATTTTAAACTTTATGAAAGATGAAAGTTATGTGCCAATGAAAGCAAAAGAAATGGCACTTGTATTAAATGTACCAAAAGATAGATATAATGAACTTATAGAAACACTAAATAAATTGGAAAGTGACTTTAAAATAATAAAAAATAGAAAAAATAAATATAGATTAAATGAAGAAAAAATTATAGAAGGAATATATAGAAGAAATAGCAAAGGATTTGGCTTTGTAAAAGTTGAAGATGAAGAAGACGAAATATATATATCAAAATCAAATTCTATGAAAGCATTTAATGGAGATAAGGTATTAATAAAAATTGTAGATAAAGAAAAAGATAAAAAAAGTCAAGAAGGAAAAATAATAAAAATATTAGAGCATGCTAAAAATACCGTTGTAGGAACATTTGAATTTAATAAAAATTTTGGATTTGTTGTGCCTGATGATAAAAGTTTTGGAACAGATATTTTTATTTCAAAATCAAATATAGGAAAAGCAAGAAATGGCCATAAGGTTTTAGTTGAAATTATAAAATACCCAGAAGAAAAAAGACATGCAGAAGGAAAAATATTAGAAGTACTAGGTAGACCAAATGAAGCAGGTGTAGATATGTTATCTTTAATAAAAGAATATGATTTACCATCTGTATTTCCAGAAGCTGTTGTAAATGAGGCAAAAAGCAAGGGCGATAAGATAGATAAAACAAAAATAGAAGGAAGAGTAGATTTAAGAGATAAGCAAATTTTCACAATAGATGGAGAAGATGCAAAAGATTTAGATGATGCTGTAAGAGTAGAAAAATTAAATGATGGAAATTATCTATTAGAGGTTCATATAGCAGATGTAAGTGAATATGTAACTCAAGATTCATTGCTAGATAAAGAAGCATATTTAAGAGGGACAAGTATTTATATGCTTGGTAGAGTTATACCAATGCTTCCAAGAGAGCTTTCAAATGGAATTTGTAGTTTGAATATGGGAGAGGATAGATTTACATTAAGTTGTTCAATGGTAATAAATAACAAAGGTGAAGTTATAGATTCAAAAGTATATAAAGGTTTAATTAAAGTTACTGAAAGAATGAACTATAATGATGTACAAAAAATATTGGATAAATCAGATGAAAAAGTATTAAAAAGATATAAAAAATATATTATGCAATTTGAACTAATGGCAGAGCTTGCAACTATTATAAAAAATAGAAGACTAGAAAAGGGATATATAAATTTAGATTTACCAGAAAGTAAAATTGAATTAGATAAAGATGGTTGGGCAATTGATGTTCATAAATATGAAACCCATTTTTCAAATGAAATAATAGAACAATTTATGCTAACAGCAAATGAAACAATTGCAGAAAAATTTTACTGGTTAAATGCGCCATTTATATATAGAATTCATGAAGAACCTGATATTGATAAAATTAAAGAAGCAAATAAATTTTTATATAACTTAAACTTAAAAATAAAAGCAAATAAAGACAAAATTCATTCAAAATCTTTTGCTATGGTACTAGATGAGGTAAAAGGAAAAGAAGAAGAAAGAGTAGTTTCAAATTTATTACTTAGAACATTAAAACTTGCAAGATACAGTGATGAAAACATGGGACATTTTGGAATAGCGAGCAAATATTATTGTCATTTTACATCACCAATTAGAAGATATCCAGATTTATTTATTCATAGAATAATTTCACATTACCTAGAATGTGGATATGATGTGGAAAATGAGTTTAAAAATAAATATAAAACACTTGCAAATCAAGCAGCTATCAACTCATCTGAAAGAGAAAAAATTGCAACAAAAACGGAGAGAGAAGCTGATAAAATTAAAAAAGCAGAATATATGGAAAAACATATTGGAGAAGAATTTGAAGGTGTTGTATCAAGTATTACATCTTTTGGTATGTTTGTAGAATTAGAAAACACTGTAGAAGGCTTAGTTGGATTTAGAGATATGGGAAATGAATATTTTATTTATGATCAAGATAGAAAAGTTTTGGTTGGAGAAAATAGTAAAAAAACATTTAAGATAGGCGACATTGTGAAAATTAAAGTTAAAGATGCAAATAAGATGTTAAGACAAATTGATTTTGAAATTGCTAAGTAATCAATAAAAGATTAGATAAATTGAAGGATATTCAGTATATAAAGTTGAAGAATTATAAAAAAGCTCGGTATTAATTTTAATACCGAACTTTTTATTTTATAACAATTTTTTTGCTAAAATCTAAATTACCCCAAGAATCACTTTCAAAACCTAAAGTATAAACATTAGTAGCTAAAATATCTTTATCCATTAACATTTTTAAATTCTTATTACTGTTACTATCAACAAATTTTTTTACAGAAGTAACAATTTTTACATTTGGGTTCTTTTTATTTATTTTACTTATCAAATTTTTACCATTATCATTAAAGCCTAATACTCTAACATAAGGTTGAATTTTTTTTGAAATTGCAATATCTTTTTTTGTAATATCTAAAAGTGAATAAAGTAAAATTCTTCTAATTCTAGTTTTTGTGTATCTTTTTGAGCAAACAATATTAATAAAATCATTTGCGTTATTGCAAGAAAACGCAGCTTTTTTTATTAAGTTTTCAAGACCTTCAGATACATCTGGTAATTTTTTTATATCATCAATGCTTTTTAAACGTAAGTTATATAAAGCAATTTTTTCATATATAGAAAAATCTTTAACAAAATGTCCTTTATTTATTTCTTCTTTTAAGATTGTATAAGAACTTGGAGTTAAAGCATCTTTTAAGTTAGAGGTATGACCTGTTTTTAACATATTTCGAATTGCAGTACTACTACTTATAGTTCCTGTATAATCAGTATTTAAATGTCCAGAAGTTTTCCTTGGAATTAAAACGGGCTTCATTTTAGAGCGATGTTTTTTTAAAGCTTTCAAGTATTCAATTCCTAAAATATTATTTGGTTCTGATAAAATACTTTTATAATTATAATCATTTAAATATTTTATAAGTGCATTTTCTCTTGCCTTAGGAAATGATAATCCCTTTTCTAATTCAGAAGATAAAAGCATTTTAAATTCTTTTGGTTCTTCATATAAAGTATTTGCAATTATATTTAATTTATTTAGTTCACTATATTCTGCTCCGAAAGAAATATGATCAATTATTTTTAATGAATTTAAAATTTTTATAGCACCATCGGCAAAATTTTCTGCACTAGATATTGAATATAATGTTGGAAGTTCTAAGACAAGGTCAATTCCGCCTGCTAGTGCCATTTCGGCTTTTGTCCATTTATCAACTATGGAACTTTCACCACGTTGTGTAAAATTTCCACCAATAATTGCTACGGTATAGTTATCTTTTGTGAGTTCTTTTGATTTTAATATATGATATAAATGTCCATTATGAAATGGATTATATTCGGCAATAATTCCTAAAACCATAAAAACAAAATTCCTTTCAAAAAATTATGTATATTTTATCATAAAAACACCTAAAAATCAATATTATTTCATCTTGACATAATAGATAAAAATATGATATAAGAAAAATGTACAATGTTAAGAAAAGACCTAAAAATCCCGATTAAAATAAAAAGAATTAGGGAAAGATATTTTTAGGAGGTAAAATTATGGAAAAAGTAAAAATAGTCCAATATGGATGTGGAAAAATGAGTGCATATACTATGAGATATGCATTAGAAAAAGGCTACGAAATAGTAGGAGCATTGGATATTAATCCTAATATAATTGGTAAGGATATTTCAGAAATTATAGGATGTGAAGAAAAGAAAATAAAAGTATCAGATGTAAAAGATGCACGTAAGGTTTTAGAAGAAACAAAACCAGATGTATGTATAGTTACAACAATGAGCTTAATTAGTGAAGTAGATGAAGCATTATCACTATGTGCAGAGCTTGGGATAAATGCAATTTCAACATGTGAAGAAGCATTTTACCCAGAAGCATCAAATCCTAAAGTAACGGAAAAAATAGATAAATTAGCCAAAGAAAATCATTGTACAATAACAGGAAGTGGCTATCAAGATGTATTTTGGGGAAATTTAATTTATACACTTGCAGGAGCAACACACAAAATAACAAAAATAAAAGGAAGTTCATCATATAATGTAGAAGACTATGGAATAGCACTAGCAAAAGTACATGGTTCTGGAATGACATTAGAAGAATTTGATGAAAAGGTAGCAGCAGCCGACAAAATAAGTAAAGAAGAAAGACAAAAACTAATAGAAAGTGGAACATATACACCATCATATATGTGGAATGTAGTACCATGGCTTGCAGATAAATTCGGGTTTACAATTACATCTATGACACAAAAATGTGTTCCAATAATAGCAAAAGAGAATATACATTCTAATACATTAAATATGGATATAAAAAAGGGAAATGCAACAGGAATGAGTGCTGTTGTAACTGCAGAAACAAAAGAAGGAGTTATAATAGAAGCAGAATGTATTGGAAAAGTTTACGATAAAGATGATGTAGATACAAATGATTGGACAATATTTGGAGAGCCAGATACAAGAGTTGTAATAACTGAGCCAAAAACAGTAGAGCTTACATGTGCAAGTATTGTAAATAGAATACCAGATTTAATAAAAGCAGAATCAGGATTTGTTCCAACATCAAGAATGGGAGATTTAAAATATTAAATTTACTATAAAATGGACCGTTTCCTAATTAAGAAACGGTCTATTTAAATCAAAAAAGGAGAAGATATGGAAAGAGTTGATAAAATAAACTATTATTTAGATATAGCAGAAACAATATTAGAAAGAGGAACATGTTTAAGAAATAACTATGGAAGTGTTATTGTAAAAAATGATGAAATAATATCAACAGGATATAGTGGAGCTCCAAGAGGAAGAAAAAATTGTTTGGACTTAGGATATTGCATAAGAAAACAAAAAACAAATTTAAGTGGAGCTGGATATGAAATGTGTAGATCAGTTCATAGTGAACAAAATGCAATAATAAGTGCAAATAGAAGAGATATGTTAGGAGCTACATTATATTTAGTAGGAATTAATAAAAGAAATGGTGAATATATTTCTGATAATTATCCATGTACATTATGCAAAAGAATGATAATAAATGCAGGAATTGAAAAAGTTGTAATGAGAGATGACAAGCAAAATTATAGAATAGAGTACATAGAAGAATGGATAAAAAATGATGATACATTAAATTAATAGGGTTTATTTTAGCTAAGGATATTAGCTAAAATAAACCCTAAAATTAAGCTTATAATTGATATTATTCCAGTAATATCAAATGAAAATCCGTGGATACAAAACAAAAACAGATCCGATAGTAAAACCTATTATTGCGAAAAATGTTTGAGGGTAATAATTATCTAATAAAAATTTGGTTAATTTCATAAAAAATAGACTGCCTATAAAAATTCCAATACATAAAGGAAAAAGAAATGGTAAATAAATTATGGATACAGCATCTAAATAGTATTCGTAAATTCCTAAAAGCATTAAAATTAAAGTATTGCTAACACCTGGAATAATTATTCCAGCAGACATTATAAAACCAGAAAAAATTAAAAAGAAAAAATTGTAATTTACAGAAGCAAATCTTGTAACTTTCTTTTCTAAAATAACTAAAAAAATTCCTAATAATAAGGTAATAAAAGTAAAAATTAAATAAGAAGGTTCAAATTTCGATTTAGATGTACAAGTTTTTACCAAAGCAGGGATACTACCTAAAATAAGCCCAATAAATATAAACTTTATTTGAATTGGGTATGCTAAAAACAAAAATTTTAAAATATTTCCAAACAAAACAATTCCGACAACACTACCTATTGCTATTGGAAAAAGATATTTAAAATTTTCCTTTATATTCTTGAAAAAGTTTAATACACAATTAAGTAAATTTTCATATATACCAAAAATTACACATAAAACACCACTACTTATGCCAGGTAAAATTGCACCAGCACCAATTAATATTCCTTGAAAACAGCTTTTTATAAATTTCAAAAAAATCAGCCTCCATAGAATATATATATGTAAAAAGAAAAAAAGTATTCTAAAAGATAATAAAAAAATAAAAATAGGGTCAGGCACTTTTTATTTTTAATAACATATAATTTGTTAGAGAAAATGGAGGTGCTTTATGTTATTTGGCATGTGTATAACTGGTTTTTTACAATTTTTAAAAACAGCTATATTAGTTGTTCGGATATATTTCAGGAACAAATTTGTTTCCTGAACCATTAAGTGCAGAAGAAGAAAAAATAACATTAGAAAAATTTAGCCAAGGAGATGAAGAAGCGCGTAATTTACTTATAGAAAGAAATTTAAGATTAGTTGTTCATGTATGCAAAAAATATGCAAATACAAATATAGAGCAAGATGATTTATTGTCAATCGGAACAATTGGATTAATAAAGGGGGTAAATAGTTTTAATCCGGAAAAGGGGTCTAAATTATCTACATATGTTTCTAGATGTATTGATAATGAAGTACTTATGTATTTACGTTCAACTAAAAAAATAAATGCAGAAGTTCATTTAAATGAACCTATTGGAAAAGATAAAGATGATAATGTTATAACTTTAGAAGAGGTTTTAGAAAATGATGATAAGAGTATTGATGAAATAGTAGATACTAAAATGAAGCTTAAAAAGATGTATGGAAAAATAAAGGGGATTTTAAAGGAAAGAGAAAAAACAATTATTGAGCTTAGGTTTGGTTTAACTGGAAAAAAACCAAAAACTCAAAAAGAAATAGCAAAAATGATGGGAATTTCGCGTTCTTATGTCTCTAGAATTGAAACAAAAGCTATTGAAAAATTAGCACAAGATCTTAAAGAATGAACGATATTAATTATAAAATACAAAAATATTAATCAAAATAATGAAAAAGACTTGCCAATAATAAAAAAATAGTATAAAATTGTCGTATAAAATAAAAGAAAAAGAAGGTATAAAAGATGCAAAAGATAAAA
This sequence comes from uncultured Eubacteriales bacterium, assembly GCA_905203305.1. Classification (GTDB taxonomy): domain Bacteria; phylum Bacillota; class Clostridia; order TANB77; family CAG-508; genus CAG-269. The sequence continues at coordinate 67,956 of CAJKVH010000007.1, forward strand.
AACGCTGAAACCCTTGGGGGAGTAACACACACACACACACACACACACACGTATAATTTAGTAAATGGAAAAAATATAAAAAAAATAAAGCATACAAATAGACCTATAAAATAATAGGCCTAGTTTGTGTGCTTTTTTGGCGTTTTTTTATAGCATGAAAATACCTAAAGAAAAAGAAGGAGGATAAAAATGAAAGTGAATGAAACAACTTTTAGAAAAGACAAAGGAATAACACTAATAGCATTAGTAGTAACAATAATAGTGTTATTAATACTAGCGGGAATATCAATATCGATGCTAACAGGGCAAAATGGAATATTAAATAGGGCAACAACAGCAAAAAAACAAACAGAAAATACCAATGCTAGAGATGAATTAGCACTAGCAATAACATCACTAGGAATGGATTACCATATAAATGGACAAGGAGGAACATTTAGGGATTATATATTCAGTCATGAAGCAGACCTAAAGAAAGAGTTAGGATCAGATCAAGTAACATTAAATAGTGCTGAAAACCTAATAACATACAAAGGAAAAATCTTTACAGTAAATGAAGATGGATCAATCGAAGCAGCAGACGGAATTGCATTAACAGATACTAAAAAGACATTACAAATAGTAGATGGAACAGCAGAAGAAGCAACAATAACAGCAAATTTAATAAACTTAGATGGAAGTATAACATGGTCAAGCAATAAACCTAGTATAGTTACAGTAACAGGAAATGGAACAACAGCAACAATAAAGGCTGTAGCAGCAGGAACAGCAACAATAACAGCTAGTTGTAGTGGAAAAAGTGCAACATGTGAAGTAACAGTAAAA
>CAJKVH010000008.1 GCA_905203305.1 uncultured Eubacteriales bacterium
GTTCTTATATTAACATCTTATTCGACTTTTGTCAACACTTTTTTTCATTTTTTTTAACTTTTTTCTTTTGTATTTTTTTAAGATTAGTCTCTTTCCTTTTGTACAGCCTTTTCTACCGTTTTTTCTTTTTTCTTTTTTAAATTTACATACCCCATATTCATTGTTATATCTGTTGTATTTTCCAAATGTTCTTTTGTAATTAACTCTTGTTTTGATAGTTTTACTGGTTCTTCTTTTTCTTCTAAATTAAATGGTATTGATATTTTTGCAAGTATTGGAATAAACAAAGGCTCTTTTTTTATCTTCTCTGATATTCTTTTGCTTTCTATATCTATTGCAATATTTGCATATTTTATAGCTAAGTCTTTTTCGCCTCTCATAAGTTTTATTTTTGCAAGTTCAAAATAACTATCCGCTTCTAAATCTTCATCTTGTATTGTTTGTTCAAAATATTCTTCTGCTGCGTCTAAGTCTTTATATAACATTGCAATTTCTGCCAAGCTGTATTTTGCATTATAATATAGACTATTTAATTCTGCTGCTTTTTCGTAACATTCTTTTGCACTTTGAAAATCATTTAACATTGTATATGCCATTCCAAGTTCATAATTTAATTCAAAGTTTGTAGGATTATATTTCAAAGCTTCTGTTAAAATAGATACAGCCTCTTTATATTTTTCTGTTTCCATTAATAGATCTCCTAATGTTACTGTAGCATTATAATAATCCGGCTTCTTGTCCAATAACTCTGTTAGCATTTGTATTGCTTCTTCTTTTTTTTCTAAATCATTTAATAATGTAGCAATTTTATAATATGAATCATAATCTTGTTTATTTATTTCTATACATCTTACATATTCATCAATTGCTTTTCTTATTCCGCCTTCCTTCTCATAAATCTCCGCTAAAAATTTATGTGCATTATAATTGTTTGGATTTTTTTCTATTATAGTAAGCAATATGTCTTTTGCTTTTTTTAAATCTCCTGTGGCTAAATAAAATTTAACTTGTAAAAATTTTAACCAATTTATAATGTCTATATTTTTACTTTCTAATATAAGAATTGCTCCTGGAATTATTATTGACATTATATATGTTATTATTTTTAAGAATATATTTGTGTTTATACTTAAAACTATTCCAATTCCATCTATTATTATTCCAAGTGCTCCCAAAACTAATAAATATATATAACCTGTTTCATTCTTTTTTATCATTTTATAAAACATTATTCCAAATATAACAACTGATGCCGTCAAGAAAAATAACTGTTCTAACATCTTCTCACCTCTATTTTATTTTTTGCATTATTATTTTACTACATATTAATTAAAATATCAACAAATTTTTATTCTAATAAAATCCTATAATTTCCCACTACATTTAGTGGTTGTCTTTTACTTTATTTACTATATAATTGTACACATGTTTTTATATATAATATGAAGGGAGTAAATTTATGAGTAAATTATATGATAAATTTTCAAGTTTAAAAAATACTAATAATGAAAAATTATACCTTTTTAAAAGTGGTATTTTTTTTATTGCACTAAATGAAGATGCTAAAAAACTTTCCGATATTTTTGGTTTTAAAATAACTAATTTAAATGATACTGTTACAAAGTGTGGCTTTCCATCTAAAAGAATTGACTATTATTCTTCTTTATTAAATAAGATGGATGTTGATTTCGATATTATTGATCTTTCTACTACATCTGCCAAAAGTACCAAAGATTATATTAATTCCTACAACTTTGATGACATTATTGATCTTCTAATAAATATAGATTTTGATAATATTACTTTTAAAGAAGCTTTTGAAACATTGTACGATTTAAGCAATCGAACAAAAAAAATTTTAGACAATAGCGAAAAATAATTACAATTTTAACTTTTTTTCTAAAAAACATTTCTTTTTCCTCTATTTTATGATAAAATGCTTGCAAGTAAACATACTAAAAATAGGAGGAGTTATTATGGAAGTAGTTAGATGTTCTCGTTGTGGAGCTTTTTATACAAACGGTGGCTATGTATGCCCAAAATGTGCTGATAAAGATAATTTAGAATTATCTACTTTTAAAAATTTTGTTGAAAACAATGGTGTTGAATTAAAATCATTAGATCAAGTTGCTCTTTCAACTGGAATTACTGAAAAAAATTTAAACCGTTTTCTAAATTATGAAGGACTTGAAGGATATAAAAAATTATTTAAATAATAAACAGGTATCTTTAAAGTAAGATACCTATATTTTTTAGGAGGTATTTATGCAAAACGTATTTGATATTTTACAAGAAAGAAATTACATTGAACAAATGACACACCCTGACCAAATGAGAGAAATGTTTGAAAAAAACAGTGTTCCTTTTTACATAGGTATTGATCCAACTGCAGATAGTTTACATGTTGGACACTTTGTTTCTCTAATGGTTGCAAGCTATATGCAAAAATGTGGGCATAAACCAATACTATTAATGGGTGGAGGAACTGCAATTATAGGTGATCCATCTGGAAAAACAGATATGAGAAAAATGCTTACAAAAGAAGATATTAATCATAATGTAGAATGTATAAAAAAACAAATTGCAAAATTTGTTAGTTTTGAAGGAGAAAATGCTGCAATAATTGTTAACAATGCTGATTGGCTATGTGATTTAAAATATATTGACTTCATGAGAGAAATTGGAAGTAAATTTACAGTAAATAAAATGCTTGCAGCAGATTGTTACAAAAATAGAATGGATACTGGTCTTACATTTTTCGAAATGGGATACATGCTTATGCAATCTTACGATTTTTTACATTTATATGAAACATACGGATGTAAACTTGAAATGGGCGGAAACGATCAATGGTCTAATATAATTGGTGGAGTTGAACTAATTAGAAAGATTGGTAAAGACGATTCTTTTGGTTTAACATTTAAACTTCTTACTACAAAAGAAGGTAAAAAAATGGGTAAAACTGAAAAAGGTGCTTTATGGCTAGATCCTAAAAAAACATCACCTTATGAATTTTATCAATACTGGAGAAATATTGATGATAGTAGTGTATATACAGTTGGTTGTATGCTTACATTCCTTCCTATGGAAGAAGTTAATCGTCTAGCTTCTTTAAAAGATGAAAATATAAATGAAGCTAAAAAAATTCTCGCTTTTGAAATAACTAAATTAGTTCATGGTGAAAATGAAGCTAAAAAAGCTGAAGAAGCATCACAAGCATTATTTGAAGGAACAGGTTCTGTTGAAAATATGCCAAGAGTACATTTAAGTAATCCAAATTGTAGTTTAACAGAGGCAATTGTTGAATGTGGTATTTGTTCTTCTAAATCTCAAGCAAAAACTTTAATATCACAAGGTGCTATTAGTTTAAATGATGAAAAAATAACAGATATATCTTATGTTTTATCTGATAAAGATTTTGAAGCCGAAAATACTATATTAAAAAAAGGTAAAAAGATTTTCTATTGTTTAGAAAAATAATTAAAAAGCTTAAAAGTAATTTTTGTTACTTTTAAGCTTTATTTTTTATTCCTCTTTTGCTGTATTTTTTTCTACTTCGTTTTCTGTTTCATTTGAAACTATATTTTCTGTTACTTGATTGTTATTACTACCTTCATTTTTCTTTGTTTCGTTTGTTCTCTTCTTTAGAGTTGTAATTAATTCCTGTAATTTCTGAATATCAGTTCCCATTAATTCCCAGTTGTTTCCTTCTAATGATTCTGTTAAATTATCATTTGCTTTTATAATAGAATCAATTAATCCATCTATATCATCTGTACTATTTAATTCTATTTTTGTAGCTGATTTAGAAATTAAACTTTCAACTGCTTCTTGTAAATTATCCCCTATTGCCACTTTGTTTCCTGATGCAACAATAACTTTTTTAAGTGTTGGTATTTCACTTTCATTTACAAGTGTTTGATATATAGGTTCTATATAAAGTAAAGTGTTGTCAACTGGAACTATAATCATATTTCTTGTAACTTTTGCTCCTGTAACAGATAAGCTATCTATTTGGCTTTGTATTGTTTCGTCTTGAGATATTTGAGTATCAAGTTGAGTTGGTCCAAGTATACTTGTATCTGAATGGAGTGTTTTTAATGTTAATTTATTTTGTCCATTTTCTACTGTTCCAATTAAATATGAAGATATATTTTGTTTATTTTTTGGTGTATACATTTGTATTAATCCAATTGTTTCTTTTCCATTTTGATCTGAAACCATTGTATAATATGGTTTTAATATATTTTTGTTTTTGCTACTACTGTTTTGACTATTTTTATATGTTGCTTTTTCCCAAGTATTATCACTTCTATATAATACATCTGCTTTTGTATTATGATATTCTTCAAGCATTGTTGATTGTACATTATATAAAAATTCTGGGTAAATAAATTGTTCTTGTATTTTTGTTGAAATTTCACTGTCTAAATCTTGGAATAGCTCTGGATAAACTTTTCTATATGCCATTGCTATTGGATCTGTTCTATCTGTTATATAATATTTCATCTCTCCTGTATAACTATTTACTAGTACTTTTATTGAATTTCTTATATAATTTATATCTCTTTTTTGTCCATTATATTCTATTTCTGTGTATGTTGAATATGGATAACTACTTGATATTGTATAAGCATCTATTACCCAGTAGATTTCACCATTTTCATCTACTACTGTGTATGGATCACTATCATAAACTACATCTGGTAATGCAAGTTTTGCTCTTTTTATTATATTTCTATTTATTAAAACTTTACTATCTGATGTGACTGAACTTGAAAATGCTAGGTTTATATTTTTTTCTTTTATTCCTAAAATTAATCTATCTAAAAAGCTTAATTTTAAACCAGCATCTCCTTCATAATTTGTTTCATAATCTTTTTGTTCATCTGAGTAATCAAATTCTTTTTTGTCTTTTGCATTTGTTACTACTGTTGTATTTGTTTCTAATCCATAATATATTCTTGGCTCTGAAATTTTTAATACACTATTTGCATTTTCTGTTATATCATTTTGAATATATTTTAATGTTCCATCATTTGCACTTTCTGTTGCTGATGTTAAAATTAATCCGTATCCATGTGTGTATTCATATGTTTTACTATTATATGTTCTTCTATTATTTACAATTTCTCTTGGTGATATATACATTAATTTTTTGCTTCCATTTAATTCGCAGCTTGCAATTTTTGCTGTTTTATATGTATAGTAACCTGAACTTGCTTGTTTTTCATTTAGAGTATCTAATACTGTTTGTTTGTCTATTATTGCAGCATTATCTATAACATTTTGATTTGAATTTACTTCGTCATCTGTTATTGTTCCTGTATAATCTAGACTTTCTGATTCACAATCTATTCCATATGCTTTTTTTGTTGTTGAAATATTGCTTTCTATAAATTTTCTTTCTTTATCAAATTGGTTTGAACGTACAAATATTAAGTCAAACCCTAGCATAACAACAAATAATATTACCAAATATATTGGTACAATAATTAAATCTTTAATTACTTTTGATTGTTTTCCATTTTTAAAACTGTTTATTGCTCTAAATACGGATACAAGTAATACAATCGCTAAAATATCATATCCCCAATATTTTATTGTGCTATCTACAATTCCTGCTCCTGCAAGTTTTATGTTATTATCTGTTGTTAAAAAGTTATCAAAAACTATATCCATTGAGCAAATTACTATGTATGCACAAAGTCCAACTGCAATCATCCTTATATTTCTATATAATGTTTTCATTGCTGGATTTTGTTTTAATGTTTCTTTATCTATTCCGTCAAAATATTTGTTAAATACAATTACGTAATATGCAAATGTGTATACTATTATTCCTAAACATATTGCTATGAAATATAATGTTGCCATTTTTAGCAATGGTTCTATAAACATGAAAAATGATACATCTAAATTAAATATTGGATCTATTTCTCTAAAACTTGTGTTACTTATACACAAAATTATATTTGGTGTAAATTTTTGTCCAACTATTAAACTTTCTATGATTGATACAACTATTGCAATTGATTTATTTGGTAGTTTTGGGATAGTTTTATTTTCTTGTTCAAAAAATACTTTTAATCCTTTTTTTATTTTTCTTCCTGTAAAGTACATTATAATATATACTAATACAAAATTTATTAGTATTACACAACAATGATATTTTTCTTTAGTTAAAAATATTTGTAAATAGTTTTCTCCTAATTCCCTATATTCTAAAAAACTTCCTCTGAAATTTATATATGCAATTACAGCACATACAATTAGAAATATTGTTACTGCTATTCTACGAAGAGTTAATATCTTTCTTTTTTCCACATTTTTTCCTCTTTTCCTTTAATTTCTTGTATATTATAACATAGATCTAAATAAATTGCAAAAAACTCATTATGTAATCTTAGTTTCATACATAATGAGCTCATTTTTAGATTATTGCTTTTGCAAAATCTTCACTATTAAATATTTCCATATCATCTATTTGTTCACCTACACCTATAAATTTTACAGGTATTTTGTTTTCTTCTACTATTCCTACTACAACTCCACCTTTGCTTGAACCATCTAGTTTTGTAAGTACTAGTCCTGTTACATCTGTTTCTTGTTTAAATGCTTTTACCTGGTTTATTGCATTTTGGCCTGTTGTTGCATCAAGTACTAACAGTACTTCTTGGCTTAGATTTTCCATTTCTTTATTTATTACTTTTTTTATTTTGTGTAACTCGTCCATTAGGTATTTTTTATTGTGTAGACGACCTGCTGTATCTACTATCAATACATCTGCATCCATTTCTTTTGTTCTTTTTATTGCTTCATATACGACAGATGCTGGATCATGTCCTTCTTCTTTTTTTACAAGTTCTGAACCCGACCTTTTTGCCCATACTTCTAATTGCTCTACAGCTGCTGCTCTAAATGTATCTGCTGCTGCAATAACTACTTTTTTTCCATCATTTTTTAGTTTATTTGCAATTTTTCCAATTGACGTTGTTTTTCCAACACCATTTACTCCTACTACTAAAATTACTGATGGTTTTGTTTTTAAATTTAAAGAATTATCTACTTCATCAAATATTTTCTTTATTTCGTCTCTTAAAGCTTCTTTTACTTCTTCTTCCTCTTTTATGTTGTCTTTTTTTATTCTTTTTCTTAAATTATCTACTATTTTTACTGATGTATCTACTCCCATATCGGACATTATTAGTACTTCTTCTAATTCTTCTAGAAATTCTTCATCTACTTTTCTAAAGTTACTAAATACATCATTTATTTTTGTATTAAATGATTCTTTTGTTTTGCTTAATCCTGTTTTTAGTTTTTCAAAAAATCCCATTTGTCTATTTCCTCTTTTCTTTTTATTTGCACATAAAGTATATCATATAGTTTTGATTTTGTGAATATTTTTATCATCTTTCACTTTCATCTTTTTCTTTATGCTTTACTAATTGTTTTAATTTTTCATATACTTTTTTCATTTCGGTTACCGATGTTTTTTCCTCAACTTCTTTATAATCTTCTTTTGTAAATCTATTTTTAGCAAATCCTTTTTTGTCATTTTTTTCAAATACTTTTGCATTCTTTACCGATTGCCATCTTTCAAAATATATTTTTCTGTCTCCTTCACTTTCCATTATTAAATTTAAGAAATTATTTGCCTTTTCTTCTTCTGTTACATCTGTTCTATAAAATTCTTTTAATTTTTCTTCATATTTTTCTCTATTTTCTGTAACTTCTATTGCCGTATTTATTATAGATGCATATAAGTATACATTTTGTTTTATTATTTCTGGGTCTAAAGTTCCGTTTGCCATTCTAAACTCTATTGTATTCTTTTTTTCATTTCCTATATTGGTTAAATTTAAACCATGATATCTTCTTTCGTCTAATTTTAATTTGCTTATCATAAGCCTTAATTTTCCAAATTTTTTATATGATACTTTTAATGTTCCATCATTTATCTTTTTTAGAATTTTTTCTCCAGATGGTGCTGCCATTCCATTTCTCCAAATAGATGAAATTATTTGTATTCCTTTTAAATTTTTGTTTATTGCATTTTTTCTAATTGGGCTGCCTTTTTCATTACACATTTTGTAAATAAGTTCTTCCGCTTCTCCATATATTCTAAAAAAATCTAGCATTCTTTTTGGATCTTTTGCTAAACAATTGGCATCAAAGTGCACATGTAATCCACATTTTTCATCTGCAACTACCTTATCCATTTCTTTTCCGAGGATATTTTTTTATGTGCTCACAAATTTCTTCAATGTCTTCCCAACATCTTTCCTCATCTTTTAATATTGGAGAAACAAGTTCAGCTCCTCCATGAGAAACTAATGATTCTTCCATTTTTCCCGCCGTATGCCAATTTTTTTCTTTTATGTATTTTAAACTTTCTCCTTTATACAGACCATCTTTTCCATACGTATTTACATTAAATGCTTCTATTTCTATTCCAAATTTAAAATCTTCTGGTAAACCTAGTTTTTCTTTTCCGTTTTTATATTTCATTTTTATTCCTTTATATTCTTTTTTCATACTGTAACATATCTTTTATTTTTTATCAATAGATTTTTTTATAATAGCAAAAAAGATCGGTATTACCAATCTTCTATCTTTAAAACGTCTTAAACCTTAATTTAATTGTTGATATTGGAGCCACTAAGCAGAATCGAACTGCTGGCCTATGGGTTACGAATCCATCGCTCTACCAACTGAGCTATAGTGGCATAAAAGTTAGTGAAAATTATTTTTCACTAACTGTATTTTTATTATTATCTTTATTTACAACTGTTGTAGTAGATTTTACAATTTGAACACTATCTCCTACATTTAATCCATATGTAATTTCTACATAGTAATCATCTGATATTCCTGTTTTTATATAGACTTTATCAGCTGATCCGTCATCTTTTACAACATCTACATATTCTTTTCCTTCTTCATCTTTTTGAATAGCTTCAACTGGAAGTCCTACAACGTTTTCTGCTTTTTCTATAATTACTGTACAGTTTGCTTGCATACCTTCTTCTAGTCTTTCATCTGGATTTGTTATTTCAATATTTAATGTAGATTTATTGTTACTGTCTTTATTTATTTTTGTTACTGTTCCTAAATAATTTAGTGTTTCTTCATCTTTTTTTATTGAGATTTCCACATTTTGTCCAATTTTTGCTTTTTCTAAATTTTTGTCTTCTATTGATAATACTATTTTATACACTTTTTCTACATTTTCAGTATTTGAATTATTTACTTCTTCAGTATTTTCTTGTTCTTGTGCATTATTTTCTATATTTTCATCTTTTTCCTTATATTCTACATTTCCTGTTCCTGTTAATGTATTTTTTATTGTTACTGTTGATGCTTTCATTTCTATTATACTAGTTGTTGTTACTGTGCTTTCGCCGGCATTTTTTGTCTTTTGACTTACAACTATACTATATCCTAAAGATATTGCAAGCGCAATTCCCATTATTAAAATTATTATCCATGATTTATTATTTTTCATTTTTTTCGCCTCTTTATCTAAAACTTTTATTATTATAAATTAAAATCGCTAAAAATACAACCTTTTTTGAATTTTTGTTGATGATTTTTCAATTTTGTAGTATCATATAAAATATATTAAAAAGAGAGGTTTTTATATGAAAACATTAGATTTAACATCTGCTTCAAGTGAGCAAACTATGCATATTGCAAAAACACTTGCAAAATATTTATCAAATGGAGATACTGTTGTTTTAACAGGTGAACTTGGTTCTGGTAAAACAAAGTTTACTGAAGGTTTTTTAAGTTATTTCGGTTTAGAAGATGAAATATCTAGCCCTACATTTAATATTGTAAATGAATATCAATCAGGTTTTACTAATATTTACCACTTTGATGTGTATAGGTTGTCTGATACAGAGGAATTTTATGCAATTGGTGGAGAAGAATATTTTGATAAAGGAATTTGTTTAATCGAATGGGGAGAATTAATTGATGATGCCCTTCCATTCCAATATATACATATTTCTTTTGAAAAATCTAATTCAGAGCCTGAAATAAGAGTATTACACATTAATACTTTAGGAGAAAAATATGATGAAATTATAAATAATTTAAAGGAGGAATTAGCTTGAAAATATTAAGTATAACAACTTCAAGTAAAATCTGTGGTGTTGCAATTTTAGAAGACACATCTATTATAAAAGAAATAAATTTAAATAATGGCCTTACTCATTCTCAATCATTAATGCCATTAATTAAACAAATTTTTGATGAAACAAATTTAACTCTTTCTGATATGGATTTACTTATATCTGACATAGGTCCTGGATCTTTTACAGGTATTCGTATTGGAATTTCAACTATTAAAGCTTTTGCAGATAGTCTTGGCATAAAATCTATTGGTGTAAGTGCTTTAGATTCTCTTACATATAATTGCGAAAATATGGGTGTAATTTGTTCTTTAATTGATGCTAAAAAAAATAATGTATATTGTGAAATTTACGAAAATATTTTAAATTCAACATTTAGTCATATTATTAGACGTAATGCTTCTTTTGAAAATATTGATAATTTAATTTTGGAACTTAACAAAATCGATCCAAATTACAATATTACATTTGTTGGAGATGGTGCTATTTCATATAAAGATACAATTTTAAAATATTTACCATCATCTAATTTTATCTCAAATAATGATTTATCTGCTTCTAAAGTTAGTTTTGCTGGTTTTTATAATTATACATGTGGTAAATTTAATGATTTATCTCCCCTTTATCTTAGAAAATCTGAAGCCGAAAAAAAGATGGAGGAAAAACTTAATGAATCAAAGTAATCTTTATATAGATATTATGAGTCTTTTTGATCTTGAAAAAATAAAAGATGTTTTAGAAAATGATTTTGATGACTTTTGGAATTATAATATTTTTAAAAGTGAACTTAATAATCCAAATTCTACATACTTTGTAGTTAAAGAAAATGATTTAATTGTTGGATTTTCTGGTATATTAATTGTACTTGATGAATCAGATATTACAAATATTGTTGTAAAAAAAGATCATAGAGGAAAAGGAATATCTAATCTTCTTTTAGAAAAAATCATTGATTTTTGTATAGAAAAACAAATAAATAAAATAAATCTTGAAGTTAATTCTGCAAATACTGTTGCTATAAATCTTTATAAAAAATTTGGATTTAAAGAGGTCGGTCTTAGAAAAAATTATTATAAAGATAATGATGGACTTTTATTTACAAAAAATTTAAAGGACTAGTATTCTCTAGTCCTATTTCTAATTTTTTTTCTTCTCTTGCATGTGATAGCATATTTTAGCAACAATAAAATTTGGTGTAATTTTAGATAAAAACTTTACACATTTTATTGTAAAACCTGGAACTATATTAAATTTTCCTTTTAACATTTCTTTAACAGCATATTTCGCTACATATTCGCTTGTTTTTGAACTTAAATTAAATTTAACTCCTGCAACATTATTAAAATTAGTATTTACAGGTCCTGGTTGTAATACACTTATTTTTACTTTTGATTTATTCTTTTTTAGTTCTTCTCTTATTCCTTCTGAAAGTCTTAAAACATAAGCTTTTGAAGAATAGTATGCACACATTAGTGGTCCTGGCATACTTCCTGCAATTGATGATACATTTAGTATTCTTCCAGAATCTTTTTTAGTCATTTCTTTTAAATATAATTTTGTTAATATATGAACAGCAATTATATTTGTTTTTATTAAATTTAATTCTTTTTGTAAATCTGTTTTTGTAAATTCCCCAAATACTCCAAAACCTGCATTATTTATTAATATGTCAATATCTTTATTTTCTTCATATAAATTTATACAAGCTTCTTCATTTGATAAATCTCTTACTTCTACTTTTACATTTATTTTATAATTTTTTTCTAATTCTTCTTTTAATTCGTTAAGTCTTTTTTCATCTCTTGAGGCTATTATTAAATCATCTTTTTTCTTTGCAAATTCTCTTGCCATATCTCTTCCAATTCCTGATGATGCTCCTGTTATTAAAACTTTCATTTTTTTTGCCTCCTTACTTTCTAAGTTCTTCCATTGCTTTATCATATTGTTCTTTGTTAGGTGCTTTTCCGTGCCATCCAACTTGGTTTTCCATAAAAGAAATTCCTTTACCTTTTATAGTTTTTGCAATTATACAGGTTGGTTTATTTTTAGTTTTTCTTGCTTTTTTAAATGCTTTTTTTATTTCTTCAATATTATGTCCATCTATTGAAATTACATTAAATCCAAAACTTTCAAATTTCTTATCTATTGGATATGAGCTCATTACTTCTTCAATTGTTCCATCTATTTGAAGATTGTTATTATCTACAATTACGCACAAATTGTCTAATTTATATTTACTTGCTGCCATAGAAGCTTCCCAAACTTGACCTTCTTCTATTTCTCCATCTCCAAGTATGCAATAAACTCTATAATCTTTTCCATCCATTTTTCCGCTTATTGCCATTCCATTTGCTACAGATAATCCCTGACCTAAAGATCCCGAACTCATATCTACACCGGGTACGTCATTCATATTGGGATGTCCTTGTAAATTGCTTCCGAATATTTCTAAATCCTTTTAATTCTTCTCTTGAAAAATATCCTCTTTCTGCTAAAGCTCCATATAAAGCTGGCGAACAATGTCCTTTTGATAAAACTAATCTATCTCTATCTTCCCATTTTGGATTTTTTTCATCTATATTCATTTCATCAAAATACAAAACTGCCATAACATCTGCAATTGATAATGATCCTCCCGGGTGACCAGATGATGCATTATATACTTCTTCTATTATATCTTTTCTTATTTCTTTTGCTTTTAATTCAATCTCTTTATTTTCCATTTTTTCTTCATTCCTCTCCTTTAGTATGCCCTCATTCTACTATACTTAATAAAAAATATCAATAATTTTATTGTTGTTTAATATATTTTATAATATAATAAAAGAAATTTATTATACTAATTTTAGGAGGATTCTTATGTTTGATGAATATATTGATAATTTAAAAAATGATATTGTAAAAGAAACATGTAATTTAATAAATATTCCTAGTGTATCTATAGAAACTGATGATCCAAATATGCCTTTTGGAAAAGATGCAAATGATGCATTACTTTATGCACTAAACTTAGGTGAGCAATTGGGCTTTAGAACTAAAAATATAGATGGGTATTGTGGTTATATTGAATTTGGTGAAGGCCCTAACCTTTTAGGAATAATTGGTCATTTAGATGTTGTTCCTAGTTCAGATGGATGGGATACAGATCCATTTAATGCAACTATAAAAAATGGTAAAATATTTGGTCGTGGTGCAATAGATGACAAAGGACCAGTAATAGCTTCTCTTTATGCTATGAAAACTATAAAAGATAATTTAAAAATTAACTCTAGAGTTCGTCTTATCTTAGGAATAAATGAAGAAAAGTCTTGGAAATGTATTAAACATTATAAAGAAACTCAAGAACTACCAACGATTGGATTTAGCCCTGATGCTGATTTTCCTTGTATATATGCTGAAAAAGGAATTTCAACAATTTATTTGAAAGATGATTATTTAAAATATGAAAATCTACCATTAAAAATTACAAATATTGATTGTAATAACAACGCAATAAATGTAGTTCCTAAAAAATGCAATATAACTCTTGAAATTGATACATCTAAAATCTCATTAAAAGATGTTACTAATTTTATTGATACTTTATTAGATGATTTTGATATTACTTATTCTGTTTTAGAAAATTCTATTTGCTTACATTCTTCTGGAGTTCAAGCACATGCTGCCCATCCAGATTTAGGAAAAAATGCAATTAGCCCTATAATTATTTTACTTAATAAAATATTCAAACATTTTGGTTTTACAATTAATTTATTTGATTTTTTCGAAAAATATATAAACTTAGAGTTCAATGGAAAATCTTTAGGTATTGATTTTGAAGATGAATCAGGTAAACTCACTTTAAATGTTGGAAATTTTAAGTTTTATGAAAATTATTTACAAATAGGTCTAAACCTAAGAATACCAGTAAATACAGAAATTGAAACTGTTACAAATTTAATTCATTTAAAATGTACTGATTTTAATTTAGAAACATATATTGCAGGAGTTCAAAATCCTTTATATGTGCCAAAAGATAATCATTTAGTAAAAACACTTTGTGATATATATAATAAAATGACAGATTCTAATTTAGAACCAATTGCAATAGGTGGTGGAACTTATGCAAGAGCCTTTAAAAATTGCGTTTCTTTTGGAGCTAATTTTCCCGGAGATACTGACATGTGCCACCAAGCTAATGAATTTGTTGATATTGATAAATTAATTTTATCTTGTAAAATTTATACAGAAGCTATATATGAACTTACAAAATAAATAAGTTGAAGCTAAATGCTTCAACTTATTTTATAAACAATTTTTTTATTTTTGGTATTAAATAATGGCTTCCTCCATTTGTGTTTGCTTTTTCTACCATTCCTACAACTAAATATGGATTATCCTCATTTACAGTAAAACAATCAAACCAACCTATTGTATCTGCTGTTTCATCTTTTGATGCTTTTAGTTCTGCTGTTCCTGTTTTTCCTGCTATTGAAACTCCATTTACTTTCATATCTTTTGCTGTTCCTTCTGGATTTTCAACTACTTGGATTAAATCATTTTTTATTTCTTCTGCAGCTTCTTTTGAAAAAGCATTTTCTATCAAGTAGCTTGTGTCTTTATTATATTTAAGATATGGTTTTACCATATTTCCTTCATTATAAAATCCCGAATAAATTGATGCCATGTGAATTGGATTTACTAAAATTTGTCCTTGTCCATATCCTGTATCTGCAAGCATAGTTTCTTTATCTAGTTTTTGATTATTTGAATATTGTGATTTAGATAAATTTAGTTCAAAATCTATGTTTTCATTAAATTTTATTTTATTTAAATTTTCCTCCATATTTTTGTTTCCAATTTTTAATGCTGCCTGTGCAAAATATATATTATCTGAATGTATTAATGCATTTTTTAAATTTTTTGCACCACTATATGCAGTTAGAGTTGTTATATTGTATGTTCCCCATGATGCATCTTTTTGCCAGCTTAAACCTGAATAATTAAATGTGTCATCTTTTGACAATGTATTTGTTGTCAATCCTATTGCACCTGTTATTGGTTTAAATGTAGATCCTGGACAATAACTTTGTAAATATCTTGCAAGCATTGGTGTTTTTTCATTATTTGAAAGTTCGTTCCATTCGTCATTTGAAACACCTAAAACCATTTTGTTAACATCATATGATGGTGTACTTACTAATGCTAATATTTCACCTGTTTTTGGATTCATTACCACAAATAATCCTTCATCGTCTTTTAATTCATTGTATAAATTATTTTGTATAGTAGAATCTATTGTTAATTTTATATCTTCCCCATCTTCTTTTTCTTGTTTTATTAGTGTTTCTTTTCTATTTCCATCTTTATCTTCAATATAGATTTCTACTCCACTTTTTCCTTTTAGTCTATTTTCAAATTGTTTTTCTAATCCTGTTTTTCCAATTAATGATGTTGATGTATAACCTGTATTTTTTTCTAATTCTTCTTTTGTTATAGTTTGTACATATCCTGTAAGCTGTGCTGCAGCTTCTCCTAATGAATAGTATCTTACATTAGTAGATGATATTTTAACACCTTTTATTTCTAACAATTTATTTTTTATTTCTTCATCTTCAGATGAAATTGTTTTTAATGGCACAAAACTATCATCAGTTACCCATCCTGCTTGTAACTTTTTGTTTATACTTTCTTCTGTCATTCCTAATATTTCTGCTATTTTTTTAATATCTTCATCTTTATTTTCACTTAGTTTTCCTTTTACGATTCCAATTGAAGATGCTTTGCCGGTTGATGCTATCTCTTTTCCATTTCTATCTAATATTTTTCCTCTTTCTGGCTTTGATGTAGATACTCTTACTTTATCAGTAGCTTCTAGGTTTGGAAAAATAAGACTTGAGCTCCAAGCTATTTTATATTTTTTTAAACCCACTTTGTTTTCAAAAGCTATTTCTCCACCAGCCGCTTCCATTTTGGTTCTATATGTAATAATAATTTTTGCTCCTGATATTTTTATTTGCTTTATTTCTATTTGCATATTTGACATATCAATTCCTTGATATATTTTTTTGTTTCTAGATACAAAATCATCTTTAGTTATTTTTTGCTTACTTTGTTCATCTAAGTAACCATACATTTCTTCATATTTTTCATCATTTATTTTAGAAACATATTCTTTTAAAGTTTCTTCTGCTTTATCCTTAGAAATTTTTAAATAAAAATAAATTCCAATTGCTGCTATTACTACAATGATTAATAATATTATTAAAACTTTTTTTGTTTTTGACATTTTTCTTCCCTCCTATTTGTTATTTTTATATCACATTTTTATTTTTTTATCAATATTTATATTTTTACATATAATAAAATTGGAGGTTTATTATGAAAGTTTTAAGATTAGGCTCTACTGGTCCTATGGTAGAGTTTTTACAAAATATTTTAAAAAGATTAAATTTTTATTCTGGAAAAATTGACGGTGTTTTTGGAAATTCTACTAAAAATTCTGTCATTACTTTTCAGCATTCTTATAACTTAAATGATGATGGTATAGTAGGCCCTCTTACATGGAATGCTCTAAAGCCATATATAAATGGTAGCTTAGGTTTTATTGTTCCTACAAATATTAGTTACAGTTCTTCTATTTTGGAATTAAATATTAATTCTTTAAAATCTATTTATCCATTTTTAGAGGTTTTATATCCTGGTAAAAGTGTTTTAGGTAAAAATATTCCTGTTATAAAAATTGGAAATGGAAAAAAACAAGTTTTTTATTCTGCTTCTATTCACCGGCAATGAATGGATAACTTCTACTTTACTTATGAAGTTTTTGGAGGATTTTTGTTTTTGCTATGTAAACAATTTAAATATTTTTAATATAAATGCTCGAAATCTATTTAACAGTGTTAGTATTTATATTATGCCTATGGTAAATCCAGATGGGGTAGATTTAGTTACAGGCGAGATTTCTCCTAATTCATCAATTTATACTAATACTAAACTTATTGCTGATCAATATCCAACAATTCCATTCCCTTCCGGATGGAAAGCAAATATAAGAGGTGTGGATTTAAATTTACAATTTCCAGCACTATGGAACGAAGCTCGCAAAATAAAATTTGAACAAGGCTTTACTTCTCCTGCACCAAAAGATTTTGTTGGTTTTGGTCCATTAACAGAACCAGAAGCTTTAGCAATTTATAATTTTACTTTAGAGCATAACTTTAATCTAATCCTTAGTTACCATACTCAAGGGGAAGTGATTTTTTGGCAATTTCAAAATTATAGACCCAAAAACAGTCTATTAATTGGTTTAAATTTTGCTAGTATTAGCGGTTATTCTTTAGAAGATACTCCTTATAATTCAAGTTTTGCTGGTTTTAAAGATTGGTTTATTCAAAATTACAATAAACCTGGATTTACAATTGAAGCTGGACTTCGGTCAAAATCCGCTTCCTATATCATCTTTTGATAAAATCTATAGAGATAATTTAGGTATTTTATCAATTGCTGGCTTATTTTAATTTGCGTTATATTAAAATCCCACCATTTAGTATTACTTTAACATTGTTTTTTCTATGTTAAAATAATACTAAATGATGGTACTTATTAATTATATGATCTTTTTATATATTTTTATTTCTTATATAATCACCTGTAAATTCATCTTCTAATATATCCATACATATAGTATCATAATATTTTCCATTTATAAATTTACATTTTCTTCTTCTTCCATATTCTTTAAATCCACATTTTCCATAACATCTTAGTGCTCTTTGATTAAATTCCATTAAATCTAATTTTATACTATGTAGATTCATATATTTAAATCCATATTCTAATATTAATTTTATTGCTTCTGTTCCATATCCATCATTTCTAAAATTTTCTTCTCCTATAAAAATACCTAATGTAGCAGATCTATTTAGCCAATCTATTTTTTCTAAAGATACTGTTCCTATCATTTTATTTTCTCCTATTGTTACTATAACAAAGGTTGCCTCAGGAGAATTATTTTGACTTAAATATTCTTTTTCTCCATCTAATGAAATAAGAGCTCCACTTCTACCTAAATAATCTGTTGTTTTAAAGTCGTTTAGCCATTGTGTGAAAATTTCCGTATCTTCGCTATTTCTAGGAGATAGATATATTCTATCTCCTAATAATTTTTTAAAATATTTCATATTCAATCACATCCTTTTAACTTTCTATTTCCATACCTTCATCCGAAAAATATTCATATTTTCCATTTGTATATTTTAATACACTTCCTTCTACCGCTTTATCTAAAATTTCTTTTGGTATATCTACTTCTTCAAACTCTGTATTTTTATCTTCTGTAATATCTTTTAAAAATCTATTATTTCCAATCTCTTCTTTAACAACATATAAATGACCTTCTTTTTTGTAATTGCTTAAATTATTATTTTGTTTTTCTATTATTTCATTTGCCATTTCTAATATTTTATCTTTTAATTCTTTGGTAGCTATTTTGTCTATTATGGCTTCATCATTTTCAATTTTAAAAACATCATTTATGCTTAGTTTTTCTTTAAGCTTACTTTTTTCTAGCCCAATCTCTTCTATTTTATTATTTTCCACTTTCCAAATGCTTAAAATGTCATTATTGTAATCTTTTTTATTATTTTTCCAAACTATTTTTTTATTGTCATTTACCAAATACATTGTTTCATCTTTAAAGTTCTCTTTTGCATAATCTAATATAACATCATCCATTTTCCATCTTATAGAATTTTCATTCGCTGTAGTTATATTGTTTTTTGACAATATTTCTTCTAAAATTGGCTTTTCTTCATTCTTATTTTCTAAATAAGAAGTTAAATCATTTATAAAATCTTGCACGAAATCATTCTCCTTTATTCCTTTTAAAATATCATTTACTAAATCTAAATTCAATAAATCACTCCTTTATTTTAATTTTAAGTGTTGAAAATCTACTATAGATAAATAGTAGCAAGAATTAAACTATGAGTGATTATATATTATTTTCTTTATTTTTTCAATAGTTTTTATTATTTTGCCTTACTTTGCCCTGTTGAATAATCAATTTCTATTCCTGGTTGCACATTATAGCAATATACGTTAAAGCAAATTGCTTCGCCCTTATCTTCAACTGATTTTGCTTCTATTTCAACTCCACTTGCAAGTTTATTGTCTCCTTCAAATATTGGAGTTACTCTGTATAGTACATGACTATTTCTATTTGTCTTTACATATTCTGCAACCAAGTTTTCAAAAGGAAGCATACCTTCTGTGTTTAAATATCTTGTTCCAGTAATTAGATTTTTCTTATTTGCATTTTCTGCAGATAATTGCCAGCCAATTAAATGACAACGATTATATAAATACTTATCTTTTATTATAGTTTCATATTTTTTTTGAACCCAACCAGATAGATCTTTTACACTACTTATGTCTTCTCTTTTTTCTCCGTTCTTTTGGCATTGTTTCTTTGCATATATTTGCATAAGCTACTCCGCTTCTTCCCTCTACCCAATCGCTGTATCTTTCAAATGGTTCTTCTGTATAATCTTCGTCTGTAAAATATGGTATATTATTATTTATTTCTACATACGGATCTTTTGTATATTCTGGTATTTTAGATAAATCAATTGTTTCACTTTGTCTTTGCTGTGCTCTAGTAATGTTTTCTACAACATTATTTGTATTTTGTTCTATATTTTCGGTATTTAAATATCCAATAATTATTACACATATAAAAATTATTACACTTAAAATTTGTTTAATTTTAGTTTTATTTTCCGTTCTTTTTCCCATAAATATGTTCACCTTTATTCTAAATGTTAATTATTTCTCGTTGGTATATATGGTATAATTCTCCCTGCAAAATCACTAAAGTTTTGAGATTGCAAAATAACTTTTCCTGGACCAACAAGTTTTGTTAAGAATAGTCCTTCTCCTCCTAAAAATAAATTTCCTAATCCTTTTACTGTTTCTACTTCATATGAAACCGATGGTTCTAATGCAACAACATTTCCTGTGTTTACTTTTAATACTTCACCTGGTGCTAATTCTTTTTGAATTATATCTCCATCAATCTCTAAAAATACATAACCATTTCCTGTAGCTTTTTGTAATATAAATCCTTCTCCTCCAAATAATCCTGCACTAAATTTTTTTGTAAATGTTACACTTACATCAACATTAGACTCTGCACATAAAAAAGCTCCTTTTTGCATAATCATTCCATTTGAAAATTTTGATAAATCAACTGGTACAATTCCTCCTGGTACAGTTGATGCAAAAGCCACCATTGCACCATTTTTTCTTGCTGTATAATTTGCCATAAAAATTGACTCACCTGCAAACATTCTTCCTAAACTTTTCATTATTCCGCCACGAGCATTTGTTGACATAGAAATACCTTCTGATTGATACGCCATTCCTCCTGACTGTGTATATATTGTTTCTCCTGCATTTAATTTCATTTCTACTACTGGTACTGTTTGACCTATTATTTTATATTCCATATTTTTTCCTCCCTTTTTTTATTTTTTATATTACCATACTTATTCAAATTTTTCCATAAAAATAAAACTATTAATTAAAATATTTTAATTAATAGTTTTTAATATTATCCAAGTGCAACATCTAAAATCATCATTAAGGTAAATCCAAAAATCAATCCTAATGTTGCTAAATTTTTATTTTCTATTATAGATTCAGGTAATAATTCCCTTGCCGCAACTGCAATCATTGCTCCGCGCTGCAAAAGACAAAAGTATTGGCATTACACTTCTTACTGTCATAACTAAAACTACACCTATTACCGCTGATATCGGTTCAACAAGAGCTGATCCTTGACCATACATAAAGCTTTTAAATCTTGAAAATCCTTCATTTCTAAGTGGAAGCGCTACTGCTGCACCTTCTGGAAAGTTTTGTATTCCAATCCCTACTGCAAGCATTATAGCTCCAATTATAGTAATTCCTGGTACTCCACTTGCTATTCCACCAAAAGCTACCCCTACTGACATTCCCTCTGGAATGTTATGAATAGTCATTGCCGATATTAACAATATACTCTTTTTTAAAGAATTGCTTTTTTTCAAGTTTCCTCTATTTTTTAAAGTTTTATCAAGTAATTTATCAGATAATAACACAAATAATGAACCTATTATAAAACCAATTGCCGGTAATACCCATGCTATGTATCCCAATTCATTTGATAAATCTATTGCCGGTGAAAGTAATGACCAAAATGATGCTGCAATCATAACTCCTGCACTAAAGCCTAAAATTGTATTTAATACCTTTTTATTTACTTCTTTAAAAAAGCATACAACTAAGGCTCCTAAAGCTGTTATTGCCCAAGTGAATGTTGTTGCTAAAAAAGCCTGAATCACTGGATTTAAGTTTTCAAACCAATTCAATTTTATTCACCTCATAGTATATTTTATGTTTTTTTGTATACTATTGTGAATATTTTGTATTATTTTGTCTCTATTTTATCTTTCTTCTTGTTCTTGTGTTTCTTGCTCTTCTTCAACTAGAATTTCTTCTTTATTATCTGATACTTCTTGTAGATCACTTTCCATTAATAATTGTTTTTTAGCTTCTATTTCGTCTCGCTTTCCTTCTATCGAATTTTGAGCTTTTAATAAAATATCCATTTTCTTTTGTTTTGCCGATTTTACTATGTCCTTAAATTTTTTCTGTTGATTAGCAATTTTTTGACCAAGTTTTTCTCTTTTTTTATCCAAACTTTTTTTAGCTTCTGGTATTGTTTCTTCTTTAATATGATCAATTTTTTTCATCATTGGATCAATTGCGTTTTCTTTAAATTTTGTTTTTCCACTTTTAAATTTGTTTGAAAACATTCCAATAAATTTAGAGAATATATTTTGTTTTTTTACTACCATCATTTGTTCTTGTCTGTTTATAACTGCACCTGAAATTTTCTCGCTTTTTTCTTGCAATATGTCTGCATAGTCTTTGTCTAATTTTTCTATTTCACTTCTTAAATCTTTTCTTTCCTCTTCTAGTTGTTCATTTTCTTTTTTCAATGCTTCTATATTTTTATTTATTTCTTCTAATTCATTAACCTTATCTTTTATTGTCTCCATATCTTCTTTTTTAGTTATTTTTGACAATTGTTCTCTTAACTTTTTTTCATCTAGTTTTAGTCCTTTTATTTCTGCAATATTTCCATTTTCTTTTAACATCATTTGACTTTCTTGAGTTTCTTTTTCAGTTCTTTGTGCTAAAATACCTTCAAGTACTTCATTATACATGTCGTCAATTTCTCCAAGTATTCCCTTGTATTCTTCTAAAACATTTTTCTTATCTTCTTTTTCACTTAGATACTCTTCTTCCATCTTTTCTATGCTTTTACCAAGTTTGCTTTTTTGTTCTTTAATAGTCTCTTTGGCATCATCTACTGCAGATTGCACCATAATTTTTCCTTCTTTGATTGCTATTTGAGCATCCACCTTGGCTAAAACTGCTTGAACTTCAATTAATGCTTTTACAGTTTGTAAAATACCCATTTGTTTTTTTACATCTACATTATTTTCTTCCATGAAATTTTTTCCCCCTTTATTGATTGTTTTCTTCTTTTAATTGTTCATCAATCTTTTTTAGTAATTTTTCTTCTTTTTCTTTATATTCTTTTTTCATTTTTTTTAATTCATCAACACTTAATTTGCTCCAATCAATAATTCTTCCGTCTATAATATCTCTCTTTAGTTCCTCTCTCATATTTTTTCTCCTTTCATTTTATTTTAATGGCGGAGCAAGAGGGATTTGAACCCCCGCGCCGATTTTATCGACCTGTCAGTTTTCGAAACTGATCTCTTCAGCCTCTTGAGTATTGCTCCATTTCTTATAAAAACAGACCGCACCTAAAATATATAGGAACGGCCCAGTATAATCTTTATGTTAGTTATTAACCGAGTGTCTTATCATCGGTGTATCTTCTGTTATCTTTCTGAACACATATCCGTTTTGCATTCCCCAATCTATTATATCAGACAATGCATCTAATGTCTTGTGATTTTTTGAAAAATCATGCATTAAAACTACATTTTCTCTATGTTCTTTTATCTTTGATGTAACATTATTATATATATCTTCTTTTGTCTTTGCATGTCCTGCATCGTCTGAATCTACATTCCAGTCAAAATATCTAAAGCCTTCATTCAAAGCCCTTTCAGTTACTTCTGTCATAACTCCTTCACAGTACTTCCTGCTTATAGTGTTTGAGCTTCCTCCTGGAAATCTTATTATATTTGGCCTTTTTCCTATTGTATTATATACTTGTTCTTGTATCTTTCTAAAATTTTCTAAACATGAATCTGCTGAAGCATAAACTTCTGAATAAGTATGTGTATATCCATGTAATGCTACAGTATGTCCACTATCATTTTCTCTTTTAACCAAAGAGGCATTATTGTCACTAAAATGAACAACAAAAAATGTAGCTTTTACTTTTTTTTCATCTAAAATATCAAGTATTTTTGGTGTAATATCTGAGCTTGGTCCATCATCAAAGGTTAAATATATTGTTCCTGTTGCATTTTCCTCTTCTTCTTTTTCTCTTGCTCTTTCTTCTTCTTCCCTTTTCTTATTATCAAGTTCTACCAACATTGCCTGCTCTTCGTTATCATTACTATTGTTATTGTTTGCAATTGCTTTATTTTTATTTGTATTTTTTATTACTATTGTCATGATTACTATTAATAAAACTATAATCAAAACCAATATTGCTATTAATATATATCTATATTTAAATATACGATTTCTGTTATAACTTACTATTTCATTTTCAAACATTCTCTACACCTAATTTTACCCTATTTATTTTACAATTTGACTCATTCTTCCATAAACCAGGCTAACCCATGTACTTGATGCTGGGCAGAATTTTGTTTTTACAGATGCAAGTGTCTTTCCATAATAGAATTTTCCACCTTTTGTTAAATAGTTTGTATGTAATCTTTTAGCTGCTTCTCTTAATCCACTTTCAACTGATGGGAAACTTATTAATTTTCCATTTGACATTAAACTTATATAATTATGTGTGCTTCTATGGTTTTGTGCTATATCCCATCCTGATTCTGCAGAAATAATTCCACAGAAAAAGATTTCATTTAATGAATATTCTTTACACAAATCATAAATAGTTCCTGCATTTTGTTTAAAAAATCCAGATGTGTCTGCCTTAACTCCAGATATTAATTTTATAAAATCATCTCTAGATAAACCTGTTCTTACTGTTAAGTCCATATCTTGTGATATTTTTACATCTTTTATTGATATGTATTTTTCTTCTGTTTTTTCCTCATTTTCTTCTTTTACGTCTTCATCTGTATTTTTTGTAGCTTCGCTATTTTCTGTACTTTCTACATTTTCATTATTTTCTTCTTTGCTTTCTGTTTCTGAAACCTGTTTTTCTTCTTCATTTTCGTTTTCTTGTTTTTCTTCTATATTTTCTTCTGTTTGATTTGTTTCAATATCTTGATTAGTTTCTTCTTGTTTTTCTTCTCCTCTTACTGTTCCTTCACTTCTTGATGTAGTTTCTACCTTTTCTTCTCTATCTATACTTGCTGTTTTTACATGTTCTTGTTCATTATCTTCTGCTTTTTTAGCTAATTTTATACTATGAAATTTTAAACTTCCAATAATTACTGCTGTAATTATTGCTAAAGCTAGTATAACATAAACTAATCTTATAGATATTACTTTTTTTGTTTCATTTTTCATAAATATTATCAAACTCCTTTTTCAGACTTTTTTATTATAGCACTATTTATCATATTTTGTCAAATCCCTTGATATTACTGGAATTTAGTGTTAAAATATTTTAGATAAATTTAACTTAAGGAGGTTTTTATGGCTTTCGATGGTATAGTTACTAAAACTGTTACTAAAGAATTACAAAATATTATTGGATATAAAATTGATAAAGTTTATGAACCAGATAAAAACACTATAACATTAGGTCTTTATGGAAAAAGCTCAAATTTTACACTTTTAATTAACATTTCATCAACTAACTGTAGATTACATTTGACTTCACATTCTCAAAAAAATCCATCTATAGCACCTAATTTTTGTATGTTACTTAGAAAATATTTGATTGGTCTAAAGATAAAAAAAATATATACTTATGATCTGGAAAGAGTTGTCTTTATTGATCTGGAAAATAATGAAAATCCTAATAAACCAGTATGTAGAAAATTAATTATAGAACTTATGGGTAAACATAGCAATATAATTTTAACAGATTCAAATGAAATAATAATAGATAGTTTAAGACATACCTCAACACTAGAAAATTCAAATAGAGATATATACCCTACCTCAAGATATATTTTTCCTACTTCAAACAAATTTAGTTTTTTTGATTTAAAAGATTTTGATGATTTTTATGAGAAATTAGAGCCAAAACTTATAGAATTTATTGCTCTTAATTCTAATACAATTTCTAATTTAGAAATATCAAATTTTAGACTTGATAAATTAATTTCTAATACTTTTAATGGTATTAGTTTGACTTTTATCCAAAATCTTTTACTTAGGTTAGATATAAAAGATATTTCTAAAGATAATTTACAATTAATTTATGAAAAAATTAATGATATTCTAGAATTAAAAAATTTAGATATATTTTTACAAGAAAATGGCAAAGATTACTATTTATATACATCAAATAATGATATATCTGATAAATTTAATATAAATAATAAGCTTGATAGCTTTTACTTTGAAAAAGAAAGTTCTGAATTATTTAAAAATTATAGAAATAGTATTTTACATCTTATTCTAGCTACTTTAAAAAAATATGAAAAACGATTGGAAAATATAGATGCTAAACTTTCTGAATGTAATAATATGGATCAATTTAGATTATATGGTGAACTTATAACATCTAATTTATATCGTATTGATAATAAAAATCAATCATCAATTAGACTTGAAAATTATTATGATAATAATAATTTAATTACAATACCTTTAGATAAAAAATATTCTCCATCTTATAATGCAAAAAGATTTTTCAAAAAATATTCTAAACTAAAAAATGCTTTAGAAATTGTAAATGCTCAAAAAGCAGAAACAATAAAAGACATTGACTATATAGAAAGTGTTATTTATGAATTAGAAAATTCATCTAATATAGATGATGTTGAATTAATTTATGAAGAAATAGCTGAAAATAGTCTATTTTCTGATAAATTAAAAACAAAAAAATCTTCAAATAAAAAACAAAAAGCTAAACCTATGACTAAAAATAAATTAACATCATTTAATCCTTTAAAATATGTTATAGATGGATATACGATCCTTGTTGGTAGAAATAATAAAGAAAATGACTATTTAACATGTAAATTTGCAAATAAAAATGATATATGGTTTCATACTAAAGATATTCATGGAAGTCATGTTATTTTAAAAACAAATCCTAATGAAATAGTTCCAGAGGAGATTTTATTTGAGGCTGCCAAACTTGCGGCGAAACACAGTAAGGCAAAAGCTTCATCACATGTTCCAGTAGATTATTGTAAAGTTTCTTTTGTTAAAAAGCCTAGTGGTAGTAAACCACGGATATGTTATTTATACTAATAATAAAACGCTTTATATAAATTAAAGACCAATCTTAAAAGATTGGCCTTTTTCTTTAATTAAACATATCTTTTTTCTTTAACCACCAAGTTACTATTATTGTTGTTAGTAATGCTATTAATATCATTACTGCAAAACCATAAGGCTTTCCTTCAAATGGCAATGGAACATTCATTCCCCAGAAACTTGATATCATTGTTGGAACTGCTAAAACTATTGTTATTGATGTTAATGTTTTCATAACTCCATTTAAGTTATTTGAAATTATTGATCCATAAGCTTCCATTGATCCATTTAAAATATCACTATATATTTTTGCCATTTCTATTGCTTGCCTATTTTCTGTAATTGCATCTTCTAGTATATCTTCATCATCTTCATATAACTTTATTATTCTACCCCTTAAAGTTTTTTCCATGACTACTTCATTTGACTTTAATGATGTCATAAAATATATTAAACCTTTTTCTAGGTTTAACATTTTTAATAATTCTTTATTTCTCATTGAGTTTTTTAATATATATTCTGCAATTTCTGTTTCTTTATTTATTTGCTTTAAGTATGTTAAATAGAATGATGCATTTAAGTATAATATTTGAAATAAAAATCTTGACTTTTTATATGTTTGAAAATTTTTGATCTTCATTTTTTCAAATGCTTCTATTATCTTATTTTTTCTTAATGATACTGTTATAAAAAAATCATCTCTTACAAATATCATTCCAAGTGGCATTGTTGTATATATGTCATTTTCATCATGTTCTTTATCTTTCTCTATTATAGGAACATCTACAACAAATAGAGTTGTACTGTCATCTTCTTCTGTATCAATTCTTGCTTTTTCTTCAAAGTCTAGTGCATCTCTTATAAAGTCTTCTTGTATATTTATATTTTCACATACTTTTTTTATTTCTGCTTCCGAGGGGTTTGTCAGATTAATCCAACTTCCTTTTTTAAATTCTTTTATTTCTTCAAACGCATTTGTATCTATATCTGTACAATAAATTTTTAACATTAAATCACCCCATCTTTTTTCTATTATAACATATCTATTTTAAACTATTTGTCACATTTTGTCAAACATTTTGAATTAGAGAAATTTTACATTAAAAAAAAATCATACAATTCATAACCAAATTGTATAATTTTTTATCTAATATTAAACTAACATTAATACTGCCATTGGAGCATTATCTCCTCTACGAGCTTCAGCTTTAACTATTCTTGTATATCCTCCAACTCTATCTGCATATTTTGGAGCTATTTCATTAAATAGTTTTGATGGTAAATCTACGTTTTCACCATTTTTCTTTACTTTGTTTATTTTTGTCATTATTTTTCTTCTTGCATTTAATCTTGATGGCATATCTTTTTGTCTAGATTCTGTTGTTTCTTCTTTTACAACTTTTAAATATTCTTTACCATTTTTGCTTTTTGCTACTTCTGTTAATTTATTTCCTTTTGAATCGCGTTTTGCTTTAACAACTTTTACATCTACCATTTCAAAGTTATCTTTTTCTTTAATAGCTAAAGCTATTATAGAATCAGCTATTTTTTTAACTTCTTTGGCTCTTGTTTCTGTTGTTGTTATTTTTCCATACATTATTAAATCTGTTGTTAATGTTCTTAACATTGACATTCTAATGTCTGTTGTTCTTCCTAATTTTCTGTTAGCCAATTTGTTCAACCTCCTTGTCCTTACTATGGGATTTAACCCTATCTATTTTTATTTATTATTATTCCTCTTCTGGTGCAAAATCTAATCCTAGAGCATGTAATTTGGCCACTACTTCATCTAAAGATTTTTTGCCTAAGTTTCTTACTTTCATCATATCTGATTCAGTTTTATTAGCTAAATCTTCTACTGTTGAAATTCCTGCACGTTTTAGGCAATTGAATGATCTTACTGATAATTCCAATTCTTCTATTGATTTTTCAAGAATTCTTTCTTTCTTGTTTTCTTCTTTTTCTATCATTATCTTTGTATTTTTTGTAGCTTCTGATAAATCTATGAATAGTTCTAGGTGTCCTGTTAATATTTTTGCAGCTAAACTTAATGCTTCATAAGGTTTTAAGCTTCCATCTGTCCAAACTTCGATAACAAGTCTATCTAAGTCAACCATTTGTCCAACTCTAGTATTTTCAATTTGATAATTTACTTTCTTTACTGGAGTATATATTGAATCTATTGGAAGTACTGATATATCTTGGTCTGGTGTTTTATTTTTATCTGATGGTACATATCCTCTACCCCTGTTTGCTGTTAATTCCATAACTAGATGTCCACCTTCACTTACTGTTGCTATATGTAAATCTGGATTTAATATTTCAACAGTTCCATCTGTTTGAATATCACCAGCTGTAACTTCACCTTCACCATTAAAGTCTAAACGCAATACTTTTTCTTCTTCTTCAGCAAATTTTAGTCTTACGTTTTTTAAGTTTACTATAATTTCTGGTACATCTTCTACAACGTTTGGAATACTAGAAAATTCATGTAAAACTCCATTTATTTTCACACTTGTTAGGGCACAGCCTGGAAGTGATGAAAGTAATATACGTCTTAAAGAGTTTCCTATTGTTACTCCATAACCTCTTTCTAATGGCTCACATACAAATTTTGAATAATTGTTTTCATCATCAATTTTTATACATTCAATATTTGGCCTTTCGAATTCTATCATTATTTAACCTCCTAATTATTTAGAGTATAGCTCTACTATTAAATGCTCTTCTATTGGAATATCTATATCTTCTCTAGCAGCTAATCTGATAACTTTTCCACTTAATTTTTCGTTATCTTTTTCTAACCATGCTGGAACAGGTCTTACTGAGTTTGCTTCAGCATTTGCTTTTATTGTGCTATTATCTTTTTTGATTTCTCTAACTGTTATAACATCTCCAGCTTTTACTAAATATGATGGAATGTTAACTTTTTTACCGTTTACTTCAAATTGTCCATGGTTTACCATTTGTCTAGCTTCTGCTCTTGATACTCCATATCCTAATCTGTAAACTACATTATCTAATCTACTTTCTAATATTTGTAATAGGTTTTCACCTGTTATACCTTTTTTATTTGAAGCCATAGCAAAATATTTTCTAAATTGCTTTTCTCCAACTCCATAATATGATCTTGTTTTTTGTTTTTCTCTTAATTGTGTTCCGTATTCAGAAAGTTTAGAATTCTTTTGACCATGATCTCCAGGAGCATAGTTTCTTCTAGATATACTACATTTATCTGAATAACATCTTTCACCTTTTAAGAATAATTTACATCCTTCTCTACGGCAAACACGACATTGTGCGTCTTTATATCTTGACATTTCTAATTTCACCTCTTTATTTTATTTATATTATACTCTACGTCTTTTTGGTGGTCTGCAACCATTGTGTGGTATTGGTGTTACGTCTTTTATTGAACTTATTTCTAATCCTGCTGTTTGAAGAGCTCTTATTGCTGCTTCTCTACCTGAACCAGGACCTTTTACAAATACTTCAACAGTTTTTAGACCATGTTCCATTGCTTTTTTAGCAGCTGTTTCTGCAACTTCTCCTGCTGCAAATGGTGTGCTTTTTCTAGAACCTTTAAATCCAAGTCCTCCAGCACTTCCCCATGCTATAACATTTCCAGCAACATCTGTAATAGATACTATTGTATTGTTAAAGCTTGAATGAATATGAGCTGCTCCTCTTTCAATGTTTTTTCTATTTCTTTTTGTAACTGTTTTTCTTGTTACGTTTTTAGCCATTGTCTTAACTTACCTCCTCTTTTTTGGTAATGAAAGTTTTTATTACTTTCCTAATTTTATCGCTTTATTTATTATTTTTTGCTTTTACTTACAACTTTTCTTGGACCTTTTCTTGTACGAGCATTAGTTTTTGTTCTTTGTCCTCTTACAGGTAGTCCTCTTCTATGTCTTAATCCTCTATAGCATCCAATTTCTGTTAATCTTTTTATGTTTAATGCTATTTCTCTTCTTAAATCTCCTTCAACTTTGTAGTTTTCGTCGATTTCTTTTCTTATTAAATTAACTTGATCATCTGTTAAATCTTTAACTCTGATGTCTGGGTTTATTCCAGTTTTTGCTAATATTTTTTGAGAACTTGTTAAACCTATACCATATATGTATGTTAGTCCTATTTCTACCCTTTTTTCTTTAGGTAAATCTACTCCTGATATACGAGCCATGTTCTAATTACACCTCCAAATTTTTTGTAGTTATGTTTTATTTTTGATTTTTCATAAGCTTTTACCTATCCACTTAAAGGTGAAATGCATTTAACAAAATAAATCGGATTGTTTTTATTTTATTAAATCTTTAAGTTTTTTGGTAAATATATATATACACAAATAGATAAATTTCAGCCGCTACCTTATTTGTGTTATAAACTAATTAAAATAAAATATTGTATGCCAATTTTGCATACACATTTTGCTTTGAATATTTTTGTAATCGATTTAATTACCCTTGTCTTTGTTTGTGTTTAGGGTTTTCGCAAATTACTCTTATTACACCTTTTCTTTTGATTACCTTACATTTGTCGCATATTTTTTTTACTGATGGTCTTACTTTCATTTCACTCATTCCTTTCTATATTTGATTGTTATTTAGCTCTCCAAGTAATTCTGCCACGATTTAAATCGTATGGTGACATTTGTACTTTTACTTTATCACCTGTAAGAATCTTTATATAATTCATTCTTAACTTTCCAGAAATAGTTGCTAATATTTGATGTCCATTTTCTAATTCTACTTTAAATGTTGTATTTGGTAATGTTTCTACAACTTTTCCTTCTAATTCTATAAGATCTTCTTTAGCCAAATTCTCGCCTCCTTAAAGAGCTATTTTTTCTATGAAAATAAATTAAGGTAAAGCTTTTGTAATTTGAAGCTTTTATGTAACTTTGATATTATTACATATTTCCCCTATTATCCACAATAGCTTTACCATTATATCGCAAAATTATTTTATTGTCAATATTTTTGGCTCATTTTCTGTAATTAAAATTGTATTTTCATAGTGTGCTGCCAAACTTCCATCATCTGTTACAATTGTCCATCCATCATCTAATTCCCAGATATCTGGTTTTCCTTGAATTACCATAGGTTCTATGCATAATGTCATACCAGGTTCTATTCTAATTCCTTTTCCTACTTTTCCATAATTTGGAATTCCAGGATCTTCATGCATTTCTCTTCCTATTCCATGACCTTGAAATTCTTTTAAAACTGAAAATCCTTGTGATTCTATATATTTACCTACTGCATGTGAAATATCACCAATTCTATATCCTGGTTTGGCATATTTTAATCCTTCGAAAAACGCTTGCTTTGTAACTTCTACTAATCTTTTAGCTTCTCTTGAAACATTTCCTACCATAAATGTACGTGCTGCATCTCCATGGAATCCATTTTTTAAAGCTACAGTATCAATACTTACTATATCTCCATCTTTTATTATATGATTTTTATGTGGTATTCCATGAATCACTTCATCATTAACAGAAATGCAAGTAGATGCAGGAAACTTTGGTATTCCTCTTATTCCTGGATCATATCCAATTTGTGCTGGAATTGCTCCCAAACTTCTCATTATCTTTTCTGCTTCTTGGTCTAATTCGTATGTTGATATTCCAGGTCTAACCTTCTTTTCTAGTTGCTCATAAAATTCTGCAACAATTTTACATACATCTTTCATTAATTCAATTTCTTTTTTTGACTTTATTGTAACCATTTTTTAGCCTTCTTTCTAATTCAATACTATTTACTTTTTATATAGTCTACAATATCTTTTGCGGCATCCACACCTAGTCTATTTATTGCTATGCTTACTTCTTCATCTTTTACTATACCTTTTTTGCTATAAAAGTCTATAACTGGTTTTGTTTGTGTAAAGAATGTATCTAACCTTAATTGTAATTTTTCTCTTGTATCATCAACTCTTTTTGTTAATTCTACCTTACAATCATCACATAATTCTCCCTCTTTTGGCTTATTTAAAACCATATTATATACTCTTTTACATTTTGGACATTCTCTTCTTGCAAGAACTCTTTCTATTATTTCGTCTGTTGGAGTTGTTAAATTTACAACTAAATCTACTTGTGTATTTTTTTCTGATAACATTTTGTCTAATTCTTCTGCTTGTGCTAATGTTCTTGGGTATCCATCTAATATGAATCCATTTTCACAATCTGGTTCATTTATTCTGTTTTTTACCATTTTGTTTGTTACTTCATCTGGAACTAACTTTCCTTCATCTGCATATTTTGTTGCTATTTTTCCTAGTTCTGTTCCTTCTTTTATATTTTTTCTGAATATTTCACCCGTTGATATATGTGGTATGTTTAGTTCTTCTTTAATAAGTCCAGCTACTGTTCCTTTTCCTGTTCCTTGGGCTCCCATCATTACAATATTCATATTTTTTCTCCTTTTCGTTTATTTTTTTAACATAGGTATTTTATCTCTTTTATGCCTAAAAGTCAACTGTTTAAGGAATTTTCCTTTTTTTACTATCCTATTGGCAAATTTTTTTCATAAAATTCAATTTCAATACCTCTATCTTTAAAAAACTTTACAACTTCTTTTTGATCTTTAACTTTGCTTCCATTTAAAACTATTTTCTTTATATTTGTTAATTTATCTAAAGTTTCATTTTCCAAGTCTATTTCAAGTAATCCTAGTTCTTCTAATTTTTTCATGTTTTCTATAGTATTAAAATTATCAATTTTTAAATATTCTAAATACAATATTTTCAAATCTAAATCCTTAATATTATTAATATCAATTTTTTGGCAATCAATAATACTTAATTTTTCTAAATTCTTTTCGTATATTATATTTTCAATATTCTTACACCTTTCTACCGTAAGTATCTTAGCATTTCCAGTTTCTAGCTTATCTATTATATTACAATTTACAATCCATATTTTTTTTAAGTTTGTTGATTCCTTTATTTTTTCTATTATTTCCTTTGTAATATCTACATTTTTTATAATAAGATATTCTGTATCTATTTTATTTTCTATCTCATTTAAATTAACTTCCACTTTTTCTCCGACAAAATTACATCCATTTAGGATCATTGTTTTATTGTCCATTTTCTATTATTCCCTTCTTAATGATTTTTGAATCATTTTTTTCTAAATATGTTTTTAAAGAATTTGAATATTTTATCATACCATTTTTCTTGTTTTACTACAATTAGTTGTTCCTCATTATTTATTTCTTTTATGTTATTGCTTCTTTTTTCAAATACATTCTTTATATCATATGTATTATTCATTTCTTCTATTTTTTTGTTATTTTTCTTAATTAGTTCTTCTCTTTCTTTTTCGTCACATAAATAATCTCTATAAATTAATGCTAATATTTGTCTTGTTTCCGGTAGTAGTTTTTGTTCATTTAAGCTCTTATTTTCATCAATCTGTATTTTATAGCTCGGATCCTTAAATTTATTTACCATACTAATAAATTTTAGCGGAATTTTATTTATTAAATTCGAATCTGAATATCTTAAAATGATATAAACTTCTGATAAAGCTTGGTTTATATTACTCATCTTTTTTCTCCTTTTAAATCACTTATTATCTTTCGCCATTTTGTAAATTATTTTCCTGTTGTTCTTTTTGAGCACTTTTTATTTTTTCTATTAATCCTTCTTTTATAGTTGTATTTTCTGCTACCTCTCTAAATTCATCTGTTGAAAATAAAGTTTCTATCCCTTTTCCATATTTTTCACTGTATTTTTCTGTTTTTTGAGGTATATAATCCATTTCTATTTGTTCATAATCTTTTTTGCATTCATGAACATCCTTTTTAGAATCTACTGTGTGATCTTTGTAAAAAACTTCATCTCCCACTAAAAAATATTCTGTTTTTTCTCCTCTTTGTATAGCTTTTCTATCCCATGTCGCATCAGCATTATACCACTTTCCATCTATACAAACCTGATTCCAAGCATGTCCTTTATTAGGATCTCCATACGCACAACCACTTACATATCTTGCATCTATATCATTATATTTTGAGCATTGTTCAATTGCTAAAGCATAACCTGCACAAACCGCTCTTCCCTCAACTAAAACTCCATGTAAACTTCTGGTTAACTCTTCTGCTCCATCAATATATTCGTCATTTCCAATGCATCCACTAGAATCATAGTCTGCTGCTTTTGCAATTATCTCGTATATCATCTTAAATTTATTATATTCATCTGCATCTTTTGGAATTTTTGACTTTATCTGTTCCATTATATTAACCAATTGCAGAATTTCTTCAAAACTATAATTTCCTGATTTTGATATTTCAGTTCTTAGGTCATCTTTTATTTCATACCCTATATTATAACCAATTTTTTCCAGTTTTTCTTTTGTTATTCCTTTTAATGTGCCGAATTCAATTTTTTTAACATATTTGGAAATTTCTTCTAAATATTCTTCTTTTACGTCATCTATCTGATCTACTTTTAACTTCAAAGAATTAGGTAGGTGTAGTCCTTTTTCTTTCAATTCCATTATTTTATTAAATAATTTTGCATTATCTATATTTTTTCCATAGTATATATTTGCTTCTACTATATCAAATAAAGTTATTTCTCTATCTTTGCTAAATGTAAATATAAATTCGTTTAAGTCTTTCATCAGTTCTTCATCTTCAAACTCTATCTTTGTTTGTTTTAATTTTTCAGCTAATTTACTATTGTCGAAACTGATTCGAAATTCAGAATTTTTCATTTTATTTCTTATATTTATTATATCTTCTACTGTAACATTTTCTAATGGATTATCACTTATATTTAGATATTCCAAATGTGGATACATTGAACTTATTTTTTTTATTTCATTTATTTTGCAACTACAAATTGATAGTTTCTTTAAATCTGGAGCTTCTGGTAGATTTTCATATGTTCCACTTATTCCGTTCAAATCCAAATCCTTTAAACTATTAAATTCTTTCAAAATGCTAGCCTCAATTTTTTCGTTTTCTATTAAATTTAAACTTAATTTTTCAACATTTGTTAAATTTTTTATTATTTCTAAATTATCTAAACGAGATAATATATCTAAAGATTTTAATGTATCCATTTTAGGAATAATTGCATCTTTATCAATTTCTGATTTCCTTATCTTTAATTTAGTTAATTTTTTTAAACTTTTTAATTTTTCAATTTCTTTTCTTTCAATTTGAAAACTTTCTATACATAAATTTTCTAAATCCTTTGCATTTTCCAATCCATCTAAATTCAATTTATCTTTAATTCTGTATTTTTCATCCATTATAATTGAAAATTGTTTTTGTGGGTCAAATTCTTTAAAATCCGGAAAATCCTTAAACATAAGATTTTCATTCAATATTGAATTTCCTACAAATCTAAACTCTTTTAACCCTTTAATTTTTCCAATTTCCTCCAATGGTTTTTCCGGTAATTTGCAAGAATTTAAATCTAGACTATCTATTTTTGCTCCTACAAATAGCCCATTTATAATATTGCATCTACTTAAATTTAATTTTTTTATTTCTTTTCCTTCTAATATCAATTCAGACAAATCTGCTTTGTCAATTTCTATTTCATCTAATAAAGAACATAATATTTCAAAATCAGAATCCAATAATTTGGTATCTTTAAGATTAATCCTTCCGCCATTTTAAGTTTCTTTTTATATCTTCTTCATTGAATTTTTCTTTTCCTGTCTTTTTTTCTAATATTTTATTTATTTCTTCATTCTCAAACCTTATTTCTTCCATTCGTATCTCCTAAATTTTATCTGTACCTATTTTATCAAATTATAATATTTAAAACAATAGTTTATTAAAAATGTAACGCAAAAAATAACGGTCAACCTGAATTGATCGTTATTTTCTATATTAATCTATTTTGATTATTCCAAAAATCCCTTATAGTGTCTCATTACTAATTGAGATTCTAATTGTTGAATTGATTCAATTGCAACACCAACAATGATTAGAAGTGCAGTTCCACCGAAAGTTATATCTAAAGATGTAAATCTAAGTAACATTGGCAAAATAGCAATTACAGCTAAATAGAATCCACCAAATAATGTTATTTTAGAAATTACATTTGATAAATAATCTGTTGTAGGTTTTCCTGCTCTTATTCCAGGTATAAATCCACCATTTTTCTTGATGTTTGCTGATATTTCTGCTGGATTTGTCATAGCATATGTCCAGAAGAATGTAAATCCTACGATTAGTAATAAATAAACTAACGCATTTGCTATAGTATATCCCCATCCAACACTAGATGATGATGTAGCCATAGAGAATTTATATAATGTTGCCCAAAATCCGGTAGATGTAGCAACATCTGTCTTAAATATTTGTATTATCATTGCAGGGAATGTCAAGAATGATGATGCAAATATTATAGGCATAACTCCTGCCATTGCAAGTTTTAGTGGTATATTTGTATTTTGTGCACCAACCATTTTTCTTCCAACAACTCTCTTTGAGTATTGTACAGGTACTCTACGTTCTGCTTGTTGCATATATACAACAGCTGTAACTAATACAAGAGCTCCAATTACAATTCCAATTGCTGTTAAAAATCCTGTTGTGCTAAAACCATTTGTTGTTATAATTAATTTATACATTGTAACTAATACAGATGGTAATCTAGAGATAATACCAATAAAGATTATTAAAGAAATTCCATTTCCAATACCTTTATTTGTTATTTGTTCTCCTAACCACATAAGTAATGATGTACCAGCAATGAAGCCAGCAACTATCATTGCTCCTGTAATGAAGCTAGAGTTTACAAAAACTCCATAAGATTTATAAGATAAATATACACCTATTGCTTCTATAAAAGCTAAGAATATTGTTAATATTTTTGTATATTTATTTATTTTTTGTTTTCCATCTTCTCCACCTTCTTTAGTTAATCTTTCTAGAGATGGTATAACCATTCCTAAAAGTTGAATAACTATTGTAGATGTGATGTAAGGTGTTATGCTCATTGCAAATATTGAAAATTTAGAAAAAGCACCACCTGAAATCAAATTTATCATACCAGCTAAACTAGATGAACTATCATTCATTAAATTATTTAATGCTGATATATCAACACCTGGAACTGTGATGTAGCAACCTAATCTGAAAAGAACTATTAATAATAATGTATACCAAAGCTTCTTTCTTATATCAGGTGTTTTTAGTGCGTTTTTTATTGTTTTAAACAAATTAGATCACCTCTGTCTTTCCGCCTAAAGCTTCGATATTTTCTTTTGCTTTTGCTGTAAATTTAACAGCTTTTACATTTAATTTCTTTTCTAATTTACCAGTTGCTAAAACAACTATTCCATCTTGGATTTTTCCAATTATTCCTTCAGCTAGTAATGTTTCAGCTGTAACATCTGTTGCTTGTGATTTGTTAAGCATTGTTAATGTTACTTCTGTGTAATTTTTAGCATGAATATTTGTAAATCCTCTTTTTGGTAATCTTCTATATAATGGTGTTTGACCACCTTCAAAACCACGTCTAACTCCTCCGCCAGATCTTGCTTTTTGACCTTTTTGACCTCTACCTGAAGTTTTTCCTAGTCCTGAACCGATTCCTCTTCCTACTCTTTTAGATTTTACTCTTTTCATAGCTGGTTTTAATTCTTCGATTTCCATTTTTGCACCTCCTCTTTAATTAATGTAAGGGGCTCACATCTTTTTCTCGGGTCTTTCTTTATGGACAAGTTATGTCCCTTATTGTGACCTAGAGATGTCACTTTCTCAAGTTCCCTTATTTGTTTATATTCTCTTTTATTATAATATATCTTCAGGTTTCTTTCCTCTTTTTGCAGCTACAGATTCAACTGTTTGCATTGATTTTAAACCTTCTATTGTAGCATATACTACGTTTCTAGGATTATTTGTTCCTATTATTTTTGTACGAATATTCTTATAACCTGCAAGTTCTAATACTGGTCTAACGCTACCTCCAGCGATAATTCCAGTACCTTCAGCAGCTGGTTTTAACATAACTTTAGCACTGTCAAATTTTCCAAAATATTCGTGTGGTACTGTTGTATTAACTATTGGAACTGCTATTAAATTCTTTTTAGCATCTTGAATAGCTTTTTTGATAGCTTCTGGAACTTCAGCAGCTTTACCATTTCCAACACCAACATGACCGTTTCCATCTCCAACAACAACTACTGCTGAAAATCTCATATGTCTACCACCCTTAACAACTTTAGTAACTCTGTTAAGAGCAACAACTTTCTCTTTTAATTCATTTTCTTGCTTTTCTTCCATGTTAATTAGTTTTCCCTCCTTTTTTCTATTGACAGGGGACACACTTTTTTCACGGGTCTTTCCTTTGGGACAATGTATGCCCCTACCCTTATTAAAAAGTGATTCTCCCTAATTTTATTTAGGTTTTATGTTGTTATTAGAATTTTAATCCGCCTTCTCTTGCAGCTTCAGCA
Source organism: uncultured Eubacteriales bacterium (assembly GCA_905203305.1). GTDB lineage: Bacteria > Bacillota > Clostridia > TANB77 > CAG-508 > CAG-269. Next base: position 39,178 of record CAJKVH010000008.1, read on the forward strand.
ACTTCTTTAACAACTCCGTGATATATGTATCCACCACGATCAAAAACGATGTCTTTAATGTTTATTTTTTCAGCTCTTTTAGCTATTAAAGTTCCAACTTCTTTAGCAGCAACTTTGTTAGCGTGTTTTTCTTTAACTTCTTTATCTAAAGTTGAAGCTTGAGCTAATGTACAACCATTTACATCATCTATAAGTTGAACATAAATATTACTGTTACTTCTGAAAACACTTAATCTTGGTCTTTCAGGTGTTCCAGCTATTTTATTTCTAACTCTTTTATGTCTTCTTTCTCTTTCTAATTTTCTATTAGTTTTTGAAACCATTTTATTCTCCTTTCATAATTCTTCTCAAGGAATTTGAATATTCTATTTACCAGTTTTTCCAACTTTACGTCTGATAACTTCTTCAGCGTATTTGATTCCTTTACCTCTATATACTTCAGGTGGTCTTTTAGTTCTTATAACTGCAGCTGTTTGACCAACTTTTTCTTTATCAATTCCTCTAACTATAATTGTGTTAGCATTTGGAACATCAAAAGTGATTCCTTCTGGTGCTTCAAATATTACAGGGTGAGAATATCCAAGTGAAAGGTTTAAGTTATTTCCTTGTTTTTGAACTCTATAACCAACACCATTTATTTGTAATTCTCTAGTAAATTCATTTTGAACACCTATAATCATATTATTTATTAATGTTCTTGTTAAACCATGTAAGCTTTTGCTTCTTCTAACATCAGAATCTCTTGTAACTGTTAATATTCCATCTTCTAATTTCATAGAAATTTCTGGTTCAACTGTTCTTTCTAGTGTTCCTTTTGGTCCTTTTACAGTAATATGTTGTCCGTCGATTTTAACATCAACTCCAGCAGGTACTGTAATAGGTTTATTTCCTATTCTTGACATCTTATTTCTCCTTCCTACCAAATATAAGCTAAAACTTCTCCACCTATTCCAGCATTTCTTGCTTCTTTATCAGTCATTAATCCTTTTGATGTTGAAATTATAGCAATTCCTAAACCATTTAATACTTTAGGTAATTCTTCTTTTCCAGCATATACTTTTAATCCTGGTTTACTGATTCTTTTTAAACCATCAATTACTCTAGTTCCTTTTTCGTCATATTTAAGAGTAATTCTTATAACACCTTGTGTGTTATCTTTGATTTCTTCAAAAGATTTTATGTATCCTTCTTTATATAAAATTTCGGCTATACCAAGTTTCATTTTTGAACAAGGTACATCTACTGTTTTATGTTTAGAAGTATTTGCATTTCTTATTCTTGTTAGCATGTCTGCTATTGGATCTGTAGTATTCACTTTATACTGACCTCCTTTTCTTTCCTAATTTATATTTTACCAACTTGCTTTTCTAACTCCTGGGATTTCTCCTTTATGAGCTAATTCTCTAAAACATATACGACAAATACCATATTTTCTAATATATGCATGTGGTCTACCACAAAGTTTGCATCTATTGTATTCTCTTGTTTGGTATTTTTGTGGTTTTTGTTGTTTAACCTTCATTGACATTTTTGCCATAGAATTAATTCCTCCTATTTCATTTTTTTAATTAAGCATGAAATGGCATACCTAATAGTTTTAATAATTCTCTTCCTTCTTCGTCTGTTTTAGCAGTTGTAACGAAAATTATATCCATTCCTCTTAATTTATCTACTTTGTCATATTCGATTTCTGGGAATATTAATTGTTCTTTTATACCCATAGAGTAGTTACCTCTACCATCAAAAGAATTACTTGAAACTCCTCTGAAATCTCTAACTCTTGGAAGTGCGACATTCATTAATTTGTATGCAAAATCGTACATTTTATCTTGTCTTAATGTAACTTTGCATCCCATGTCAGCTCCTTCTCTTATTTTAAATGCAGCTATTGATTTTTTTGCCTTTGTTATAACTGGTTTTTGACCTGTTATTTGTGTTAAATCATTTATTGCATTTTCTAATGATTTAGGATTGTCTCTAGTATCTCCTAAACCAATGTTTATTACTATTTTATCTAATTTTGGAACTTCCATTATTGATTTATATCCAAACTTTTTCATTAAAGCTGGAACTACTTCTTTTTGATATTGTTCTTTTAAGATTTCCATCTAATTTGTTCCTCCTTTCTTAAAACCAATTAATCTATTTTGCTATTGCATTTTTTGCAAATTCTAAATTTCTTTCCATCTTCAACAACATATCCAACTCTTGTATGTTTTCCACATTTTGGGCATACTACGTTAACTATTGATGAATGGATTGGGAATTCTTGAGCTATAATTCCACCTTCTTTATTTGGTGCAGCTTTTACATGTTTTTTTCTAACATTTATACCTTTTACTATAACTTTTTCAGATTTTGGTATTACACTTAAAACTTCACCTGTTTTGCCTTTATCATTTCCTGATAAAACAATAACATTATCACCTTTTTTTAGTTTCATTAAGGTTTTCCTCCTTTTTCTAAATTTCTGCGAATATTATTTATTATAGAACTTCTGGAGCTAATGAAAGTATTTTCATGTATTCTCCTTCTCTTAATTCTCTTGCAACAGGCCCAAATATACGTGTTCCTCTTGGTGTTTTATCTTCTTTTATTATAACTGCAGCATTTTCATCAAATCTTACATAAGAACCATCAGCTCTTCTGATAGGATTTTTTGTTCTAACAACTACTGCTTTTACAACATCACCTTTTTTAACAACTCCACCTGGTGTTGCTGATTTTACAGAAGCAACTATTATATCTCCAATACTTGCTGTTTTTCTGTAAGAACCACCTAAACATCTGATACACATAATTTCTTTAGCACCTGTGTTGTCAGCTACTTTTAATATACTTTGTTGTTGTACCATTTTTCGGTATCCTCCTTTTCTTTTTTTATTTGATAACAGCTTTTTCTACTATTTCAACTACTCTCCATCTTTTATCCTTTGAAAGAGGTCTAGTTTCCATAACTTTTACTTTATCTCCAATTCCGCAACTGTTATTTTCGTCATGTGCTTTTAATGTATATGTTTTTTTAACGATTTTTCCATAAACACTATGTTTTACATTTCTTTCAACAGCTACAACTACAGTTTTATCCATTTTGTTAGATTTAACTGTACCGATCATTGTTTTACGAAGATTTCTTGTTTGATCCATTACTCATTTACCCCTTTCTTCTCAGCGATTTTTCTTTCTGTTAAAACAGTGTTGATTCTAGCTATATCTTTTTTAACATCTCTTATTTTCATAGGATTGTCTAAAGAATTTGTAGCTAAACTGAATTTTAATTTGAATAATTCTGTTTTTAATTCACCTAATTCTTTTTCCAATTCAGGTGAAGACATTTCTTTTATTTTATTTATTTTCATTATTTTCACCCTCCTCGATAGCAACTTCTTTCATTACAAATTTTGTTTTAACTGGCAATTTATTTTTTGCAAGTCTTAGGGCTTCTCTAGCTGTTGTTTCTGATACTCCTGCTATTTCAAACATAACTCTACCAGGTTTTACAGCTGCTACCCAAAATTCTGTATTTCCTTTACCTTTACCCATACGAGTTCCAGCTGGTTTTCTTGTTATTGGTTTGTCTGGGAATATTTTAATCCAAACTTTACCATCTCTTCTCATATAACGAGTCATAGCAACTCTGGCTGCTTCAATTTGGTTTCCTGTGATTAATCCTGCTTCTAAAGCTTGTAATCCGAATTCTCCATGTGATACTACTGTTCCTCTTGTTGCTCTACCTCTATTTCTACCTTTTTGAACTTTTCTATGTTTTGATCTTTTTGGCATTAATGGCATTATGCTTCTCCTCCTTCCATTTTTTTAGTTGGAAGAACTTCTCCTTTATATATCCACACTTTAACACCGATTTTTCCATATGTAGTATTTGCTTCTGCAAATCCATAATCTATATCAGCTCTTAAAGTTTGTAGTGGAATATTTCCTTCTTTATAGAATTCAGTTCTAGCCATATCAGCTCCACCTAATCTTCCAGATACTGCTGTTTTGATTCCAGCAGCTCCTGCTCTCATAGTTTTTTGCATGCATTGTTTCATGGCACGTCTGAATGAAATTCTTCTTTCTAGTTGTGAAGCTATATCTTCTGCAACAAGTGTTGCATCTAAACTTGTATTTTTAACTTCTACAACATTTAGGTTTACATCTTTTCCTATTAATTTTTTGATATCAGCTCTTAAAGCTTCTGCTCCAGCTCCACCTTTTCCGATTAATATTCCAGGTTTAGCTGTATAAACGTTAACTTTAACTGATTTTGCTGTTCTCTCAATTTCTATATTTGCGATACCAGCTTCGTATTCTTTTTTCTTTAAAAATTTACGAATTTTTTGATCTTCTACTAAATAATCTGCAAAATTATTATTATTTGCATACCATTTAGAGCTCCAGTCTTTGATTATTCCTAATCTAGCTCCTGTTGGGTGTACTTTTTGTCCCATAGCTTGATTGCCTCCTTCTTAATTTTATTCGTGTTCCTTTAGAACTATTGTTATATGACTTGTTCTTTTTCTAATTCTTACTGCTGAACCTTTTGCAGCTGGTCTAATTCTTTTTAAAGTTGGACCTTGGTTTGCATAGATTTCAGAAATATATAATTTTTCATGTTTCATTTCATGATTATTTTCAGCATTTGCAATAGCTGATTTTAAAAGCTTTTCTATTATCTCTGAAGATGCTTTTGGTGTAAATTTAACTATTGCTAAAGCTTCGTCTACGTCTTTTCCTCTTATTAAGTCTGCAACAATTTTAACTTTTCTTGAAGATATTCTTGCATATTTAAGAGTTGCTTGAGCTGTTTTTATTTCTTCCATTTGATTTAATCTCCTCTCTTTATATTAGTAGATTTATATTTTTAATTATTTTTTAGTTGTTTTTTCTCCTGCATGACCTTTGAATGTTCTTGTAGGAGCAAATTCACCTAATTTATGACCAATCATTTCTTCTGATATATAAACAGGAACATGTTTTCTTCCGTCATGAACAGCTATTGTATGACCAACCATTTGTGGGTAAATTGTAGATGCTCTAGACCATGTTTTAACAACTTCTTTTTTGTTTTCAGCGTTCATAGCTTCTATTCTTCTCATTAATTCTGGAGCTACGAAAGGCACTTTTTTACTTGATCTTGACATAAGTTTTATTTCCTCCTCTTAACTATAAATTTATTTGATTGTTTCTTTTTATTTCTTGTCTTGTATCCAAGAGCTGGTTTACCCCAAGGTGTCATTGGTCCTGCGTGTCCGATTGGAGCTTTACCTTCACCACCACCATGTGGGTGATCGCATGGGTTCATTGCAGATCCTCTAACTTCAGGTCTCCATCCCATATGTCTTTTTCTTCCTGCTTTACCTAAATGTACATTTCCATGATCTGAGTTTCCTATAACTCCGATTGTTGCTCTACAATTTGCTAAAACTAATCTCATTTCTCCAGAAGGTAATCTAACATGTGCGTATTTTCCTTCTTTAGCCATTAATTGAGCACTTTGTCCAGCAGCTTTTACAAGTTTTCCACCTTGTCCTGGATTTAATTCTATATTGTGGATTAAAGTACCAACTGGGATACTGTTGATTTCCATACAGTTTCCTGCTTTTATATCTGCTGATTTTCCAGATACTACTTTATCTCCATCTGTTAATCCTTGTGGTGCTAATATATATGCTTTTTCTCCATCTTCATATTTGATTAAAGCTATATTTGCACTTCTGTTTGGATCATATTCTATACCGATAACTTCTGCTACCATGTCATCTTTTTTACGTTTAAAATCTATTATTCTATATTTTTGTCTGTTTCCTCCACCTTGATGACGTACTGTTATTCTACCATAAGAGTTTCTTCCTGCTTTTTCTTTCTTTACAGCTAATAAAGATTTTTCAGGAGTTTTCTTTGTTATCTCTTTGTAGTCTAATACTGTCATGTTTCTTCTAGATGGTGTATATGCGTTAAATCTTTTTGTTGCCATTTTATTTTCTCTCCTTTTTTATTTTTTAGCGAATTTTTTTCCTGTATCGCTTACAGATAAAATTTATTTTCCGGGTTATTTCCCGATATTTTTTTATTTTAGGTTTATGCACCTGTAAAGTCTTCGATTGAATCTTTAAATTTCTTTGTTCCTTTAACTTCTTTTCCACCTTTACCTAGGTATGTTTCAGCTTTAGGATCTGTATCTATAGTTACTATAGCTTTTTTCCAATCTGAAGTTCTTCCTTGATGATATCCTACTCTTTTCTTTTTACCGTTAACATTCATTGTATTAACATTTAATACTTTAACACCAAAAAGTTTTTCTACGGCTTTACCGATTTCAACTTTTGTTGCTTTTTTGTTTACTTTGAAAGTATATTTTCCTTCTTGTAAACCATTGTTACTTTTTTCTGTAACTATTGGGGCTATTATTATTTCTTCTGCTATCATGATTAAGCATACACCTCCTCTAATTTTTTAACAGTATCTAATGTTAAAACTAAGTTAGTATATCTTAATAAATCATAAACATTTATTGTGTTTGCAAGTATTGCTTTTGCACCTTCAATGTTTCTTGTAGATGCTTGAACATTTAAATTCTTTTCTGGTAATATAACTAATGTCTTACCTTCTAATTTTAAACTATTTAAAGCATTAACCATTGATTTAGTTTTTATTTCAGCTAACTCTAATTTATCAACTACTGTTAATTTGTTTTCTAATACTTTAGAACTTAATATTGATCTTATTGCTAATCTCTTTTCTTTTTTGTTTACAGTATATCTGTATGAACGTGGTTTTGGTCCTAATGCTATACCACCTTTAATCCATTGTGGTGCACGGATACTTCCTTGTCTTGCACGTCCTGTTCCTTTTTGTCTCCATGGTTTTCTTCCACCACCACGAACTTCTGATCTTGTTTTTGTACTTTGTGTACCTTGTCTTTGATTAGCTAAGTAGTTTACTAAAACTGCATGAACTATTGTTTCATTTGGTTCTATTCCGAATACGTTTTCATTTAATTCTACATCACTAACCTTTTTACCATTTATATCATATACGTCTACTTTTGGCATGACCTAACTCCTCCTTTCTTAGTCTATAGCCTTAACAGCTGATTTTATTTTTAATATTGCACCTTTTGCTCCAGGTACGCTTCCTTTTACTAGGATTACATTTTTATCCATATCAACAGCTACTACGTCTAAGTTTTGGATTGTAACTGTTACATGTCCCATATGTCCTGGTAATTTTTTACCTTTAAATACTCTTCCTGGTGTAGATGTTGGTCCCATTGATCCAGGTCTTCTATGATACATTGATCCATGTCCCATAGGTCCTCTTGATTGACCATGTCTTTTTATAACACCTTGGAATCCTTTTCCTTTTGATGTTCCTTGGATGTCTACTTTTTCTCCAGCTGCAAATATATCAGCTTTTACTTCATCTCCTACTTTGAATGATGAAATATCATCTAATCTAAATTCTCTTAAATGTTTTTTAGGGTCTAATTTAGATTTTGCAAAATGTCCCATTTCTGGTTTATTTATATGTTTTGCTTTTACATCACCGAATCCTAATTGTACTGCATTGTATCCATCAGTTTCTGATGTTTTAACTTGTGCAACTACACATGGTCCAGCTTCTATTACTGTTACTGGAATAACTAATCCGTTTTCATCGAATATTTGTGTCATTCCTATTTTCTTTCCGATTAATCCTTTTTTCATTTTCTTTCCTCCTATTGGCTGACTTTTTTGCCAGCATTGGTTTTTATTTTTTAATATGTAAGCTTTTTGCTTTTTTAGAAATCTTATAATTTGATTTCGATATCAACACCTGCTGGTAATTCTAATTTCATTAATGAATCAACAGTTTTTTGTGTTGGGTAAAGAATGTCTATAACTCTTTTATGTGTTCTCATTTCGAATTGTTCTCTTGAATCTTTGTGTTTGTGTGGAGAACGTATTACTGTTACAACTTCTTTCTTTGTTGGTAGTGGAATAGGTCCTGAAACTTTTGCTCCTGTCTTTTTAGCAGTTTCTACTATCTTTGCAGCAGACTGATCTAAAATTTGAGATTCATAAGCTTTTACCCTTATTCTGATTTTTTCACTAGTAACAACTTGATTTGCCATTGCTATTTTCCCTCCTTAATATTTTTTGTATTTGTTTAGCTTGGCAAGTTATAATGCACCCTGGTGTTTTGTATTTATCCATTTTAAAATCCCAAATTTGCATGAATATTTTGGGATAAGTGCTTTATATTTATTCTCTTAATTTTTAAGATTAAACTTACCGCCTGGTCTAAGCCATGACATACTCCATCGAAGTTCCCTCCATCCTTACGGATGTAGCCACATTCGACTTCAACGCTAAAATTCATACTCGAATAGTATATAACTTTTTTTTAGTTATGTCAAGGCTTTTTTGGTAAATTTACCACAATTCTTCCATTTTGTATTCTTTTTCTAATTTCTCATTAAAATATATTTTACTTAGAAGTTTTATCTCTTTTAAACTATCGTCTTTTAAATTAAATCCAAAAACTTTTTTGCATGGAGCTGATATAATAAAATTTAATGCTGCAAGTGTGCTTTTACTAATAGCTACTGAACTTTTGTCTTGTCTATAACATTCTTCACATTTTACTCCACTATCTCTTATGCTAAAATGGTTTATTTTCTCTTTTTCTCCACAATTTACGCATGAATTTACCCTTGGTTTAAATCCTAAAAAACATAATAATTTTAATTTAAACACACTTAATATAAAATCCGGATCTTTATCTGTTTCAGAAATCATGTATAATGTATTTAAATATAATTGTAAAATTTTATAGCTGTTTTCGTTTTCTGTAGTTACATCTTGAATTATTTTTGTTATATGTACTGCATATTTTATTTTATCTAAATCAGTTCTTATATTGTAAAACATTTCTATTGTATCACACGAATTTATAGAATAATTTTCATTTGATTTATATAAAATATATTCACCAAAGCATAAAAATTGTGTACCTGCTAAAAGAGCGCTGTTTTGTCTTCTAGCGCCTTTAGCTGCACACGATATTTTTCCGAGACCTGGTGTTAACACTGTAAGCATTTTATCAAAGTCTCCCATATTACTTTCTGCAATTATTATTCCCTTCGTTTTTACTATTCCCATTTCCGTTCCACCTTTTGCTGATTTGCTAAATTATTTTGTATATTTTCTATTTGCTTTAATTCCAAAAATGTGTCAACATTTCCTGTTGATTTAAACATATTCCATGCAATATCTTTTATCATAGCGTCCACTTCCTTCTGGAGTTATTTTCTCCATTCTTATGTATTTTATTCAGTAAAAAATTTTTCGTTATTCATCCAATCTTCTTTTACTTTTACCCAAGTTTTTAAATTTACTTTTGTTCCAAAGTTTTGTTCCATATCTTTTCTTGCCATAGTTCCTATTTTCTTTAGCATTTCTCCATTTTTTCCAATTATTATTCCTTTATGAGAATTTCTTAGACAATAAATGGTTGCTTCTATATTATAAATTTTTTCTTTATTTTGTGTTTTACTAAGTTTCATTTTTTCCACTTCCACAAATATACCATGTGGTACTTCATCTCTTAGTAAAATCAAAGCTTTTTCTCTTATTGTTTCTTCTGCTAGCTGTCTTAGTGTTTGATCTGTATATTCTTCTTTATCATAATACATAGGTCCTGGTTTTAGATTTTTTTCAATTTCATCTAAAACAACTTCTTTATATTTTGTTTTAGTTGCAGAAATTGGAATTATTGCCGAAAAATCGTATTCATTTTTATATAGATCTATTAATTTTGCTAATTCTTCTTTATTTATTAAATCTACTTTATTTATTATTAAGATACATTTTCTATTTGCTTCTTTTATTTTTTCTAGAATTTTCATATCTCCTCTTCCTATTTCTTTGCTATCAGCTTCTATTAAAAATAAAATTATATCTGAATTTGAAAGTGCATCCCAAGATAATTCTATCATATTTTCATTAAGTTTCGTTTTTGGTTTATGTATTCCTGGTGTATCTATAAATATAATTTGTGAATTTTCTCTATTTACAATACCCCTTATTTGTGTTCTAGTAGTTTGAACCTTATTTGCAATTGCTGCAATCTTTTCTCCTACTAATAAATTTATTAGTGTAGATTTTCCCACATTTGTTCTTCCGACAAATTGATACAAATCCTGATTTAAATTCTGTCATTTTGTTTCCCTTCTTTATTTAAATATTTTAATAATATCATTATATGTTACAAATATTGATAGCCCTATTATAATAGAAAATCCAATTAATTGCAATTGTATTTGTATTTTATCACTTACTGGTTTTCTTCTTATTCCTTCTATAATAAGTAATAAAATTTTTCCACCATCCAATGCAGGTATTGGTAGTAAATTCGTAATTCCAAGTGAGACTGATATAACAGACATTACATATAAATATTCTTTTATTCCTGATGTTTTTGAAACTAATTCTGATATTCCAACAGGTCCTGTTAAATCATCTGCTCCTACTTGCCCTGTAAATAACATCTTTACACTTTCTACTAAAGCACCAGAAAATCCCCATGTTGCTTTACATGCTGCATCAAATTTTCCCGATATAATTATAGCTAGCAAAAAATAAACTATTAATCCAAATATAATATTTACCATTGCTCCTGCTATAACTATTAAAATTCTTTTTAAAATACTTGCTTTGTTAAATGCTCTTTCGTCACTTGAAGATTCTTCTTCTCCTTCCATACTAACAAAACCACCTAAAGGTATTGCCCTTAAAGCATATTTGGTTTCTCCTTTTTCTTTAGAAATAATTTCAGGGCCGAAGCCTATTGCAAATTGATTCACTTTTATATTGCACAATTTTGCAGTAATAAAATGTCCCCCTTCATGTATGAATATTAAAAATCCAAGTAAAAATATTATCTTTATTGCTGATAAAATAATTCCTAACAAAATTTCCTCCATTTTCTAATTAAGGACGGATCTTTTTTTATTTAAAGAACCGTCCTAATCTAAACTACATAAATATCATATATAAAAATGGTGCTATAAATACTAAGCTATCTAATCTATCTAACATTCCACCATGACCTGGTAATAGATTTCCATAGTCTTTTACATCTACAAATCTTTTTATTGAAGATGCAACAAAATCTCCAATTTGGCTCATTAAACTTAATAGCAAACTTATTATTGCAATTAAATAATAAGAATATTCTGTTCCCCAAAAATTATTTGATATTGCCATATATATAATAGAGATTATAACAGCTCCTATCGCTCCAGCAACACAACCTTCTATTGATTTTTTAGGACTTATTTTACTAAATTTATGTTTTCCAAAATGTTTACCAATTAGATATGCAAATATATCTGTTGACCAAGATATAACAAATGTATAAGCAAATAATATTTTTCCATGTTCCAATCCTCTTATTAATTCTAAAAACATAAAGAAAAATGGCACATAAAATATTCCTACTAATGTATATGCTACATCTTTAAATGTTATTTTCATTTCAGTAAAAATAACACTCAAAAACAATAATAACATTACAATTGGTATTGAAAAAGATATTAAATGTAACAATTTATCTGGTTCTACAAAAATTGCACCAATAATAAAAACATTGCTTAAGTAACCTACCCATTTTATAGGATTTGCAACTTTTTTTATAGCTCCAAAGTATTCATGCATACTTATTATACTTACAATTAATACTGCCACACCTATTACATATTTATTTCCTAGAACAAATAATAATGCAACTATTGGAAGTCCTAGTACTGTTGTTAAAACTCTTTTTAAATCCATTTTTTTCACCTTTTTTATTTTCCTAATCTTCTTGATCTTTTTTGGTATTCTATTATTGCATTGTCTAAATCTTCATCTTTGAAATCTGGCCAATTTTTATCCACAAATAAAAATTCTGAATAAGCAATTTGCCAAGGTAAGAAATTACTAGTTCTCATTTCTCCACTTGTTCTTATTACCAAATCTGGATCTGGTTGATTTGCTGTATATAGTCTTTTTGATAGTAAATCCTCATTTATATCTTCTATTGATATTTTTTTATCTTCAACTTCTTTTGCTATTTCTTTAGCTGCTCTTACAATCTCTGCTCTTCCTCCATAATTTAAAGCAATATTAAAATGAACTCCAGTGTTATTTTTAGTTCTTTCTACACATTCTTTAATTCTTTCTTGCATTTTGCTATTTAATGCTGTTGTATCTCCTAAAAATTGTATTTTTATATTTTCAGAATCAGCAACTTTAGCATAATGCTCTAAGTAATTTTGTAATATAAGCATCAAACTTTTTACTTCTTCTTCTGCTCTTTTCCAGTTTTCTGTAGAAAAAGCATAAACTGTAATATATTCAAGACCTATTTCATTTGCATGTCTTACTATATTTTCAAGAACTTTAGCTCCTTCTTTATGACCAAAAGCTACTGGCATTCCTTTTGCTCTTGCCCAACGTCTATTTCCATCCATTATAATTGCAATATGTCTTGGTAATTCTTCTTTTTTAAATTTCATTTATTTTAACCCCTTATTTATTTCTTGTTTCTATGTATCTTGCAAGTTCTTTTAAAAATTTCGCTTTTTTTCCAAACTCATCTAACATAGATATTGCCTCATTTGTAATTTGATGTAATATTTTTTTTGATTCTTCTAAACCATATTCTGATATATATGTGCATTTTCCTTTTTCTTTATCATTTCCTACTGGCTTTCCTGTTATTTTTTCATTTCCAATTTCAGATAAAATATCATCTTTTATTTGAAATGCTAATCCTATCTTTTCCGAATAAGTAGTTATTTTTTGAAGTTCTAAATCTGTACAACCTCCTAAAATCGCTCCCATTCTTGCACATAATTTTAAATATGCTCCGGTTTTATTTTTGTGAATATATTCTAGTTCCTCACTTGAAACATCTTTTCCTTCACATTCCGTATCTAAATATTCTCCCGCAAGCATTCTATCTGTTGCTATAGAAAATTCATTTAAGATCTTTATTTTTCTTTTTAATTCTTTATCATTTTTTGTATTTAATAAATCTTTACTTATTACAATATTTGCATAATTAAAAAGTCCATCTCCTGCTAAAATTGCTGTTGCTTCATTAAACTTTTTGTGATTAGTTGGTTTGTTATGTCTTATTGCGTCATTATCAATTCCTGGTAAATCATCATGTATTAATGAAGCATTATGAACCATTTCTATGGCAATGGCATACGGAAATACTTTTTCATAGTCTTCTTTAAACAATTTATATGTTTCTAAAACTAAAATCGGTCTTAGTCTTTTTCCTCCTGCCATTAAACTATATTCCATTGATTCATTTAAAATTCTTTCGGGACATTCTTCTTTTCTTAAATATTTTTCTAATTCTTTATTTATTATTTTTTGATAATTTTCTAATTCTGTTTTAAACTCCATATATTACATCCCTTTTAATTAGTATAATTATATTGAAAGTATTTCGTTTTCTTTATTTTCTAATACTTTATCAACTTCTTCTATGGCTTTATCTGTTAATTCTTGAATTTTATTTTCTGCTTGTTTTAATTCGTCTTCTGTCATTTCTCCATCTTTTTGTTCTTTTTTAGCTTGATCTATTCCATCTCTTCTTGCATTTCTTACTGCAACTTTACATTCTTCTGCCATTTTTTTGATATCTTTAACTAATTCTTTTCTTCTTTCTTCTGTAAGTTCTGGGAATGCAAGTCTTATTACTTTTCCATCATTATTTGGATTAATTCCAATATCTGATGCTAAAATTGCTTTTTCTATTTCTTTTAAAACTGATACATCCCATGGTTGGATAACTATCATTCTAGCTTCTGGAACTGATACTCCAGCTACTTGATTTATTGGTGTTGGTGTTCCATAATAATCTATTTTTACTTTATTTAGTATTGCAGGGTTTGCTCTTCCAGCTCTTACTTCTGCAAATTTTTCTCTTAAATTATCTATTGATTTATTCATCTTTTCTTTTATAACATTATAATCCATAATTCTTTCCTTTCTTTTCCCATTTGCGTACGTATCTTTTTTCTCATTTGATGACGTACATCTTTTTGAGGAGTTAAACAAAATTATCTAACTATTGTTCCAACTTTTTCGCCTTTTACAGCTCTTACTATATTTTCTGGATCTGCAATTCCAAATACAACTAATGGAATATTATTATCCTTACATAATGCTGTTGCTGTTGAATCCATTACTTTTAAGTCTTTATTCAATACTTCTTGGTATGTTATTTCATCATATTTTACAGCTGTAGGATCTAGCTTTGGATCTGCTGAATATACTCCATCTATTGCTTTTCCAAGTAATATTGCATCTGCTTCTATTTCCGCTGCTCTTAAAGCTGCACCTGTATCTGTTGTAAAGAATGGATTTCCTGTACCACATGCAAATATAACTACTCTTCCTTTTCCTAAGTGTTTTGTAGCTTTTCTTTTTATGAATGGTTCTGCAATTTCTCTCATTTCAATTGCAGTTTGTACTCTTGTATATATTCCTCTTGCTTCAATTGCATCTTGAAGTGCTAAGGCATTCATGGTTGTTGCTAGCATTCCCATGTAGTCTGCTGTTGTTTTTTCCATTTCTTCTCCATTTCTTCTTCCTCTCCAGAAGTTTCCTCCGCCTACTACAATTGCTACTTCTACTCCCATTTCTACTATTTCTTTTACTTTATCGCATATTGCTCCTACTACTTCTATATTAATTCCTGTTTTGTCATTTCCTGCTAATGCTTCTCCACTTAGTTTTAGTAGAACTCGTTTATATTTTGCTTCTGACATTTTTAATTCTTCCTTTCTTTTTTGTTTTACTTCGGCTATTTTATCATAATTGTTGCTAAACTACAATAGTTTTTGAAAAAATCTACTAATGCCGTTTTCTCCTAGAATAAAAGCTTATATAATAAACATATAGCACTTATCGAAAATACCTGATAAAATGTAATCGCTAGAAAACATTAAAGGAGGTATTGATAAGTGCAAAACAATTGAGAAAAAAGATAGACTATCAAAAATTCTAATTAACCACTCTGAAAATCTTAGAATTGCTTACAGAAAAAAGGATCAACATTCATCAGAAAATTTTTATCTGGCATTATCTATTTATTTGTTTATATCTAGTATTTCATATAGCTTTTCTTTAAAGTCATCAAAAAGTTTTTTTCCTTCTTCATTACATACATTCCTATCTATTCTATATGCCTTATTATTTATTTTTAAAACGAACTCATGATTAGACGAGGATTTAATAGGCATACTTTTAGCAATTAACATTTTCTCTATTTTGTCTAAATTATCTTCTATCATTTTTCTAACTTTAATAATAAAATACATATCTTTATAATTTTCTTTTTCTACTTTTTCATTTTCTACATAAAAAGTGTCTTTAAACATTGTAATCTTTACGTATTTAGAATTATTAGGCATACGCGTACCATCAAAAAATATAAAATAAAAATCCTCTTCATTTAGATTTTCTAATCTTTCTTTTTTATTACTCATAGCATTTCACTCACTTCTTAATTAAACTATAAATTATTCAATTATATTTTATTTGTTTTTAATAAAAATTTTAGTTATCTTATCAAATATTTTTTTATACCATCTAGTTTCTTCAACTACACATAATTGCATATTTTCTGCCATAGCTCCATCTTTTGCAGCACTTTTTTTGTTTTTTTTAAAGATATTATCTGCATTATATTTTTCACGCAATTCTTCTTGGTATTTCTTTTCATTATTAGAATATTTTTCTAATAATTCTTGTTTTCTTTCTTCTTTACACCAATATTGTAAATTTAGCCCAGCAATAATTGCTATTGTCTTTCTTTTTAAATTCTGTTCTTTAATAGGAATATGTATATTTATTACTGGAATATAATTTTTATCCATTTCGCGTTTGAAAAAATTCCTTAATTTTAGCGGAATTTTATTTGACATTTCTTCACCAATTAATTCCAAAAATTTATTTACTTCTGAATACGCTTGTCTTGTTTCTATATTCATAATTTATTCTCCTCTATTCATTCCCATATCTTGCTGTGACTGTTGTTGCTGTTCAAAATCTCTTTCAACTTGATTTATCTCTCTATTGGCTTCGATTATTTCATCTGCTCTTATTTCAATTTCTTCACTTTGTTCAACAACTTTCTCAACTAATTGCTCTCCTGTCTGTTCAGCTTGTGCTTGTTCTTCTTTATGCTGTGCCTCCCATAACTTTTCTAACATCTCTTGTTTCATTTGAAATATTTCTTGTTTAAAGTCATTAATAGAAAATTCCGTATAAATTCCTTCATTAGCCCTATTTATCATTTTTCCATTTCTATCTGCAACTTTTGTTAAAACATCTTTCATTGCCTCATTTAAAATTCTAAGTGTTTCTTGTCTTTGTATAACATTTTCAGTTGGAACATCTTTCAATATAGAGCGAAAATCTTCCTTCGATAATGGATAATTTCTATTAACAAATTCCTCTATATATTTTTTCAAATCTAAGTAGTAATCTATTGTACCATTTTCTTTCATTTCTTTTATATCCATAATATAAACCTCCGCATATATTATATTTATATTTTGGATTATACCATAAAGTTTTTAAATATGAAAACTTTAGAATAAATTTTTCAATTTATTATAGTTCAAAGTATTTTTTATCCCATTAAACTTTCTACAAAGCTATCCATCCTATTTAAAACAATGTAGCTATTGCCTCTTTTCATATGCCCTTTCCAACTAAAATATGAATTAATAGCTTGCTCTTTTGACATCTTTCCTTTTTTAATCCAATTATTAAAAGTCTTCATTTTTCTTCTCATTCTTACAGCAGATTTTTTATTGATTTTTCTTACAATTTTTCCAGTTTCAGTGCAAAAGAATTTTGTTTTTAAAAATTTAAATCCTGTTTTAAATTTTCTAATCCTTGTTTTTTTATTATTAAATTCCATTCCTAATTCTTTTGCCTTTCTTCTTATCTTTTTAAGCAAGTCTTTTGCTTCTTCTAATGTTGGTGCAAAAAAATAAAAATCATCAACATATCTACCATAAAATTTAACTCGTAGTTTATCTTTTATATAATGATCTAAAGGACTTATTGCTATATTAGTATATATTTGTGATGTATGTGCACCTAATCCAAAACCAACATCTCCATAAATTTCCATACAAAGATTAGCCATTTTTCTTATTTTCGGATCAAAGATCCTTTTAGCATTTTCTTTATACACAACATCATGTGGTACACTATTAAAAAAGTCATGAAAATCACATGTAACAATATATCCTTCGTTTCCATATTTCTTAAAATACCTTTGCATATGACAATTAACCCTATTTAATGTATGATCCATTCCTTTTCCTAGTCTATTTGCGGCATTATCATATATAAATGAGTTATCATAAAGTGGTACTATAACATTATCACATAAAGCTCGTTGTATTACTCTTTCAACTATTTTTTGTGATTGTATTTTTCTTTCTTTTCCTCTTTCGTTTATCCAAAATACATGTGGCTTTGAAAATTTAAATTTATCTAACTGAATTTCTTTATATAATTTATATGTATTCGAAATCATCTTTCTTCTATAATTTTGTACAGATGCTTTCCACGATACTCCCCTTATACATTTTTTTCCAGCTTTGTATAAATTTTCATACGAAAAGACTTCCTCTATAGATCCACATTTTAAACTTTTCATTTTTCTTTTTTCTTCTCTTTTTTTCTTTCTTCTTTGGTATCTCGCTTCATGTCTTTCAGTGCTATTCATAAATATAAACCTCCGTACTATACGCGAAGTAGAACTGGCTATGAAATTGGTATGTACCAACCATGCAAGAAGCGTCCAGCCATCTACATCGAAGATTATTTTTGATTTGTATCTCACAAATTCAGGAACAAATTCCCCTTTCACAAAAGTTTTGCTTCACCTTTTACAGTTACTACGTCTTACTTATAATTTTGTGAAATCCCGGAGCAACCCCATTAGTGTTGTCAGCATTGTTATTGTTGCAATTGCCGTTGCTGTTCACATTGCAGAAATTATTGCTATTGTTGTAATTAGGAGAACGAAGCCACCAACTACCCGACCACGTGAAGCGCCCACACATTATACAGAACTTGACCTATTATTATTTTTTATATTTCTTTGTATCTTTCTAGATCTTTTTTCATAATTCCTTTTAGTAATGTTTGTTCTTCTACCAGAAGTCTTCCCCATTCTTGAAAAGCAAATTTCTTCCATTCTTTGCTTTCTTCTGGATTCATTTCAAGTCTTTCTTTCAATTCTATTAACGGTAATTCCATATTCTCACATGCCGCAAGTGCAAGTTGGAAATGTTCTCTCCTGTTTTGAACATCCTTACTATTTCTTGGAACTATATTATTTGCAGTATTTGCTTCATAATACACTTTTCTTGCTAGACTACATATATCTTTTGTTATGAAAAAAGTTAATCTTTTAGGAGATTTCAAGCAATATGTTAATGTATGTGCAGATAGTTTTCTTGCAGTTTCTAAAAATTGAACTTGGCTTTCTCCCCTTTTACTTACATATACAGACATGTATTCCTCCATATAATATATTTGCCCTTCTTTCGAAGGGCAGATTTTATTTTTATTTATTTTTTATATTCTATGTTTTACATAAAACATGATACTAGATTGCAAAGCCCGGAGCAACCCCACTAGTGCCGCCAGCACCGTCAAAGTTGCAACTGCCAGCGCTGTACACATAGCAGAAAAAATCGCTAAGGTCGTAAAAAGGAGAACGAAGCCACCAATATGATGAAGATGTAGATCCTTGGTACATCTTATATAACTTAGAATTACCTGAACTATATGTTGCATTTATATTTGCATAATATTTATATTGAGCTCCTTCACTTGCTATTGCATATCCATAGGCATTTTCCTGATATCCTTTGCTCCAGATTTCTGAACATGCTAATAGCCATAATTTATCATTGCATGTTGTTACAGAACCAGCGTTATTATATGTTTTTATATAACTTTTTGTAACACTTTTTATTATATTGCTTCCTATTGCACCTTCTATATTAGATAAATTTATCTTTCCATCTACTGCTGTTGTGCTATTTAAATTTGTCCTCATATCTGATGCTCCCCATCCATTTGTGTTGTAGCCTGATGCATTCATTTGAGCTGCTGGTAATAGTGTCTCAAACTCAAAACTTATTCCTGCTTTTGTGATACTTGCATCTCCATAAGCTGTTTGTCCATTTTCTAGTGTATCATGATTAAATCCTAATATTCTTACTGTATAATCTTTTTCATCTATTGTTATTGTCTTTTTTGCTCCTACTTTTGCTGTATAGCTTTTTCCATTAATTGTTTTTGTTACAGGACCTTCTGTATCTTTTGTTATTGTACTATCTTTTGCTATTTCTTTTGCTAGTGCATTTATTTCTTGCCATGTATAGTTAGCAAATGCTGGTGCTGTTACTGTTATTGTAGCTGTTGTTTTTGTTCCAGAATTTTTTGCTTTAGCTGTTATTGTAGCTGTTGTTCCTTGTTTCTTTCCTGTTACTATTGCTGAACTTCCACCTGTTCCTTCTTTTGCTACAACTGTTGCTTTTGATGTATCATCTACACTCCATTCTATTTCTTCATTTCCATTGTTTCCTTGTTCTACTGTTAAATTTATTGTTCCATCTTCTGCTACTTCTGTTTCTCCCTTTATTGTTAAACTACTTGCATATTTTATTTGTTTTACTGTTACTTCACATGTTGCACTTTTTCCACTACAACTAGCTGTTATTGTT
>CAJKVH010000009.1 GCA_905203305.1 uncultured Eubacteriales bacterium
AGATATATATGGAGATGCAATGAATGAAACACCAGGATGGAATGGTGATTGGACAAATAATGATGCCTCTGGGCCGTTTTTCACTCGTGGCTCTAATTGGGATCGTGGGTCACGTGCGGGCGTGTTCGCGTTTGACGACGATGGTGGCAACGCCGCAGCTACGGCGTACGGTTTCCGTAGTGTGCTGGTAGTCGAGTAGCACTTTAAAACTTTCCTAGGACCTAGGTCCCTTTAAAAAGCTTTAAATAGGCAATTGTAAAATGCAAAATATGTAATTAAAAATAGTGGGATTAAACTGTAAAATTTCCCTCTGGGCCGTTTTTCACTCGTGGCTCTAATTGGAATAATGGGTCAAATGCGGGCGTGTTCGCGTTTGACGACGATAATGGCAACGACAACAACAACAACAAACGGTTTCCGTAGTGTGCTGGTAGTCGAGTAGCACTCTGATACACAAAGAAACATAAAGGTTTCTATCTCGGATGGGTATGCTTCAAGGAGTATATCGTGTGTTAAAACAATAAAAAATAACAGCTAGATTTGTATCAAAGAAGTTTAATTCCCTTGATATGTAGGCCATATCATAAACACATAAACAGTAAATTTGTTTTAGTAGTAATTTTTCGAAAATCCAAATTTATATAAATTCCCTAAGGTACTTAAACCTTAGGGAATTTTAATATATATCATCAAATTTATAAATAAAATCACAAGAGTTATATATTTTATTTTGTAAATTATATGTATTACAATGTGATGCATGACCTTTCCAAGCATTTAAACTACACAAAGTTCTAGAAAAATTTAATCTTTTTAACTTGTATAAATTATTCCATTTTTTAACATTACGTTTAATTTTCTTTTTGCTATTGTTTCTTAAAAGTCTATGAGTTGTAAACGTTCTATATCCACAAAAATCAATTCCCATTTTATAAGGAAAATATCTTGATTTTTTATTTAAATCTAAATGTAATTCTTCTTCTAAAAAAATCTCAATTTGTTGCTTTTTCAATATACAATCTTCTTTTGTAGGCAAAAGTAATATAAAATCATCCATATAACGTCCGATAATATTTTACTTTTAAAATACGTTTTATATATTGGTCTAATTCATTTAAATAAATATTAGCAAAGAATTGACTTGTGTAATTCCCAATTGGAATTCCAACATCTCCTATAATATCTCTTCCATCAAAAATTAGTTGATGAGTAAATTTTTTTAAATAGGGATCAGAAATATATTTTGAGAGAATATGATACAAAATATTAGGATCGATATTGTAAAAGAAACCTTTAATATCGCATTTTAATACCCAAAAATCACCATAATTTCTTTTAAAAATTCTCATTTGCTGTTGAATATAATCATTAGCTTTATGAGTTCCTCTTCCAACAATACAAGCAAAACTAGAATTAATAAACTTAGGAACAATAAAAGGTTTTATGAATTCTTCAACATACCATTGATGTACAATTCTATCTCTGTATGGTAAAGAGTGAATGGTCCTTTCCTTAGGCTCAAATACTTTAAAATCATAATATTGACCCATTTTATAATTACCATTTTTTATTGAATTTAATAGATTGATTATATTATTTTCCAAATTCATTTCAAATAAGATAACATCTTTTTTATAAGATTTATTTTTTCGTGCTCTATAATGACTCATTAATAACTTTTCAAAGGTCAAATTTTTATAAAAAACATTTTTTATCTTTTTTGGCATGAGTTAATCCAGCCTCCAAGCATATTACATATATCGGTAATTAAATTACACCATGTATTATAATTTTGTACAGAAATATATTTATATTTATAAGAAAGTCGAATATGGATTTTAAGGATAGACAAATTCACATCAAATTCATTTAAATATCTTAATTTCTCTTGCGTGTTATAGCTTTTTATGCCATATAAAAGTAATCTAAGACCGGAGTATAAAGTAGCTTTGATTTCTTTTACTAAGGCAAAAGTCTCAGATTTAGGGTATTTTCTTACAATATCATTTGTATAGTAGATAAGAGACATATATTTTTGATAAATTATAAGATTGGTTTTCTTTTTGGTATTCATAAATTATTTCCTCCTTTATATTTTGTATTATAACATAAATCGACAAGAAAGTCTTGCCTTTGACTGTAAAAAATGATAAAATTACAAAGAGGTGTGAATAAGTGAATATAAATTTAAGTGATGAATATATAAACAAAAAAATACAAAAATGTAAAGAAGTTTTTTTGTGTAATAATGAATATGAAAAAATTTTATTAAATATTAAAAAAATAAGTAAAATAATCGAGTGTGAATTAAATTTAGAGCAAAGATCTAGGTTTAAGGAATTACAAGAAATGACTAATAAGATTAATGTAATAGAAAACAATTTAACATATAAAATGGGCGTAATAGATGGAATAAAAGAAAAAAATAGTGTATTTAACTAATTTGATAAATTAAATACACTTTAATCAAAATCTGTAACATTTTTAAAGAAATCTTCAATAGGTTTATCAAAAACGATTGAGAAAGCTAATAACTCAAAATCTTTTACTGAACGTTTATTATGTTCGATAGAATAAATATCTGCTTTATACAATTGTAATCCCATTAATTCTAATTTTTCGCAAAGAATACGCTGTGAAAGTCCACTTTCTTTACGGAACTGTTTAAAATTTTCAGAGATTACATTTGATTTATTATTTAATTTTCTGCTACCACTCATAAACAATAACTCCTAAATTTTTTATATATTTTATAACAAATTTAGATATTCAATGACAATACTATATTGCCGTAAACACATAATTTCTATTTACGATTTAAAACAAAACAAAGTTCTTTTAATATATCAAGAGCTCCAATAAGTTCTTGTTCACTATATCTTTGTAAATATATTTTAGTTTTATCTAAAACTGTATCATCAAGACCAAATAAAATATAGTCTGTAGAA
The DNA here is from genome assembly GCA_905203305.1 of uncultured Eubacteriales bacterium. Taxonomy (GTDB): domain Bacteria; phylum Bacillota; class Clostridia; order TANB77; family CAG-508; genus CAG-269. The sequence goes on from CAJKVH010000009.1 coordinate 2,949, forward strand.
TGATTAGAAAGATCTCTTAATAGTTTCAAGCTTCTATATGTTAAGTTACCTTTACCATCTTCAACTAATCCAAGAAATTGACTTGATATACCAATTTGTTTAGCTAAATCAGTTTTATTTAATCTAAGTTCATTTTCTCTAATATCTTTTATTCGCTTTCCGCGTAATATTTGTTCTTGTTTTTCAGCAGTTATATCAATATTCTTTCTCATAAAATCACCTCAATATAATTTTAAAACATATTAAACACAAAAAGTTAGAAAAAAATGATGTATACATATAGTAATTTTTGATATTTTATGGTATAAAAATTACAGACATATGTGAAAGGAGAGTTTTTTATGGAGTGCAAACCTATGAAAATTTTGATTATTGAAGATGATATTAATGATTGTAATGCATTTAAAATAGCTGCAAAAAATAGAGACGACATTGATATTGTTGCAATAATAGATTCAGATGTAGAGGGATTAAAACTTGTAAAATTAAAACATCCTGAAGGAATTGTATTGGATTTAGAATTAAATAATAGTTCAGCAGGAAGTATTGATTCATTAGAATTTATATCAGACCTAAAGAAACTAAAGTTGAATTATGAACCAATTGTAATTGTTACAACACATGTGAATTCTAAAAGAACATACGATATTTTACATAGAGCACGGAGTTGATCTAATATTGTATAAAGATAATCCCAAATATTCAAGTGAACATGTATTAAATAATTTTATTAATTTAAGAAAAACAACTATTGAATATAAAAGTACATCTTTTGAAGATCTATTTGTAGATGAAGAAGAAAAAATATCTAATATTATTAATAATGAATTAGAATTAATAGGGGTTACATCAAAGTTAAAAGGAAGAGAATATATTCATGACGCAATATTATATTTAGTTCAAGATGACTCGAACAAAATTAATGTTATACAATATTTAGTAAAAAAATATAAAAAATCTTCAACTACTATAACAAATGGAATACAAAATGCAATAATACACGCATGGAGGATAACTCCACCAGATGATTTAGTTAAATATTATACAGCAAGAATAAATTTAGATACAGGAATTCCAACACCAATGGAATTTATATATTACTATGTTAATAAAATAAAAAAGGAAGTGTAGGTTTATTTACAAATGTAATTCGTAAGTAGACCAAAAAATAGGACGTACAGGCGAATGTACGTTCTGTTTTTTTACCATTTTTTCTTACATTTAGTTACAAATCTTTATAATGAAAAACCGCTAGAAATAAGGCTTTTGATGGTATCTTATAGGTACACAAAGATTATGGCAAAGTTCGTAATGAAAAGGTGGTGAGTTATATGAATTTTTGGGATGCATTTTGGGAATGGGCTAGACGTTGGATGGAATAATATCAAAAAAGAGGTAATCAATAGTTCCTATTGATTATCTCTTTCTTTTTATATATAATATATTCAAAGTGAGGGGAAAAATATGTATAATATAAATGAAGAAAAGATTAATATGGTTTTATTTTTCTTTAAATTATTTTTTATAAATATAGGAACATATTACATTTTCTTGAAATTTGCGGATATTAAAAGTAGTATAAAAGATAATATAAAAGGGATGCTTGTGATAGCAGTTATTTCTATAGTATGCTTATTAGTTAGAGAAAGTAGTGATAATTTGAATTGTAGAATTTTTCAAATTGTATTATTGATTTTAAGCTTAAATACAGTGAATCCAATAGGGATAGGAGATTCTATTATAAATACGATTTTAGCCTTAAGTATTAGTAATATTATATTTTTTATTTCAGTAATAATAAATGCAGCACCTAATATAATATTTGACATAGAAAATGATTATATTTCATTTATTTTTATATTAATAATATATTGTATTATAATATATGGTTTTTTGAGAATAAAAAGGCTAAAAAATGGATTTTCATTTTTAAAAAGAAATGATCAAAAAGATTTTTTTGATATATTAATGTTATATATAAGCACAATTGTTTTATTTATGATTGAAATTTTTGGGAAATATCATCAAAATACATGGGGAAAAATTGGACTTGGAATAATTATACTTTCAATAATGATGATATTGATTATAAAAAAATCATTCCAAGTTTATTACAAACAAAAATTAATGATAAAACAACTAGAAGAAACAGAAGAGGAGCTAAAAGAAAAGGAAGAAGAAATAAAGAAACTAGAGCAAGAAAATTTGAGTTTTAGTAAAAGAAGTCACTCTTTAGCACACAAACAAAAAGCCTTGGAATATAAATTAAATCAATTGCTTATGAATGAAGAAACAGCAAATGAATTGGGTATACAAAAAGAGGTGAAAGATTTATCAAAAGAGTTATACCAAAAACCTGTTGAAGAGCTAACTAAAACAGGAATAAGACAAATAGATGACATGTTAGAATTTATGCAAGCAGAATGCACTAAAAATAATATTGATTTTAATTTTCAAATTATGGGAAATGTTTACTATATAATAAACAATATAATCTCAGTAGAAAAACTAGAAATATTACTTGCGGATCATATAAAAGATGCAATAATTGCTATAAAACATACTGATAATATAAATAGAAGTATATTAGTAAGATTAGGAAAAATAGAAGAATGTTATGGATTATACATATATGATTCTGGAATAGAATTCGAAAAAGAAACATTACAAAATTTAGGCAAAAAGCCAAGCACTACACATGAAGATGAAGGTGGAACAGGAATGGGATTTATGAATACATTTGACACATTAAGGAAATGTAGAGGAAGTTTAATAATAAATGAGATAAGTAAACCTTCAAAAGACAATTTTACTAAAGTAATAATGATAAAATTTGATAATAAAAATGAATTTAATGTAATTTCATACAAAAATTAATTATAAAATGCCTCAAAGCTTGAAATTAATAAAGCTTTGAGGTATAATAATTATGTAACTTAAAAAAGCATGGGAAACTAAGAAAAATTTTTTTTGTTAGGAGGAATACAAATGAAAATGTATGAAGAAGAGACTAGAGAGGTTGTAGATTACAGAGAAGGATGGGGAATTTTAAAAGATGCATCAGAAGAGTTGCAAGAAGAAATTGTATGTCTAAAAGGTAAAATTGAGGGTATACGGTTAGCACTGGTATGCTTTGGAAGAAACAAGTATACTGTGGACTTACAGGAGCTAGAAAATGCTTTGGATGAAACAGGAATTCATGTGGAAGAGGATAAGATTTACATAGGAATTCCAGAGATGTTGACATACAAATATCCAAGTGTTTCGGTAGTTCAGGATTATGATAAAGTTAAAATTGGAAAAGCAATTCTTAACTTAAAAGATTCCGTTAAAATGTATAATAACTGTATAATCAAAAGGGAATTTGATGGTATAGGTAATACCTTAATAATGGACTTTTTATTAGCATCAAAAAAATTCCAGAGAGCAATTTATGACTATCTTAAATAAGCAAAAAGGCATTCCGAAAGGGATGCCTTTTTACAAATAAAAAATAAAATAAAAATACAAAATTTTGTTTGACAAAAATGTTCGCTTATGATATGATATTTTTAAATTTATTTTGGAGAGTGAGATATATGCCAAGAAAAGCACAAGAATTAAATAAAAGAGAAAAAGCAATACTAAAATTTATAGAAAAGAAAATAAAAGAAGATGGATATCCACCATCAGTAAGAGAAATTGGAAAAGCAGTAGGATTAAGTTCAACAGCAACAGTCCATGGATATATAGCAAAACTAAGAGAAAAAGGATACATAAAAAAAGAAGATAAAAAAGGAAGAACTTTAAAGCTATTAAAAGGTGGAAATGGAGAACCAATAGAAGAAACACAAAAGAACTTTTATGCTGAAAAAGAATTAATAGATGTGCCACTAGTTGGAAAAATAACAGCTGGAATGCCAATACTAGCAGTAGAGAATGTAACAGACACATTCCCAATACCTATAGACTTTGTTGGAAGTTCAGAATGCTTTATGCTTACTGTAAGAGGAGAAAGCATGATAGAAGCAGGAATATTAGATGGGGATTTAATCTTGGTAAGAAAACAATCAGATGCAATAAATGGACAAATTGTTGTAGCATTAATAGAAGATGAAGCAACAGTAAAAACCTTTTATAAAGAAAAAGATCATATAAGATTACAACCAGAAAACCCAACAATGGATCCTATAATAGTGCCAGACTGCAAGATATTAGGAAAAGTAATAGGTGTATTCAGAAAAATGTAATAAAAGTTTAGGAAAAGGAGAAATTAATGTCAAAGAAAACTTCTAAACACACAAAGAAAAAAATCAATAACAACAAAAGCTATAAAAAAATAGCTTTTGTTGTTATACTTTTATTAATAATTATTATTGGAATAAAAAATTCTAAAAAAGAAACAAAAAATGAACAAACAGAGTTAATATTAAATAACGAAAATATAACAAACGAATTAAGTGATGGAATACTAATGCAAAATGAAGAAATATATATAAGTTTTAATGATGTACAAAAATTTATAGATAACACTATATATAAAGAAGAAGGAACAGATCTAATAATAACAACAAGTCCTAAAAAAGTAGCAACATTTAAAGAGGGGCAAGACACTATAAATATAAATGGCTCAAGTCAAAAGGAAAAAAATATAGTTATAAAAGAAGATGATAAAGATTATATTGCAATTTCAGAATTAGAAAATGTATATGATTATGAATTCAAATATGTTTCAGCAAGCAATATAATTACAATTGACAGTTTGAACAAAAAATTTGTAAAGGTATATGCAAAGAAAAAAATAAAAGTAAAAGAAGAAAACAAGCTATTTTCCAAAACAATAGATAAAGTAGAAAAAGGAAATTGGGTAGTATTTATTGGAAAAGAAAATGGAATGGCCAAAATAAGAACACAAAGTGGAAAAATAGGATATGTAAAAGAAAAATATTTAGATAATTATGTAACAGAAAGAGAAGACTTAAATGAAAGCACAGATCAAACAGGAAATGAGCTAGAATATGATATATCAAAAAAAGATATAACAACATATGAAAAAAGAGAAAATATTATAAATTTAATATTGCAAGAAGCAATAAAAAATGGTAAGATGTATGTGAAAATCATATACAATGGAACAGAAGAGGCAAATTATAATAGATTTAAAATCGAAAGTGTTCCACTACTAAATGAATGTGGAATAAAAGTAGAATTTTAAAGAAAGAGGAAATACAATGAAGAAAAAAGGATTTATAATATTAGGAATAGTATTTTTAGTAATAATATTGATAATAATATCATCAATAATTTGGTATCATTTATCAATAAAGCAACCAAATAAAAGCACTGATCAAGATTTACAAGCAGTTGTAGAAATAAAAACAGGGACAAGTACAAAAGATATATTAAAAATTTTAAAAGAAGATGGTGTAATAAAAAACGAATTTGCATCAAAAATTTATATAGCATTACATGATGTAAGAAATCTTCAAGCAGGTAAATATTTATTTACAGGAAATGAAACATTACCTCAAGTATTAGATACAATATCATCAGGAAAAGTAATGGATGAAACAGTAACAATCACATTTCTTGAAGGAAAAAATATGCGTTATGTAGCGTCAACAATAGCAGAAAAAACAAACAATACAACAAATGATGTATACAAATTATTAGAAGACAAAGATTATATAACGTCAATTATAGATAAATACTGGTTTTTAACAGATAAGGTTGAAAATCAAGCAATATATTATCCTTTAGAGGGATACTTATATCCAGATACATACAGTTTCGAAAACAAGGATGTAACAGTAAAAGAAATATTTGAAAAAATGTTAGATAAGATGGACAAAGTATTAACAAAATATAAAGGATCAAGTACAGTTGGAACATATTCAGCACATGATATATTAACAATTGCATCAATTATAGAATTAGAAGGAAACAATAGTGAAAATAGAGCTAAAATTGCAAGAGTAATATATAATAGACTAGCTGCTAATATGCCAATAGGAAGTGATGTAACTACATATTATGCAATAAAGGTTGATATGGGAGAAAGAGACTTATATGCAAAAGAAATAAATACATATAATGCTTATAATACAAGAGGACCTAATATGGAAGGAAAGTTACCAGTTGGACCAATTGCTAGTGTATCAGAAGAAGCTATAAAAGCGGCATTGATGCCATCAGATGGGGATTATTTATATTTTGTAGCAGATAAAAATGGAGATATATATTTTTCAGGAACGTATGAACAACATCAAGAAACAATAGCAACATTAAAGAAAAAGGGATTATGGTTTGAATATGATTCAAATAATACAACTACAAATACAAGTAATGTAGTAAATTAAAAGAATATGCAAGTATAAATGGTATTTATACTTGCATATTCTTTATTTTTGTGATATTGTGTAAACAGAATAATTAGTACTTTTTATAAATATAATTAATACTAAACAACATAAAAAGGAGCGTGTTTACGCTATGAAAAAAATTATATTTAAAGGCTGTGGAACAGCAATTGCAACACCATTTAATGAAGAAGGTGTAAATTTAAAAGAATTTTCGAAACTTGTAGAAAAACAAATTGAAGAAGGAGTAGATGCTTTAATAGTTTGTGGTACTACAGGAGAATCAGCAACAATGACAGAAGAAGAAAGATTAAAAACAATAGAATGTGCTGTAAAAGTTTCAAATGGAAGAGTTCCAATAATTGCAGGAACAGGATCAAATAATACAAAAGCAGTTATAGAAATGAACAAAAAAGTAGAAAAAATAGGAGTAGATGGAGTTTTAATAGTAACACCATACTATAACAAAACAACTCAAGAAGGATTAATTAAGCATTATACTATGATTTCAAAAAATACAAAATTACCAATTATATTATATAATGTACCAAGTAGAACAGGAGTAAATATAAAACCAGAAACTGCGTATGAATTATCAAAAATAGAAAATATAGTTGCAATAAAAGAAGCAAGTGGAGATTTATCTCAAATTGCAAAACTTGCAAATCTATGTAGAGAAAATTTAAATATATATTCAGGAAATGACGACCAAGTTATTCCTATTTTATCATTAGGAGGAATAGGAGTTATTTCAGTACTTTCAAATGTTAGAACAAAATATACACATGAAATGTGTGAAAGTTATTTTAATGGAGATGTAATGAAAGCTGCAAAAATGCAAATTGATGCAATTCCATTAATAAATGCACTATTTTCAGAAGTAAATCCAATACCAGTAAAGGAAGCTTTAAATATTTGTGGGTATGACTTTGGAGAGCCAAGATTGCCTTTAATACCTATTAGTGAACAAAACAAAAAAGTATTGGAAAAATGTTTAAAAGAATTAAATTAGAAGAAAATGGAAAAGAGATAGTTACTCTTTTCCATTGTATTGTTAGTTTAAAGATGCTATAATAAAAACTGAACAACATAACAAGGAGATTTTAAAGTGATAAAGGACATCAGAAAAATACTACAAGATAAAGATTTTATTATGATAATTTCAGATTTATTAGATCAAGAAAAGGTCCAAGAAATGAAACATTATAGACAACATTATAATATAAATTGTTTTGAACATTGTTTATTTGTTTCATATAATACATATTTAATTTGCAAAAAACATCATTTAGATTATATATCAGGGGCAAGAGCAGGAATGTTACATGACTTATTTTTATATGATTGGAGAAAACGAGAAAATGGAAGAAGGGGGTTACACGCATATACCCATCCTAAAGTAGCATTAAAGCATGCTTCGACATTTTTTAACCTAAATGATAAAGAAAAAGATATGATATTAAAACACATGTGGCCAGTAACACCTGCTTTTCCAAAATATAAAGAAACATTTGTAATAACATTTGTAGACAAATATTTTGCAGTAGCAGAGGCTTTTATAAAAACAAATAATAATAAAGAAAAGGAGAAGATAACGAAATGATAGAAGTAATGGTTAATGGATGCAATGGAAAAATGGGACAAATTGTAAGTCAATTAGTTGATAAAAACGAAAATATGGTGCTAAAATGTGGTGCAGATAAAGAAAACACAGGACTTTTACCATATCCGGTATATACAGACTTAAGTAAAATAGAAGAAAAACCAGGTGTAATAATAGATTTTTCAGTACCTGTTGCAACTTTTGGAGTTCTGGAATACGCTAAAAAGAATAACGTTCCAGTTGTAATTGCAACAACAGGTTTTACAGGTGAAGAAGAAAAAAAAATAATGGAATATTCAAATTATATTCCAGTTTTCAAATCTGCAAATATGTCATTTAGTATAAATATGTTTCAACACATTTTAAAAGAAATTGCACCAAAATTAAAAGGTGACGACGTAGAAATAATAGAAACACATCATAATAGAAAGATAGATAGCCCAAGTGGAACAGCTAAGATGCTTGCTGATACAGTAAATGAAGCCCTAGGTGGAGATTATTATATAGAATATGATAGACATAGTAAGCATGAAAAAAGAGGAGAAAAAGAAATTGGAATTTCTTCAATTCGTGGTGGAAATATAGTTGGAGAGCATACTGTAAAATTCTTTGGAGAATCAGAAACATTTGAAATAACACATACATCATATTCTAGAAATGTATTTGCAGAAGGAGCAATAAAAGCAGCAGAATATATTTGTGGAAAAGAAAAAGGATTTTATAACATGGATGATTTAGTAAAATAATTTGATTTTTGTTTCAAAATATAGTATAATGAAAAACATGCAACAATGCGCGTTGCACCGAAGGACCGGAAAAGTTCGGAGGTGCAAACCTCCGGATAAGTATTAAAAGGAGGAATAAGACAATGAGGGAACGGAAAAATTTGTATCCAACTGCAGAAGAGTTTGGAGGAGCTACAAAATATCCAATTAAGTCAGATGAGGAAATTCTGGCGAAAATGAAGGATGCAAAGAAGAAAAAAAGAAAATGGGCTTTTTTTAGAGGAGCACGTATTTCAAAAGATTCCTACAAGCAACTTGTAAAAAAAGGATTCAAGGTGGATGTCTATGAAGATGAGTGGAATATACCTTGTTTTCATATAAGTTGGTATGAAAAAATGTAAAAAATCCCAGTGTCATTTTTATATGGCACTGGGATTTTTTTATTAATAATATATTTTTGGTGCGTTAGCGGTACTTATTCGCGAAAAAATAGCCTGTTTTTTCTGCATATACTCCCACATTTAGCACAAAAAAATTTCCGTTTCATCAACTGTAGATTTAGTATAACATATATTTTATAAAAAGTGTACTCCCAAATTAAAATTTTTATAAAAATACCTAGAATCATTTATGACTCTAGGTTGGATTTTATATTCTATTTCATTTCTGTTCCGCCCCATTCAACAACTGTAAATCCAGTTCTCTCTGGTGTTGCTAATTCTTGTTCTTTAACTTCTATATATTCATCTAATGGTTTATATTGCATTAACACTCTTATCAATGTATCTGGCTCAACAGACAATTCTAATGGCATATAGTTATTTATTTCTTCTATTGTTGCAAATCTTATGTAATTGTATGCATTGTTTTGCATTTTAGGTAACCAGTATATTATAAATTCTTGAGCTTCTTTTTCATTTAGTCCTAATATTTCAAGTTTTTCTTCTAGAAATCCTATAGTATCTTGTCCTTTTACTATAAATCCTTCTGTCATTTCTGGTTGTATCATGTCTTTTCCTTCCCAATATAATGCATAAAATTTTCTTTGTGTTTTTACATCAGTTAATATTCCATCTGATTCTGCTACAACTTTCCATTCTTTTTTATATTCTGGATATGAACATGTTATTTTTTCTGGATTTCCTAATTTTACTGTTACCTCTGTTGTCTCTTGTGGGTATAAGTAAATTATTGGTTTTGCTGGAGCAATAGGATGGCGAATTGAACTATTAGTATTTTTATTATTTGAATTCACATTGTTTGTATTACCTGTACAATTATCTTCTGAAATTCTAGCATATACAATAATTCCAGTTATAGCTATTACAATAATAAGACTTATTATAATCCATAATTTCTTTTTATTGCTTTTGCCTTTATTAATATTAGTTTTTTCATTTTTCAGATTTTCTTTTTCTAAATTATTTACTTCATTATTATTCTCCATAATCAACACCTCTACAATTATATTAACATTAAACATATATTTTTGCAACATTTTTATAAATTTATAATTTTTTCCATAATATCTAAATCCTCTATTTTATTTATTCCAAAACATTTCTTGCCTAAATCTTTTATTGAAGCACCTAAATGGTACATTTCTTTATTATCTATTGCTATAAATCTGTCGTGGAATTTATTTGTTTTAGCAACTTTTAATATTGGATATTCTTTATTAAACTTTTGAATATCGATTTTTTGTATATTGCTTTTTTCTGATGTTAATATTACAACTTCTACATTCTTATTCTTTTTTGTAAGCATTTTTAAAACACTGTCATCTATATAATTATCTATTATTAAAATTTTCTTATTTGCTTTTTTGATAATATCAATTATCAAACTGTATGCATCATATATTTGACCTTCAAAGAATATTTTTTGTTTAATATTTTCTTCATTTTGTAGTTGGTCAAATACTTTATCAAACTTTTTATCATGTTCTAATAATTTATATTCTACATTTGTTAATCTTTCAAATAATTGTCCGTTTGAAGATATAAATCTTCTCATCTCTACAAAAGCTCTTATAATACTAATACTAACTTTTACAGCAATTTCATTTTTTAAAACTCCAGACAACATTGATATTCCTTGTTCAGTAAATACATATGGTAAATATTTTCTCGTGACATCTCCATTATTAACTTTTCTATTTAAGGTTCCAAATTGGAACCTTAAATCTTGAAATTCACTTTCAGTTAATTGAAAACAAAAATCTTCAGGAAACCTATCTATATTTCTCTTTACTGCTTTATTTATATTTTTAGTTGTGTAATGATATAACATTGCAACATCACTATCTAGCATTACTTGTTTTCCTCTTATAGTATATATTAAATTTTTTATTTTTTCATTTGATATGTTGTCTTGAACTACCAAACTATTTATTTCATTTTCCATAATTTCACATCCTTTTATAACTACATATAGTTTAGAACATTTGTTTGTTATTGTCAAGTGTTTTCAATTATTTATATATTTTTCTCTATTGTTTTTGTAAAATAATACAATAAACATTATAAAATAACTCATATACAAAACTTTCTTTTTCTGTTTCATTCATTTCCATAACTTTTGATAATATAAAAACATCCATATTATATTCTAAAATCACCATTCTATTTTTCTTATAACTTTTATCAAAAACACTCAAGAAATTTTTTAAAAGTTCAATCAAATTTTCTTTATCAATTTTTAATTTTATCATGTCACTTTCTAAAACAATTATAAACAATTTTAATTTATTTTCTATACTTAAAGTTTCAAAATATCTTACTAAAATTTTTACTTTTTCACTATTATTTTTTAAAATCATAATTTATTTTTCTCATTTTTTATATAGGGTTTGGGAATTAGTCCCATAATTCGAATTTTGACTAGGGAGGAAAAATTCAGTGCTTGATAGGATTCCAATAGGAGTACAAAAATCATTTAAAGCATAAATTTTTCCTGTCATTTTTCATTTTGTATTACAAATTATCGCTCCAATTTTTACATTTTCTTCGTTAGATTTATAAAATTTCTTCTCACTTTTTACTGCAACTAATCTAATTAATTTTTGTTTTTCTTTGTTTAATTTTATTTCAAATTCTTCTTCATTTTTTGAAAACAATTCATAAAATTCTACTTCAAATTCTTTATTAATTCTTTCTATATATTCATCTAATTGTTTCTGATTTATATTAACACTTGTCCTAACAAATTTCTCTTCATCATCAACTTCAATCGGTGCATAAATATCAAAAATTCCACTTTGAAAAAACTTTGTTAATTGTTCAATGTAACTTCTTCTAAAATTTATTTTATCAATTTTAAAATCTCCGTTTTTGTTCTTAACTAGTTTCATTGACTCAATAAATTTTGAAATAAATTCTTGCTTTTCTTCTTTTGATTTTTTATTCCATTCAGCTTTTATTGTTTCATTTAAAGTATTATTTCTAATTAATTTTTCTCTTTCAATATCTCTATCAGCTATTAGTTGTTGTGGTGTAAAAGTGATAGAATTTAGATTAAGTGTTTCGTATTTTTTCTTTTCTAATATGCTTAATTTTTCTTCTATGATTTTATAATCTTCAGAGAAATCTTCCATTTCTACTATTCCACTTAAATATGCTTTCTTAATTCTATCTTTTTGCTTTTTCAAAGTTTCAATTTCCTTGTCTATTTTTTCTGTGTTACTTTCTTTTTTATCAGCTAGTATGGGAAAGAAATATTTTTTTACTGCCATATCATATTCAACTAAATCTAGGATAAAATCTTCTAAACATTCTTCGATTTTATCTTCTCTATAATAAATCTTGCAATGTTCACAATTATAGTACATATACTTTTTCTTTTTACCACCAGAACCTTTACATTTCATTATGTTATTACATTTAGGACATTTTAATTTTTGAAAAAATATATAAACTCTATCTCTAGTAAAGGCTCTTTGATTTTTCTCTTTTTGTAATTGTATTTCTTCCCACATTGCTCTTGAAATAATAGGCTCAACAACATTCATATAAATTATTGGCTCAATACTTTGTGCTTTTCCAATTCTTTTATATTGTTCATAATCTCCCATATAAACACGATTTTCTATTATCTTCTGTATAGTAGAATCTCTCCACTTTTTAGGTTCTAATACCTTTTCTTGATTAAAGATATTAGCAATTTGTTGATAGCTTTTACCTTCTAAATACATATTAAATATTTTTATAACAATATCTTTTGTTGTTTCATCTATTACAGTTTTCTTATTACCATCTTTTTTATAACCTAATGGAATAGTACCGTGGTAAATGTCCAGATTTAATTGCACCATTTAATCCAAACTTTGTTCTTTCACTAACTATTTCAATTTCTAATTGAGATAATACTGTTAGCATTCTTACGAAAAATCTCCCATTAGCTGTTGAAGTATTTACATCATCTCTATCACATACTAGATATGTGTTGTGTTTTTCTAATACTGCAATTAGTTCTTCTAAATCACGAACTGAACGAGTAACTCTGTCTAGCTTATAAGCTACAATATAATTAATTTTACCTTTTTTCATATCTGCTAACATTTCTTGAAATGCTGGTCTGTGTGCCATATCTTTTGCTGATATTCCTGCATCTTTATATACTTTAAATACTTCGTATTCTTTAAAATTACAAAGTTGTAACAATTTTTCCTTTTGTTCTCCTAAACTAAAACCTTCTCTAGCTTGATCTTCTGTACTTACACGAATATATATTCCTGCAACTTTTCTTTCTTCATTCATAATTTTTAATCCTCCCTTCATTTTGAATGGGTAGGCATTAAATAAATAAAGTGCCTTTAGCTAAATACATAAGCTATTGGCACTTTTTAAAGTTTTATATTCTATATTAAAAGCAATACTAAAAACTCTAAAATTAATGCCTTGCTATGTATTCTTGTAGTTTAGCTAAAGGATATTTAGTCCTTAAATCTCCCACATAAAAGTAATCATGTTCATTAAAGAATAAATATAAATTATTCTTAATAATTACTCTATGTGGCTCTACATACGCCAAGTTTGTATGTTCTATAACTCTTAAACAACCTTCTACTATCATTTGGTGTTCAAATTTTATAGAATTCAAACGGCAAGCCCATTCAATTTTAGAGAGTAAATCTCTGCTTATCTTGTTTTTCTTCTTTACGATATTAATCATATCACACCATCCCTTCTTTTTCAATAAAAGGCAACAAAAAAATCAACCTTTTACAGTTGATTTCTTGGTTTTCGTCTGGTGCGACGATTTAATCTTTTGGTGCTGATGGTGGGACTCGAACCCACATGGTTTCCCGCTGGATTTTGAGTCCAGTGCGTCTGCCAGTTCCGCCACATCAGCAATTAATACTGATATATTCTAGCATAGAATTAAAAAAATGTCCATAATTTTGAAGAAACATCTAAAAAAAGTTGAACAAAAATAAAAAAATGATATAATGTATAGAAAAATACAAGGAGAAAAATATGTTTTTTGCAAGACCAAATGAATATGAACCATGTGGTATATTTACCACAAAACACTTTATATTAATAATATTAACAATAGTTGCAATATCTATAGCATTAAAGAAAACAATACACAAAAGCAAAGAAGAAGTGCATAAAATAATAAAAAAATTAACAATTATTATATGGATATTAGAATTTGTAAGAATAGGATTTAATCTCTATATTGGAAATATAAATAATGTAAATGAATGTTTACCACTATATTATTGTAGTTTATTATTATATGCAGGATTAATGTCATCCTTTGGAAAAGGAAAAATAAAAAGAATAGGGGATGTGTTTTTAGCAACTGGTGGGATTATAGGAGGAATTGTGTTTATAATAATGCCAACAACATCTCTTCCAACATATCCAATATTACATTTTATAAGTTTGCATAGCTTTTTATATCATGGAACGATGGTGTATATAGGGCTTTTAATAAATGCAACTAACTATATTGAATTAGAATTAAAAGATATAATATATTTTGCAGAATTAGTTGGTGGAATATGCATTATAGCACTTATTGTAAATAATATTTTTGATGGTAATTTAATGTTTATATCTAAAGATTTCCCAGGAACACCACTTACAATACTATATCATTTAACCGGAAAACTATTTACACCTATAATGATAATTGCACAGATGACACTACCATTTTTAGTTGTTTATTCTGTTGAAAATGGAAAAAATAAGCGAAAAATGGTAAAAGAATAATGAATAATAATAGGCAAAAAAATATTTTATAATTATATTTTACGAAATTTTAATAAAAGTATTGACAAATGTGATTTAAGAGAATATAATATTAAAAGTTCGTATATCGCGGGGTGGAGCAGTTGGCAGCTCGCAGGGCTCATAACCCTGAGGTCGTAGGTTCGAGTCCTACCTCCGCAACCAAAAAAAATTGCCTAAAGGGTTTTTCTTTTTCCCTTTAGGCAATTATTTTAATTAATATAAAAAGGAGCAAACAATATGAATAAATATATGGAAAAAGCAAAACAAAATGCCGAAAATGGAATTCTAAAAAAAGAAGGTGGACCATTTGGAGCAATAATAGTAGATAAAGAAGGAAATATAATTTCAAATGGAAACAATCAAGTATTAAAAAATAATGATCCAACAGCACATGCTGAAATTGTAGCAATAAGAGAGGCATGTAAAAAACTAAATACTTATGATTTAAAAAATTATACGTTATATACATCATGTGAGCCATGTCCGATGTGCTTATCTGCAATAATTTGGGCAAATATAAAAGAAGTTTATTATGGTTGTACAAAGGAAGATGCAGGAAAAATCGGATTTAGAGATGACATAATTTATGATTATTTAAAAGGAAAAAACAAAGATCTTATAAATCTAAAACAAATAGATAGAGAAGAATGTATAAAAACTTTTGAAGAATATAAAAATAATAATGGAGTAATATATTAAACAGGTAATATCTAGTTTAGATATTACCTGTTTTTTATAAGTTACAATATGATTTTATACTTTGAAGTAGCCCATTTATGTAATTATCAGAATTATTTACTAAATTATTTAAATCTTGTTCAACTGACATATAACCTAAGTAAGCAATATATGTTTCAATTCCAGTATTAGAATTATAATATTTATTAGTTCCGAAACTAGTATTTCTTCCATCAACAAAAGCATTTGTTGAAATTCCACCTGTTTCTCTAATTAAATATAAATAAGGTGTTGATTTTGTTATATTATAAGGTTCATACTTTCCTGTTTTTGCTTTATTATTAAATGCTAATATATCAGCATTAGTAAAGTTTCTAACATAAACTCCATCAGCTTTTTTAAAGCTATTATTTTCGGAATAATATGAAGATGAACTTTGAACAATATTATTAGCCAAAGTAGATGCAAAATCTAAATTACAATTGCTTGGTGCATAAATTTCAACTCCTCCAGTATTTTTTGAATATGATGTTCCATTTAGCTGAAGTGATATTAGAAGTTTGGCATGTGATGCATTTAAAAGATTAATTCTGCCATTTTCATTATATACATCAGAAGAATCTTCTTTAGATGAAGAATTAGTACGTGAAATATATACTTTTAATCCAAGATTTTCTAATTCGCTTTTTAATTTTAAGCCATATTGTAATACCATACTAGATTCTGTATAATCTCCAAAAGTTGAGCCAGTATCTGATCCACCACGAGCAGGATCTATTGCAATATCATATACATCATCAGGAAGTGAAGATGCTTTAACTACAGAAATAGACATAAATTTTAAATTATTGTATTCGTCAAAAAAGATATCTATTTTGTTATTACTACTATTCTTAGTAATAGTATAATATGTTATATTTCCATATTCAGAATCATTTGCTAAAGAGTAATATTTTATATCACCATTAGAATATGTAACCTTTGCAAAAAGATAATATGTATTTAATGAAAGCTCTTCTAAATTTAATCCAGAATTTATCTCATCTGAGCTAGAAAAAGAACATATATTATCTGAATAATTAAAATTTGATTTAAAGCTATTTTCGGTTCCATCTAAGGACTTTATAACTACATCAACATAATTTATTTTTATCCCAGAAATTTTGGGTATTTCTATATTTCCTTCTAAATTAAAGTGAGTACCGTATGATGCAAACTTTGTTACTTTGGCATTAGTATTTTTTTCAATTTTACTAAAAAGTTCTTTTTTTTGTTCTTCTGTAATTTGTGTAGAATTATTATCGGTGTTGAATTTTACAAATATTAGAACAGCCATTAAAATTATAAAAAGAATTACAATAATTTTTATATAGAATTCTTTTGGGTGTGTTATATTTATTTTCAAAAAATCACCTCATATTTGTATTTTTTTTAATATTATAAGAAAATACAAAATATGTCAAGAAATTACTCGATTTCTGTCAATTTTAAGTTATATTTATCTTCAAAAACTTTTTTCTTAGCAATATATTCTTTAGTTTTAAAACCTTTAACATCAATCACATCATATGTTCCATCATTATTAAAAACAATAAAATCTGCTTTATATTTAAGTCCAGGTGCAAGAATAAATGTAGGTTGCAAACAAAAACCTTTTATATCATTACATTTTAATCTTAATTTTAAATCATTATAATAATTTGCTTCTTTTAAACTATCAAAAGTATGTCCATCTACAGAAGTTTTGTATGATCTGTATTTAGCTTTTTTTGATGTTTTTTTATCAGTATAATTTTTATAATCTTCTATACTCCAGTGTTCCATAAACTTTATCCTCCTATTTTCCCATTTGGGGACGGAGATTTTCGGGGAATTTCCCCGAAAATCTCCGTCCCCAAATGGGAAAGTCCTTACAAACAAATATTTTACTAAAACACCAAAAATAAGTCAATAAATAATAAAAAATAAAGCTTGAAAAAATGAAAAAATATGTTATAATGAAAAAAACATGTTAGGAGGTATTTTAAATGGAATTAAAAGGATCAAAAACAGAAGCCAATTTAATGGCAGCATTTGCGGGCGAATCACAAGCAAGAAATAAATATACATACTTTGCAAGTAAAGCAAAGAAAGAAGGATATGAACAAATAGCAGCTATATTTGAAGAAACAGCTCAAAACGAAAAAGAACACGCAAAAATGTGGTTCAAAGAATTAGGTGGAATTGGAAGCACAGCTGAAAACTTAAAAGCAGCAGCTGATGGTGAAAATTACGAATGGACAGATATGTATGCAGAATTTGCAAAAACAGCTAAAGAAGAAGGATTTGACAGAATTGCATATTTATTTGAAGCTGTTGGAGCTATAGAAAAAGAACATGAAGAAAGATACAAAAAATTATTAGAAAATGTTGAAGAAGGAAAAGTATTTGAAGCAGGAGAAGTCAAAATTTGGAAATGCAGAAACTGTGGACATATTGTAGTTGGTACAAAGGCACCAGAAGTTTGTCCAGTTTGCAGTCATCCAAAAGCATTTTTTGAAATAAAAGCTGAAAATTATTAAAATTATAAAATGTATAAAAACCCCTTAATTTGCAAACAATAAACAAAATTGCAAATAAGGGGAATTTCTTATGAATAAAACAAAAATATTAAATATAGAAGGAGCACTCTTAAATGAAGCAGAATTATATGAGCACTTAGAAAAAATCGCAAGTACCCATAATCTGCAAAATAAATCAAGCAAAGAAACATATCCAATTCCAAGGTTAATGGAAAATTACCAAGTAATAAAAGAAGTATATAATATTTTAAATGAACATATAAAATTAAAAATTGATATACATCCAGCAGGAGAATGGATATTAGATAATTTTTATGTAATAGAAGAGGTAACAAAAACGATTGAAAAAGAACTTACAAAAGAAAAATATGAAAATTTTGTTGGGATAGCTAATGGCAAATATCAAGGATTTGCAAGAATATATGTGCTTGCATCAGAAATTGTAAATTATAAAGATAATAAAATAACAAGAGAAATTTTAACAGAAGGACTTAAAGCGTATCAGACCAAGAAAAACTTAAGTATGGATGAAATATGGAATATAGGAATATTTATAGAAATTGCAATAATAGAAAATATAAGACAAATATGTGAAGCAATTTATATCTCACAAATAGAAAAATTTAAGGTGGAATCAATTATTGAAAGATTAATTGATTTTTCAGCTGATCAAAAATTTAAAAACTTAAAAATTAATCCAAAATTAAATATAAAAATAAATGATGTTAAATATCCATTTATAGAATATATGTCATATAAATTAAAAAAATATGGAAAGAAAACAGAAGGTTTTTTGAGAATCCTAGAAGAAGAAACTTTAAAAACAGGATCTTCTGTATCGGAGATAATAAAAAGAGAACATTTTGATATTGCAGTTAGAAAGATATCAATAGGAAATTGTATAACATCAATAAAAAAAGTACAAAGAATAAATTTTTTAGAGATATTTGAAAAAATAAATAGTGTAGAAGAAATATTAAAACAAGATCCTGCAAATGTATATGAAAAAATGGATTACAAAACAAAAGAAAATTATAGAAATAAAATAAAAAAAATATCAAAAAAGACAAAAATTTCGGAAAATTATATAGCAGGAAAATTATTAGAACTAGCAAAAGAAGCCAAGCAAAATGAAAATGAAGTAGTAACAAATAAAGAAAAGAAGACTCATGTTGGATATTATCTTTTTGAAAAAAATTTAAATATATTATATAAAAAGTTACAATTTAAAGAAGAAAAAATATTAAGTAACAATGCAAAAGTAAAATTATATATTTATTTGATAGCCTTTTTTAGCATAATTATCGCAAGCTTTATGGCATATAAATATCAACAAAATGTGCATAATCTGTGGATTAGTATAATTTTTATATTAATAAGTTTAATTCCAATATCACAAGTAGTTATTCAATTAATTCAATATATTTTAAGTAAAACATTAGAACCAAAATTAATACCAAAATTAGATTTATATAATAAAATACCAAAAGATGATGCAACAATGGTTGTAATACCAACAATTATAAGTAATAAAGAAAAGACAAAAGAAATGTTTAGAAAGCTAGAAGTAGATTATTTAGCAAATAAATCAAAAAATATTTACTTTTGTTTATTAGGCGATTGTAAAGAATCAAAGATGAAGCAGGAAAATTATGACAGAGAAGTTATAAAAACAGGATTAGAAGAAGTACAAAAATTAAACCAAAAATATGGAGAAACTGAAGAAGATATATTTTACTTTATATACAGAAAAAGAATATGGAATGAAGGCGAAAATACTTATTTAGGATGGGAAAGAAAAAGAGGAGCATTAACTGACTTTTCCGAATTTTTATTAGGCAAAATGAATGATGCAGAAATAGAAAAGAAATTTAATGTAAACACATTTTTAGAAAATAAAAAAAATCTACCAAATATAAAATATGTAATTACATTAGATAGTGATACAGATTTAAGCTTAAATTCAGCATTTGAACTAATTGGAAGTATGGCGCATATCCTAAATAAACCAGAAATACAAGATGGAAAAGTAATTAGTGGATATGGTTTAATTCAGCCAAGAGTAGGGATAAATTTAGACGTTAGCTTAAAAACAATATTTACAAAAATTTTTGCACAAAATGCGGGAGTTGATTTGTATTCAAATGCTATTTCAGATATATATCAAGATAGTTTTGGAGAGGGAATATTTACAGGAAAAGGAATATTTGATTTAAAATTATATTCAAAAATTTTGAAAAATGAAATTCCAGAAAACACTGTATTAAGTCATGATTTATTAGAAGGGTGTTACTTAAGATGTGGGCTTGCATCAGATATTTTGTTAATGGATGGATATCCATGTAAATATTTAAGTTTTATGACAAGACTTTCTAGATGGATTAGAGGAGATTGGCAAATTATTGATTGGCTAAAAAGCAAAAAAATAAATTTACTATCAAAATATAAAATATTTGATAATTTAAGAAGAAGTCTGTTTGAAATATTTGTTTTAATTACATTTTTTTATTTACTTATTATAGAAAAAATAAATATGCAAAAAAATATATTTTCAATTTCATTTCTAATAATAGTAACAATGTTTCCAGTTTTATTAGAAATATTTAATTATTTAGTATTTAGAAAAGAGGGCGAAAAAAAGCAAAATACATTTACTACAAAATTTGGAGGAATAAAAGGAACAATATATAGAGGGATAATTGAATTTATGACACTTCCATATAAAGCATATATAAGTTTAAAATCAATAACAACTGCTTTATATAGACTTAAAGTAAGCAAAAAAAATTTATTAGAATGGATGACATCAGAAGAAGCAGAAAATAGATCAAAAGAAAATTTTAAAAATTATTATAAAACGATGATTTTTAATGCTATTTTAGGAACAATTTGTATTTTGTATTTTACAAAAGTAAAAAATATAATTGGAATTTTAATAGGAATTAGTTGGTTTATTGCGCCAGCTGTTATGTGCGTTATAAGTAGAAAAATAAAACTAAAAAATCCAAAAGAAAAATTAGGTGATGAAGAAATAAAATATTTAGATAATATTGGGAAAAAGACATTTGATTTTTTCTATGACAATTTAAATATTCAAAATAATTATCTAATTTCTGATAATTATCAAGAAAATAGAAAAAATTTATATGTAGATAGAACATCTTCAACCAATATTGGTCTATCTTTAATGGCAGTTATAGCAGGTTTTGATTTAGGTTATATTGATTTAATAAAAGCAGAAGATTTAATTAAAAACATAATAAATATAATAAACAAACTAGAAAAGTGGAATGGACATTTATATAATTGGTATAATATAAAAACTTTAAAACCATTAATTCCAAGATATATATCAACAGTTGATAGTGGAAATTTTGTTGGATATTTATATGTTTTAAAATCTTTTGTTAAGGAAAAAATAGAGGATGAAAGTTTAATAAAAAATATAGAATATTTAATAGAAAATACCAATTTTTCCAAATTATATAGTAAGGAACATAGGTTATTTTCTATTGGATTTAATATAGAAGAAAATAGACTTACAGATTCATATTATGATTTATTGGCATCAGAAGCAAGACAAGCAAGCTTAATTGCAATAATAAAAAAAGATGTAGAAACAAAGCATTGGAATAGTTTAAGTAGAACACTTACGATTTTTAATAACAAAAAAGGATTAGTTTCATGGTCAGGAACAGCATTCGAATATTTAATGCCAAATATAAATATTCCAAGATATGAAGGAAGCTTAATTGATGAATCAATCAAATTTGCCATAATGTGTCAAATAGAATATGCAAAAATATTAGGCGTACCATGGGGGATTTCAGAATCGGCATTTAATGTAAAGGATCTTCATTCAAATTATCAATACAAGGCATTTGGAATTCCATGGCTTGGATTGAAAAGAGGACTTGCAGACGAAATAGTAGTTGCAAGTTATGCAAGTATTTTAGCAATAAATGATAAGCCAAAAGAAGTGGTAGAAAATATAAAAGTGTTAGAAAAATATGGAATGAATGGAAAATATGGCTTATATGAATCATTAGACTTTTCGCCACAAAGGCTACGCGCAAATGAAAAAGCAAATGTTGTAAAAACATATATGGCACACCATCAAGCCTTAATATTACTTTCTATAAATAATTTAATAAATAATAATATATTCCAAAAAAGATTTATGAAAAATCCAGAAGTTGATGCAGTATCTATTTTATTACAAGAAAAAATGCCAGAAACATTTATTATAACAAAAGAGGAAAAAGAAAAACCAGAAAAATTAAAATATGTAGATTATGAAAATTATTCAGTTGTAACATATAAAAAAATAAACGAAATTATGAGATCAAATGTAATATCAAATGGATTTTATACAATTGCATGTAATCAAAAATTGCAAGGTTTTAGTAAATATAATGACATTTATATAAACAGATTCAAAAAAACAGCTGATTATAATCAAGGAATATTAATGTATGTTAAAAATATAGAAAATCAAAATATATTAGAAGTCGGAGAAGATGGTTCAATAGTTTCATTTATGCCAGATCAAATGGCATACGAAAAGAAATTAGATTATATAAAAACAAATTTGAAAATTACATTAGATCCGGAAGAAGCTATAGAAATAAGATGTTTAGAATTAGAAAATACAGGAAAAAGAGAAGAAACATTGGAAGTATCTGCTCTATTAGAACCGATACTGTCAAAAAAAGATCAAGATTATGCTCATCCAGCATTTAATAATTTATTTTTGAAATATGATTATGATAATGAAAATAATATTTTAGAGGTAAAACGTAAAAAAAGAAATTTAGATGAAGAAGAATTATATTTAGAGATTATGTTTTTAACAGATTGTGAAACCATTGTGGATAATGAGTTTGAAATAGACAAGGAAAGATTAAATGAAAGAGGAAACTTAAAAGTACCAGTAGCAATAGAAAAATCAATTCCATTTTCTAAAAAAATAGGTTTAGCAGTAGAGCCAACGGTAGCATTTAGAAAAACTATAAAAATAGCAAGCGGTCAAAAGAAAATGATATCTTTAGTACTTTCTGTAAATAATAAAAAAGAACAAGCAATACAAAATTTAGATAAATATAAAAACTTAGAAAATATAAAAAGGGCATTTGAAATATCAAAAGTAAAAGCAGAGGCTGAAAGTAGATATTTAGATGTAAAAGCAAAAGAAATAGAAATATACCAAAAAGTTTTAGGATATATAATTTTTGATAATCCAATAAGATCAAGACAAATAAAAAATTTAAAAACAGAAAACTTTAAGCAAAGCGATTTGTGGAAATATGGAATATCAGGAGATTTAGTAATAATACTTGTGAAAATAAGAGATAGTAATGATATATATGTAATAAAGCAAGTTTTAAAAATGTATGAATTTTTTAGGAGTAAAAATATAAAAATAGATTTAGTATTTTTAGACGAAGAAAACCATAGCTATGAAAATTATGTAAGAGAAGAAATAGAATCTCAAATTATGGATAGACATTTAGCATTTTTAAAAAATATAAAAGGTGGAATATATGTATTATCTAAGGCAGAATTACCTAAAAAAGATATAAATTTATTGGAATTTCTATCTCAGTTTACTATAGATGCACATTTAGGAGATTTAAAACATTTAGTTTATGATTTAGAAGAAGAATATTTAGAAAGCATTCAAAATGTTCCAGAAGAATATATAGAAGAAAATGAAGAAGAAATTTTAAATTTAGGAGCAAAAACAGATATATTAAAAAATGAAGAAAATAAATACAACAATGGATATGGAGCATTTTCTCCTGATGGAAAAGAATATTTAATAAGGATAAATAAAAATAATAAATTACCAACAGTTTGGAGTCATATTTTGGCAAATGAAAACTTTGGAACAATAGTTACTGAAAATATGGGAGGATATGCATGGTATAAAAACAGTAGATTAGATAGAATTACAAATTGGTCAAATAGAGCATTTTTAGACGACCCTTCAGAGGTAATATATATGGAAGATTGTAAAACAGGAAAAAAATGGTCATTAGGAATGAATCCAATGCCAGATGAAAATGATTATAGTATAATATATGGGTTTGGATATAGCAAATATATCCATGAAAGTTTAGGAATAAAACAAGAATTAGAAGTATTTGTACCAAAAGATGACACTGCAAAAATAAATATTTTAAAATTAACTAATAATAATTTAAAAAGAAGAAAATTAAAAATTGTATATTATATAAAGCCGGTTCTTGGAGAAGATGAAATAAAGTCAAATGGATGTATAAAAATAAATTATGATGATAGTTCTAATCTGCTTGTAGGAGAAAATTTATATGAATCAGTATTTAAAAATAAAGCATATTTATCAAGTAGCGAAAAAATAAAAAGTTTCACAGGAGATAAAAAAAGATTTTTAGGAGATGGTGGAATATCAAATCCAGATGGACTAAACAAAGTAAGATTAGATAATTCTTCAGGATTTGGAAAAACAAATTGCATGGCAATAGAAATTGATGTAGAAATAGATAGTATGTCTTCGAAAGAAATAATATTAAGCTTAGGAGTATGTGAAAATATTATAGATGGAAAAAATATGGCATATAAATATAGTAAAATTCAAAATTGTTACCAAGCATTAGATGAAGTAAAAAGAAAATGGAAAGAGATGATAGAAAAACTGCAAGTTTATACTCCAATTGAATCATTAAATATAATGTTAAATGGATGGAGCTTATATCAAACAATAAATAGTAGACTATATGGAAAAACAGGGTTTTATCAATCAGGTGGAGCTTATGGATTTAGAGATCAATTGCAAGACACATTATGCTTAAAATATATTGATCCTACAAAAATAAAAGATCAAATAATAAAACATTCTTCTCATCAATTTATAGAAGGAGATGTTGAACATTGGTGGCATGAAGAAACATCAAGAGGAATAAGAACAAGATTTTCAGACGATTTATTGTGGCTTGTTTATGTAATAGAAGAATATATTGATGTAACAGGAGATGTTGAAATTTTAGATAAAAAGACTCCATATTTACAAGGAGAAATCTTAAAAGATGGAGAAGACGAAAGATATGATTTATACAAAAATTCTAATATTTATGAAACAATATATGAGCATGCTATAAGAGCAATTGATAAGTCATTAAACTTTGGAGAACATGGAATTCCCAAAATTGGAACAGGTGACTGGAATGATGGATTTAGTCAAGTTGGAAACAAAGGCAAAGGAGAAAGTGTTTGGCTAGGATTTTTCGAATATTTAGTAATTACAAGATTTTTACAATATATAAGATTAAAAAAAGATAAGGAAAGAGAAGAAAAATACAAAGAAATATTACAAAATCTAAAAGAATCATTAAATATAAAATGTTGGGACGGAAGATGGTTTAGAAGAGCATATATGGATGATGGAAATATTTTAGGAAGTATAGAAAATGAAGAATGTAGAATAGATAGTATTGCTCAAAGTTGGTCAGTAATATCAGGTGCAGGAGATGAAACAAAACAATTTATAGCAATGGAAAGTTTAGAAAAACATCTTGTAGATAAAGAAAATGGAATAATAAAACTATTAGA
Source organism: uncultured Eubacteriales bacterium (assembly GCA_905203305.1). GTDB lineage: Bacteria > Bacillota > Clostridia > TANB77 > CAG-508 > CAG-269. The sequence goes on from CAJKVH010000009.1 coordinate 28,689, forward strand.
TCCTCCATTTGTAGATGGAAAAATAAATCCACGGATATATAAAGTCTTATTTACCAGGAGTTAGAGAAAATGGTGGACAATACACACATGCAAGTTTATGGGCAATTATTGCAGAAACAATCTTAAAATTTGGAGACAAAGCAGTAGAATTATATAATATGATAAATCCAATCGAACATGCCAAAACAAAAGAGGCCGCAAATAAATATAAAGTTGAACCATATGTTATAGCAGCAGATATTTATGGAACTTCGAACTTAGCAGGAAGAGGAGGCTGGACCTGGTATACAGGATCTTCTAGTTGGTTTTATAAAACTGGAATTGAATATATTTTAGGATTTAGTATAGAAAATAATATTTTAAGAATAAATCCTTGCATTTCTAAAGAATGGAAGGAATTTAGTATGAGATATAAATATGGAAGAACTATTTATAATATTTCTGTTAAAAACTTTGGTGGTAAATGTTATGGAGTAAATAAAGTTTTATTAAATGGATTGGAAGTACCTAATAAAGCAATTTTACTTGTTGATGATGGAAGTGTTAATGAAGTTATAGTTGAGATGTGATTTTTAAGACAGAAACAATAAAGTTTTCTGTCTTGAATTTTTTTATTATTAACAAAAATGTTATAAAATTAAACTAAAACCTTACAAAAATGTTATAAAAATAAAAATATACTTGCAAAAATGTGAAAAAAGAAAATAAAAAAACAAAAAACAACAATTGAACAAAAAATAAAAATGGTATATAATTCACTTTCAAAGGAGCGAGAAAATGCAAACAACAAAACCAATAAAAGAAGTATTTAGCGACTATAAGACTGAAAACATAATAAAAGAAGCAAAAATATTAGAATTAAATCTAATAAAAAAAGCAAATGTATTAGAAATAGACTTAGAAAGTGAAAACTATCTTGAAATAAAAGAATTATGGTATTTTGAAAAATTCTTAAAAGAAAGATTTCAATTTTCAAATATAGATATAAAAATAAAATATTTAGACAATGTAACAATAAAACCAATAGAAAAAGAATGGGAAAATCTAATATGCTATATGGTACATAAATATCCTTTAATGAGACCAATGATATTACTAAAAAGCACAATAGAAGTAACAAATAATAAAATAATAGTAAGCATGAAAATTAAAGGAGCAGAATTTTTAATTGCAAGAAAATTAGATAGAGAGTTAGAAAGAGTAATATCAAATTTATTTGGATATAGTTACAAAGTAGAATTTGTAGAAAACATAAATGAGGAAGATGCCAAAGCATTAGAGCAAAGAAGAGAACAAAGTAAAAACATGGCAATACAAAGAGCATTAGAACACATGGCAATAGGAGAACAAATTGCAGAAGAAATGGCAAATAAAAATAATCAAAAGAAGCAAGAAAATAAACCTAAAAAAGAAACATTTGATGAAAAAAATATGCCACCAATTCCACCACCACCTGATATGCCACCTGTTTTAGAAGAACCAGAAGAAGAAACACCTTTAATATGTGGAAGAAATCCAAATTTAAGAACAAACATCATAAAAGTAATAGATATATCACCAGATGATGATATGGCAGCAATAAGTGGAGAAATATTAAAAGGAAGCATAGAAGAAAAAGAACTAAAAAGTGGTAAATTTTTAATTTCATTTAATGTATATGACGGAACAAGTACAATAACATGTAAAATATTTGCAAAACCAGAAGAAAAACAAAGAATTATAACTAGGTTATCGTCAAGTAAAGGTGTAAAATTAGAGGGAAAATCTGGAATAAGTAACTTTACACATGAGATGGAAATTTTAGCAAATGTAGTAATTGAAACAGAAGGAATAAAAAGACAAGTACGTCAAGACTTAGCAGAAATAAAAAGAGTCGAACTACACATGCATACACAAATGAGTCAAATGGATGCTATGACATCAGCAACAGATTTAATAAAAAGAGCCATGAAATGGGGATGGAAGAGCTTGGCAATAACAGACCATGGAGTTGTACAAGCATTTCCAGAAGCTCATAAGTTATTAGGATTAGACAATCCAGATATGAAAATAATTTATGGAGTAGAAGCATACTTAGTACCAGATGGATCGCCTGTTGTAGTAAATGATAAAGGTCAAGATATAGATACAACATATTGTGTACTAGACTTAGAAACAACAGGATTATCTGCAAAAACGGAAAAAATAACAGAAATAGGGATAATGAAAATAAAAGATGGAAAGGTAATAGAAGAATTTTCAGAATTTGTAAATCCAGAAAAGCCTATACCACAAAGAGTACAAGAAATAACAAATATTACAGATGATATGGTAAAAGATGCACCCAAAATAGAAGAATTATTCCCAAAAATTTTAGAATTTATAAAAGGAACAGTATTAGTTGCTCATAATGCAACATTTGATATAGGATTTTTAAAAACAATAGCGAGAAATTTAGGGTATGAATTTGATTATACGTATGTAGACACATTGCCACTAGCAAGAAAATTATATCCAGAACTAAAAAAACATAAGTTAGGAAAAATTGCAGATCACTTAAAAATAAAAGTAGAAGTTGCACACCGTGCACTAGATGATGTAGATACAACTGTTAAAGTTTTAAGAGAAATGATGAAAACATTGAAAGAAAGAGGAGCAAAAACAGTTGGAGATATTGCATTAAAATGTGAAGATGAAAAAGCAAAAGCGGAAGAATATAAGAGATTACAACCATATCATGCAATAATTCTTGCGAAAAATTATGTAGGATTAAAAAATTTATATAAACTTGTTTCTATTTCACATTTGAAATATTTTTATAAAAAACCAAGAATATTAAAAAGTTTATATAAACAATATTCAGAAGGTTTAATTCTTGGAAGCGCATGTGAGGCAGGAGAACTATATCAGGCAATTGAACTTGGAAGATCTGATGAAGAAATAGAAGAAATTGCAAATGACTATGATTACTTAGAAATTCAACCAATTGGAAATAATGAATTTTTGGTAAGAAATGGTATAGTAAAAGATGACGAAGCCCTAAAAGATATAAATAGAAAAATTGTATCATTAGGGGAAAAACTAAATAAACTAGTTGTAGCAACATGTGACGTGCATTTTATGGATCCTCAAGACGAAGTATATCGTAGAATTTTAGAGGCAGGGCAAGGCTATAAAGATGCGGATAATCAAGCACCTTTATATTTAAGAACAACAAATGAAATGCTTGAAGAATTTAAATATTTAGGAGAAGAAAAAGCGTACGAAGTCGTTATTACAAATACAAATAAAGTAGCAGATATGTGTGAGCAAATTTCACCTATATCACAAGAAAAATGTCCACCACATATTCCAGGATGTGAGCAAACAATAAAAGATATAGCATATGACAAAGCACATAAGCTTTATGGAGAAAATTTGCCAGAGCAAGTTCAAACAAGACTTGACAAAGAACTAGATTCAATAATAAAAAATGGATTCTCAGTTATGTATATTATTGCACAAAAATTAGTATGGAAATCTAATGAAGATGGATACATAGTTGGCTCAAGGGGATCTGTACGGTTCATCATTTGTTGCAAATATGACAGGTATAACAGAAGTTAATTCACTTCCACCACATTATAGATGTCCTAAATGTAAATATGTTGATTTTACAGATTATGGCTATGGAAATGGCTTTGATTTACCAGATAAAAAATGTCCAAAATGTGGTTCTAGGCTTGATAAAGATGGAATGGATATTCCATTTGAAACATTCTTAGGATTTAATGGAGATAAAGAACCAGATATAGACTTAAATTTCTCGGGAGAATATCAAGCAAAAGCACATAAATATACAGAAGTAATATTTGGAAAAGGAACAACATTTAAAGCAGGAACTGTAGGTACAGTTGCAGATAAAACAGCATTTGGATATGTAAAAAAATATTTTGAAGAAAGAAATATACCTGTAAGTCAAGCAGAAACAGCGCGTTTGGCTGTTGGATGTACAGGAATTAAAAGAACAACAGGTCAGCACCCAGGAGGAATTATAGTTGTACCAAAGGGAAGAGAAATATATGAATTTACACCAGTACAGCATCCAGCAGATGATCCAAACTCAGATATTATAACAACACACTTTGATTACCACTCAATAGATCAGAACCTATTAAAACTTGATATTCTTGGGCACGACGATCCGACAGTTATAAGAATGTTACAAGATATAACCAAAGTAGATCCAACAAAAGTACCATTAGATGATAAAGCAACAATGTCACTATTTTGTTCAACAGAAAGTTTAGGGGTAACACCTGAACAAATAAAATCAAAAGTTGGAAGTTTTGGAGTTCCAGAATTTGGAACAAAATTCGTAAGAGGAATGTTAGTTGATACAAAACCAACGACATTCGACGAATTAATAAGAATATCAGGTCTATCACATGGAACTGACGTGTGGCTTAATAATGCACAAACACTTATAGAAAATGGAACAGTAACCCTAAAAGATGCAATATGTTGCCGTGATGATATAATGATATACTTAATAAAAAAAGGATTAGATCCAAATAAGTCATTTAAGATAATGGAAGCAGTACGTAAAGGAAAAGTTGCAAAGGGAAAAGAGCCAAAATGGGAAGAATATAAAGCAATGATGAGAGAACATGAAGTTCCAGAATGGTATATAGAATCTTGTGAAAAAATAAAATACATGTTCCCGAAAGCCCATGCGGCAGCTTATGTAACAAATGCGTTTAGAATAGCATGGTTTAAGGTTCACATTCCAAAAGCATATTATTCTGCATTTTTCTCAATAAGAGCAGCAGATAACTTTGATGCAGCTTCAATGGTTCTTGGAAAAGAAAAAGTAAAAAATAAAATGAAAGAAATTGACATGAAAGGAAATACAGCAACTAAAAAAGAACAAGATATGTATGCTGTACTTGAATTAGTACTTGAAATGTATGAAAGAGGAATAAATTTTTTACCAATAGATCTTTATAAATCACATTATAAAAACTTTATAGTAGAAGATGAAGGAATAAGACCACCATTTTCTAGCATAGCAGGATTTGGACCAATTGCTGCAAAATCTCTTTATGAGGCAGCTAAAAATGAAAATTTTATGTCTATAGATGAAGTAAGAATAGCAGCTAAACTTGGAGATTCAACAATAGATTTATTAAGAGAATTTGGAGTTTTAGACGGAATGCAGGAAAGTAATCAAATAAGTTTATTTGGGTAAAGAAAAAAATCGGATTATCAATATAAAGGTAATCCGATTTTTTCTTAACAAAAGAGCTCTGTCATGAGATCCTTAAATTCACTTAATTTTTCTTTAAGCTTAGGATCTTCAATCTTTTCCATGGAATCATCAAAAAAGCTTGTGATTTCTGTGTTAGAAAATTTTCCAGCTGAGACAAAATCCCAAAAATTTTCTATTATTTCTTTAAAAATCCGTTCTTGATTGTCATCCATTTTATTTCCTCCTTGGGAAAAATTTTATGTTAATAATAAAGAATTATACCATAAAAGGCAAAAAAAGTCAATCAACCCCTTGCAAATTGGAAATTAATGTGTTAAAATAAAGAACGCAAGAAATGCCTTACTCATACAAAAGTATGGGTTGTATAGCCAGAAGGAGGTGAAAATAATGAACAAATACGAAAGTATAATCATTATTAATCCAAATTGTACTGATGAAGCATTAAAAGCTTTAGAAGACAAATTTACAGGATTAATAAATGAAAATGGAAAAGTAGAATCATATGAAAATATGGGTAAAAAGAAATTAGCATATGAAGTAAAGAAAAACAAAGAAGGATTCTACGTATTAATTAATTTCGAAGCTAAACCAGACTCAATAACTGAATTAGAAAGAAATTATAGAATCACAGATGAAGTAATAAAATTCATCGTTGTAAGAAAAGAAGACTAATATTCAAATAAAGATAAGGGGCCTTTATTAAAGAAAGGATAGGTAAAGAAAATGAACAAAGTAATTTTAATGGGAAGACTAACAAGAGATCCAGAAGTTAGATATACTCAAACAAACAATACACTAGTTGCATCATTCTCACTAGCTGTAAACAGAAGATTTGCAAGACAAGGAGAAGAAAGACAAGCAGATTTCTTTAATGTTGTTGCATGGAGCAAAACAGGAGAATTTTGCAGTAAATACTTTAAAAAAGGTCAACAAGTAGGTGTAATCGGAAGATTACAAACAAGAACATGGGACGATCAAAACGGAACAAAACACTATATAACAGAAGTAGTTGCAGAAGAAGTATATTTTGCAGATAGCAGAAGAGAAGGAGATGGAGCAAGTTCATCTTTCGAAAATACTTTTGGAGCTACAATGCCAGGTGGAATGGAAGGTGCTTCAGATTTCGAAGTATCAGCAAGTGATGATTTACCATTTTAATTAAAGAGAAATAGAGGTGAAAAAAATGGCAGATAAGAGAAATGCAAAAAGAAATAACAGAAATAATAAAAACTATGATGAAGATTATAATCCAAGATTCAAAAAACAAAGAAAAAAAGTTTGCCCACTATGTGGAGACAAAAACTTTGTATTAGATTATAAAAACGCTGATGTTATGAGAAAATTCATCAATGATAAAGGTAAAATTTTACCAAGAAGAACAACAGGAGCATGCAGCAAACATCAAAGAGATATAACTTTAGCAATAAAAAGAGCTAGAGCAATAGCTATATTACCATATAGCCAAGACTAATAAAAAATCTAGGGGCTTAAATTTATAATTAATTTTTAAAATTAATTGTAAATTTAAGCCTTTTGTGTTAGTATAACAAATATATATATAACCAAAGGATGATAAAATGAAATTACTAATAACAGAAAAACCATCAGTAGCAAGAGAATTTGCTAAAGTATTAAACGTAAATAGTAAGAATAAAGGCGGATACATGGAATCAAATGAATGGATAATTACGTGGTGTGTAGGACATTTAGTAACAATGAGTTATCCAGAAAAATATGATGAAAAATTAAAACAATGGAGATTAGACACACTTCCATTTATGCCAAAAGAATATAAATATGAAGTAATAGAAAATGTACAAAATCAATTTAACATTGTGCAAAAGTTATTACAAAGAGAAGATGTAACAGAAATATATAATGCAGGCGACTCTGGACGTGAAGGAGAATATATTCAAAGGTTAGTCTTTATGATGGCAAAACCTAATCCAAATGCAGAAATAAAAAGAGTATGGATAGATTCGCAAACAGAAGAAGAAATATCAAGAGGAATAAGAGAAGCAAAAAGTGAAAGAGAATATGATAGTATATCAGATAGTGCATATTTAAGAGCAAAAGAGGATTATTTGATTGGAATAAACTTTTCAAGGCTATTATCAATAATATATGGAAATCGTTTGGCAAGATCGTTAAATCAAGATTATTTTGCAATATCAGTGGGGCGTGTTATGACATGTGTTTTGGGAATGATAGTATCAAGAGAAAGAGAAATAAGAAATTTTGTAAAGACTAAATATTACAAAATTGTTGGCGACTTTTCAAATGAAAAAGGAGATTTTACAGCAGAATGGAAAGTAAATGAAAAATCAGTAGTTTTCGAATCACCATTATTATATAATGAAAGTGGATTCAAAAAAGAAGAAGTTGCGAAAAAATTTATAAAATCATTAGAAGGAAAAGAAGCAAAAGTTACAGAACTAAAAAAAAGCAAGCAAAAAGAAAATCCACCACTTTTATTTAATTTAGCAGAAATTCAAAATGAATGTACAAAAAAATTTAAAATAAAACCAGATCAAACTCTAGAAATTATACAAACACTTTATGAAAGAAAACTTGTAACATATCCAAGAACAGATGCAAGAGTGCTTTCAACAGCTGTTGCAAAAGAAATTTCTAAAAATTTAAATGGGTTAGCAAAAAACTTCCAAGATGAAGAGATAAAAAACATAATAAATAAAATGGTAGAAGAAAAATATTCGACCAATCTTGTAAAAACAAAATATGTAAATGATAGCAAAATAACAGACCACTATGCAATAATACCTACAGGTCAAGGTTTTGAAAATTATAAAGGATTAAATGAATTACAGGCAAATGTATATAAATTAATTGTAAGAAGATTTTTAGCAATATTTTATCCACCAGCAGAATATAACAAAATAAATGTAACTGTAAATATAGAAAATGAAACATTTTTAGGAACAGGAAAAGTATGTGTAAAAAGAGGCTTTTTAGATGTTTTAAAACCTGAAAAGAAAAAAGAAGATGAAGAAGAAAATTCAAATTTAGATATTTTAAACACTTTAAAGAAAAATGAAATTTTAAAGGTGCAAAATTTTGAACTAAAAGATGCAGAAACTTCGCCACCTTCAAGATATAATTCAGGAAATCTAGTCCTTGCAATGGAAAATGCAGGTAAATTAATAGAAGACGAAGAACTAAGAGAACAAATAAAAGGTGCAGGAATTGGAACAAGTGCAACAAGGGGAGAAATTATAAAAAAATTAGAAAAAATACAATATATTCGGAATTAACTCAAAAACACAAATAGTTACACCAACTGTAAAAGGAGAAGCAATTTATGATGTGGTATATCAAGCAATGCCAGATATTTTAAATCCAAAGCTTACAGCGAGCTGGGAAAAAGGTTTAGATATGGTTGCAAAAAAAGAAATAGAGCCACAAGTTTTTATGGATAAATTAGAAAAATACATTAAAAGTAAGTTTGATAAATTAGTTGTAAAAATATAAAATACTGGGAGAATAAAATTATTCTTCCAGTATTTCTGTTACATTTTCTAAAGAACTAATATTTTTTAAAAGTTCATTTTTCTTAAATCCTTTTTTGGCGTATTGTCCAACAATAGTAACTAATTCGCTATTAGATTCAAGTTCGTCTTTTTTAGGTCTTTTAATATGTTTAATATCAACATTAAAGTCACTAAAAATATGTTCAATTTGTGATAAAACCTCATTTGTATTTTTAGATATGCTAACTTGTAATTCTAAAATATTAAAGTGGTCTAATCTGTCTGAGATTTTGTAAGAATAAGATAAAACTAGGTAAGCTATAAGTGTTGTAAATATACCACCTAAATAGAAACCAGCTCCTATACTTAACCCAATACAAGTAACTGCAAGTAGACCAGCAGCTGTAGTTAATCCTTTAACATTAAAACCATCTCTTAAAATTGTTCCAGCACCGATAAATCCGATACCAGAAAGAAGCTGTGCAGGTATTCTTGAAGGATCAATATTATATTCTTTAGACATATATTCTCCACAAAGCATAATTAAAACCGAACTCATACCAACTAACGAATGTGTTCTAAAGCCAGCAGGTTTATTCCAAGAAGATCTTTCTAGTCCAATTATTCCAGCAAGAATAAAACCTAATGTAATTTTCAAAATTGATTGGAACCAAAATGAATTTGTCATATTTACAAAAAATTCCAAATCTATACCTCCTTTTATTTGTTTTTTATTAATATATTTTAATAGGTAAAAAATTATATCACAAAATACTTTAAATATCAAATGAAAAATTAAAAAACTATGAAAAATACGTAAAAACAAAATCTAAAACTTCAATATTTTTATGTCAAATTATTGACTTTTTTGCAAATCCATTATATGATAATACAAGCAAAAAATCCTAAGAAAGGAAGAACAAAAAATGGGAGAAGTTATAGTTATTACATCAGGAAAAGGTGGAGTTGGAAAAACAACTACAACAGCAAATTTAGGTTCCAGTTTAGCATTAGAAGGAAAGAAAGTAGCATTAATAGATACAGATATTGGGTTACGTAACCTAGATGTTGTAATGGGATTAGAAAATAGAATTGTATATGACATAGTAGATGTTGTTGAAGGAAAATGTAAATTAAGACAAGCATTAATAAAAGATAAAAGATTTAAAGAATTATATTTGTTACCAGCAGCCCAAACAAGAGATAAGTCAGCGGTAAATGAAGAGCAAATGAAAAAATTAACAGATAGATTAAAAGAAGAGTTTGACTATATACTTATAGATTGCCCAGCAGGTATAGAGCAAGGATTTAAAAATGCTATAGCAGGAGCAACAAGAGCAATAGTTGTATCAACAGCAGAAATATCATCAATAAGAGATGCTGACAGAATAATAGGACTTTTAGAATCATCAGAAATAAAAAATCCAGAATTAATAATAAACAGAATTAGACCAAACATGGTAAGAAAAGGCGAAATGATGGACGTTGATGACATAGTAGACTTACTATCTATAGACTTAATAGGGGTTGTACCAGACGACGAATATATAATAACTCAAACAAACAAAGGAGAACCAGTTATCCAAAATAAAAAAGCACCATCTGGAAAAGCATATTTAGAGATAGCAAAAAGAATATTAGGTGAAGATATAGAAATAACAATACCTGGAAGAGAAAAAGGATTTTGGGCAAAGATAAAAAGAATCTTTGGTAAAAAATAGAAAAAATCTAAAGAAAAAAATAAAAATGTATTAACTTACATAAGCTAATGGAAACTGGAGGGAATCAAATGTTTGAAAACATTAAAAACATTTTTAAAAGAAATAAAAGAAAAGAACTACTAAAATCAAGTTCAAAAGATACTGCAAAGGAGAGATTACACTTAGTGTTAATGCAAGATAGAGCCAATGTCTCAGCAGACTTTTTAGATCTAATGAGAGAAGAAATAATAGAAGTAATAAAAAAATATATAGATATAGACGAAAAAGCAATGGATGTAAGGCTAGGGGCTGAAACGAACGAAGATGGAACACAAGGAGCACCAGCATTATATGCTAATATTCCAATAATAAATATAAAAGACGAAACAAGACAAATGAGTAAAACAAACCAAGAGAAAAAAATTACACCAGAACCTCAAAAAGAGGATGAAGAAGTAAAAAAAGAAACACAAGAGGAAAAAGAAGTAGAAAGCGAAGCAGAAAAAACAGAAGAAAAAGAAGAGACAAACGAAGAAACTCAAGAAGAAATAAAAGAAGAAAGTGAAAACCAACAAGAAGAAAAAGAAATATCGGCAGAAGAACCAGAAGAAGAAGAAAAAAAATCTACTGAGAAAAATAAAACAACAAAAAGAAAAGAAACTACAGAGAAAAAAGCTAAAAAAGAAAAAGTTGTAAAAGAAGAGAAGAAAGATGAAGAGTAGAATTTTTAAAAACATGGAATGGCTGATATTAATTTCAGCACTTTTACTAAGTGTAGTAGGTTTTATCGCTTTATATTCAGCAACACAGTCAACAGGCTTGGATGAATTAAAAAAACAAGTAATGTGGTTTGGAATAAGCATAGTAATAATGCTTGTAATGATGTTAATAGATTATGATGTATGGGCAAAATTATCACCAGTATTTTATGGAATATCCATAATTTTGCTAATTGCAGTACTATTTACAAAAGCAAGAAATGGTGCAAGTAGTTGGTTTAAAATAGGAGCATTTACTTTACAACCAGGTGAATTTGCAAAAGTTGCGGTGGTATTATTTACATCAGCAACAATAGCAAAAGTACAAGAGAGAGGAAAATATGAAATAAATGTTTTTTGGAAACTATGTGTTACAATATTAACAGTATTATTTCCAGTGTTTTTAATAGTTTTACAACCGGATTATGGAACAGCAGCAGCATATATGGTATCTTTAGTACTTATGTTATATGTATCTGGAATTGATAAAAAATATATAGTAATAGCATCGATATTAGTGGTAATTGCACTGCCACTTGCATATTTCTTTGTACTGCCAGATCATGCAAAAACAAGAATAGATATATTTTTAAATCCAGAATCAGATCCAAAAGGAGCAGGATACAATGTATTACAATCAAAAATAGCTATAGGTTCAGGTGAGCTTACAGGAATGGGGCTTTTAAATGGAAACCAGACTCAGCTTGGATATTTATCACCAAAAACAACAGACTTTATATATTCTGTAATTGGCGAGGAAATGGGATTTATAATATCTGCAGCAGTAATACTTGTGTATGTTACATTAATTACTAAATCATTATATGTTGCAAAAACCGCAAGTGATGATTTAGGGACATATATAGCAGCAGGCATAAGCCGGAATATTTTTATTCCACATGGTAGAAAATATAGGTATGACATTAGGCTTACTTCCTATAACAGGAGTTCCATTATTATTTATAAGTTATGGTGGAAGTTCAATGATAACAAGCTATATATGTATAGGATTACTTCTAAATATTAGTGGAAATAGAAAAAAGACAATATTTATAAAATAAAATTAGGAGCAGTTAAATGTATTTGCACGAATTAAAAATAGGAAATGTAAAATTAAAAAATAATATTTTATTAGCTCCAATGGCAGGGATAACAGACCTGCCATTTAGAGTAATATGTGAAAAATTTGAGCCGGGCCTTGTATGTACAGAAATGGTAAGTTCAAAAGCAATATTTTATGGAGATGAAAAAACAAAAAAGTTAATGAATCTCGAAGGCGAAAAAAGACCAGTAAGTATTCAAATATTTGGCTCAGATTTAGAGGCTTTTGAGTATGCTACAAAATATGTATCAAATTTAGCAGATATAATTGATATAAATATGGGATGTCCTGCACCAAAAGTTGTAAAAAATGGTGATGGAAGTAAGCTTCTATTAGATCTAGAAAAAGCAAAAGACATAATGGAAACAGTTGTAAAAAATTCAAAAGTACCTGTAACACTAAAATTTAGAAAAGGATGGGACAGCGAACATATTGTAGCAACTGAAATTGCCAAAATAGCCCAGCAAGCTGGAATTTCAGCAATTACAATACATGGAAGAACAAGAGCAGAATATTATTCTGGAAAGGCAGATTTAGAAATAATAAAAAAAGTAAAAGAATCTGTAAATATACCGGTTATAGGAAATGGCGATGTAGTAGATGAAGAATCCGCAAAAGAAATGTTTGAGAAAACTGGCGTAGATGGAATAATGATAGGAAGGGCATCTATGGGAAATCCTTGGATATTTAAAAAAATAAAATATTATTTAGAAACAGGCGAAAAATTACCTAAAATAACATCTGATGAAAAATTAAAAATAATAAAAGAACATTTAAATCTACTAGTAAAAGAAAAAGGCGAAGATGTTGCAATAAAAGAATTTAGAAAACATTTGGCAGCTTATAGTAAGAATTTGCCTAATTCTAGTAATTTTAGAGTTAGGGTAAATGGAATTGATGATAGATGTGAGTTGGAAGAGGCGTTGGATGAGTATTGGAATCATTAAGGTTGGTCCTTTTGGGTCCAAAATAGTTCTAAAAGGGGAAATGTAGATGAAAAATAGTAATGTAAAAATTTTTGGTTAGTTGGCCAGTATATTAAAAGGGAGTAGTGCGCCATTAAAAATGGTTGTAATAATTGTTTTAGGGGAGTTAGGTAAATGAAAAGAAATAAAGCAAGAAAAGGAATAATTTTAATAGTAATCACAGTATGCATTACATTTTTGATATTGATGACTTATCAAATGATAGAGGACTATGGAAAAGTAAAGAAAGAAAAAGAAGAATATGATTCATGGAATGAAAAAATGGAATATGATGATAAGATACCATCTGCAACTGAAGGAGTTATACAGCCCATTAGTAGTGGAGCGACAAGCCTAACTATTGCAGAATTGTTATTTCGTGATGGAATTAAATTCTTATTAAAAAGTATACAAATATGTTTATTTATAGCTTTAATTTTATTTATAATATGGCTTACAATATGTAGTATTAGAAAAGAAATAAAATTTGTAGACGAAATTAATGTTATAGTTATAACACTTGCTTTATTTATAGCAGTAAGCTTTATATTATTTATAGCAGATTTTGGAGTGGAGGGATAATATGTATAGAACAAAAAATTTAGGAGAACTAAGAATTGAAAACGTAGGAGAAACAGTAGAACTAGCTGGTTGGATACAAAAAATAAGAGATTTAGGTGGAATGGTATTTATAGACCTAAGAGATGAAGATGGAATAACACAAATAGTAATAAATGATGAAAGTCTACAAGCACAAGCAAAAGAACTTGTAAAAGAAAGCTGTATTCATATAGAAGGAAAAGTTGTGGAAAGAACAAGCAAAAATCCTAAAATGCCAACAGGTGATATTGAGGTAATTGCTAACAAAATAGAAGTTTTAGGAAAATGTAAAGCGGAATTACCATTTGAAATAAATTCAGAAGTTGAAGCAAGAGAAGACTTAAGACTTGAATATAGATTTTTAGATTTAAGAAATGAAAAATTACATAAAAATATTTTGCTTCGTTCAAAAATTTTAAAAGCATTTAGAGATAAAATGGATGAATTAGGATTTTTCGAAATTCAAACACCAATATTAGCAAACTCATCACCAGAAGGTGCAAGAGACTATTTAGTACCAAGCAGATTAAACCCAGGAGAATTTTATGCACTTCCACAAGCACCACAACAATTTAAGCAATTACTTATGGTATCTGGATTTAACAAATATTATCAAATAGCACCATGTTTCCGTGATGAGGACCCAAGAGCAGATAGAGCACCAGGCGAATTTTATCAATTAGATTTTGAAATGGCATTTAGTACTCAAGAAGATGTATTTAAAGTAATTGAAGATGTTGTACCATCTGTATTTAAGAAATTTACAGACTGGAAAGTAGATGAAGGTGAATTTATAAAAATACCATATAAAGAAGCTATGGAAAAATATGGAATTGATAAACCAGATTTAAGAAATCCACTAATAATTCAAGATGTAACATCTCTTTTTGAAAATACAGAATTTAACGCATTTAAAGACAAAACTATAAAAGTTATAATAGTGCCAGAAGGAGCAAATCAAGGAAGAAAATTCTTTGACAAAATGGGAGAATTTGCAGTTGAAGAATGTGGGGCTAAAGGTTTAGCTTGGACAAAATTAAATGCTGAAAGTGAACTAGAAGGTGGAATTGCAAAATTTATAACACCTGAAATTGTAGAAAATTTAAAAGAAAACTATGGTTTAAAAGAAAATGCAAGCATGTTCTTTATTGCAGATGAATTTAAAACAGCTCAAAAAATAGCAGGACTTGTTAGAATAGAACTTGGTAAACGTTTAGATTTAATAGAAAAAAATGTTTACAAATTCTGCTTTATAGTAGATTTCCCAATGTATGAATTATCTGATGAAGGAACAATCGACTTCTGCCATAATCCATTTTCAATGCCACAAGGTGGAATGGAAGCATTAGAAAATATGGATCCACTAGACATTTTAGCATATCAATATGACCTAGTATGTAATGGATACGAAATGGCATCTGGAGCGGTTAGAAATCATAATCCGGAAATAATGGTAAAAGCTTTTGAGATAGCAGGTTATACAGAGGAAGATGTAAAAACAAAATTTGGAGCTTTATATAATGCATTCCAATATGGAACTCCACCACATGCTGGTGCTGCACCTGGAATTGATAGAATGGTTATGCTTATTGAAGATTCAAGTAATATTAGAGAAGTTATTGCATTCCCTAAAAATAAGAGGGCTAGAGATTTACTTATGAGGGCTCCTTCAAAAGTATCTGATGGTCAACTTAAAGATGTTCATATTAAATTAGATTTAGAAGAAAAATAGTAAAAAACTGAAGCAAATTTTTAATTTGCTTCAGTTTTTAATTTAATAATATAGTGATTTTATATTTGCATGTAAAATAAAATTTAGTATTATAGAAATTATTATACAAAGTACAAAAAGTAATAATAATATTTTGTTGTATCTTTTATATTTTTTTTGCTCTCTAAAATTATTAATTAGTTTATTCTTACGTAGGCGAAATAAATCATATAAAAACAGAAGTCCAAATAAAAGACTAAGAATACAGAAGGCAATTTTGGTATTATTTAAATAATGCCATAATAGATTTGGAGTAGGTTGATTTAAAGCCATAGCTCCATAAACAACTCCGAAAGTGTAAACAAACATATAATATTCCTCCTTTTAGTATAAAAATATTATATATATAATTCTGAATATAGTCAATAAATATGGTAACAATATGTATGGAGATTACGAAAAAAAGACGTAAACGTAAAAAATTCGTAATTAAATTTGACTTAAAACTTAAAATTTGATATAATAATTACGAAAAAGTTACACAAACGTAAAAAATTCGTAATGGAGGTGCTAGATATGGAAATAAAAAGAGATTATTACTTAAAAGAACTTATAGACAGATTAGACAATGGTCTAATAAAAATAATAACTGGAATTAGAAGATGCGGAAAATCATATTTACTAAATACAATTTTCAAAAACTATCTTTTAGAGCAAGGTACAGACAAGGAGCATATTATACAACTAAGTTTAGATGAAAGGACAAACTTTAAATATTTAGATCCAGACGAGCTAGACGAATATATAAGAAGTTTAATTATGGATGAAAAAAAATATTATATTTTACTAGATGAAATACAAGAGGTAAAAGAATTTGAATCTGTTTTAATAGGATTTATGCATATAAATAATGTGGAAATATATGTAACAGGAAGTAATTCAAAATTTTTATCATCAGATATAGTAACAGAATTTAGAGGCAGAGGAGATGAAATAAGAGTATACCCACTATCATTTGCAGAATTCTATTCGGTATATGAAGGTTCAGAGGAAAAGGCATTAAGTGAATATTATACTTATGGAGGACTTCCTTTGGCAATAATGGCAAAGACAGATAATGCCAAAATAAATTATCTAAAAACACAAAAAGATAATGTTTATATTAATGACATTGTAGATAGAAATAATGTACAAAATCAAGAAGAACTAGAAATGTTAGTACAAATAGTCGCGTCAGATATAGGTTCTCTTACAAATCCTCTAAAATTATCAAACAACTTCAAGGAAAGAGATAGAATGTCAACAATGACAGACAAAACAATATACAATTATTTAGGATACTTGCAAGATGCATTTATAATAGAAAAAGCAAGAAGATTTGATGTTAGAGGAAAAAGATTCATAGAAACGCCACAAAAATACTATTTTACAGATATGGGAATAAGAAATTCATTTTTGGATTTTAGGCAAAGTGAGGAAATATCTCATTCGATGGAAAATGTAATTTATATAGAATTAAAAAAACGTGGATATAATGTTGATGTTGGTTCTGTTGAAATACGTGAAGGAAATACAAAAAAACAACTGGAGATTGACTTTGTTGCAAATAAAGGGAATAACAAAATTTACATTCAGTCAGCTCTTGAAATGAAAACAAGGGAAAAAGTGGAACAAGAACAAAAATCTTTGGTAAATGTAAATGATTTCTTTAAAAAAATAATAATAGTTGGGGATAATATAAAAAGGTCAAGATATGAAAATGGAATTATAATAATGAGTATATATGATTTTCTTTTAGACCCGGAAAGTTTAAGCTATTAGAAAAAAGCCTGTAATCTGGAGATTACAGGCTTTTACAAAATTTATTTCACAACAACATTATAAATTTTATTCTTAACATAAATTTCCTTAACAATATTTTTACCATCAAGCTTACTCTCAATAGCATTATGAACTTTTTCCTTAACAGAAGCTTCATCTTCATCTAATAAAATAGTAATATTAGCTTTAAGTTTACCATTAATTTGAACAGGTAAAGTAATTTCATCATCAATAGTTTTAGCTTCATCAAATTCAGGCCAACTGTATGACGCAACATCAGCTTCAAATCCTATCAATTTATTCAATTCCTCAGAAATATGAGGAGCAAAAGGATTTAATAAAGTTAAAAATGTTTTAAATTCAGCTTTGTTAATTCTCTTTAATTTATAAAATTCGTTAACCATTGTCATAAAAGTAGAAATACAAGTATTAAATTTCATTTCTTCAATATCATTAGAAACTTTTTTAATAGCTTTATTCATCATTTTTTCGGTTTCAGGAGTAAATTCATTACCATCAACTAAAAATTCCTGCATATTCCAAACTCTGTCTAGGAACTTGCCACATCCACGAATACTATCCATAGACCAAGCAGCAGTTTGATCAAATGGTCCCATAAACATTTCATAAACTCTAAAGGTATCTGCACCAAATTCATTTACTATATCATCTGGGTTAATAACATTTCCTTTGGATTTTGACATTTTTTCTCCATTTGTTCCCAAAATCATACCATGTGAAGTTCTTTTTGCATAAGGTTCTTTATTTGGAACAACACCAATATCATATAAAAATTTGTGCCAGAATCTTGAGTATAATAAGTGAAGAGTTGTATGTTCCATTCCGCCATTATACCAATCAACTTGTCCCCAATAATTTAAGGCTTCTTTTGATGCTAATTCATTATTATTATGTGGGTCCATATATCTTAAGAAATACCAAGATGAACCAGCCCATTGAGGCATTGTATCTGTTTCACGTTTTGCAGGTTTTCCACATTTTGGACAAGTTGTATTTATCCAAGAATCAAGTTTAGCAAGTGGAGATTCTCCATTTTCTCCAGGTTTAAAATCATCTATTTCTGGAAGTGTAAGTGGCAAATCTTTTTCATCTATAGGTTGCCATCCGCAACATTCACAGTAAACCATTGGTATTGGTTCTCCCCAATATCTTTGACGTGAAAATACCCAATCACGAAGTTTATAATTTACTTTTTTAGAACCAATTTTATTTTCTTCTAGGTACTCTATAACCTTCTTTTTAGCGTCTGTAACAGATAATCCATCTAAAAATCCAGAATTTATAAGAACACCAGTTTGGACATCTGTAAATGCTTCTTTAGTTAAATCTACCTCTACATTGTCATTAGATTTTACAACTTGAACAATTGGTAAATTAAATTTTGTTGCAAATTCAAAGTCTCTTGAATCGTGTGCAGGTACAGCCATTATAGCACCTGTTCCGTAACTTGATAAAACATAGTCTGAAATCCAAATTGGAATTTCTTTATTTGTTAATGGATTTATTGCTTTAATTCCTTTTATTTCAACACCTGTTTTATCTTTATTAATTTCAGAACGTTCAAAGTCAGATTTTAAAGCTGCTTTTTTCTTATATTCTTCTATTTCATCTAAGTTTGTAATTCTATTTTGTAATTTTTCTATTAAATGATGCTCTGGAGCTATAACCATATATGTTGCACCAAATAGTGTGTCTGGTCTTGTTGTATAAACTGTTAATTCTTCTTCAGAATTTGCAATTTTAAATTTTACTTCAGCTCCTTCAGATCTTCCAATCCAATTGCGTTGTTGAGTTTTAATTTTATCTAAAAAGTCAACATCATCTAAATCATCAATTAATCTTTGAGCATATTCGGTAATTTTTAACATCCATTCAGATTTTTCTTTTTGAACAACAGGGCTTCCACATCTTTCACATACACCATTTACAACTTCTTCATTTGCAAGACCTACTTTACAACCTGTACAGAAGTTAATTGGCATTGTAGCTTTGTAAGCTAAACCATGTTTATATAATTGAATAAAAATCCATTGAGTCCATTTATAATAATTTGGATCTGTTGTATCAATTACTCTTGACCAGTCAAATGAAAAACCAAGAGATTTTAATTGTTCTGTAAAATGTGCAATATTTTTTGCAGTTGTTATTTTAGGATGTACATTTGTTTTTAAAGCATAGTTTTCTGCTGGAAGTCCAAATGCATCAAACCCGATAGGGTATAAAACATTATAACCTTGTAATCTTCTTTTTCTTGCAATTATATCAATTGCAGTATAACTACGTGGATGACCAACATGTAATCCTTGTCCTGATGGATAAGGAAATTCTATTAATCCATACCATTTTTTCTTTGTATAATCAGTAGAGGCATTAAATGTTCCTTCTTTTTCCCATTTGTTTTGCCATTTAGTTTCTATATTTTTAAAATCATAAGACATAAGTAAAACTCCTCTCAATATGTAATATTAGCATTATATAGCCAGACGCTTGTAAAGTCAAGAAAATTTGACAAATTAGGGGATATGAGGTAAAATAAATACATTAAAATAAAAGGAGAAATTTAATTTGCAAAGTAGTAATAGAAAATTATTTGATAGTTTAGTATCTAGAACAAAAATATATCTTGTAATAATATTCATCTTATTAGCAGCAATATGTATACTAAATCCAAAATTTATAATAACATCAGTAATATTGTTTATTGCAATATTAGGATATACATATTTTGCAAATAATAAAAGAAAAAGCGAGATCTCTCAGCATCTACAAGATTTAACATTAAATGTAAATTCAGCAGCGAAAAATAGTTTAATATATTCGCCAATTCCATTAATAATAGTTGAAACAGATGGAAATATAGTTTGGAGAAGTACAAAATTTGTATCAGAATTTGCAAACATAGATATAAATGGATATATAAGTGATTTACTAGACAATATAAATGCAGAAATAAATGCAAGAGAAGACAAAAAAGACAAATCAATAATAAGAAACCTAAAAGTAGAAAATAAAACATACAAAATATTAGGAGAATTTGTAAAATCAGGAAATCATGAAAGAAAAAGAGAAAATAAATACATGATGATTTTATACTTTCTTGATGAAACGGCAACATTAAAACTAAAAAAAGAATATAATGATTCAAAAAGTTGTGTTGGAATAGTAGTAATAGACAATTATGAAGAAACAATGCAATTAATAGATATGGATATAAGACCTGGTGTTACTGCTGAAATAGAAAAAGCAATATATGAATGGATGGGAGAAACAGAAGGAATAGTAGTAAAATCAGATAGAGATAGATTTGTGTGTTTATTTGAACAAAAATATTTAGGCAAAATAAAAGAAAACAAATTTAATATACTAGATACAATAAAAGACATAAACATAAAAGGAAGAGCACAATTAACTTTAAGTATAGCAATATCAAATGAAGGAAAAACAGATAAAGAAAAATATCAATCAGCTTTAAACACAATGGATGTTGTACTAGGTCGTGGTGGAGATCAAGCTGCAATAAGACAAAATGGAAAATATCAATTCTTTGGAGGAAGAGTTGAAGAAGTAGAAAAAAGAACAAAAGTAAAAGCAAGAATTGTAGCTCATGCACTAGAAGAACTTATACAAGAAAATGACCAAGTAATGATAATGGGACATATAAATCCAGATATAGATGCTTTAGGTTCAGCAATAGGAATGTATAGACTTGCAACTAACCTTGGAAAAAAATCATATATAGTTGCAAATACAAACACAATGGCTTTAGGAAATGTTAAAAAAAGTTTAGATGAAGACGAAGAATACAAAGAAGTAATAATAACAAAAGAAGTAGCAGAAGAAAAAATAACACCAAAAACACTATTAATAATAGTAGATACTCATAAAACAGGATTTGTTGAAGATCCAATATTGCTTGAAAAAACAAACCAAGTTGCAATAATAGATCACCATAGAAGAAGCCCAGATTTTATAAATAAAAGTATACTAACATTTCACGAAGTATATGCGTCATCAGCAGCAGAGCTTGTAACAGAATTATTACAATATACAGAAGTTACAACTAAATTAAAGAAAATAGAAGCAGAAACATTATATGCAGGAATAATGATGGACACAAAAAACTTTACATTCAAAACTGGTGTACGTACATTTGAAGCAGCCGCATATTTAAGAAAATGTGGAGTAGATATAATAAGAGTAAAAAAATGGTTCCAAAGTGATTTAGACACTTATAATAAAATCACAGAAATTATCAAAACAACAGAAGTTGTAAATGACACAATAGGAATTGCAACTTATAATGAAACAGATAAAAACGCAAACATTATTTGTGCCAAATCAGCAGATGAACTTTTATCAATTGGAAACATTACAGCATCATTTGTTTTAGGAAATGATGGAGAAAAAATCACAATTAGTGGTCGTTCAATTGGAGATATTAATGTCCAAGTTATTTTGGAAAAAATGGGCGGTGGAGGTCATATTACCTTAGCTGGAGCTCAAGTTGAAGGAAAAACAATGGACGAAGTTAAAGAAGAATTAAAATTAAAAATAGAAGAATATTTTGGAGAGATTGAATCTTAAGGTAATTATGTTTTACATAGTTACCTTTTTTGAATTTTTTGTGATATGTATAGAATTTTTTAAAAAAGTATGATAATATATATCGAGCGAGAATAAGGAGGTAACAAAATGAAAGTAATCTTAAAAGAAAATATAAAATCAATAGGAAAAAAAGATGAAATAATAAATGTATCAGATGGGTATGCAAGAAATTATTTATTTGTAAAAAATCTAGCAGTAGAAGCAAATAACGAAAACCTTGCAAAACTAAAATCAAAAAAAGAATCAGAAAAATATAAAAAAGGTGTAGAAAAAGAAGAAGCCGAAAAACAAGCTGACAAAATGTCAAAAATAAGACTAAAATTCAAAGTAAAAGCAGGAGAAAACGGAAAAGTATTTGGAGGAGTATCAAGTAAAGAAATAGCAGAAAAGCTTGAAAAAGAATATGGAATAAAAGTAGATAAGAAAAAAATAGAACTAAAAGAAGCTATAAAAATACTTGGAACAACAAATGTTCAAATAAAATTAAATGAGGGTGTTATAGGAACAGTTAAAATTGATGTATTAGGAGAGTAGAAATGGAACTTGGAAAAATACCACCACATGATATAGAAGCTGAACAAGCAGTAATAGGAAGTATGCTTACAGATAAAGACGCTGTAATGGCAGCTGTAGAAAAGCTAAAAGCAGATAGCTTTTATAGAGAAGATAATAAATTAATATTCGAAGCTATTGTAAATTTATATGGAAGATCAGAACCAGTAGATTTAGTAACAGTAAAAGATGAACTTTCATCAATGGGAGACTTTGAAAAAGTTGGAGGATTTGAATATTTGGCAGTATTGCCAGATAAAGTTCCAACAACAGCAAATGTCCAAAAATATATAGATATTGTAGAAGAAAAAGCAACATTAAGGCAATTAATAAAAACAGCAAATGAAATAATAGACTTAGGATATAATCCAACTGAAGATGTTGAAGATATAATGGCTGGTGCAGAAAAGAAAATTTTCGATATAATACAAAATAAAAATCAAAAAAGTTATACACCAATAAAAGATGTATTAATAGACAGTTTTACAAAGCTTGAAGAATTATATAATCAAAAATCAAAGATAACAGGTGTTCCAACAGGATTTGTAGACTTAGATGATAAAACAGCAGGTTTACATGGATCAGATTTAATCTTAATTGCAGCACGTCCCGCTATGGGAAAAACAGCATTTGCTTTAAATATAGCAGCAAATGCAGCAATAAGGCAAAATACACCTGTTGCAATATTTAACCTAGAGATGTCAAAAGACCAATTAGTAAACAGAATTTTATGTATAGAAGCTATGGTAGACAGTAACAAAATTATGACAGGAAAGCTAGAAGAAGATGATTGGAGTAAACTTGCAAGTGTAGTAGGTCCAATTTCAGATTCTGGAATATATATAGATGATACACCTGGAATTTCTATAATGGAAATAAGAACAAAATGTAGAAAACTAAAAATGGAGAAAAATATTGGATTAATTGTAATAGATTATATCCAATTAATACAAGGAAGTAATAACAAGAAAAATGGAAGCCGTGAGCAAGAAATAGCAGAAATAAGTAGGTCATTAAAAATACTTGCAAAAGAATTAAATGTACCAGTAATTGCTCTTTCGCAGTTATCAAGAGCGGTTGAACAGAGACCAGATCATAGGCCTATGCTTTCAGACCTTCGTGAATCTGGATCAATAGAGCAAGATGCAGATATTGTTATGTTTTTATATAGAGATGATTATTACAATCCAGATAGTGAAGAAAAAGATATTTCAGAAGTCATAATTGCAAAACACAGAGCTGGTTCAACAGGAACAGTAAAACTATTATGGATGGGAAATTATACAAAATTCGTAAATCTTGCAAGAGGATATGATGATTAATATGTTAAAAGAACAAGTATTAAAAACAATAAAAAAATATAATTTGGTAAATCAGAATGATAAAATAATATGTGGAGTATCAGGTGGACCTGATTCAATATGTATGCTAGATATTTTAAAAGATTTAAAAAAAGAACTTAATTTTGAAATAATAGTATGCCATGTAAATCATTTAATAAGAGAAGAAGCAATTTCTGATGAAGAATATGTAGAAAAATATTGCAAAGAAAATGAAATTAAGTGCTATATAAAAAGAATAGACGTAAAAAATTATGCAAATAATAATAAACAAGGGACCGAAGAAGCTGGAAGAACAGTAAGATATGAATTTTTTGAAGAAATTTTAAAAAAAGAAAAAGCAAATAAAATTGCAATAGCACATAATAAAAATGATAAAGTAGAAACAATAATAATGAATATCTTAAGAGGTTCAGGAGTTTCTGGATTAAAGGGAATTGAACCAGAAAGAAACAATAAATATATAAGACCTTTAATTGAAACTCAAAGATCAGAAATAGAAAAATATTGTGAAGAAAATAGTTTGAATCCTAGAATAGATAAAACAAACTTTATAAATGATTGTACAAGAAATAAAATAAGAAATATTGTTCTTCCATATATAAAAGAAGAATTTAATCCAAATATTATAAAAACAATATGTAGATTGTCAGATGTTATAAAAGAAGAAGATGAATACCTAGAACAGATAAGTATAGAAGTTTTTAATAAAATAAAAATAAAAGAAGAAAAAGGAAAAATAGTATTAAATTTAAAGGAATTCAATAAACAAAACATTGTTATAAAGAAAAGAATAATAATTTATGCGATAGAAAAAGCGGTTGGAAATGTACAAAACATAGAAAAAGTTAATATAGATGATATAATTAAACTTTGTGAAAAAAATATTGGAAATAAATATTTAATGCCAAACAAAAATACAAAAATTCTAGTAAATAAAGGCCAAATTTTTTTCGAATTAAAGAATTAAGAAATTATAAAAAAAACTATTGCAAATTTAAATTTCTTATGGTATAGTTCAAGCGAAAAGGAGGAATTGAATAGTGAAAAATGGAATAAAATCTTTAGCTGTATGGCTTATAATAGGTGTGATTCTAATTGTAGTTATTTCTTCAATAATGGAAAATAGCAATAGTAAAATGACCTATTCAGAATTAATTGAAAATATAGAGGATGGAAATGTATCAAGTGTACAATTAGCAGCAGGTGGGGGAACAGCAAAAGTTACACTAAATGATAATAATAAAACAATAAAACAAGTAAATATACCAAGTTTAGATAGTTTTGTAACATATGCAGAACAATATATAAAAAATGGTAACCTTTCTTTAGAGGAAGAATCTGAATCAATATGGATAACAGTACTTAGTCTTATAACACCATTTGGATTACTTATAGTATTTCTAATATTCTGGTTCTTAATGATGAACCCAGGAAACAACCAAGGTGGAAACAAGACAATGACATTTGGAAAAAGTAGAGCAAGAATGATAAACTCTGCAGAGAAAAACAAAATAACATTTGACGATGTAGCAGGTGTTGATGAAGAAAAAGAAGAATTAGAAGAAATAGTAGAATTCTTAAAAAATCCTAAAAAATATACAGATATGGGAGCAAGAATACCAAAAGGAGTATTACTAGTTGGTCAACCAGGAACTGGTAAAACATTACTTGCAAAAGCAGTTGCAGGAGAAGCTGGAGTACCATTTTTTATAATAAGTGGTTCAGACTTTGTTGAAATGTTTGTTGGTGTGGGAGCATCAAGAGTAAGGGACTTATTTGAACAAGCAAAAAGAAATGCACCATGTATTATATTTATAGACGAAATAGATGCAGTTGGACGCCAAAGAGGAGCAGGACTTGGTGGAGGACATGATGAAAGAGAACAAACATTAAACCAATTATTAGTAGAAATGGATGGATTCTCAGCAAATGAAGGTGTTATAGTACTTGCTGCAACAAATAGACCAGACGTGCTTGATAAAGCATTATTAAGAGCAGGAAGATTTGACAGACAAATAGTAGTTGGAGCACCAGATGTAAAAGCAAGAGAACAAATCTTAGAAGTACACAGCAAAAAGAAAAGATTATCAGATGATGTTGACTTAAGAATAATTGCAAAAAATACATCAGGATTTGCAGGAGCAGATTTAGAAAATGTATTAAACGAAGCAGCACTTTTAGCAGCAAGAAGAAATAAACAAGAAATAGGAATGCAAGAAATTGAAGATGCAATGGTAAAAGTAACTATGGGACCAGAAAAGAAAACAAAAGTTAGAAGTGATCATGAAAAGAAATTAGTTGCATACCATGAAGCTGGTCATGCAGTAGTAAGTAAATTTTTACCAACACAAGATCCAGTACATGAAATATCAATAGTTCCAAGAGGAATGGCTGGAGGATATACAATGTATAGACCAACAGAAGATAAATCATTTATGTCAAAAACAGCAATGGAAGAACAAATAATATCATTATTAGGTGGTAGAGTTGCAGAAGCCTTAATTTTAAATGACATATCAACAGGGGCAAGCAATGACATAGAAAGAGCTTCTCAAATTGCAAGAAGTATGGTAACAGTTTATGGAATGAGCTCAAGACTTGGAACAATTATGTACGGACAAGGACAAGGAGAAGTATTTTTAGGAAGAGACTTAGCTCAAACAAAAAATTATTCAGAAGAAACAGCAGCTATAATTGATGAAGAAGTAAAAGCAATTATAGATAAAGCTTATAATACAGCTAAACAAATTTTAGCAGCAAATATCGATAAGCTTCACATTGTTGCAGGAATATTACTTGAAAAAGAAAAAATTGATGGAGAAGAATTTGATAGAGTGTTTAATGCTTAAATGAAGAAATCTCAAATTATTTGAAAAAATAATTTGAGATTTTTTTCGTTAATCCTATAATATAAATCAACAACTCAAGAAGAAAATAAGATTAATACATTTTTGAGACAATAATATTAATTAAACATGTATGCAAAAATGTAATAAGAATGTAATACAAAAAGAATAAAAAATGATTACAAAAAGATGCACTATGTGATAGTATGAAAAAAGTATAAAAAGAATAGCCAAAAGTTTATGTACATTGGAAATTGAATAGAGAGATTTATTGTATAAAAAAGCTAATGAAGGAGACAATATAGGTGTATATAAATAAGGCTAAA
>CAJKVH010000010.1 GCA_905203305.1 uncultured Eubacteriales bacterium
GAAAAATATAAAAAAATATTAAAAAATAATTTAAATTATATAAAAAAATTAAAAATACCTGAAAAAATAAAAAAAGAAAATATTCAAAAATTATATGGAAATAAATTAAAAACAAGTGTATCAAAATTAGAAACATTTAAATCATGCCCATACGAATATTTTTTACAATATAGTTTAAAAATAAAAGAAAAAGAAGAATTAAAAATAAAAAGTTTAGATACAGGATCATTTATGCATGAAGTAATTAATTCTTTTTTTGAAGAAATAAATGATAAAAAAATAAATATAAAAGAAATAGATGATGAACAAACAGAAAAAATAATAAATGAAATAATTGAAAAAAAATTAGAAAATAATAAAAATTATATTTTTACTGCAACAGAGAAATATAAATTATTAGTAGAAAGATTAAAGAGAATAATTTTAAAAGCATTAAAATATATAATTTTAGGATTAAAATCAAGTGATTTTTCTATAATAGGAACAGAAGTTGAATTTGACGAAAAAAAGGGAAAATATAAGCCTATAAAAATAAATTTAGAAAACGGAAAAACAGTAGAAATAGTTGGTAAAATTGATAGAATAGATATTGCAAAAGATGAAAATAATAAATATATTAGAATAATTGATTATAAATCATCTATTAAAGATATTGATTATACAAATATCTATGCAGGACTTCAATTACAATTAATTACATATTTAGATGCAATGTGTAAAATAGAAGATTTTATTCCAGCAGGAATATTATATTTTAATTTATTAGAGCAAATGATCAATTCAGAAAAAAAGATGACAGAGGAAGAAATTGAAGAAAAAATAAAAAATAATTTTAAGATGAAAGGATTAATTTTAGCTGATGTAAAAGTAGCTCAAATGCAAGACAATAATTTAATACCATCTACATCATCAAAAATAATACCAGCCTACATGGACAAAACAGGAACATTAAGTCCTAAAAAAAGTAGTATTGCAACAAAAGAAGAATTTGAAAAATTACAAAAGTATGTAAATAATACAATTAAAGAAATATCAGAAGAAATTTTAAAAGGAAATATAGAATTAAAGCCATATTATAAAAATAAAAAAACACCATGCGAATATTGTTCATATAAAAATATATGTGAATTTAATTCCGGAATTTTAAAAACGGGATATAGATTTATTAATAAAAAAGAAAAAGAAGATATTTTTGAAAGTTTAAAAAGGGAGGAATAAAAATGGATTTAACAAATGAAATAGTTGAGCATATAAAAAAAGAAAACCAAGAATATTTACAATTTAAAAAATTACAAAAATATTCAGATATAATTTCACATGCATATTCAATTGGAATAGATAAAAATTATAGGACATTTAGAGCTAACAGACAGCTATTAACAAAAGAAGAGTATGAAAAAAATATGTCTAATTATAAAACCCTTTGCGAAGTAATAGGAATAAATTCAAAAAATATAATAAAAGCAAGTCAAGCACACACTGATAACATATTGCAAATAGAACAAAAAAATGATGATAGAATTGATACAGATATAAAATGTGATGGATTGATAACAAACAAAAAAGAAATAATTCTTGCAACAACAAATGCAGATTGCATTTTAATGCTAATGTTTGATCCGGTAAAAAAAGTAATTGCAAATGTTCATTCTGGGTGGAGAGGAACTCTTCAAGAAATATCTGTAAAAGCAGTTAAGAAAATGCAAGAAGGCTACGGATGTAATCCAAATGATATCATAGTATGTATATGTCCAAGCATAAGAAAATGCCATTTTGAAGTAGATAAAGATGTTTATGAAATGTTCTATAATCAATTTGAAAAACTAGGAGATGTAGATAGATTTATTGAAAAAATAGGAGAAAAATGGTATATAGATACAGTTTTAATAAACAAAATAATATTAGAAAATATAGGAATAAAAAGAGAAAACATAGAAGACAGCAATATTTGTTCTGTATGTAATAAAGAAAAAGTACATTCATATAGGGCAGAAGGCATAAATTATGGTTTGGCAACAGCAATAATAATGTTAAAGTAGGTGAGAAAAATGATACCAAATAGATTAAAAAAAGGAGATACGATTGCGGTTATTGCTCCATCAAATTCAGTAGAAGAAAAAGATAGGGTATTTATGAAAAAAACAGAAAAAATGTTTAATGCTAAAGGTATAAATGTAGTATATGGAAAAAATATATATTCAAATACATTAAAATATGGAGCAACACCTAGGGAAAAAGCAGAGGACCTAAATTGGGCCTTTGAGAACAAGAACATACAAGGTATTTTTTGTGCCAAAGGTGGAGAAAATTCAAATACAATATTTGAGTATATAGACTATGATAAGATAAAAGAAAATCCAAAAATATTTTGTGGATTTAGTGATTCAACATTTTTAATAAATATGATATATGAAAAAACAGGCCTTATAACATTTCATGGATCAACTTTTAAAGCAATTTCAGATTGGGATTCAGAATTTGTATTTGAAGATATAGTAGAAAAACTAATTAATGGAGATACAAACTTAAATGTTCCAAGTAAAGAAATAAAAACTATAAAGAAAGGAAAAACAGATGGAATATTAATAGGGGGAAATCTAAATTGTATTAGGGAAATGGTAACTGGAAAATATTCAATTGATTTTAAAGACAAAATTCTATTTATAGAAGATTTAGCAGAAGAATCAAATCCAAAATTTGTTAGCAACTTTTTATATTATATGAAACAAAATGATGTATTTAAAAAAATAAAAGGATTATGGATAGGAAGCTACGAAGATGAAAGCAAAATAAAATTAGAAAAAATTGTACAAGATGTATTGGAAAATGAATATGATTTCCCAATAATACAATCAGATACATTTGGACATATATCAGAAAAACAGGTAATACCAGTAGGGATAAATACAGAAATAAATACAAACAATATAGAAAAAATAAAATTAATGGAAAAATGTGTTAAGTAATTTTTTGTCGAAAAATCTTGAAGTTAAATAATTAATATAGTAAAATAAAAGATGCAAAAAATAAAAAAGATAGGATGGAAAACAGATGAATCAAATAATTGATGAACAAAGAGAAGAAGAGAAAATAATAGAAAAGAAAGAAAAGCCAAAGAAGAAAAAAAAGAAAAACATTTTGAAAAAAATATTTATTACACTAGCAATTCTTATAATAATAGCAGGAAGTTCATTAGGAATATTATTATATGGTCCGTATAGCGGTTTTAGAGATTGGTTAATTACAACAGCTATGACAACAATGACACATCAATGGATAGCTTACTTATTTTATGACCAAGCTACAATAGACGCAGTAATGGCAAATAATAAAGTAGATGAAATACAAGAAGACACAGATACGAATGCAATTGTAGTTGGTGTACAAGAAGAAAAGACATATGAAAATGAATATGAAAAGGCAATATTAGAAAAAAACAATCCAAATGATACATATAAAATAATAGAAATAAGTGGAAAAGGATACAGTGGATATTTAGCTGCAATATATGATCCTTCAAAAATACATACTTTAGTAACATCAAAAATAGGATCAAGTGGACAATATTTAACAACAATGGCAAAAAATAATAAAGCAGTAGTTGCAATAAATGGTGGAGGATTTGATGATCCAAACTATAGCAGTAATGCTGCAAATCCACTTGGAATAACATATTCAAGGGGAAAATTAATGACATCTTATTATTATGCGGGAGCAGGAGGAATAATAGGATTTGATACAAATGATAAACTAGTATTATCATCAAAATGCACTGAACAATCAGCAAAAGCATTAAAAATAAGAGATGCAGTAACATGTGGACCGTTTTTGATAGTAAACGGAAAAGCATCAGGAGTAGTTGGAAACGGTGGATGGGGAACAGCACCACGTACAGCAATAGGACAAAGAAAAGATGGTATAGTATTATTTTTAGTAGTAGAT
This sequence comes from uncultured Eubacteriales bacterium, assembly GCA_905203305.1. Classification (GTDB taxonomy): domain Bacteria; phylum Bacillota; class Clostridia; order TANB77; family CAG-508; genus CAG-269. Next base: position 3,943 of record CAJKVH010000010.1, read on the forward strand.
GGAAGAACAGTAAAAAGACCAGGAGCAGATATGGATGACTTAATAGAAATAATGCAAAATTACGGAGCATATAATGCTGCAAACCTAGATGGAGGAACATCAACAGCAATGACAGTAAACTATGAATTAATAAATGATCCGGTAGATAGTTCAGGAGCACATAGAACAAGATTTGTTTCAACAGGTTTTGGTTTAATAGAATAAAAAAATAAATGCAAAAAATCCATAAAAACTATGGATTTTTTTTTATTTACTTGATATAATGAAGCTACTTTTAAATTTGGAAAAGAAAAGGAGGAAATTAGCAAAAGTGCTAATAATGAAAGATGATTTTTAAAGATTATTACAAAATATTAGAACTAAAGACAAACAGAGTATCTTCAGAGGAAATAAAGAACGCATACAGACTAGCAGTTAAAAAAAATCATCCAGATTTAAATGTAGAAGACAAATTAGCTGAGGAGAAAATAAAAGATATAAATGAGGCATATAAAGTACTTTCAGAAAGTTCATCAAAACGCAAATATGACCGTATATGGAATAAAAACAATATGAAAATAAAACAACAACAATATAAAGAAGAAAACAAAAAAAATAATGCATCATTTGGAGAATTTTTTAATATGTTTTTTGGAACAACAGAAAATATAGTAAAACCAAAAATAAATAAACAAGAAAAAAATCCAATAAATGGCGAAAACATTGAAACAAGTATAGATGTAGATATAGAAGAAGTATTTTATGGATTAGATAAAAAAATATCTCTAAGAACAGTAGATGGGAAAATGAAAGTATTTACAGTATCAATTCCAGCACGGACTAAGAAATGGTGAAAAAATAAGACTTTTAGGCCAAGGAAAAGAAGGAATAGACGGAGGAAAAAATGGTGATCTATTTATAAAAGTAAATATAAAAGATAGCGAAAAATTCAAACTAAAAGGAAATGATTTATATACAAATTTATATTTAACACCATGGGAAGCAGCACTTGGAACAAGAACAACCGTATATTCAATAGATGATGGAACAGTAGTTTATATCCCAGAGGGAATGGAAACAGGAGAAATCCTAAAGATTTCCGGAAAAGGATATAAAGATGGAAAGGGTGGAAGAGGAGACTTAATTGCAAAGGTAAATATAATGGTACCAAAAAAATTAAGTGAACAAGAAAAAAAATTATTTGAAAAATTAAGTACAGTATCAAGTTTTAATCCTAGAAAAATGTAGACTTTTGCAACTGCTATTGACATAAAATAGAAAACTTGTTATAATTAAATAGTGGTTATACAAAGGAAAAGTCTATGTTATAAAATCATAGAAAATGGAGGAAAATAAAAATGGAATCATGGAAAGGAAAACACTTTAGCATAACAGACCCAAAAGGAGTAAGTACAATTATATATGAGGTATATAAAACAAAAAAGGAATATTTAAAAAAATATCCTAAATATACCGTTCAAAGATTACGTTCAACAGAACAATTAGTTGGAGACTTAAAAAAGAAAACATTCTTTGTAGAAGATCCACAAGAAAGCGGAAACCAGTTAATAATATTCTCTTTCGCAAAAGAAAAAGTTGTTATTAATAATGGTTTACTTATCAATGATGAAGTAAAAATTTCAAAAAAACCTGTTCCATTTAAATTTGATACATTATATTCAGAAGAAGCAACAGAAGTAAGAGACTTTAAATATACACCAAACTTAAAAAGAGCAATAACAATAATCGACCCAGAAACAACAGAAGAAGTAAAACCAGTTCTTTACTATGACGAAGAAGCTGATGAAGTAAAAGGAAAATGCAAACTAAAACCAAACAAATCTTATTTTGCTTTTGAGATAAGAGATGATAAAAATTAAGGAGGAATTCTAAGATGACCAAAAAACAACAAGCAAAGTTAAAGGAGATGGAAGAATTTATGAATAATGGTGTACCAGAAGAAGCCAAAACACCAAGTTCAGAATCTGATAAATTACATGTAGATGTAATAGATATGAAGCAAAAAGAAAACGAAAAAAGTAAGAAAAAATCTCTAGAAGTGGCAAACGGAAAAGATGTTCAAACAGTTTTATCAGATGCTAGAATACAAACAACTATTGGTGGATATGACGAGATAAATAAAGAACAAAGTAAAAGAGAAGAATCATCAGGAAGATAACCAAAAGAAAAGGGTGAAAAATTATGAATTATAAAGTTGAAAGAGCACTAAAAAAAGGAAAGACAACAATTATAGTATCAATAATATTATGGGTATTATTAGCAGTTGTATTAATTATGCCTTGGACTTGTGGTTGTTATCAAAATAAACTATTAGGAAAATTTGATATGGACGCATTCTTAAAAGTTTATATGAAAACAACTACAAGTCCATCAACCGGTTTTAAGGCTATATTTTCAAATAATTTATTTGGAGAATATTTGAAAAATTTATTTGGATTTACATTATTTTATGTTGCGATTGTAGCAATAGGAATAATAAGGTTAATGCCAAAACATAGATATGATGATATAGAACATGGATCAAGTGACTGGAGTGAAAATGGAGAACAATACCAAGTTTTAAGTAAAAAATCAGGAATAATCCTTGCGGAAAACAACTATTTACCACTTGATAAAAGAGGAAATGTAAACGTACTAGTAGTCGGAGGATCAGGTTCTGGTAAATCTGCATCATATTCAATTCCGAATGCACATCAAATGTTAGGATCATATGTATTTACTGATCCAAAGGGAGAATTATATGATAGAACAGCAGGATTTTTAAAAGAACATGGATATAAAATAAAAGTTCTAAACCTAGTACATCCGCAATATAGTGATGGATATAATCCATTATTACATATATCATCAGAAATAGATGTAGACGTAATTGCAAATACAATAGTAAAAGGTCAAAAAACAGATGGAGGAGGTTCAGATCCATTCTGGGATGATTCAGCAGAAACATTATTAAAAGCATTGATATATTATTTAATGGCAACAAGACCTGAAGAAGAACAAAACTTAGCAAGTTGTGCGGAAATGGTAAGAGCAGCAAACTCAAATGGAGGAAGCAATTTACTATCAGAATTAATGAGTCAATTGCCTTATGACCATCCAGCAAGAATGAACTATAAATCAATAGAGATTGCACCAGAAAAAACATATAGTTCAATCTTAAGTACATTACAATCAAAACTAGGTAAATTCGATTCAAAAGAAATAGCAGAACTTACATCAACAGACACAATAAATTTTGAAGAAATAGGAAGCGAAAAAACAGCGGTATATGTAATATCATCAGATACACATGGTGCATATGACTTCTTACTTACGATATTCTTCGCTCAAATGATACAACAATTATATGACTTTGCGGATAACAATGGAGGAAGACTAAAAGAACGTACATACTTTATACTAGACGAGTTTGCAAATATAGGAAGAATTCCAGACTTTGATAAAAAAATATCAACATCAAGAAGTAGAGGAATATCATTTAGTGTTATTTTACAAAACTTAGACCAATTAGAAGCAATATATGAAAAAGCAAATGAAACAATAATTGGTAACTGTGATACACATGTATTCTTAGGAAGTAACTCACAAAAAACAGTAGAATATTTTTCTAAAGCCTTAGGGGAAAAGACAATTTCACATGAAAGTATATCTACAAATAGGGATAAAGAACATAAAAAGACAGGAACAAGTGATTCGGATCAAATTATGGCAAGAGCATTAATGACACCAGACGAATTAAGAAGAATGGACAATGACTTATGTATAATTTTCGAAAAAGGAATAAGACCAGTAAAAGCAAAAAAATTCTATTATTTCAAAAAGCCGATGGCTAAAGAAATGGGAGCATTAGAAATAAGCCATAATGATATAGGAGAAATAGATAGAGGAAAATGGAGAAAATATAATCCATATAATCCGTATGTAGAAGAAAAAGATCAAGAGGCTGTAAAAGACCTAAAAGTAGAATCTTTAGACGATTTGTTTGATGATCCAGAGCCAATAAAAGCTCCAAAAGAAAACAAAGAAGAGGACAAAATAGTAATGCCTAAAAAAGAAGAAAATAAAGTAGAAAAACTATCATTAGAAGATATAGGAACAGATGATGCTCCAATACTTCCAATGAATGACGATCCAGAAGATGAATACGATTTACAAAAAGAATTGGAAGCAAAATTTGACGAACTATTTGGTCCAATAGATGACGATAATTAAAAATCAAAATACAAAGAAACACTTAATTATAAAAAATTAGGTGTTTCTATTGTTTAAAAGACAAAAACGTAGTATAATAAAAAAGATTTAAGAAAGGAAAGAAATGTATGTTTGAAAAATTAGAACTAGTAGAAAAGAGATATGATGAATTAAATTCACAAATAAGTGACCCAGAAGTAATAGCAAATACTAATGAGTGGAGAAAGCTAGTAAAAGAACATAGCTCAATGGAAGACGTAGTACAAAAATATAGAGAATATAAAGAAATTCTAAATAACATGGAAGAAGCAAAAGAAATGCTAGATGACCCAGAAATGAAAGAACTAGCAGAAGAAGAATATTATTCATCAAAAGACAAACTTGCAAAAGTAGAAGAAGAGTTAAAGGTACTATTAATTCCAAAAGATCCAAATGACGATAAAAGTGTAATTTGTGAAATAAGAGGTGGAGCAGGTGGAGAAGAAGCTGCACTATTTGCTGGAACACTATTTAGAATGTATGGAATGTATGCAGAAAGAAAACACTGGAAAATAGAAATATTAAATGAAAATTCTACGGAATTAGGTGGTTATAAAGAAATTTCATTTATGGTAACAGGAAAAGGAGCATATAGTAGATTAAAATTCGAAAGTGGTGTTCATAGAGTACAACGTGTACCGGATACAGAAAGCAGTGGAAGAATACATACATCAACAGCAACTGTTGCAGTGCTTCCAGTTGTTGAAGATGTAGAAATAGATATAAATCCAGCAGATATAAAAATGGAAGTATTTAGAGCATCAGGAGCAGGAGGACAACACATAAACAAAACATCATCAGCCGTAAGGTTAATTCATGTTCCAACAGGAATAGTTGCAGAATGTCAAACACAAAGATCGCAATTACAAAACAGAGAATATGCAATGAATCTATTAAAATCAAGATTATATGATATAGAAAAATCAAAACAAGATTCAGAAATAGCAAGTGCAAGAAAATCACAAGTAGGATCAGGAGATAGAAGCGAAAAAATACGTACATATAACTATCCACAAGGAAGAATAACAGATCATAGAATAGGATTTAGTATATATCAAATGGAAAATTTCTTAAATGGAGATTTAGACGAAATGATAGACAACTTAATTGCGGCAGATAGAGCAGAAAAACTAAAAGGTGATGAAGAATAAAAATAATAATAAACTGTTGACAAAAACAAAAAAAGGTATTATTATATTAACATAATATAAAAAATAGTAAGAGAAAAGTAAAATGGAAAATATCTTTAAAAGAGAAGTTAGTCATGGGCTGAAAGCTAACAAAAGTAAAACTATTTGAAAAACTACCTCTTCATATTCCTAGTGAATAAGCTAGGCGTCTTGAATGCGTTAAAATTCTATTAATTAAGAAAAAACAAGGATGGAACCGCGTAAAATATATACGCTCCTATAGATACAAAAAAGTATTTATAGGAGCTTTTTTGTATCAAAATAATAAAAAAGGAGGAATAAAAATGATTAAAATAACATTAAAAGATGGAAGTATTAAAGAAGTTGAATCAGGAAAAAGTGTAATTGAAGTTGCAAAAGAAATAAGTGAAGGATTAGCAAGAATGGCAACATGCGGAACAGTAGATGGAAAAGTAGTAGACTTAAGGTATATCCTAAACAAAGACTGCAATTTAGAAATACACACATTTGAAAGTTCATTAGAAGGAAAAAAAGCATATTGGCATACAACATCACATATAATGGCTCAAGCAATAAAAAGAATAAGACCAGATGCAAAATTAGCAATTGGTCCATCAATAGATGAAGGATTTTATTATGATTTTGATGTAGAAAAAAATTTCACAGATGAAGACAAAGAAAAAATAGAAGCAGAAATGAAAAAAATCATAAAAGAAAATTTACCAATAGAAAGATATACCTTACCAAGAGAAGAAGCAATAAAATTTATGGAAAAACAAAATGAACCATATAAAGTAGAATTAATAAAAGACTTACCAGAAGGAGAAGAAATATCATTCTATAAACAAGGAGAATTTACGGATTTATGTGCAGGACCACATTTAATGAGCACAGGAAAAATAAAAGCAATAAAAATTTTAACAACATCAGGAGCTTATTGGAGAGGTGATGAACACAATAAAATGTTACAAAGAATATATGCAATATCATTCCCAAAAGCAAGCCAAGTAGAAGAATATTTAGCAAAACTAGAAGAAGCAAAAGAAAGAGACCATAGAAAAATAGGAAAAGATTTAGAACTATTTATGACACATAAATTAGTTGGATCAGGGTTACCAATGTATTTACCAAAAGGAGCAACAATAAGAAGAGTTCTAGAAAGATATATTCAAGACAAAGAATTAGCATTAGGATATAGTCATGTATATACACCAAGTTTAGCAAATGTAGCATTATATAAAACATCAGGACATTGGGACCATTATAAAGAAGATATGTTCCCAATGATGAAAATGGGAGATGAAGAAATGGTTTTAAGACCAATGAACTGCCCACATCACATGTTAATATATAAAAGCAAAATGAGATCATATAGAGATTTACCAATAAAAATAGGAGAACTTGCAAACGACTTTAGATATGAAGATAGTGGAAGTGTTTGTGGATTAGAAAGAGTTCGCCAAATGTGTCAAAATGATGCACATTTATTTGTAAGACCAGACCAAATAAAAGAAGAAGTTGGAAAAGTATTAAGCCTAATAAAAGAAGTATATCAAGATGACTTTGGATTCCCAGCATCAGCATTTAGTTATAGATTATCTTTAAGAGATAAAAGCAACAAAGAAAAATATATAGATAATGACGAAATGTGGGAAACAGCAGAAAGTCAATTAAGAGAAATATTAAAAGAGCTAAATATTGAATTTTATGAAGCAGAAGGAGAAGCTGCATTTTATGGACCTAAAATTGATATACAAATAAAAACAGCTCTAAATCATGATATTACAATACCAACATGCCAATTAGACTTTGCGTTACCAGAAAGATTTGAACTAGAATATGTTGGAGAAGATGGAGAAAAACATAGACCAGTTGTAATACATAGAGCAATACTTGGAAGTTCAGATAGATTCATATCATTCTTACTAGAAGAAACAAAAGGAATATTACCACTATGGCTTTCACCAGTACAAATTGAGGTTATGCCATTAACAGATAAACAAAGAGAATATGCATTAAAAATAACAGAGGATCTAAGAAAAGAAGGAATACGTGTAGAACTAGACGATAGACAAGAAAAAATAGGATACAAGATTCGTGAAGCACAATTAAATAAAATTCCATATATGTTAATACTAGGAGATAAAGAAGTTGAAAATAAACAAGTTGGAGTTCGTGTAAGAGGACAAGGAGATATTGGAGCAATGGACGAAGATAAATTTATAGAAAAAATAAAAGAAGAAATAAAAAATTTCGGAAAATAGAAAAAAGCAGTAGAATTTTCTACTGCTTTTTTGCTATATTAGCATACCTTTTTAAATTGTAAATATTTTTATAAGTATAATCAAATTCATTTAGATTATTATACGAAAAAAAGAGAAAACTATTTATAGATGACGAATTTTGTCGAACGATTTTTCTTGACATATATTACGTTTGTAATATATAATTTGCATGTTAATTCAAATATCAATAAAAAGGATTTATTTCAATAAAATTCTATCATAAAGTAAATTAAAGAGAAAAATTCAAAGTGAAAGAAGGAATATGGATATGGAAAAAGCAATATTAGAACAATTAGTTACAATGTCAAAACAAATAGGAGAACTTGGAGCTAGAATGGACGAAGGCTTCAAAAATCAAAATAATAAGATAGAAGATCTAAGAAATGAAATGAATCAAAGATTCAAAGAGCAAGACAAAAGAATAGATCAAAAGTAAAAAATAATTACAAATAAAAGTAGTAAAAAATAAATCAAAGTGATATAATAAGAAAAAAACATAAGGAGGAAGGTATTTTGAACGAAAATCAAAAAAAAGAGTTACTAAACGAAAAAAAATCAGGATGGTTAGAAACTGAAGATGAGAAATTTAGCAAAATATTTGAATTTTGTGAAGGATATATGAGATTTTTAAATATTTCAAAAACAGAAAGAGAATTTGCAGCAAATGCCAAAAAAGTTGCAGAAGAAAATGGATTTAGAGATATAAACCAAATTGAAAAACTAAATTCTGGAGATAAAGTATACTTTGTAAATAGAGAAAAAAGTATATATTTTGCAGTGATAGGAGAAGAAAAACTAGAAAATGGATTAAATATAGTAGGAGCACATATTGATTCACCAAGATTAGATTTAAAACCAAATCCATTATATGAAGATGGAGAATTAGCATACTTTAATACACATTACTATGGGGGAATAAAAAAATATCAATGGACAACAATACCTCTAAGTATACATGGAGTAATAATAAAATCTAATGGGGAAAAAATTACTGTAAATATAGGAGAAAGTGAAACCGATCCAATATTTACAATAACAGATTTATTACCACATTTAGCAAAAGAACAAGAAGCTAAAAGGCTTAGGGAAGCAATAGATGGAGAAAATTTAGATTTATTGGTAGGAAGCATTCCGATTTTAGATGATGAAACAAAAAATAAAGTAAAATTAAACATATTAAAAATATTAAACGAGAAATATGGAATAACAGAAAAAGACTTTGTAAGTTCAGAATTAGAACTAGTACCAGCATTTAAAGCCAGATCATTAGGATTTGACTATGGAATGGTTGCTGCATATGGACAAGACGACAAAGTATGTAGTTATACAGCATTAAAAGCATTGATGGAAATGGAAAGGCCACAAAAAACAGCGGTATGTATTCTTTCAGATAAAGAAGAAATAGGAAGTATGGGAAATACAGGAATGGAATCACATGTATTTGATTACTTTGTATCAGAATTACTAAATAAAGCAGGAGAAAATAGACCAAACCTATTAGAAAAAGTATTCTGTTATTCAAAAATGTTATCATCAGATGTAGATGCAGGATTTGATCCATTATATGCTTCAGTTTCAGATAGAGATAATTCAGGATATTTATCAAAAGGAATTACATTAAACAAATACACAGGAGCAAGAGGAAAATCAGGAGCATCAGATGCAAATGCAGAATATGTGGCATATATAAGAAATCTATTTGAAACAAACAATATAAAATATCAAGTATCAGAACTTGGAAAAGTAGATGTAGGTGGTGGAGGTACAATAGCCTACATTTTAGCCAACAAAGGTGTAGATGTAATAGACTGTGGTGTACCAGTATTATCAATGCATGCACCATATGAAGTAACAAGCAAATTTGATATATATGAAGCTTATAGAGCATATAGGGCATTTTGGAATAAAGATTAAAAATAAACCGTTGGAGAAATCCAACGGTTATTATATTATGAAAACTAATATAGAATAAACAATAAAACCAGTAAAATATTAAATATTTTACTGGTTTATATTATGGTGAGCCAGGAGGGAATCGAACCCCCGACACCAGGCTTAGAAGGCCTGTGCTCTATCCAACTGAGCTACTGACCCATATCAATTGAACAGAACTATAATACCATAAAAAACAATTATTGTCAACAAAAAGCTCAAAAAAAATTAATAAAATTATAAAAAAGGCTACAAGACAAACATCCGTAAGAATAAAACAAAATAATGTGAATATTTTGTGAAATATATTTACAATAAAAAACATAAATGATAATATAATCATGTTAAATCAAAGAAAAAAGAGTAAGGAGGAAATACCCGTGATTGAGGTAAAAAATGTTACAAAAAAATACGGAAGCTTTGTAGCCGTAGACAATATCAGCTTTACTATAAACGATGGAGAAGTTGTTGGATTTCTTGGACCAAATGGAGCAGGAAAAAGTACAACAATGAACATGATAACAGGATACATCGAACAAACAGAAGGAAACATTATAGTAAATGAATTTGATACAATAAAAAAATCTAAAAAAGCAAAGAAAGAAATAGGATATATGCCAGAAGGAGTACCATTATATACAGATTTAACAGTAAAAGAATTTGTTACATACATGGCAGAACTAAGAAAGGTAGAAAGAAAGCTAAAAAAAGAAAAAGTACAAGAAGTACTAAAAGAAACAGGTCTTGATGGAATGCAAAACAAACTAATAAAAAATCTATCAAGAGGACAAAAACAAAGAGTAAGTTTAGCAGGAACATTAGTTGCAGATCCAAAAATCTTAATATTAGATGAGCCAACAGTTGGTTTAGACCCAAAACAAATTACAGAAATAAGAAGTTTAATAAAAAATTTAGGAAAAAAACATACTGTAATTTTAAGTTCACACATATTATCAGAAGTAAGTCAAATATGTGACAGAGTAATAATAATAAATAATGGAAAAATAGTAGCAGTAGACACTCCTGAAAACTTAGAAAAGAAAGTATCAGACAGTAATAAAGTTTATGTAACAGTAGAAGACAAAGAAGGAAAAATAGAAAACATAAAAGAAAAAATTAAAGGAATAAAAGAAATAAAACTAATAAAAGAAAATGAAGACAAAACAAAACAATATGAAATAACAGGAGAAAGTGACATAAACTTAAATAAAACAATATTCAATGAATTCGCGAAAGAAGAAATAACAATAGTTGAAATGAAAAAATCAGAAGCAACACTTGAAGACGCATTCATGAAAATAATAAAAGAAGGAGGAGAAAAATAATGGGAGCAGTAATAAAAAAAGAGCTAAAAAATTACTTCTTATCACCAATAGGATATGTAGTAATAGGAATATTTTTACTAGCATTCAGTAGTTTCTTCTACTTAACTACAGTTAGTCAATCAAGTATGGACTTAACATATTTATTTTATAATACAGCATTATATGGATTAATGTTTATAACACCACTACTTACAATGTGGACATTTGCAGGAGAAAGAAAATCAGGAACAGAGCAACTATTATTAACATCACCAGTAAGTATGCTAGGAGTAGTAATTGCAAAATTTTTATCAGCATTAATACTAATTGCAATACCAGTTGTATGTACACTTATGTACTTTGGAATTTTAAGTTATTTTGAAATGCCAAATGTACCAATATACTTAACATCAATGTTAGGATTTTTACTACTTTCAATGACATATATATCATTTGGAATATTAGCATCAAGTCTTACAGAATCACCAATAATTGCAGGAATAATAACATTTGCATTTGTATTTGGATCAACATGGATACCATATATGGTAACAAGTTTATCGAAACTATCACTAATGGATCAATTTATAACATTTTTATATGGACAAATAGACATAAGTTCAATTGTATTATTCTTAACATTAACAATAGTATGCATATTAATAACAATGATAATTATGCAAAGAAGAAAAAGCGTAAAATAGAAAGGAGTAAGAAAATTGAAAGAGAAAAAAGAAAAAAGTCCAAAAATAAATGTTGAAAAAGAAAAGTTTGGGACAAAATTTATAAATACAATAAAAAAGAGATGGCTAATAAGTGGAACAAATACAATACTTTTAATAGCGATTTTAATAGCAATAGTAATATTAATAAATTCAGTAGTACAATCACTTGATTTAACACCAATAGATTGTACATCAAATAAAGAATACACATTAACAAAAGAAAGTAAAGAAAGAATAGAAAACATTGATGCAGATGTAAACATATATTTTGTTGGGTATGACGACTCAGCTACACAAGTAAGTTTAGCAAAACAATATAGCAAAGCAAACAAAAAAATTAATGTTGAAGTAATAGATGTAAATGAAAGACAAGACATTGCATCAAAATATAGTGTCACAAATGATAGTAAAGCAATAATAGTAGAAAATGGAGATAAATCAAGAACATTATATTCAGATGATTTATACACTTATGATAGTAGCTATCAAACAGTAGATATAACAGAAGAAAAATTAACATCAGCAATATTAAATGTAACATCAGATAAAATTGCAAATGTATACTTCTTATCAGGATATTCAGACTATTCACTTGAATATTCAGGAGGAATGTACTATTTAGCAGCATACTTAAAAAATGAAGTATTAAATTACAAAACATTAGATATGTTAGTTGAAGGATCAATTCCAGAAGATTGTGATACATTAGTTGTAACAACACCAAAAAAAGACTTTGACGAATTAACAACAAATGAAATAACAAAATATATAAACAATGGTGGAAAAATCTTATGGTTAAATTCAAGTTACACATCATCAAAAGATTTACCAAATGTAAACAAAATACTTGCATTATATGGAATAAAACCATTTGAAGTAGGATATATTTATGAAACAGATTCAACTAGAACAGTACTTGGATATGCAAGTTGCATAGTTGAAGATTTAGGATCAACAGATATAGCAAAAAAATTAACAGATGTAGTATTATCAGGTGCAACAAAAATAAATATAGATAAAGATGCACTGTCAGATCTTGGTGTTACAGAAGAAGACATAATAAGCACAACAAGTACATCATACTTTAGATCAAATATTTCAAATACATCAAGCTCATCTGATGGAGATGAAAAAGGTGGATTTACAATAGGAGGAATATTTAATAAAACAATATCATCAGATGAAGATTCAGATGATAAAAAAGAATCAAAACTTGTAATATTTGGAGATAACAACTTTGTATCAGATATCCAAATAACAAACCAAGTAAATCCAATGATATTCTTAGGAAACAATAAAGACTTAATGTTAAATTCAATAGCATATTTAACAAATAATGATCAAGATATAACAATAAGAAAAGACTATACACAAACAACAAGCTTTACACCAACAGACGCACAAAAATTAACAATAGTAAGAATAATATACATGGTTCCAATAGCAATAATACTAGTAGGATTCATAGTATGGCAAGTAAGAAGAAGAAAAAAATAAAATCATAAATAAAAAACTCCTGTATATAATAATACAGGGTTTTTTTTATGATATTATTTACAATAATAGGAGCAATAATTGGTGCAGGTTTCGCATCAGGTCAAGAAATATATTTGTTTTTTTATAGATTTGGGATAAATGGAATATATGGAATAATAATTTGCAATATAATAATGACACTTATAATATATAAAACATTAAAAATAGTACACGAAAAAAATATAAACACATACAAAGAATTTTTAAACACAATTTTTAAAGAAAATATAGTTTTAGCAAATATAATGAATATAATAATAAACATATTTTTATGTGTGACATTTTTTATAATGTTATCAGGATTTGGAGCATATATATCACAAAAATTAAACATCAATCCAATAATAGGAAGCAGCATTTTATCGGTAATTTGTTATATAGTATTTTTAAAAAACATAGAAAGCTTAACAAAAATAAATAGCATAATAATACCTATATTAATTTTTGTGATTGTAATAATAGGGTTGAAAAACAGTTTAAATATAAACTATAAAGAAATAAGTAATGAAAAAGGAATTTTTTGGAGTGTTCAAGCTATATTGTATGCAAGTTACAATTTAATACTTGCAGAGCCAGTTATAGTAAGTTTAAAAGAATTCATAAAAAACAAAAAACAAATAAAAATAACATCAATAATTACTGGAATAATAATGATAATACTTAGTGTAATTGAGTTCTTAATGCTAGCAAATATAAAAAATTTTGAAGGTTTAGAAATGCCACTAGTAAATGTGATAGAAAATAAATATCAAAACTTTTCAAAAATATATGGAATTATAATTTTAATTGCAATATTTACAACAGCAGTATCTGTTGGGATAGGATTTTTAAACAATATATGTAAAAACAAAAAAAGTTTTCCACAAATTGGGGCTATATTGTGTATAAGTGGAGTAATAATATCACCAATAGGATTTTCAAACTTAGTAGCAAATTTATTTCCATTATTTGGATTTTTAGGACTAATACAAATTATATATATATTTAAGTCAAAATATTGATATTTTTAAACGTATTTGATAAAATGAAGGCGAAAAATAAACAAAGGAGCAACATAATGGAAGATGAAGAAAAATATCAAAGAGAATTAAATATAAGAAAAATAGTAATAACATCAATAATAGCAATATTTTTAATAGCTATAATAGTAATATTTTCATTATACATTGCAGAAGAAAGCTTTAGAAAATGGGTAGATGTAAATGTTTTAAGAAAAGACATAGCATCAGAAAATGTTGCCTCAATAGATTTAAATGTAGACAAAAACAATCAGATATTTTGCTATAACAAATATATATGCATACTAAATGAAAAAAACTTAAAATTATATAACCAATCAGGAGAAAACATAACAGACATATCTGTAGATATAAATACAGCACTATTTTCATCAAACGATAAATATTTAGCAATAGCAGAAAAAAATGGACAAGAATTCTGTGTAATAACAGACAAATCATATTCTTGGAGACAAAAAGTAGATGGAGAAATTTTGCAAATATATATAAATAAAAATGGATATGTAGCATTAGTTACAACAGACACAACATATAAATCAATAATAACAGTATATGATCAAACAGGAAAGCAACTAATGAGAAACTTTTTGTCAACTACAAGAGTAATAGATGTTACAATATCAAATGACAACAAAAATGTAGCATTTGCAGAAATGGATACATCTGGAACACTAATAAAATCAAGTGTAAAAATAATATCAATAGAAAAAGCACAAACAAAATCAGACGAATCAATAATATATTCAAAAGAAGCATCAACATCAAAAATGATATTAAAAGTACAATATCAGGACAAAAACGATTTAGTATGTGTTTATGACGACGGAATAAGTATTGTAAAAGATGGAAAAGAAACAGAAGTACTATCAAAAGAAGATGGAATAACATTCATGTCTGGAAACTTAAATAACAATATTGCATATATAAAAGAAGAGCAAGTAGGAGCATTTGAATCAACATCAAAACTTTCAATAGTAAATCCATTAAATGGGCAAACATCAACATATAATTTCGATGAAATTGCAAAAGAAATGTATACAAATGGAAACATAATTGGAGTAAATATAGGAACAGAAATGTACTTTATAGGAACAAATGGAATGTTAATAAAGAAATATACTTCAAACCAAGAAATAACAAATGTAATGATAACAAAAGGTCTTGCAATAATTATATATAAAGACAGAATAGAAATAGTAAATTTATAGAAGGTGATAAAATGGGACTAATAGTAGATATAGTCATAATTGCAATCTTAGCATTAAGCATAATAATGGGATATAAAAAGGGATTAATAAATGTAATTTTTAATATATTTGCATTTTTGCTAGCAATAATAATAACACTTGTTTTATATAAACCAGTATCAAACATAATAATAAAAAATACAGATATACAAGAAAAAATAGAAACAGCAATAATAGAAAACACAAAAGGCGAAGAAAATAAAAAAGAAGAAAAAACAGAAAATAGAATACAAAAATATATAGAAAATACAATGCAAAATGCAGAAGAAGATGCAAAATCAAAAGCGATAGAAGTTGTAGCCAAAGATGTATCTACAAAATGTATAGAAATAATAACAGCCTTAATATTATTTGTAATAACAAGAATAATATTAATAGTATTAAAATTCTTAACAGAAACATTAGCAAACCTACCAGTAGTAAAACAATGTAACGAAATAGGAGGATTGCTATATGGTGTAATAAAAGGAATATTAATAATCTATGTAATATTAACAATAATGTTCTTTGTAATATCTCTAAAACCAGAAGGAATGACAGAAAATCTAATAGAAACATCATATATAACAAAATTCTTATACAATAATAATATTATAGTAAACTATTGCCTTTTAGGTAAAAATTTGTTATAATTCGGAATATAGTTTTTAATTTAAAAGGAAAAGAGTGGAAAATAAAATCAAATGAATAAAAATGAAAATATAAAAGAAGAAAAAAAAGGAAAAAATAAGAAACAAAAAAAGAAAAATAAAGTTTTAAGAGTAATATTAATAATACTATTAATAATAGCACTATTTATTGCAGGATTCGTAGGATATAGTGCATACAAAAATGGATGGGGACTAAAAGGAATGATTCAAACAGCAATAGGACAAGACGAAAAGAAATTAGCAGATCTAGATCCATTAACAGTATTAATAATGGGAGTAAGTGAAGATATATCGTCAAAACTAACAGATACAATAATGGTTGCATCATACAATCCAAAAACACAAAAAGCAACATTAATATCAATCCCAAGAGATACATTTGTAGGAAAAAATAAAAATACAGCAACATCATATGATAAAATAAATGCTTTATATCAATCAAGTCCAGAAAAAACATTAGCAGCAGTAAATAAAATAACAGGATTAGACATAAAATACTATGTAGTAATAAGTAACAATGCCCTAGTACAATTAGTAGACGAAATAGGTGGAGTAGACTTTGATGTACCAATAAACATGGACTATGATGATAGTTCACAAGACTTGTATATACATCTAAAAAAAGGACAACAAAAACTAACAGGAGAACAAGCAGAAGGACTAGTAAGATTTAGAAAAAATAACAACGGAACATCATATCCATCAGAATATGGAGACAACGACTTAGGAAGAATGAGAACACAAAGAGAATTCATAACAGAAGTTGCAAAACAAACATTACAATTAAAAAATATAACAAAAATAGGAAGCTTTATAGACATAGTAAAGGAAAATGTAACAACAAACATAAAAAATTGGTCAACAATAAAAGACTATGTAGCTTATGCAGTAGACTTTAATACAGAAAATATACAAACAGCAAGTATACCAGGAGAAGCTGGATATTATAATAAACTATCATTTTTCATACACAATCAAAAAGAAACAGATAAACTTGTAACAGAATTATTTACTGAACAAAATGGAACAGAAGAAAATGAAGAAACAAATGCACTAAAAAATGAAACAAATACATCTTCATCAAACACATCAAGTACAAACAAAACATCAGAAAGTACAGAAACAAAAGATACATCAAAAATAAAAATAGAATTATTAAATGGTAGTGGAAACAAAGCATTATTAACACAAGCTACAAAAGAACTAAAAGCACAAGGATATAATGTATATAAAACAGGAACAACAACTACAACATCGAAAACAACAATAGTAAATAAAACAGCAATATCAAATGATAAGATAGAAGCCATAAAAGATGTTTTAGGAGTAGGAAATATATCAAGTAGTGTATCAAGTTCAAGCACAGTAGATGTAAAAATAATAATCGGAAAAGATTATAAATAAAAAGGAGGGATTTTCATATCCCTCCAAAAATTTAAAAATATTTAATTTTTTTTATTTTTTTTCTACGATTCGAAAATAAAATTAAACTCATAATCAAAAAAACAATTCCAAGAGAAATTATTAAAATTAATAATAAATAATCATTTTGAGCAACATCATTTTGGGCAACCAAATCAGAAGAATAAGTATTTCCTAAAACATTATAAGTAACAGTTCCCAAAACAGTACCTTTAGCAATTGGTGCAGAAATATTATCATTTAAAGAAATCGTAGGATTTACAATATTCTCATTATTTTTAGTCAATCCAGAGATAGAATCTTTTAAAGTCAAATTTAAGCTTTTAGTATCATCTGTAGCATTTTGAATCTCAATATTTTGAATTACATCATCTTTATTTGCAAAAGTCTTAATAGAATAATTTGAATATCCATATTTAAATAAATTAACAGAATCTTCATATCTAGAACTTTCGCCTGTACTTAATTGATTAGCACCTAAGATCACACAAATTAAACCAAGATTATTTTTAGAACAGGCAGAAACTAAACAATTTTTAGCTTGTTTTGTATAACCTGTTTTAATACCAACACATTCCTCTAAATAATATTTAGAAGAAGGATTAATCAAATCATTAGTATTTATGAATTTTCGTTCATCAGATTTATTAGTAGCAGCAATAGTGCAATTTTTCTCAGAAACAATACTTCTAAAAGTAGAATTTTGCATGCAATATCTTGCAATTAAAGCAAGATCAAAACTTGTTGTATAATGATTTTCATCATGTATTCCGCTAGGGTTAGTAAAATGCGTATTTTTACAACCAATTTCTTTTGCCTTTTTATTCATTAAATCTGCAAAATCAGAAATAGAACCAGAAACATGTTCTGCTAAAACAAAACCAGCATCATTAGCAGAATGAACCAAAAAAACATCAAGTAAATCTTTAACACTTATTTCTTCACCTTGAGTAAGACCTGCAGAAGAATAACCAGAAGGAATAGAAGATATATCTTTACTAGAAACTGTTACAACATCATCAAGATTACTATTTTCTATTGCAAGAATAGCAGTTAAAATCTTTGTAGTACTTGCTGGGTACATTTTTTCTTCAGAGTTTTTAGAATACAAAACAGAGCCAGTTTTAAAATCCATCAAAATTGCAGAATCAGAATATATATTTAAATTATCATCATTACTATTTGTTCCATAAACCAAATGGAAATTTAAAATAAAAATATTTAATAATAAAATTACTAAAAAAACTAAAAATTTTCTTTTCATATGTTCACCACTTTTTAATAAATTAACATTAAAACTATACAATATATGACGAAAATTTGCAATAAAAATATAAAAAAAGGAGTAAAAATATTGGAAAATTTAACAAAAAATCAAAGAATAATTATATTTATAATAATAATTATCATATCAATAGGAATGTTATATTTTATATATAGCAAAAATCAAATAAAAGAAACCACAAGTATAGAAGATGAAATATTAATTTCAAATTCTACAGAAAAAGAAGAAAATGAAAAAAAAGAACAAGTTATAATCCATATAACAGGAAGTGTAAAAAATCCAGGAATAGTAAAACTAAAAGAAGGTAGTAGAATAGAAGATGCAATAGAAGCAGCAGGAGGATTAACAGAAAATGCAGATATAACAAATGTAAATCTTGCATATGTACTAGACGATGGAATAAAAATAAAAATACCATCAGTTACAGACGAAGACATAGAAGACGAAGTAATATCAGAAAATATAGGAGAAAACATAGTTGAAGAAAATAATGAAACAAGCAAAGGAAATATAGTAAATATAAACAAAGCAACAGAAAGCGAATTACAAGAACTACCAGGAATAGGATCATCACTTGCAAGCAAAATTATAGAATATAGAAATCAAAATGGAAAATTTAATAATATAGAAGATATAAAAAATGTAAACGGAATAGGAGAAAGTAAATATTCAAGCATAAAAGACTTAATAAAAGTAAAGTAGCTTGTTAAATAAAAAAACTTGGTATATAATAGCAAAAGTTAAAGGAGGAAAAAGATGCCAAGTATATTATTTCACGAATTAGTAGGATACAAAATAGCAAAAGAAGAAAAAAAATATGATACAAACGAATTCTTTTTAGGACTTATCGTTCCAGATAGTGTTAATGCATATGGATTTGCAAGCAAAGAGGATAGATGGAGAACACATGTAAGAGATAAAAATTTAGAAATATGGCAAAAAAATATAATTAAATATTATAAAGAAAACAAAGAAAAGTATGAAAACACCTATTTAACAGGATACCTAGTACATGTATTAACAGATATAATATGTGACAAGATATATCAAAATGAAATATATCCAAAGCTAATAGAACAAGGATATGACTACAACACAGCGTATTCATATTATGAACAATCAATTATAAAGTTTGAAAAAAGCAATATAAATAAAAGATGGTGGAAAGAAGCAAAAGAAAAATTTCAAAATGGAAAAATAGAGCCAATAAATCAAATGGAAGAAAAAATGATCCAAGATGAGGTAAAATATACTATAAAAAAATATGAAAAATATGAATATGAAAAAGAAGAATTTATAACAGAAGAATTTGCAGATAAAGTAAAAACTGAAGTTTTAAGAATTGTTAAAAACATACGGATAATAAAGTTTAGAAAATTTATAAAAAATACAAACAAAAAAAGCATTGAAAATTCAATGCTTTTTACTTTTGGAGGCGACTATCGGAGTCGAACCGATCATCAGAGTTTTGCAGACTCGTGCCTTACCGCTTGGCTAAGTCGCCATACTAAATTATATGTATTAAATAAACCAAATATTACCAAATTTTATTTGGAGCAGGTAACGAGAATCGGACTCGTGACTAAACCTTGGCAAGGTCTCGTTTTACCACTAAACTATACCTGCAAGATATCGTGTTTAAAAAATACCTTAATATAATAGCAAAAAAAAATACAAAAGTCAAGGAAAATATAAAAAATTCACAACTAAACAGTGCTAAAAAAATCAAAATAATTTTCAAAAAAATTATTCAAATAAAAAATAACACTTTTTCTCTCAATAAAATTACTATTTACAATATTAACAGAGAAATATTTAGTATCATCAATATAAAAATTCAAAACTCCAATAACAGAATTTTTTTCCAAAGGAGCAGTAAAATTATAAGAAAAATCAATATCAGTATAAATATCCTTAATACTACCATTTTTAACTGCAATTTTAGTAAAAGGAATTTGAGAACTATCCAAATTTAAATTAAGTTTAGTAAAGTTACCTTTGTTTATATTAATAGCCCCAGTTTGAGATTTAAACCAATTAGCGAAATCATTCTCAATAATATCATTTATATTAACAAGAGAGTAATTATTAAAAACATAATTAATAAGTTTTACACTATCCATAGATCTATCTTTTTTAGTATCACAGCCTAAAACAACACAAATAATATCTAAGTCATTTCGCTTGCAAGAGGTAACTAAACATCTATTAGCACCATTAGTAAAACCAGTTTTAACACCATAAACACCATCTAAACCTCCCAAAAGTTCATTAGTATTGTGAAGATTTTTTTGCCTTCCATTTATATTTACAGAATAATTAGAAGTTTTTACAATTTTAGAAAAAATTTCATTTTGTAAAGCATAATCAGAAATTTTAGCAAGCTCAAAAGCTGTAGTAAAATGTTCATCTTCATCTAAACCATGAGGAGTTACAAAATGACTAGAATTTAAACCAAGAGAAACGGCTTTTTTGTTCATTAAAGAAACAAAGTTATCCATGCTTCCAGAAGTAGCTTCAGAAAGAGCAACAGCGGCATCGTTTCCAGAAACCATAAGTAAACCATAAAGAAGGTCATTAATAGAAACTTTATCATCAGTAGAAAGACCAAGTCTTGAACCGACCAGTGTGAGAGGCCTTAGAAGAAATAGTAACAATTTTATTAAAATCACCTGAATTTTCAATAACAACAATTGCAGTTAAAATTTTAGTAGTTGATGCCATTTTACATTTTTCATTTTCATTTTTACCATATAAAACAGTTTTAGAAGCTCTATCAAAAACAACCGCATGTCTTGCATTTATATTTGGAATATCTGTAGGAGTAGTAGATACAACTACATCTTGATCAAAAGAAAAATTATCTTCTTCAAAATTATCAGCAAAAGAAAAGGTATTTGCAATAAAACAAAAAGCCAAAACAACAATAACAAGAAACCTAAATTTTAAATTCATTAAAATCCTCCGAAAATATAATATATAAATAATATATAAAGTAAAATAAAAAAATATAACAAAAATTTAAATAACATTGGAAAAAACCAGTGAAAACTTAAATTTCTTTACATAAAACATTGATTTTGTAATGAAAATGTAATATAATTATAAAGGAACTGTAAAAAACCGAAAAATTGACGGTCCGTAAGCTATATTAGAGCCAAAAAAATAAATTTATATTAGTATATTGAAAAACTAAAATAAAGATAGTAAAATAGGTAATATAGCAAAATTTGTAGTAAGGAAGGTATTTTATGAAAATGAGAAAAAATATCACTAAATTATTAATTGCGATTATAACTTTAATCCTAGGACTAGGAACAACATCAAGTTTCGCAATGCAAGATTATCAAGGAGATAGTGCGTTATCATTAACACTATCATATTTTAGGTATTCAAACGGAAAATATGTAAATGGATATGCACTAAATACAGTGGGAAATGAAAATGAATCACACCACCCAATTTACCAAATAATGAATGGAACAAAAACAAACTATTACTGTTTAAATGCAACAGCAGGAGAAAGCTGGATGAGTGGAACAATAGGAACAAGTGCAACATATAATAGAGCATATGACCTAAACTCAGCAAGTGATATAGAATCATTAAAAACAGATAGTTCATTACCAGATACATATAAAAACGTAGCAAATAGTAGTCATTTAAAACAAATATTATGGATATTAGATAATATTTATATACCAGATACAACATCAGCAGAACAAAACTTAGCTGCAAAACAAGAATTACTTGCAAAAGCAGGAATTGTATATGGAAAGGTTGATGACGAAACATTAGAAGGAAAAGTATCAGAAGGATATAGATATATAGCTCAAACAGGATATGACTACACAGAAAAAGTATCAAAACAAGGTAAAAAAGGATATTTCTATTATGATACACAAAGTAATTACCATGTAGTAGAACTACCAGACGAAATGGTAGAAGTAGCAGGACAAACAGCATTATGGTATTTTACAAATTATTTAGAAAATAATAGCCAAAATAGCCAAACATACAATGTAAAAGATCAATGGTTACCTTTATTATGTTCAAATGGAACAACTGTAACAAACACAAATCAATGGAAATCATTAGAAAGTGAAACATTTAATGTAGATACAGATGTTCAAGACGTAAAAGCAGAAGTTGGAAAAATGATGCAAGAACAAGCAGCAATAGTATGTCAATACTTAATAGATGCAGCAAATAACTATGCAGCAAGTTCCGATACAGAAGTAACAGGAAGCCCATTAAAAATAACACCAGCTACTCCAAATATGGAAGAGAAAAAAGTAGATAGTAAAGACTATTATGTAGTAGGACCAATAAAAATTGATACTACAAGAGAATCAGTATACAGCTTATTAGATACAATAACAGTAAATGGAAGTACTGAAACAGGATCATATATATCAGACAAAGATGGAAACAAAAACTCAGATCAAAGAGTATCAAACTATGTAGGAAAAGAATTCTATGTTGCAGTACCAAAATCAACAGTAACAGGAAACAACATAAAAATAGATTTTGAAGGATCATATAAAGCAAATAAAAAGACATTATGGATATCAACAACAAAGACAGAGCAACCAGTTGCAGAAGTTACACCAGTTACAGAACCAATAAACTTAACAGTAAATGTTGGAGTAAAAAAAGAGTTTGACTTAGCATTAAGAAAAGCAATAGCATCTGTAAGAAAAGCAGGAACTACAGAAGCAACATTAATTACAAACGAAGAGGGAAAATTAGCAACAAGAAAAATAAACTATGTAGCAAGCAATATAGAAAAAACAGGAACAGCTATATACAATCATAGAAAAGATCCAGTAGTTGTAGAAAAAGGAGATATCGTAACATACGAAATAACAGTATTCAACGAAGGAGACATGAATGGATATGCAAAAGAAATAGTAGACAAATTACCAAAAGGACTAAAACTATATGGAGAAGCTACTGGAACATATTCAGCAGGAAATGTAAAATACAATTATGTATATGATGAAACAACAAATCAAATAACATTTACAAACGTAAGCAACAATGTATTAAAAGCTTATGATGGAGGAAGTACTTTATCATCAGAAACTATAAAAGTAGAATGTGAAGTAACACAAGAACCATCAACAGTAACAAATACATACTTAACAAACATAGCATATATATCAAAAGAATATAACTCAGAAACAAACGAAGAATTATCAAAAGATAGGGATTCAGATACAGCAAAAATACCATCAGCAGATCAAAATACAACAGGAGATAAATATACAGGATATCATGGTGGAGATAACAATAATGGAAACAACACAAAAGACGTATATAAAGATGGAACAAATAATGATGATTACTTCCCAGGAAAAGAAGATGATGATGACTTTGAAGTAGTAGTTGTAAAACCAGCAGCATTTGACTTAGCATTACAAAAATATATAACAAATGTACAAAGTGTAAGTTCAGATGGAAAAGTTACATCAAAAACTGGAAGAAAAGGACCAACAATAGATACAACTAAATTAGCAGCAAAAACTGCAACAACAGCAACATATACACAAGATAAAACACCAATTCAAGTAAAACATGGAGACTATGTAACATATACATTTACAGTATATAACGAAGGTGACATAGATGGATATGTAAATAAAATAACAGATAATATCCCAACAGGATTACAATTTGTATATCCAAAACAACCAACAGATGGAAAAACATTAATAGCTTGTGATTCACAAGGAAAAACAGAAGAAATAGTAGTAGATAGTGAAACATATAGTTCAGTAACAAAAAATAATTCAACCTGGTCAATAGATCAACAAGATGGAAAATTATATACTGACACATATAATGGAGAAACAACAACAAGTATTACATGTGATGTAAAAAGCTATTTAGGTGGAACAAATACTTTATTAAAAGCTTATGATAGTAGTAAAGACAATAACAACAATGGAGACGGATTAGATAGATTAAGTGTAACAGTAGTTTTAAGAGTTTCAGCTCAAAACGGAGCAGGAGAAGCAATAAGAAACGAAGCTGCTATAACAGAAGCACAAGATAAAGATGGAAATATCCAAGATAAAGACAAATTAACAGATAGAGATTCACAAACAAACCAATGGCCAGGAAAAGATGGAGATAAAAATTACCAAGATGATGAAGATTATGACAATATAATACTTGGAAAAGTAGACTTAGCATTAACAAAATTCATAACAGCAATAAGTAATGACACAAATATAGAAGATGGAGAATACCTAACACAAAACGGAAATATAGGAAGCAAAGAAAATCCATATTTAAGAGCAACAAGAGTAAATACAAAAGAACTAAGAGACAATAAAGATTGTCATGATGCAACATACGAAATGGTAAAAGATCCATTAACAGTACCTGCAAAGTCTTATGTATTATACAACATAAGAGTATACAACGAAGGAGAAACAGATGTATATGCAAGGGAAATAACAGACCATTTACCAGACTACTTAGACTATGTAGATTGTGACTTTAACACAGCTTATGGTTGGAAAGTAGGATCAGATGGAAAAACAATAAAAACAACATGTTTAGGATATAATGAAGAAGACAAAGAAGCAAAGAATTTACTAAAAGCATTTGATAAAGCAAATGATGATGGAGAAGGATCAGGACTAGATTACAGAGACGTACAAGTTCTATGTAGAGTAAATGATAGTGCACCAACAAATACAAATATAGTAAACGTAGCAGAAATAACAAAATATGAAGATCCAGATGGAGGAGATATTACAGAAGATATCGACTCAACACCAGACAATGTAAACGAAAAGAACGAAGATGATGATGACTACGAAGTAATAAATATCAAAACATTTGACTTAAGCTTATTAAAATATGTATCAACAGTATATGTGACAGAAGACGGAGAAACAAAAACAACGGAAACAGGAAATACTGGAGATGACAATACTGATATAATACCAAAAGTAGAAATTAACAAAAAGAAATTAAATTCAACAGTAGTAAAATTCGGATACACAATAAAAATAACAAACGAAGGTGACATTGCTGGATACGCAAAAGAAATAACAGACTATGTACCAGAAGGACTAAAATTCTATGGAGAAGACAATGAAGGATGGACAGATGAAGGAAATAATGTAATATCAACTAGATTATTAGAAAATAAATTATTACAACCAGGAGAAAGTGCAGAAGTTACAGTAATATTAAGATGGATAAATGGAAGTAGCAACTTAGGATTAAAGACAAATACAGCAGAAATCTCAGAAGACCATAATGACTGGGGAATCCCAGATAGAGATTCAACACCAGACAACAAAGTACCAGGAGAAGACGATATAGATGATGCATCAGTATTACTATCAATCACAACAGGTATATTAGGACATATAGCAATGTATACAATATATGGAACAGTAATATTTATAGTATTTGCTGGAGGAATATTCTTAATTAAAAAATATGTATTATAAAATAAAAAATAGACCATTTCTATATTAGGAAATGGTCTATTTTACTATTGTGAAATTTAAGAAAAAACGTTTACAACAAAAAGTCATTATGTTATAATCTAAAAAGATATAAAGAGAAGGAAGGAAAATAAATGAATCAGATATTATCAGTAGAAAACACAAAAAACAAAAAGAAAAAATCAAGTATACACTCAATATTAATAGTATTTTCAGTAATTTTAATTATATTTGGAATAGGATTAACTTCAACTGGAGCATATTCATATTATAGAAATTTATCAAATGGATTAGATGATTCTATAGTTTCGGCAGGAAATACAAAACCAGTAATAACAACAGAAAGAGAAAATGCATCAACAATAAATATAGTAGCAACACATGACAAAGGAATAACAACTCTAACATATCAAATAAATGATGAAGATCCAGTAGAAATACAAGGCGATAATAAAATGGAAGTAAAGCAAGAAGTAGAATTACCAATAGGAAGTTCAACAATAACAATAACAGCAAAAGATATAAATGGAGTATCAGCATCATATGAAAGTACATTCGAAGTAGAAGATAAACCAACAATAACATTAGAGCAAGTAGAAGGAAAAATAAAAGCAACAATGGAAAGCAAAAACAACATAGACTACACAATGTATTATTGGGATGAAGACGAAGGAAATGCAGTAAAAATGACAATAAATGCACCCAAAACAGAAACATTAATAGATGTAATGGAAGGAACACATACATTAAATGTAATAGTAGTAGATGTAAATGGAACGCAAACAAAGAAAACACAAAAAATAATAGGAGACAATAAACCAACAGTAGAAATAAAAACAAATGGAAAGGTATTCAGAATTGTAGCATCAGATGATGAAAGCATAGCAAAAGTAGAATATGAATTTAACAATCAAGCAAAACAAACAGAAGAAGTAAATCAAAGTGAATATCAAAAAGACCTAGAACTTCAAAGCGGAAAAAACACTTTAACAGTTACAGTCTATAACAAAAATGGACTATTAGCAACTTCAACAGTAGAATACGTTAAGGAGTAAGATAAATGATAAATGAAGTATATATAATAGATGACGACGAATCTTCAACAATGGTATTTAGAGAGCTATTTAGAGAAGATCCAGAATACAAATTTATTAGTGTAAAATCAGAGCAAATAGAAATAGCGTTAAAAAATATACCATCATTAATAGTTATAAATGAAGATGCAATAAAAATGGATGTAATTGATGTATGTAGAAAAATAAGAAGAGATGAAGATAACACAATTACACCAGTTATAGTAGTATCATCAAATGGCGAAAGAGAACATAGGATGAAAATTCTAAATGAATCAATAGAATATTTTATAAGAAAACCAGTAGACGAAGGATACTTATACTATACAGTAAAAAATCTAATGAGGTTACTTACAATAAACAGAAGAATGAGTCCATTAACAGGATTACCAGGAAATGTACAAATAAATTCAGAGCTAAAAAAACATCTTCTAAAAAATGATGAATTTTCAATACTATATTTAGACTTAGACAATTTTAAAGCCTATAATGATGTATATGGTTTCTTAAAAGGAGATCAAATAATTGAATATACAGCGAATATAATTGTAAATGCTGTACATAATTATGGTAATGGCTTTGTTGGACATATTGGTGGAGACGATTTTATTGCAATAATACCATGTAAAGATGTAGAAAAATTATGTCAAGCAATAATATATAATTTTGATAATGGAGTACCAAAATTTTATAATGATAAAGACAAAGAAGATGGATATATAGAAGTAGCAAATAGAAAAGGAATAATAGAGAAATTCCCATTAACATCAATATCAATAGCAGTAGTTGTAGTAGATAAAGGAAGATTTGCAAATATACTAGAAATAGGAGATACAGCAGCACAAGTAAAACATGCTGTAAAAGCAGTAATGGGAAGCAGTTATGCAATAGACAGAAGAAGACATAGATTTTAATGCCAAAAAAGGCATTAGTTAAATTTTGGAGGGATAAAGTTTATGTATGAAAGGAATGCAATAGTACTTGAAAGATACTTTAATCAAATGTTTGGATATAATATGAAAAACAATATAAAAACAAATTTCAAAGATTATTGTGAATTAGTAGAAAGTTTTGAAAAATACAAAGACATAACAGACGAAGAAGATAACATAATGCAAGAATACGACCAAATAGCAAACAGAATAAGAGAAATACAAAAAAGACAAGAAGTATTAAGCAAAAGAAATACAAAATACCAAGCAGAAAGGGAAGATATATTTCAAAACATAGATGAAAATTCAGAAGCAATTGAAAGAAAATTTGATCTTATATGTAGTAATATCCAATCAATAGATGAACAAATAAAAGAAAATGCAAAAGATTTTATAAATGTAGTTGCTGAATTTAATGAAAAAACAGTAGTAAGAACTACATGTGGTAGAGCAAGAAGAAATATAGAAAATGAATATAACAAAAAATATAATAAAATAGTAGAAGACTACAAAAACATAGATGTAGCAATAGAAAAAACAGCAAAACAATTTATAGATATGCCAACAGAAGAAATAGAAGAAGAGCTAAAAGAAAAAATAAAGAAAAATGGCGAGAAAGAAAAAATACCATTTAATATGGATGTAATAACAAAAGCAATATCACTTAGTGTAGATGTACAAAAAAGAGAGACAGAAATACTTGCAAATGTGTATGACAAAACAAATAAATTATTTACAGAAATAAAAAACAATTCGACAAAAGGAGATAAACACAAAAAATTAATAAAAGACTCAAAAAGCAAATTAGAATTTGTAGGAGCATTAAAAGAATATCTAGTGCAATTCTTAGATAACGAAAGACTTACAGCTGTAAATGGAGAAGAAGAACACACAAAATTAATGGAAGAAGCTTGTAAGAACTTAGATGAAGACCTAATACAAATAAATAATTTATATACTTTACTATTAAAAGAAATAACCAAAAAGATAACAAAAAAATCTTATGCAGAATTATATAATATAGATTATTTAACAAACCTAGAAAGAAAATCAGAAGAATTTGAAAGACAAATAAAAAAATTGAATTTACCAGTAACAATAATAAATCCTAACTATTGGAGAATAGAAGGAATGAAGAAAATATATGATATTTTCTATAAAACAGTCACGGAAGAATATGGAAGAGATCTATCAGAATATATGCCAAAAGAAGACCCAATAGACGAATATGAAGAAGATGATGATTGGGATTTTGAAGATGAAGAAAAAGAAGAAATAAAACCTAAAAAAATAAAAAGAAAAATAAAAGGAATATCAAAAGAAGAGCCAACATCAGAAGAAAGAGACGAAGAAATCGATATGCTTCTTGGATTTAATGATGACAAAAAAGATGATAAAGAGGAAAAATTGGATGACGACGACTTTAATGATGATTTTGGAGACGAAGAAGATGATGACGTATATTATGATATCTGGGGAAATGACATAAATGATGAAGATGGAAATGATAGATTTGATGACGACGATGATTTTGACGACGATGAAGATCTAGCAGCAGATGATGAAGACGATTGGGATGACGAAGACGAAGATAATCTAGAGGATGCAGACTATATTTTTGATAGAGATGATGATGACTTTGAAGATAATGAAGAAGAATCAGAAGATGAAGATGATTTTGATGACGAAGAAGATGATGAAAATCTAGAAGAAGACGAAGATGACTGGGAAGACGACGATTGGGACGATGAAGACGATTTTGAAGATGAGGATGAGGAAGAAGAAGTAAAAAAATCAGAAAATAAGAAAGCAAAATCAAAGAAAAAAACAGAAGATGACGACTGGGGAAATGAATTCGTAAAAATAGAAAAGAAAAGTACCAACAAAAAGAAAAAGGGATTTTTTGAAAAATTCAAAAAATAATAAATAACTAGATATGATAAAGAAAAAATTCTAAAGTCTTAAGTGCTTTAGAATTTTTTGAAAGAGGGGAAAAATGAAATTAAAAAATAAAATAAT
This sequence comes from uncultured Eubacteriales bacterium, assembly GCA_905203305.1. Classification (GTDB taxonomy): domain Bacteria; phylum Bacillota; class Clostridia; order TANB77; family CAG-508; genus CAG-269. The sequence continues at coordinate 34,228 of CAJKVH010000010.1, forward strand.
AATAATGCTAGTTTTCGTAGCAATTATAATAACAGGAAAAGCAACCAAGGTACAAGCAAAAAGTTATTATATAGATGACATGAAAATACAAGCAACTGTACAAAAAAATGGGGATCTAGAAATAGAACAAACATTAAAATATAATTTTAATGGAGAATATAATGGAATATATGTAACAATACCAACAAAGTATGAAAACAAAGAAGATATCGCATCAGAACTTTCAGATTCGATGTATAATGCACAAGGAGTTAAAATAGAAGAAGTATCTGTAACAGATGAACAAAAACAGCACATATAATTATAAAAAGGCTCAAAGTGCTTCTAATGGAACGTATGGGGTATATACAGAAGAAAGATCAAATAACACTTGTAAATTAAAAGTATATTCACCATCAAAAGATACAAGCAAAACATTTAAAGTAAAATATACATTACAAAATGTATGTGTATTGCATAATGATGTAGGAGAACTTTATTATAATTTTATAGGTGGAGATTGGCAGTGTTCAATAAAAAAACTACAAATAGATGTATTTATACCGAATAATCAACAAGATATAAAAATATGGGGGCATGGACCAGACAATGGAACATCAAAGATAATAGATAATACACATGCAACATTTGAAGTACAAAATATTGCAACAGGAAAATATGTAGCTGCAAGAGTTGTATTTGATACTTCAAATATAAAATATTCAAACAAAAAATCAAATATAAATGCACTTGACAAAATTCTAGAAGATGAAAAAAGAATATCAAAAATGAGTGATAGTAAAAGAGCTTTTACAAGAAATATAATAATATTATCATTAGTATTAATGTTTTATTGGGTAGCGTTACTTATAAAATATGAAAAAGATAAAAGAATTAAATGGCTTGAAATTAATGAAGATGAATTATTTAAAAAATATAATCCAATGATTGCTGGCTGTTTGCAAGGTAGCAGAGATGTTTTAGCAAGAGACATAATAGCAGTAATTTTAAATCTTATAGATAAGAAAAACATAAAATTAGAAGTAAGAAGTACAAATAGTAAATCAGCATATGCATATGTTGTATCGAAAAATCCAGAAAAAGAAGAAAAAATGGATAAAATAGAAAAAATGGTATATGATTGGTTATTCAAAAACAAAGCAGAATTAGACCTAGCATCAAGGTTAAAAAGAATGTCAGAAGAAAATGATGCACAAGAAAGATTTAAAAATTTAAATGATGAAGTACAAAAAGAATTAAATGAAATAGGGGCAAACCAAAAAGGTGTACCTGTATTTGTAAGAGTATTTAATACATTTTTATTTTTTATAACAGTATATATAGCAATAAAACATGTATTATATGAAGGAATGGAAATATATAATGCAGAAGACTGGTTAATAACGGCTATGATATTTATTGGAGCAATGTGTCCAATTGTATTATTAGTAGTTTATGGAATATTAACAGTAATAATCACAATTCGAAGAAAAGTAAATAATTTAATAAACAAAATAACAGGACAAAGAGTAGTAACAACAACAGTTACAGTAATTTCAATATTTTTAGTAATAATAATTATTACAGCCTTAACAGCAAGTAAACAAAACATGTATATAATTGCAGATGAAGTTTTACTTTGTGTATCTCTTATAATAATGTTAACAGATAATTTAATGCTGAAAAACAGCGTAAAAATGATAGAAGATTACAGCAAAATAAATGCTTTAAAAGACAAAATAGAAGAATATACCATGATGGAAGACAGAGACATTGAACAAGTAACACTTTGGGGAAAATATTTAGCATACTCTGTAAGTTTTGGAATTGCAGGAAAAATAAGTAAAAGAATAAAAGGATTATACATAGATGATGATCTGTTAAATATGGTAAATGATAGATACATGTCAGAATACATAAATTCAGATTATATCATGTTCTACAATAATGCTGGAAGGGACGCAGCATTTATGAGAGAATATGAAAAAGCAATGAAAACAACATCATCAGGCTACTCTTCAGGAGGATTTAGCAGCGGAGGAGGCGGAGGCTTCTCTGGCGGAGGAGGATTCTCTGGAGGCGGAGGTTCAGGCCGGAGGACGGAGGGGCATTCTAAAATTGAAAAAATAGGGTAAATATGATATAATAAGGTTATGTAAAAACATGCATCCAATCAAAATTTTTTTGAAGGAGGAAAAATTAATCTAAGGGATGTATTTGGAACAATAATTTTAAGAAGAGAGGATAACATATTATGATGAAAACATTACGGACAATCTTAAAGGTAGCTGGACTTATACTTGTGGCTATCATCACATTGCTTGCATTTAATGCTTGTAAAGGAAAACACCAGGATGATTACTTTGTGAAAAAGATCACAAGAATCGATATGGTGTATTTCAAAAAAGAACAGGCATTTACTCATGCATTTGATTCTAAGCTGCCATTGGTAGTAAAAAATGACATGAGACGAGCAAGTAAAAAGGATGAGAAGTTACTTTATAAGTATGGAAAAACTTATATGGTAATGGAAAAAGCTGAAGATACTTGGACGCTTAAAGTGACAGATTCTAGCTTTAACAAACTTGAAGATGAGGAACTTTGTAATTTCTCTATCTTTAAAAACAAAGACAGTGGATTTTCAATCTATGGAAATTCTACAGAGAGTGGATTTTACATAAAGATGAAAATCGACAAAAAAGGGAATACCAGCTCAGAGGTGTTCACATATAATAATGAAGTTCCATTTGCATATAAGCAATTAGGAATGCCAAGTGAGATTGGTGATTATTATTATGTAGCAACTCATGAGAAGATATTCCTCTTCAAGAAAGGTGAGCTTAAAGCTTACCAAAATTTTCCAGGAGAGGGAATATACAATTCTTATATCATTAATGGAGGCTATATTATAGCCGACGAAGATGGTAACAAGAATGTATATAAGGTGGAAGTTTATGCAAATAAAAGCCATCCTTATGTGTCCTATAGTTTCATAGCGACAATTGATAGCTATGACGACTATCGGATAACCGGTATCGAAGGAAGTGATGCAACACTTCTTGTAATCAAGCAAGAGGGTAAAGAATATGTTGCAGTTCCGGAGAACTGGGATGACTACTGGGAAATGGATATGATAGGTAGTGAACAAAAGGAGGTAAAGTTCAAGTTAGTTCCTGTAGAGGATCTTAGATTAAAACCGATAGATGACATCGATTAATGTCATCTACAGCAAAAAGCTCGGAATTTTACTTCCGAGCTTTTTGATTGTATAACAAAAAAACTACATTTATCAAAAATGTAGTTTTTATTTTTACCACCGAAGTAGTTTGTAATAATTATCTCTTTGAGAATTGTGGAGCTTTTCTAGCTTTTTTAAGACCATATTTCTTTCTTTCTTTCATACGAGGATCTCTTGTTAAGAATCCGTTTGATTTTAAGATTGGTCTATATTCACTATCAGCTTCATTTAAAGCTCTAGCTATACCATGACGTACAGCTCCAGCTTGACCTGTGTATCCTCCACCTTTTACAGTAGAAATTACATCATATTTAGCTGTTGTGTTAGTAACTGTTAAAGGTTGTTTAACTATAACTTTTAAAGTTTCTAATCCAAAATATTCATCTAAATCTTTTCCATTAACTGTGATTTTTCCAGTTCCTTCTACAAGTCTTACTCTAGCTACTGCGTCTTTTCTTCTACCAGTACCGTAATAATATTTTTTATCAGCTTTAGACATTTATGTTTCCTCCCTTTAAATTAAAAATTCCATATTTCTGGTTTTTGTGCTTGATTTTCATGTTCACTTCCACCATATACTCTTAATTTTTTAAGCATTTGAGCTCCTAAAGAGTTGTGTGGTAACATTCCTTTAACTGCTAACATCATAGCTTTTTCAGGATTTTTTTCTAACATATCTTTAGCAGAAACTTCTTTCATTCCACCAATGTATCCAGAGTGATGTCTGTAGATTTTTTGGTTTAATTTGTTTCCTGTTAATATTACATCTTTACAATTTAAGATTATAACATGATCACCTGTATCTATATTTTTTGTATAGATTGGTTTATGTTTTCCAGCAAGTAATCTTGCTGCTTCTGTTGCAACTCTACCTAATGGTTTATTTGCTGCATCAATTATATACCATTTTCTTTGTATTTCACTTTTTTTAACACTATATGTCATATTATTCATGGTAAAATGTACCCTCCTATTTTAATTAATATATATATTTATATGATAATTAAATTTAAAACCACCGGGGAGAAGTCTTACATTTAATTCATATTTTCTCATAATACTGAATAATTTTATTACAAAAAAGTAAATTTGTCAAGGGGTTTAGCGATTTTTATGGAAAATAAGAAGGAAACTATTTTTAGAGGAATAATATCTTTATTAATATCTCAAGTTTTTATAAAAATAACAGGACTTATATATAAACTATATTTAACAAATAAAGATGGATTTGGAGATAGCGGAAATGCAATTTATAGTAGTGGTTTTCAAATTTATGCACTATTGCTTACTTTTTCATCAACAGGAGTTCCAAATGCTATTTCATATCTTGTATCAGAGAGGCTGGCTGTAGGAGATAATAAAGGTGCACATAGAATATTTAAAATAGCTTTTATAACTTTTTCAATGATAGGAATATTTGGCTCAATATTGTTATTTATAGGAGCAGATACTATTTCAAGTAATTGGATTCAAATTCCGGAAGCAAAATATTCCTTAATTGCACTTTCGCCATCAATATTTTTTGTATCAATAACATCAGTAATAAGAGGATATTTTAATGGCAGACAAAATTTTTCCATAACTGCTAAATCTCAATCATTAGAACAAATCTTTAAAACAGTTTTTACAATTGGATTAGTAGAACTAGTTGTAACTTTAGGAAAGAAAAATGAAACAATAATGGCAGCATCTGCAAATTTGGCTACAACAATTGCTACAATTTCAAGCTTTATTTATATATATTTATATTATAAGACTAAAAGAAAAGAAATAGGTCAAGAGATAGCCGAAACAGTAAATTATAAACCAACAAGAATAAGAAAAACACTAAAAAAAATAATAAATGTTGCAATGCCAATTTCAATAAGTAGTTTAATATCATCATTTAATAAAAATATAGATTCAATTACAATTGTAAGATTTTTAAAAGAATTTTGTACAGAAGAAGAAGCAAAAGTAAAATATGGAATATTAAGTGGGAAAATTGATAGTTTATGTAGTTTACCATTTGCATTAAATGTAGCATTTGTAACAACACTAGTTCCTAGTATTTCAAAATCAATGGCAAAGAAAAATATAGATGAAGTTAGAAAAAAATCAAAAAAATATATATTAATAAGTATTTTAATAGCTTTGCCAATTGAAGCTACAATGTTTTTATATCCGCAAGAAATAATGAATTTATTGTTTCCAAATGCTGCAAATGGAGCAATGTATTTAAAAGTAAGCAGTATTGCAATTATATTTATGATCCTTGCACAAACAATAAATGGTATTTTACAAGCAATAGGTAAGGTAAATGTACCTGCAATATCATTTGGGATAGGAATGATAATAAAATTTATATGCAACATAGTTCTAATTAGAAACCCTAAAATAGGAATATATGGAGCAATAATTGGGAATATATTATGCAATATTGTAGCATGTGGAATATCATTTTTAGTTCTATACAAAAATATAAAAATAAAACTAGAAGCTGAAAATTTGCTTTTAAAACCACTAATTGCAATTATAATTATGATTATAGTTTCAAAAGCCTTATATAACTTGCTAAGATGTATAAAAATAGGAGGTTTGGCAATAATATTAACATTAATTACAAGTTATTTAATTTATTTGCTATTAATAATGATTTTAAGAATATATCCATCCGAAAAAATAAAAATAAAAAAATTTTCTAAATAAAAGAGGGATTTTATCGAAGATTGGCGAATAAATTAAATAAAGTAGGTTATAGAATGCAACAAAATAGCATTAAAAGTAACTACATAAACAGATATTTTTAGGAGGTAATTGTAATGAACAAAGCTGAATTAGTAGCAGCAGTAGCTGCAAAAACAGGAGAAACAAAAAAAGCAGCAGAAGCATCAGTTAATGCATTTGTTGAAGTAGTAACAGAAGCATTAAAAAAAGGAGATAAAATCCAATTAGTAGGATTCGGTTCTTTTGAAGTAAGAAAAAGAGCTGCAAGAAAAGGAAGAAACCCACAAACTAAGGAAGAAATCAAAATACCTGCATCAAAAGCTCCAGTATTCAAAGCTGGTAAAGCATTAAAAGATGTTGTAAATAAAAAATAATCTTTTTAATAAATTTTTTTTAAAAAGCTTTTATGTAAGCAATGGCTTATATAAAGGCTTTTTTATTAATTTTATAATAAAAATAGAAAAAGAAGCAATTTCTGTAAATATTGATTATAGCCTATTTGCAAGAAAAACTGAGAAAGTTGAACAAAATTAAAGATTATGGTATAATGTAAGGAGTAAACGCTAATAAGCAACACAATAGGAGGAATAAAGATGAAAAAGAAAAACACAGTTTTGAGAGTAGCAGTTCAGATGGTCACATTTGTTATTACATTGACTATTCTGATTCAGGGGGCACAGTATATGACAAGTGTCCTGAAATTCATGGGACTTAGAGATTCCATGGAATACATGGAGGAGTGTGCTTATAATTATAAGTGGACAGATAAAATCCATGAAGAATACGAGTCAGTTCGGGTGGAGATCAAAAAAAATACGGATCCAATAGTCCGTATGTGTTACACTCATAACACAGAGATGAAAATCGCAACGGTCGTAATTGGCTTTGCAATGATCTTTTCTGCATTTGTTCTTATTACCCTTATCAAATGGGATATTGAGGATCTTAAGAATAAGATCAAAAAATCTCTTAGACGCCATGCACGTTGCCGTGCACGTCGTCGATAGGTGATGACTGGCTCATAGGGAAGAGGAGTGATTAATGAAAATCATTTCTCTTTTCCTTTTGTAATAAAAAAAAACTTCTAACATATAATTTAATAAAATTATATAAGTGAGGTTATTATGATTATACTAAGCAAAAAAAGAATAACATTAATTCTATCAGTAGTATTTTTATCAATCTTTTTATTTTTATTAGGAACAGGAGAAAAAGAAAATCAATATATACAAACTGTAAGTCTGCCAGCATCAGGAAAAACGATTGTATTAGATGCAGGGCATGGAGTACCAGATGAAGGTGCACAAAGTTCAAGTGGAACGACAGAAGCAGAAACAAATTTAAAAATAGCGTTAAAAGTACAAAACTTATTAGAACAAAGCGGATGTACAGTAATACTTACAAGATCAGATGAAAATGCAATTTATGATATTGATAGTAAAACATTAAAACAAAAGAAAATATCAGATATAAAAAACAGAGTAAAAATAGGAAATGAAAGTTCAGCAGACATATTTGTATCAATACATTTAAATAAAATACCACAGCCACAGTATGATGGGTGGCAGACATTTTACAAAGAAGGAAGTGAAGAAGGAGCAAGACTTGCAAAAGCAATTCAAGAGAATTTAAATAAAACAATACAAAAAGAAAACAATAGAGTAGCAAAAACAATTGACAAAATATACATAATAAAGCATGTAGAGATTCCAACAACAATAGTAGAATGTGGATTTTTATCAAATCCAGAAGAAGAAAAAAACTTATTACAAGATGAATATCAAAACAAATTAGCATGGGGAATTTATAACGGAATAGTAGATTATTTTTATCAATAAAATATAGTAAAACTATTGAAAAATAGGAAAAAAGATGTTAATATAAAAAAGCTTAAGGGGCAAAGGAAATAAATTGAAATTTATTTCCTTTGCTTTTTTTGTTAAAAAAAGGAGATGATAAAAATAGAAGAAAAATATTACAAAATATGGATAACATTAATTGAAGGGATCGGGATAAAAAGATATATAAATCTTATAAGCAAGCTTAAAACAAGAAAAAACATATTTAAAGCATCAAGAAACGAATTAAAAAATATTCCGTTAATAGATGAAAAAATAATAAAAAATATTTTAGATCCATCTAAAAGGAGTCTAGCAAAAGAACATTTAAGATATATGGAAAAAAATAATATCGACATAATTGCGCTAGAAGATGAAGCCTATCCTTTAAAATTAATCAATATATATAATCCGCCAATATGTATATATATTAAAGGAAATAAGAGTATTTTAAAAAATAAAAGTATAGGAATAATAGGATGTAGAAATTGCACAGAATATGGAAAAATAATATCAAAAAAATTTAGCTATGATCTTGCAAAAGAAAATATAAATATAATAAGTGGCTTAGCAAGGGGAATAGATAGTTTTGCTCATTTAGGAGCAGTAATTGCAAATGGGAAAACGATTGCAGTTTTAGGAAATGGAATAGATATAACATATCCAAAAGAAAATTATTATTTAGAAGAAAAAATAATAGAAAAAGGAGGAGCAATTATTACAGAATACCCAATTAAAACAGCACCAGAAAAAATAAATTTTCCAGCAAGAAATAGAATTATAAGTGGAATATCAGATGGAATATTAGTTGTAGAAGCCAAGAAAAAAAGTGGAACTTTAATAACTGTAGACTTTGCATTAGAGCAAGGAAGAGATGTTTTTGTAATTCCGCGGAAATATAAATTCTATTAATTCAGAAGGAACAAATGATTTAATAAAACAAGGGGCAATGTTGGTTACAAGTTATAAAGAAATAATAAGCAATTTAAAATAAGGTATAGTAAAAATCCTATACCCCTAATTTTGTTTTTCCTTTAAATATTTTAATTTCGTTGCCATTCCACCTCTTAAATGTCTTTCAGCTTTATTTTCATCTAAGATTTCTCTAACTTCTTTGGCAAGAATAGGATTTATTTTTAGTAATCTATCAGATACATCTTTATGGACTGTACTTTTAGAAACACCAAACTTTTTTGCAGTACTTCTTACAGTATCTTTTGTTTCAATTATATAGTGTGCAAGTAAAGTGGCACGTTCTTCTATTGATAATTTTTTCATTTAAAGCCCCCGTCTAGAAATACTTTTGTTTAATTATATTCTTAATAAATTAATATAGAACTTTAAATTTTCTTATAAATATACTGTTATTTTTTTATACTTTGTGATAAAATAGCAAATGAACTAATACTTACAAAACAAGGGGAGCAAAAATGGGAGATATAAATGTTTATTCTGGACCAATGAAATGCGGAAAAAGTATGCAAATATTAACAGAATTTAATAGGCAATTAATAGCAGGAAAAAATGCAATGATTTTTAAACCAAGAATTGATAGTAGAGCAGGCAAAAGCTATGTTGCAACAAGGGATGGCAAAAAGCTCATGGCGCAAAACATTGAAGATATTTCAGAATTAGAAAACTATAATGCAGACGTATTTTTTATAGATGAATTCCAATTTTTACAAGGAAATGTAAAAACAATAGAGCAAATGGCAAATGAAGGAAAAAAGTTTTACATAGCAGGTTTAAATTTAACATCAGATAAAAAGCCATTTGGAAAAATGGGAGATTTAATGTGTATAGCAGACAATATAAAAATGATGACATCAATATGTGAAATATGTAAAAACGATAATGCTGTATTTTCATATTTTAAAGGCAAAAAAGATCAAGACATTGTAATTGGAGATGGAGAATATATACCAGTATGTAGAAAATGTTATGAAAAATTAAAAAGAGAAGAGAGATAGATTTTTCCTATCTCTCTTCGTTATCTAAATAAGCATTTTCTATGTACATTCTAGATGGAGATGGTCTATTTAAATAAGGTGTACCAAAAGTAAATTGATTTACTCCATTTAAGGTAGTATCTAAGCTTGAAATAGATTGCTTTTGAAGTTCTTCCAAAAATGGAGTAAAACAGAATGCAACGCTAATTTGAATAGGTTTGTCACTTACATTAGGCTCTCTATTAGGAATATGTTCATATTCATAAATTTCTCCACTATCTGTCATAACAAAAATAGGATCATTTGGGTTGTATGCTGTAAGTTTATGTGAATAATATTCAATTGGTAAATCAGGCATATAAAGTAATTTTTCTATCTTTTTAGGATCAGATGTGAATTTTATACATTTGTTCCAATAGTTAACATCAGATAAATTTTTAGTGAATTCATTTTTTTCATTAACATATCTATGTAATCTTTTTAAGAAGCTTCTGTCAAAATCTGAAAAATCATTTGGACGATCTTTTAAATTAAGCATTTTTGCAGATAAATCAAATAATTGCTCAAGACCAGGAACTGCGAAAATGGCAGCTTTTTGTAAAGTTTCATTAGTTGTAAATTCTGCTATATTTAAAAGCTCATTATAAAAATTTAAATCGTTCCAACTTAACCATTCCTTTAAGTCAACATCTTGTGCGGATTTTATAGATTTTAAGTATTCTAAAAATAATTGTAAATCTAATCCATGCTGTTCTTTATCTTTTAAAGCTCTATTTAATACAGTTGCTAAAGATTTATCTCTTATTTCTGTGATTGGATTAAAATATGAATCTTTATAAGCTTTAATTCTTAAGTTGAGAAATTTTTCAATTGAAGGTAAAGACTTTATATCAAATACAGGAATAAATTTATAGTTTTGGATTTTTGAGTCACTAGTTAGTGCTCGGCCGGATTTATCTAAAATTGGTTTAGAATATTTTGCTTTAACTTTAACTAGTTTAAAAGGTTCAAATTCATCAGATTTTGGTTCGCCATTAAAAGCTAAATCTCTATATAAATAATCAAATCTATCAACATCATAATTACCTTCATCTAAAAGCTTGAAACCAAATATATCATTATCAAGAGTATCTTTTAAAGCATTATATAGTTTTGGTGAAATGCTATTTAGGCAAGTTAAAATTTGTTCATTTTCCAGTAAAATTCTTCTACCAATTTTTTCATGAAAACCAGGGCGTTTTATAACAGAAAGCTCTAGTACATGAGAAAGTGGAAGATGACCTATATCATGACCTGCAGATTTTATAAGTTCTGCAAGTAGATGCAATTTTAAGTTGTTTTCTTCAACAAATTTTTTGAATTCTGGATCATTAAAATATTGCATCATTATAATATTTTTCTTTAAATTATACACTCCTAAAGAATGTTCATATCTTGTATGTAAAGCACTTGAATTATTATCTATAAATTTTCCAAGTTGTAAAATTCTTTTTAATCTTTGCATAGGGATTGTATCAAAAAAATCTTTTAATTCTTTTGTATAATAAATTAAAGTTTTTTTACTAAGTGGAACAGGATCTTCTATACAAAAAAGCTCTATATTATCTGTTTCGAATAGCCATTTAAAAAACGATAAATTTAAATTTTTATCATTTGTAAAGTCTAATTTTAAATTATGTGATGGCATTTGTTTTTCCTCCATATATCTGTAATTGGCTCCTAATTATAGCACAAGGAGAATAAAAGTTCAATAGTAGCAATTTACAATATTCGACATATAATGTTAATAGCCTATGTAAGAGGTGATACTAAATGAAGAAGATAAAAAAAGGTGATATTGTAGGAAGAATTTCGTACAATAAAGACATTATATTTATTGTAAAGGATATAAAAAACAAAAGTAATGTTATTTTAGAAGGTTTATTCGAAAGAATAATTGCAGATAGTGATATTTTTGATTTGGAGATAATAAATAAAGAAGATGTTAAAATAAAGGAATTTTTAAAAGATTTAGAAATAAAAAAGCAAGAAGATAGAAGTAACAATCAAAATGTTATAAATGGTAGAATCTTGCACTTAGATGGGGACAAAAGATATAGTGAAAAATCATATAGATACTATCGAAAAATGGGAATAGATGCAGTTGTAAAAAACATTCCAGAAAGAAGGCAACCGGTAGTTGTATATAATTTATTAAAAATATACAATCCAGATATTTTGGTAATCACAGGACATGATGGTATGTTAAAAAAAGGATATGGATATTATGATATATATAATTACAGAAATTCTAGATATTTTATTTCAACAGTAAGAGAGGCTAGAAGGTATGAACAAGATACAAATTCAGATTTAGTAATATTTGCAGGAGCATGCCAAAGTTATTTTGAAGCTCTAATGCAGGCTGGGGCGAATTTTGCATCATCACCTGCAAGAATTTTAATAGACATATTGGATCCATTAATAGTTGCAAAAGAAGTTGCATTAGCAGATAATTCTAAATATATAAGAATTGATGATATAGAAAGTAAATTAAGAGATGGAAAAAGAGGAATAGGAGGAACAGGAGCAAACCGGAAAAAGGCATAAAAATAGGGAACTTTAGAGAATAAAGTTCTCTATTTTTAAAAAGTTGTAATCAAAATGTAATATAAATGTAATAAATAGAATTGAAAATGCTAAAACGCCTGAAATGAACGGAATGTAGACAAAATACTAGAAAAAAGACGCTTTGACATTTTTAGTGCAAAATGCTATAATTCAGACAATAAATATATTAGAAGGTGATATAAATGATTTGCTCGACAGATATTTCAAACTTAAAGTCAAATATATTTGACAAGATTGGACAAAAGATAATAGTAAAAGGTTCATTAGGAAGAAATAAATCTTTTGAAAAGGAAGCAACTATAGATAAAGTATATTCAAATATATTTACAGTAAAGTATGACGAAGGAGCAAGAAACGCAACATATAGTTATACTGATATACTAACTAGAACTGTTGAAGTACAAGTCTTAAATGATGATAATACATATTGTCCATTAATACCACCAGCACAAGTAGTAAGTAAAAAAAGAATAAAAGTATAAATAAAATGGCAAGTTTAAAGCTTGCTATTTTTTTACAATAATTTTAGGACATCAATTAAAATCTTGTCCACAAATGAGAAAAAGAGGAGATAAAATATGAATTTAAGAAGTGAAAAAGGATCAATAACATTATTTGTATTAGTGTCATGCATGTTTTTTATTGCCTCAATCGCATGTGTTCAAATATATATGCAAAGTAAGCAAACAGCAGTAGATAGAGAATATAGACAAATAAAATCAAATTATGAACAAAATAATTTAGAGGAAAATACTTTAAAAGAAGATTATGAACAATTATCAAAGTTAACTAATATGGGAGTTACAATAATAAACACAACTAAACTAGATAATGGATTAAAAGTTGAATTTACATTAAGTAACCCAGAAGCAAATATAAAGACATTAAAATATGGATGGGGAACAAATGCATCAGTAGATACAGTAACAAGCTGGACTTTTATGGAAAATTCAAATGGAAATGAAAGCAGATTTGCATTTTTAAATGGTACAATAGATAGCGGAGACTACCATTTATTTGTAGTAGTAAATGACAAAGTAATTTATAATAAAATAACAGTATAGCCAATCTATACTGTTATTTTGTTAATTTACCCAAAAAATAATATTGCTAAAAACTATGCTAAAAATAGTAAAAACGACTGTGAATATACCTCCAAATATATTTTTGTTTTTAATTTCATATATAGAAAAAGACAAAATATAAATAAAAATAATTAAACAAATTATACTAAAAAATAGTCTTATAAAAAATGTATTCATAGTTAAAAACCTCTTAATTTATGAATTTTGAACCAAAAAGCTAGATATAACATCAGATTCTATTTCTATGTTAAAATCAGCAGACTGATATTGTTTTTCCCAATTAAAAGCTTTATATTCAGGAAGAGTCAAAAACTTTTGTTTAACCAATCTATAAAAGCCATTAAGATCGCATTTATATTCTCGTGATGTTTTATATAAAAAATCTTTCATTTTAGAAGTAAGATAATTTTGAAAAGATTCATTAATTTTTTTCAATACTTCTTTATCAGAAAAATCTAGATTTTCTTGTCCATTTAAAGCCTTTGCATTTAAATTCAATTTTAAAGTTATAATAGGGACAGAATTATTTAAATCTATTTTTATACAGGCAGGTTCTAAGCTACTTACAGATAAATCAATTTTTTTATTTGACTCAAAAGGATTATCAATAGATACATAAAAATTATCAACTTCTTCTTCTATCAAAGTATAGCAAAGGGTTTCTATAGCAGAAAGTTTACCTATATAAGTATCACCTTTAAAAACAGCTAGTCCTATATTCTCAGTACCTCTATCACCACTTACAATAGATTCACCAGGAATTAAAGTATCTAAATTAACATCTTTTTTATAAACATTATTACTATCAGAAGATTCTTCAGAAGAATTTTCATTTGAAGAATTTTCATTATTACTTGTAGATTTGCTTTGAGTACCTAAAATTGCCACAGAGCCTTGATCATTATTTTTTAGGCTTTGATAGAATCTATTAAGTTTTATATTAGAAGTATATCCTGTATATTCGGCGGAAGTTGGGAAAATATCATAATATTTAGTTAAAATTCCTTCTAAGGAAGATGTTGAATTCAAAATATAATTTTTTGCACTATCAGTAGTGATAATAATATTTGTTGTTGGTCTAATTTGTGGATCATTCATAAGAAAGTTGACTTCTTGTAATATACCTTTTTTAGCAATTTCTTCGGAAAATGCAACCACCTTACAATGAGCAAAATTCATTTGTTTCCCAGCATATGCATTCATTAAATTAATACACTCAGAAATTGAAGGAGCATTAACAGTATTTATAATAGGTTTACTAGAATTAGATGAGCTATTTTCAGAAAAAGTACTTAAATCAGTAAATTCAAACGAAACTTGAAGATTGTCAGAGCCAGGAGATGCATCAATTCCAATAGCTATTACATAATCTAAATGATCTATATTATTAGAATTGTATGATGATGAAAAAGCATATGCAAAAATTAGAATTGATGATAAAGCAATTATCCATTTTATAAAAGATTTCATTTCATTCCTCCAATAATTTTTCTTTTAATATTTGCCAAACTTAAAATTAAGAAAGGAATTATTATACCAAAAACTAAAAATAAAATTTTAGAAAGAGAATTTTCTAAAAATAGTATGGTAGAATTTAATTTATAGCACATTGTCAAGCTAAATATCGTAAGTAGATAAGGAAAAACAAGAGGTTTATCATTTGAAATATTAGTAATATTTTTAATTATATCAACAACAATATAGGCATTTAAACAAAATATTGGAGCAAACCCCAAAATGCACAATAGTAAGAACATAGAATCTAGTCTTTGAAAGAAAGTACCAAACTCAATACATCGTACCGAAACATATAATGGAAGAAATTCAGAGTTAGTAAAATTTTCATTAAATAAAAATAGAATATTACCACAACTAAAAATCAAAAATATAGAGGATATTACAATAGATATAATTGTAGTTTTCACTAAATCTTTAGGTTTCTTTAACTTATCAGGTAAAAAAATAACATAAGCTAATCCTTGAAAAACATATATATTACTTAAGCCATCTATAAAAGTGGTCTTAATACCATTACCCAAAACAGGAAAAATATTTTCATAATTAAAATTTTTACTATTCCCAATAAAAATAAGAATAGAAGTTGCAAAAAGTATAGGCAAAATAAAAGAAGCAGTCTTAAAAATACTATTATTATCAATAAAAAGAGAAATTCCAGTTGCAATGCAGAAAAGTAAAGCAATAAAAAGAACATTAGTCATAGGGTAATAAATTATTTGCAAGCAATCAGAAATTTTCTTTAAAGATAAAGAAGCTCTAAAAGTAAAATAAGCAACAAATAAAATTCCAATTATGAATTTGAAAAATTTGCCACCCAAAAATTCAGAAACATGTAAAAAATTTCTACCTTGAAAATTTTTAGCAAGAAAGCATAAAATTAATGATATTATAATAGCTAAAATAGATAATATACAAGCAGTAATAAGACTTGCAGAAGAAGAAGTTCTAATTAGAGCTTGTGTTGTAAATAAAATCATATTATTAATTGAAATTAATGTTATAAATGAAATTACATCAATATTTTCTAATTTTTCCATAATGTGCCTCCTTTAAAATTAATTATTTTTCCATTTCTTACTAATTTTAGGTGCAAAAATGAGCTTTTTTGGATAAATATAGCTAGCTCTTTTTTCATGTTTCCATGCAGAATGTATAAAATAGCTATTTGCACCAGTAACAAAAAAAGATGTAAATGGTGACATAAAATTAACTCCAAAAGATTTTATACTACAAAGCATAGAAATATAAACAAAAAGTCCAAGACCAATTCCCAAAAATCCAGCAATATACCCTAGAAATATAAATATAAATCTATAAACTCTCAAATGAAATGAAAATGAAAAATCGGGGATAGCAAAAGAGCTAAGTCCAGTAATTGCAACAATTATAATTAAAATTGGACTAACAATATGTGCAGAAACTGCAGCATCTCCCAATATTAAGGCACCAACAATTCCTAAAGTCGATCCAACAGGTCCTGGAACTCTTAAGCTAGATTCTCTTATAAGTTCAAAAGAAATTTCCATCAAAAGTAATTCAAAAATAATAGGAAATGGAACATTTTCTCTGCTAGCAAGTATTGAAAATAAGAGTTCTGTTGGAAGTAATTCCTGATGAAAGCTAGTAACAGCTATAAAAAGTGCAGGAGAAAGAAGAGTTATAAAATATGCTAAAATCCTTAGTGTTTTAAGAAAATTTGCAAAAAAAGGTTTTAGATTGGTATCCTCAGGAGAAGATAAAAAATCGATTACAACAGCTGGTGCAACAGTAGCATAGGGTGTACCATTAAGTAGAATAACAACTCTTCCTTGCATTAAAAATCTTGCACATTTATCTGGCCTTTCAGTTGAAATGAGGCTAGGAATACCAATAAAATCATTATCTTCAATTAATTGTTCAAGTTGACCAGAAGAAAAAATACTATCAAGTTCAATATTATTTAGCCTATATTTAACTTCATCTACAAGTTTAGGATTGGCAATATTATTCATATAACATACAGAAACTTTAGTATTTGAAATATCTCCAATAGTTAGGCTTTCAATAATTAAATTTTCGTTATTTATAATTCTTCTTAAAAGAGATGTATTTGTTCTAATATTTTCAACAAAAGCTTCTTGAGGACCCTTTATAATAACCTCATTATTTGGCGCTTCAACACTTCTTTGCTTAAATCCTTTAACATCAATGTCAAAAGCAATACTAATTGTATCAACAAATAAAATACAATTACCAGAATTAGTTCCAGAAAAAACATCATCAAATTTGCTGATTTTTTCTAAACTATTTTGTGGCATTAAGTTAGCATATATATAATTTTCAAGATTAAACTTTTTTATTTTTTGAACTGATATTTTATTTGAAGAATCCTCTTGGAGTAGACTACCTACATAAGTATTATTCTGATTTCTTAGCATTAATGGATCGAGAATAAATCGATTTATTAAATCAGAATCAACCATTCCATCAATATATAAAATAAAAGCTTTATAGGTTTTATTTTTTGCAGTAAGAGAAAAATTTCTTACTATAATGTCACTATTTATGTCAGTATTATACTGTTTTTCAATATATTTAAGATTAAAATCAATATTTTTTTGAATATCTAAAAAAGTAGAACCTGAATTAGCATCTTGAATAGGTTTAGTAAGTGTGAAATTATATTTTTTTGGAGGTTCATATTTAAATATATTTTTAAAATCCATAAAAGTTCTCCTTTGGAAATATTATTTACATAAGATGAAAATTTATACATATAAAGGAAAAATAGACAAGATTTTTAATTTGTGATATAATTAACATAATGCAGTACAAAAAAACAATGAATATACATGGAGGACAAAAAAATGAAAAGAAAAGCATTAACAGCTATGGTAATTGTATTGTCACTGATTGGAGGTTTAAGCGGATGCGAAAGAAAAAGTAAAGTAGCCGAAGAACCAGCTGTAAACAGCAGTCAAGATGTTGCAGATGTAAAGAAAGACATACAAGATCTTGAAAAAGAGATCGGTGATATCTCGGACTTTATTAAAGAGTTTGCAGATGCAGCGAATCTCGGACTGGAAGAGCAGGAAAAAGAAGAAGAGGCTAAAACAGCAACTTCTGAGAAAATTAAAAATGCGTATAGTGAATATGTATTTTCGGTTTTTGAAACAAATGGAAAGCTCTACCGGGTAGAGGATGACTCAGATGTGCAGTTCTACAGTGATGTAACATGCACAAATGAAATTTCAACTCCGAGATTTTTATCGGAAACGATAAACGACTCGGCAGTAGCTAAGAATGGATTGAATCCGCATAGTTTACTTGCGGAAAACGGTACAATTGTGTACTGTACTGAAAGTCCGTCTTTGGTTGAAGTTGAAGCTGAATAGCCAAAAATCAAAAAATTGTTTCTCGGGTAGGTAAATAACCTACCTGAGTTTTATTTAAAACCTTGATATTTTAGGGATTTTAATGTATAATAAAAAAGATTTTATAAAAGAGAAGGAAGGAATATAAATGAAAGCAATAGAAATTAGAAATAAATATTTAAACTTTTTTAAAGCACATGGACACCAAGTAATACCATCAGCATCTTTAATACCAGAAAATGATCCATCAGTATTATTTACAACAGCAGGAATGCAACCACTAGTGCCATATTTACTAGGACAGCCTCATCCAGAAGGAACAAGACTTACAGATTTTCAAAAATGTGTAAGAACAAATGATATTGATGAAGTAGGAGATAATCGTCATTTAACATACTTCGAAATGCTAGGAAACTGGTCACTTGGAGACTATTTTAAAGAAGAATCAATAAAAATGAGTTTCGAATTTTTAACAAAAGAATTAGGAATTCCAGTAGAAAAATTATCAGTAACAGTATTTAAAGGAGATGAAGATTGCCCAAGAGATGAAGTGGCAGCATCATGTTGGAAAAAAGCAGGAATATTAGATGGACATATCTATTACTATGGAAAAGATGATAACTGGTGGATAGCAGGAGAAACAGGACCATGTGGACCTGATACAGAAATGTTTTATGATACAGGAAAACCAGCATGTTCACCTAATTGTCAACCATCATGTGATTGTGGTAAATATGTTGAAATATGGAACAATGTATTTATGGAATATTTTAAAGATGAAAAAGGATATTCAAAATTAGAACAAAGAAATGTGGATACAGGTTTAGGATTAGAAAGAATGACAATGTTATTACAAGGAAAAGAAACACCATTTGATACAGAAATATTTAAACCTGTAATGGACAAACTAGTAGAACTAGAAAAAGTAGATTTAATTGAAAGTAGAAGAATAGTTGCAGAACATTTACGTTCAAGTATGATGATAATATCAGATGGCGGAAGACCATCAAACTTAGATAGAGGATATGTACTTCGTCGTTTAATAAGAAGAATGATAAGACATATAAACAAATTACAAATAAACTTAGATGAATTAGGATCATTAATAGATTTAAATATAGATAATCTAAAAGAAATGTATCCTGATTTAGAAAAAAATAGAGAAACAATAAAATCAGTAATAATAGAAGAAAAAAATAAATTCATAAAAACATTAGCAAATGGAGAAAAAGAATTTAACAAGGAAGTTGCCAAATTAAAAGAACAAGGAAAAGACATGATAGATGGAAAAATGGTATTTAGACTATATGATACATACGGTTTTCCACCAGAAGTAACAAAAGAATTAGCTCAAGAAAATGATATGAAAATATCAATGGAAGAATTTGATAAACTATTTAAAGAACATCAAGAAAAATCAAGAGCAGGGGCAACACAAAAATTCAAAGGCGGATTAGCATCAACAGGGGAAAAAGAAACAAAATATCATACAGCTACACACCTTTTAAATGCAGCTTTAAAACAGGTTCTTGGATCACATGTACATCAAAGAGGAAGTAACATAACAGAAGAAAGAATGAGATTTGATTTTTCTCATCCAAGCAAAATGACACCAGAAGAAAAAGCAGAAGTTGAAGAATTAGTTAATAAATGGATTCAAGATGCAATTCCAGTAGAAAGATTAGAAATGAAAAAAGATGAAGCCATAGCAATGGGTGCAGAAGCCATGTTTGCCGATAAATATGGAGATATAGTAACTGTATATAAAATAGGAGATGTATCAATAGAACTATGTGGAGGACCTCATGTATCTAACACAAAAGAATTAGGACATTTTAAAATTAAAAAAGAAGAAGCAAGTTCTTCAGGTGTAAGAAGAATAAAAGCAATATTAGATTAATTTTAAGTAAGACGGATTTTAAGTGATCCGTCTTCTGTTAAAAGGAAAGATAAATTTGAAAAAAATTGTAGAATGCAATATTTTTAATCAAATTTTGTGCCTTTAAAGAAAGGAAGGGTTGTAAAAATGAAAGATGATTGTTTATTTTGTAAAATAATAAAAGGAGAAATTCCTTCAACAAAAGTATATGAAGATGAATTAGTTTATGGATTTAAAGACATAAATCCAGCAGCACCAATACACATTTTAGTTATTCCTAAAAAACATATAGATTGCCTAACAGATTTAACAGAAGAAGATGAGAAATATATTTGGGCAATTCATAAAGCAATGAATAAAATAGCAGAAGAACAAGGATTTAAGGAAAATGGATATAGAGTAATTGTAAATTGCGGTAAAGATTCAGGACAAGAAGTTATGCATTTACATTATCACTTATTAGCAGGAGCAAAATTTGGAGATAAAATTGTATAAAAAGGAGCAAAAAAATGACTTTTACACAAATTTT
>CAJKVH010000011.1 GCA_905203305.1 uncultured Eubacteriales bacterium
TTACAGCTGAATTCACAATTTGTTGAACTCTGTGGACATTTGATGCAAATGTTGCTACAACTATTCTTTTTGTACAATTTGTAAATAATTTTTCAAACACTTCTCCAACTGTACTTTCAGACATTGTAAATCCTTTTCTTTCTGCGTTTGTTGAATCTGACATTAATGCTAATACACCTTTATTTCCTAATTCTGCTAAACGTCCAAAATCCATTATTTTTCCGTCCATTGGTGTATAATCTACTTTGAAATCTCCTGTGTGAATTATTGTTCCAACTGGTGTATGGATTGCAAGCATTACTGAATCTGGTATACTATGTGAACTTTGTATAAATTCTACTTTAAAATGTCTTCCAAGCTTTATTGTTTCTCCTGGATTTACTTCATTTAATTTTGTAGATTCTACTAATCTATGTTCTTCTAATTTATTTTTTATTAATCCAAGTGTAAGTTTTGTTCCATATATTGGTGTATTTACTTGTTTTAAGAAATATGGTACTCCTCCTATATGATCCTCATGACCATGTGTTATTACCATTCCTTTTAATTTCTCTTGATTTTTTATTATATATGTTATATCTGGTATAACTAAATCTACTCCAAGCATATCGTCTTCTGGGAATGATAGCCCACAATCTACAACTATCATTTCATTATCATATTGAAATACTGTTATGTTTTTTCCAACTTCATGTAGACCACCTAATGGTATTATTTTTAATCTTGATTTTTTAAATCCTACTTTTTCTGTTACTTTTTTTAATGCTTTCTCTCTTGGCATTTCTTTTAAAGCTGATTCTTTTCTAACAACTAACGCTTTTTCTTCTTTCTTTTTATTTACTATTTTTTTTGTATTTTTCTTATTTGACTTTTCTTCTGGTATTTTGTTTTCTTTTTTGTAATTTCTTTTTGTGCTTTTTCTTTTGGCACTTTTTATCTTGTTTTCTTCAAGATTTTCGTCTTTCTTTTCTATCATACTATCTTCCTTTCTTAATTTTATTTAAAATCTTAAACATAGAAATATAGGACCTTAAAAATTTCGTTTTTGAAGGTCTATTAATATTTAATTATCTCTTTTTTTATTTTTGGTTTAAAATCTCATTTTTTACGTTTTTTATTATACCATTTTTTTTAATACAAGTCAATTATATTATGTTTACTTTTTGTATCTTAATACATTTTGCTTATGTTTTATATAAAAAATGCCTATAAGCTTTTATTTCAAACTCATAGGCATTTTATTATTTTCTAATATTCACGATATTTAAACATTACAACTTCATACGCCGTTCCTTCTGGATGCTTTTCGTTTTCTGGAATAGTTTTGCTCTGAAACTTTCCAAAGAAACTTATTTTATCTTTTGTCTTGAGCCTCTCAGCTCTTTTCACATTTACCCCAAGCACAATGCATGGAATACAATATGTATCTTTCCTTTTAGGGTCTGTCACTATAATTTGCATATCTGTTTTAGTTCCATATTTTGAATATGCATCTATATTTAAGACTCCTTTTAAATACACACTATTTATGTATGATTTTTCTTTGGATTTTTCCATATCGTCATAAATATGAACTTCAGTTGCATACACTCCCATATTTAAATATCTATGTCCATCATCAGCATTTCCTCTATAAGTACGAATTATTCCTGCAATTTCTATCCACTTGTCTTTTACTTTTTCTCCTGGATGCATCTCATTGGAAAGATATATCGGAATTTTATTTATCCTCCCATTTTCTTCAACAGTTTTTACAACTGTTCTATAATAGGTTGTTCTTTGTCCTTTTTCACGATGGTTGTATTCTAATTCTTCATCTATCAAACCACAAATAACTACTTTGTTGTTTGGATTAAATAGATCTTTGTTTTTTGAAATTATTTTCCATCTAGTAATTGGATTCCGATCCTTAAGTTTCTTTTTTGCCATAATTTTTCCTCCTAAAAATGTGTGAATATTAGAAATATTATGTAATTACAACCTAAGAAATAGCATTTTAGGCTTTAACGCACATAATCTTTTTACATTATACGCTTTTTTCCAAGCAATGTAAAGTATTATGTAACCCTATATTATTTTAAGTATTTCTTTAAAAACATACCAGTATAGCTTTTTTCGTTTTTACAAACTTGCTCAGGAGTTCCAACTGCTACAATTTCTCCTCCTCTTTCTCCACCTTCTGGTCCTAAATCTATAATATGATCACATGTTTTTATTAAATCTAAATTGTGTTCAATTACAATTGCAGTATTTCCAGTATCTACTAATCTTTGGATTATATCTACTAATTTATGTACATCTGCAATATGAAGTCCTGTTGTTGGCTCATCTAATATATAAAGAGTTTTGCCTGTTGCTCTTTTTGATAATTCTGTTGCCAGTTTTACCCTTTGAGCTTCTCCTCCTGATAAAGTAGTTGAGCTTTGTCCAAGTTTTATATATCCTAATCCTACATCATTTAATGTTTGCATCTTATTTTTTATTTTTGGAACTTTATCAAAAAATTCTAAAGCTTCTTCAACTGTCATATCCAATACATCTGAAATTGTTTTTCCTTTAAATTTTATTTCTAATGTTTCATGGTTATATCTTTTTCCTTTACATACCTCACATGGTACATATACGTCTGGTAAAAAATGCATTTCAATTTTATGTACTCCATCTCCTTGGCAGCTTTCACATCTACCACCTGGAACGTTAAAACTAAATCTTCCTTTTCCATATCCCCTTAATTTTGCTTCATTTGTTTCTGCAAATATGTTACGTATTTCATCAAATACACCTGTATATGTTGCGGGGTTACTTCTTGGAGTCCTTCCAATTGGTGATTGGTCTATATTTATTATTTTATCAATATTTTCAATTCCTTTTACTTGTTTGCATTTTCCTGGCTTTTCATTTGCACCATTTAATTTTTGTGCTAATGATTTGTATAAAATTTCATTTACTAAAGTTGATTTTCCAGATCCTGAAACTCCTGTTACACATGTAAATACTCCTAGAGGAAATTTAACATCTATATTTTTTAAATTATGCTCTACTGCTCCTTTTACTTCTATACATTTAGATTTTAGAGCTTTTCTTCTTGTCTTTGGAACTTCTATTTTTCTTCTTCCACTTAAATATTGACCCGTTATTGATTCTGGAACTTTTTTTATTTCTTCTGCAGTTCCTTGAGCCATAATATTCCCACCATGAACTCCGGCTCCTGGTCCAATATCTATTATTCTGTCTGCTGCATACATTGTGTCTTCATCATGTTCTACAACTATTAATGTATTTCCTAAATCTCTTAATTTTTTTAATGTTGCAAGTAATTTATCATTATCTCTTTGATGTAAACCAATACTTGGTTCATCTAATATATATAGTACTCCTGTTAGACCTGATCCTATTTGTGTTGCAAGTCTTATTCTTTGTGATTCACCACCAGACAATGTTCCACTATTTCTTGAAAGTGTTAAATATTCAAGACCAACATCAATTAAGAATTGTAATCTTTTATCAATTTCTTTTAATATTAATTCTGAAATCATTTTGTCTTTTTCTGAAAGCTCAAGATTTCTTAAATATTCTTGAATTTTGTTTATTGGCATATTTGTAAGTTCATTTATATTTTTATCTCCAATTTTTATTGATAATATTTCTTTTTTTAATCTTGATCCTTTACATGTTGGACAGTCTAAGTTGCTCATATACATTTCATAAAAGTCTCTCATGCCTTGTGATTTTGTTTCACTATGTCTTCTCTCTAAAGTTGGAATTACGCCTTCAAACGGACTTGAAAATTTTCTTGTTCCATAAGCTGATTGAAATTCAAAATCTATTGGTTCATCTGTTCCATATAGTATTTTTTCTAAGAATTCTCTTGGCAATTTCTTTATTGGCTTTTTAATATCTACTCCATAATGTCTTCCAATAGCTTCAAAATACATTTTAGCCATTGTCTCGCCTTT
This sequence comes from uncultured Eubacteriales bacterium, assembly GCA_905203305.1. Lineage (GTDB taxonomy): Bacteria > Bacillota > Clostridia > TANB77 > CAG-508 > CAG-269. The sequence goes on from CAJKVH010000011.1 coordinate 3,957, forward strand.
TTTCATTGTACTTGCTCCAAAAGCTTTTACTCCATCATATAATGTTTTATCTTTGTCTGGTATTATTAAGTCTTCATCAATCTTCATAAGGTAGCCTATTCCTAAACAATCTGGACATGCTCCAAATGGATTATTAAATGAAAACATTCTTGGTGTTAATTCTGGAAAACTAAACCCACAATCTGGACATGCATAGTTTTGACTAAATAAAACTTCTGTTGTTCCATCTTCTCTTTTTATTCCACCAAATTTTGTTAATTCTATATCGTCTTTTGGCACAATACTTATAACTACCATATTTTCAGCACTTTTTAGGGCTGTTTCTACTGATTCTGTTAACCTTGATCTTATATCTTCTCTTATTACAAGTCTATCTACAACAAGCTCTATTTCATGCTTTTTATTTTTTTCTATTTTTATTTCATCAGATAGATCATATATTTCGCCATCTACTCTTACTCTTACAAATCCTTCTTTTCTGAAGTTTTCTAGCTCTTTTTTATATTCTCCTTTCCTTCCTCTTACAATTGGTGCTAATACTTGTATTCTTGTTCCTTCTGGAAGTGTTAAAATTTTATCTATTATTTGATCTATTGATTGTCTTTCTATTTTTTTGCCACAATTTGGACAATATGGCACACCTATTCTTGCATATAATAAACGTATATAATCATATATTTCTGTTACTGTTCCAACTGTAGAACGTGGATTTTTTGATGTTGTTTTTTGGTCTATAGATATTGCAGGTGACAATCCATCTATCCTCTCTACATCTGGCTTTTCCATTATTCCTAAGAATTGCCTTGCATAAGATGATAAACTTTCTACATATCTTCTTTGCCCTTCTGCATATAATGTATCAAATGCCAAACTTGATTTTCCAGATCCTGAAAGACCTGTTACAACAACCAATTTATTTCTTGGTATTTCTAAACTTATATTTTTTAAATTGTGCACTTTTGCACCTTTTATTATTATTTTATCATTCATTTTTGTTGCCCCTTTGAACTTTTTTACCGAACATTATTTTACCATGTTTTTTTCTTATTTTCAATAACATAAGAAAAAAGTCCGCTAAAAAAGCAGACTTTTAAGACTTTTTACAGTCTATTTCAATGAACATTTTATATACTCATGTTTAAAATGTTTAATCAATTTTTTTAACACTTGTTGATGTGGCTCCCATTCATAGCAGCAATCCTTTATTGAGTACTTTTGTTCACACATTTTCACTCTAAAAATGAATCTTTTGTGCTCTTGCTCTGGGATTAATAGTTTCGCTCCTGATGGTCTTTCGTTATAAGAAAAAGGGCATCCTTTATCCTCATCCCAAAGAATACATTGACCTCCAGTGCTTTCTATATCTACTACTGGTGAATTTCTATTTCTTATTCTAAGAATATAAATCCCAGATAATCGATGCAGATATCCTCCATCTATATAATCTATAGAAATATACCCCTTTTCGAGTTCTTTTTTCAAGTACTCGTAAGAAATTTCTTTAAAGTCGTCTGGACTAAAGTGACAACCGCATTGCTTACAGCAAACTCCTCTACATTTTTTACAAATTTCTTCATTGACATTTCGAGCCAAATCATAATTTTTTTCTAAACTCCGATATTGAAGTTTGGATGATTTCCATTCTTCTATCTTCATTTGAAAAAATTTGTTAATTTTTAGCATATAACATTTTCCTCCTGTTCATTATTTTGCATCGCTATTTGCTTGCCTTAACTTCATATTACAACATTTTTCGCGATATGTAAACAAAAAAATCCGCTATTTAGCGGATAAATTTTTCTATTGCTTTTGCAACTCCCTCATTATTATTATCATCTGTTATATAATCTGCAATTTTAGTTACAACTGGTGTGCTCCCTTTCATTACAATTCCAAGGCCTGCCTCTTCTATCATTTTTTTGTCATTCATATTATCACCAATTGTCATAACCTCATTTTTCTCAATATTCAGTTTATTAATCAAATATTCAATAGCATACCATTTATCTACATTTTTCATTGAAATTTCTGTATAATAATATTCTATTGGTACTTCTGTAGTACCATGTTTTATTATTTTTCTTGACATATGTGATACATCTAATATTTCTAAATCTTGTACACCATCAAATTTTCTAATTATTGCATTAAATACTGATTCTGTACTATCACATATAAATATTTTCATTATTTTTTCGTCTTGCATATCTTCTACATATTTTAAAATATCTTCTACTAATGTAATATGTGTTTTTTTAGAATCTTCTTTTTTTATATTTTCTTTATAGTAATATAATACATTATATCTTAAACTACTTGCTATTATTGATTTATTTGTATACACATTATAATATATACTATTTTGCTCACATGTTTTTATTATATCAATTGCTTTACTTTTTGGAATATATTTTTCATATACTATTTTATCATTTTTTATATCATATACAACTGCTCCATTTCCCGCAATCATATATTTTTCACTTCCGATTTCTTTTGCTATTGTTTTTATTGAATCTATACTTCTTCCAGAAGCTATTATTACTTCTGTTCCATTTTGTATTGTTTTTCTTATTACTCTTTTTGTATTTTCTGTTACTTCTCCATAGCTATTTAACATTGTTCCGTCTAAGTCTACAGCTATCATTTTGTACATTTTTCTCTCGTTCCTTTCATTTTTTATTATTATATCCTTTTTTTATTTTTTTTACAACAAAAAAATTTCCATTTTTTTTCTGTTTATTTTTTGTTTTTTTGCACATTCTATATTTAGAAAAAAGAAATCTTTTTTCTTTAGAAATGAAACAAAAAATTATTATTAAATATATTAGTTTCATATTATTAATTGTTAATATTAACAGGAGGTGAAAACAATGGCAAATACTAATAACAGTAATAAAAAGTTAGTTCCAGAAGCTATGGATGCTTTAGAAAAATTCAAGTATGAAGTTGCAAGTGAAGTTGGAGTAACATTAAAAGACGGTTATAACGGTGATATCTCTTCAAGAGATGCTGGTAGAATCGGTGGAAATATGGTTAAAAAAATGATCCAACAAGTTGAAAACAACATGGCTAACAAATAGTTTTTATAAATAAATTTTTTAGCTAGATTTGGCAGAAGTATTATTCTTGATTTTATTTGTCTATTTTGAGTGGCTTGTCCAAAAAATAGATACATAAAGGCAGGAATTGTGCTCCTGCCTTTTTTTAAATTATTTTGGAATTGCATTTCTTGCTAATTCATCACATCTATTATTTAATTCTACGTCACTATGTCCTTTTACTTTGTTAAAATTAACTTTATGTTTTTTTGTTAAACTATATAATTCTTGCCATAAATCTTGATTTTTTACACTTTCCCCTGATGCTGTTTTCCAACCTTTTTTCATCCAATTAAAAATCCATCCTTGATTAAAAGCGTTTACACAGTAACTACTATCACTATAAATCTCAACTTCACATTCTTGTTTTAATGCCTTTAGTCCTTCAATAATTGCTGTTAATTCCATAATATTATTTGTTGTTGTTTTATCTCCTCCTGAAATTTCTTTCTTTAATTCTCCTGAAATTAAAACTGCAGCCCAGCCTCCAGGACCTGGATTCCCAGAACACGCTCCATCTGTATAAATAATTACTTTTTGCATTTAATCATATCTCCTTTTTATTAAAGACGGATCTTTTATAAAAATCCGTCTATTTTTTTATTTTGTTATCCATTTAACTAAATCTAAATTTTCACTATCTAAAAGCATTTTATTTGTTGGCATAACTCTAAATGTATATCCATAGTTTCCGCCTGTAGCTAAAGATATTTTTGCAGTATATGTATATCTTTTGTATTCTTTTTCTTCCTCTACAAATTTCATTGGAACTATTGTAATATTTTCAACTCTTCCATCATCTGAAATTTTTCCACAATATACTTCTGCTTTTATATCTTCTTTTTCAAGATTTGGTAAAGTTACTTTACAACTTACTTCTATTGTTTCACCAGCATCAATTTTTACATTTTCTGGGTTATCTGTTTGTTCTATTAATATGTTTTCCCAATTTGCTTTTACATGTTTCTTCCAATTTGTATATTCTGCTGCTGATTCTAGATTTGAATAATATTCATTATATAAATTTATTAATGGAATATATAAGTTATCTGTATAATCAACCAACATTCTTGCTGTACTATATTTTCCTCCTGTTGTTATTATTGATTGTTTCATTATTTTCATCCATTCTTCTGATGGCTTGTTTTCACTTGGTCTATTATAAAATGTTGGTATTATTTTTGTTTCTAATGTTTTATACATACTTTGGCTATCTGCTACATCTTGTTCTGAATATGATCTATATTCTTTATCTGTTCCTATTGTCCATCCATTTGTTTGATCATATCCTTCTGCCCACCAACCATCTAGTACACTGAAATTTACAACTCCATTTACTGATGCTTTTTGTCCTGATGTTCCTGATGCTTCCATTGGTCTACGTGGGTTATTAAGCCATACATCAACACCACTAATTAAGTATCTTGACATTGCTATATTATAGTTTTCTAGTAAGAATACTTTTCCTCTAAATTGTGGTTTCATTGATATTTCGTGTATATATTTTATTAAGTCTTGTCCTTCTTTATCTGCTGGATGTGCTTTTCCTGCAAATATTAATCTTACTGGATGTTCACTATCATTTAATATTTCTGTTATTCTTTCTATATCATTAAATATTAATGTTGCTCTTTTGTATGTTGCAAATCTTCTTGCAAATCCTATTATTAGGTCATTTGAAGATATTCCTGATATTATTTCTTTTATTTCTTCGTAGCTAACTCCTGCTCTTCTTAGTCTATTTGTTGTATTTTCTTTTACTAGTTCTATTAATTTTTGTTTTCTGTCTAAATGTGCATTCCATAATTCTTCATCTGGAATATTTTTTATTCTTTTCCATGTTTCATCTAAGTATATTTTATCTTGCCAATATGGTGTTGCAGGTGATGTTAAATATTTATTATAAAGTTCTTTTAGGCTTTGTGGTACCCATGAACATGTATGAATTCCGTTTGTTACATATGTTATTGGTGATTCATTTGCGGCAATATTTGGCCATACATCTCCAAATAACTCTCTTGATACTTCTCCATGTAATTTACTTACACCATTTTTCTTTCCTGCTATCTTTAAAGCTAAAATTCCCATATTAAATCCTGGCTCTAAATTATCACATGGTTTCATTCCTAATTTTAAGAAATCTTCTCTTTCTAGTCCCATTTTTGGCCAATATTCTTTAAAGTATTTTTCTACTAAATCTATTGGGAATATATCATTTCCTGCTGGAACTGGAGTATGTGTTGTAAATACTGTTTTTGAACTTACTATGTCTTTTGCAATATCTACTGATACTTGTTTTTCTGCTATTGTATTTCTTATTAATTCTAATGTTAAAAATGCAGAATGTCCTTCGTTCATATGATATATTGTTGGATTTAATCCTAATTCTTTTAATAATCTTACTCCTGCTATTCCTAAAACTATTTCTTGGCGTATTCTCATATCTTGATCTCCACCATATAGTCTAAGTGTTGTTTCTCTGTCTTCTGGAGTGTTTTTATCTATATCTGAATCTAATAAGTATAAATAAATTCTTCCTACATTTATTTTCCAAACTTTTAAATATACTGTTCTTTTTTGGAATTTTACTTCTATAATCAAATCTTCTCCATCTTTTCCTTTTACAGGATGTATTGGCATATTGTCTAATTCTATATCTTTGTATTCTGATTTTTGTGCTCCATATCCTTCTATTTTTTGATGAAAATATCCATTTTTGTATAGTAAACCTACTCCTACTAATGGAATTCCTAAATCACTTGCAGATTTTAGATGATCTCCTGATAATATTCCAAGTCCTCCTGAATAGATTGGTATTGTTTCATCTAAACCATATTCTGCTGAAAAATATGCTATTAAATCGTTTTTGTTTTCTGGATATTTTTTATTAAACCATGTGTCTTTACTTGACATATAGTCTTCATAATTTCTTAGAACTTTTTCATATTCTTTTACAAATGATGAGTCTTTTGCTGCTTTTTCTAATCTTTCTTGTGATACTCTTTTTAAAAATTTTACTGGATTTTTTTCTACTGTTTCCCATAAATCTCTATCTATTCTTTTTAGTAATCTTAAGTAGTCTGAATTCCAACTCCACCATAAGTTATTTGATATTTCATCTAATTTATTTATACTTTTTGGTAGTTGTGGCTTTACAATTATCTTATTAAATACGTACATTAACTTTGTCCTCCTTGGTAACTTTTTCTATTTTTCCTTTAAATATTATCTATTAAAATATTTGTTTTGTCAAGAATTTTTACACATTTTTCAAATTGGAAAAATATGTATTTTTTCTTTACATAAACTTGTTTTGGTGATATAATAATAATTGTATAACAACCACAAGGAGGTAAGCATAATGGATAAATTAGTTGATTTTTCCAAACTTTTTAACAGGCTTGGAAATTTAACCCCGGAGGAATCTGAAGATTTCGTTTCTTTATGGAATTTTTTCTTCGGGAAGACTCTCGGTAGATTTATTGAGAGTCCAGCAGAGGCATATGAACTCTGCACAGCAGAAGCTGCTGAATAAAGCTTAAAAGAAGGCTAGGTTTAGCAACCTGCCTTCTTTTTTGTTATATATATACTTCCTTGTCTTAATATTTTTAATTCTTCATTTTCATATTTTACAATAGTTGATGGTACTCCAATTTTTGATCTTCCACCATCTATTATAACATCTACTTTGTTTTTAAATTCATTTAAAATTTCATCAAAATCTGTTAAAGCTTTATTTCCAGATATATTTGCACTTGTTGTTGCAAGTGGTAATTTAGACCTCTTTATTAATGTTCTTGCTATTTTATTATCTGGTATTCTAACTCCAACTGTATCTAATTTTGCAGTTAACAAATCTGATACTTTTTCATTTTTGTTTACTATTAAAGTACATGCTCCTGGCATATAATTTGTTATAATGTTTACTTCCTCTTCACTTAGACTTTTGGCTAATTTTTTTATATCATCAATATCATTACATAATACATTTATTGGCTTTTTATATTCTCTTGTTTTTATCTCAAAAATTTTATTTATAGCTTTATCATCAAAACAATTACATCCTATTCCATATACGGTATCTGTTGGAAAAATTACTATTCCACCATTTTTTATTATTTTTATACATTCGTTTAATTCATTTTCATTAATTTCATTTTTCCAATCAAAAATTTTAGTCATAATTATATACTAATCTCCTTATTGTTTGCATCTAAATATACCATATTTTTTGCGATAACCTTTAATTTTACAATATTCATAGCTGTTAAGTTTTCAATTTCTTTTGTTATTTTGCTTTTAAATGTTTTTAGGCTTTCTGCTATATTATATCCATATACAACACTTACTTCCATATCTATTAATGGACCTTCCCCATAGTTTTGTACTCTTGTTCTTAATACTTTATATATTTCTGGCATTTTTTCTGCTTGATATTCTGCAATTTGTCTAAATACAGAATCTGATATTGTAAAATTTCCCATATAACTAAATGTTGGCCTTATTATAGATTTTTCAGAAATATATGGTTTTTCTCCTTTTCCTTTTGATTTGAAAATTTGAAGTGGATCTAACAAATATCCTGAAAAGTCTTTTTTTATTTCAAATGTAGGAACTGGAATAACATGTTTTCCTTCTGTTACTCTTATTCTTCTTGCTGTTTCCATTTCCTCTTCTGTTGCAACATCTGTTATATATGTTGTATCAGATATCTTAGGTAGTCCTAGATTTTCTGCAATTTTTTCTACCATTCCATCTGATGTTCCAAGTATTAATATCTTTTTTACTTTGAATTTTTTAAATGCTTTTTGCATTACTTTTTTTTCGTTTTCGTGTAAAAATAAAGCTTTTTTTACTGTTTCTATTTTAGTTGATGCTTTTTTAGCAGATTCTCCTGCTACAACTTTATTATCGTTTATTAAAAGTCCATCATCAATTATAAAATGTACATCTTTTTCCCCTGCTACCATTTGTGCTCTATAACTTTTTCCTGTTCCAGATGGACCAACAAAAGCATATACTTTAACATTATCAAACATTTCTTTCTCCTATTCTATAAGCTAATTTTTTTCCATAAGAATAACATTGTATGTTAAGTTATGATATTTTATTTTAAATTGTTTTTCTTCTTTTAAAACATTAATATTTTCTCCATGAAATTCTTCATTTTCATAAAATTGATTACTATCATCATCTATTAGCCATATTCTTCCTTTAAAATCTTTTAAAAAGTCCCAATTTTCTTTTGTTTCCATTGCTGGTAAATAAGCTTTATATGCTTCTTCGACTCCCCAATGTTCTAAATTCATAAAATATTGTTTATTATTTGGAAAATATGTTGCTATCATTCCACCATTTCCAATTTTTGAATATAAAAATATATCATCATCTTCTAATTCATCATTTATGTAATTATAAACGTCCATATTTTCTTTATTATAGTTTTCTTTTATATTTTGAATGTTACTTAGTACTGCTAGTATTAATGTAATAGCTAAAATAATTCCTGAAATTATTTTGTTTTTTTCTTTTGAAATTATAAATGCTAATGTAAATATATATAATCCTGTCATTGTAAGTAAATATCTAGCATATAAAATTGGGCTTATCATAGAAACTAATAGTATTATAAGTATTACTCCTACATAAATTCCTGCACTTAAAATGATTGGTTTTATATCTTCTCCATCTTTTTTTAATTTATATGCTTTTATAATAGAATATACATATACCAGTATTGATACTATTAATGCCATCATTGCTTTTATATCATTTAAAAAGTTGCTATCAACTTGATTTTTAAATTGGAAACTTAATATATCTACTGTTGTTCCAACTAAACTTAATTGAATCCAAAATCCTCCGCCTACATGTTTTAATTGAACAACAAAAAATATCATCCAAGGAATATATAAAATAATTTGTATTACTGCTACAATTAAAAAGTTTCTTAATGATTTTACATCATTTTTTCTATTTTTTATTAAATAAATTAAAATTATTAAGTTTATTAGTCCTGCTGTTACTAAAGCGTAATAATGTATATAACATGAGCATATACTAAATATGCCAAACAAGCATAAGTTTTTTATTTTATTTTTTTCGCTATTTTCCTTAACTGCTTTATAGAATCTATATCCATATATTGCCATTAATGTAACTATTAAGCATGTCCATGAATACATTCTTATTTCTTGTGCATATGTGTTCATTATTGGTAAAAAATATGTTAAAAATGAAAATACAATTCCTGTTTTTTCTCCAAAGTCTTTTCTTATATGTGTATAACCTATTATTCCTAATATCGCTATTGAAAGCACTGAGAATAATCTATATATAAGTATGTTTGATCCAAATATTAAATATATAATGTGTAACATCCAATAATATAATGCTGGATGTACGTCATGTCCTGTTATTGTCCATATATCTCCAAAGCTTTTTCCTGCTATTGCAACTGAGTAGCTTTCGTCAAACCATATATTTGAGTGAAATGCTGGTATAAAAACAAATATTATTCCTAATATTATTATTCCTAAATGTATTAATTTTGTTTTTTTCATTTTGATTCCTCTTTCTTTTGCTATATTATAAAAATTGGACTAGGACTAAAAAGCTGATTTTAGACCTAGCCCATTTATTTATGCTATTTCTTTTATATCTACACTACGTACGTGATCAATTTTTTCCCATGTTGTATCTTGTTTAAATAAACATTTAAAGTTTATTAGAAGCCATGATCCCATAAATAAAGGATAATACAATGCCCATTTTAACATTGGTTTTATTGGCTTTTTATCTAGATACATTGTAAATAATGCTGATAAAATTGGTAAGAAAAATGTTGGAACTACATATCTTATTATGTTTATTAATAGTTGTGCTCCTGTCATAGTGTCTAATGCATATATTACAAAATTTGATAGTAGAAGTACCATTGATGCTACAAACATTGGTATACTTCCAACTATATATAATAATCCGTCAAAGTTCATTATTGTTTTATTTTTTTCAACTGCTTTTGCTAAATCTTTTGTATAGATTTTCATACATTGAATATGTCCTACTGTCCATCTTGTTCTTTGTGTCCATGATGCTTTGAATTTTTCCGGTTGTTCATCATATACTATTGCATCTGTTGCCCAACCTAATTTTTTTCCTTTTATTATTTGTTTTAATGAAAATTCTATATCTTCTGTTAGTGTTTTTGTATCCCATCCGTTTTCTTTTACTAAATCAAATTTTACCATAAATCCTGTACCATTTAGTAATGGTGATAATCCCACATTGTATCTTGCCAAATGATAAAATCTGTGCATTGTCCAATAGAAGAATGCATATCCTGCTGATACCCAACTTTCTGCTGGATTTTTTATGTCTTTATATCCTTGTACTACTTCTTCTCCTTGGCATAATTTTCTGTTCATTACTTTTATGAAGTTTTTGTCTACTATGTTATCTGCATCAAATACTAAAAACGCGTCATAATCTGCATTTTCTTCTATTTTTTGTTTTAAGAACCAGTTTAGAGCATATCCTTTTGTTTTTTTTGTTTCATCAAATCTTTTATATACTATTGCTCCTGCTTCTTTTGCATATTTTGCTGTGTTATCTGTACAGTTATCTGCTATTACGTAAATATCGTACAAATCTTTGTCATAATCTTGATTTTTTAAACTTTCTACTAAGTTTGCTATTACTGTTTCTTCATTGTGTGCTGGTATTATTGCCATAAATTTGTGATTTTTCTTCTTTAATAGTGGTTTTTCTTTAAACTTTATTAGTGCACATAAACTTATTGCTAATTCATATATCCAAAATACTACTATAATATAAACAAGCGCTTGCCTTAATAAATATATATATTCCATCTATTTCTCCTTCTTTTTTATTCTATTTTACTACCTGATATATTATACTATTATTATCTAATTTTTGCAATATTTTCTAGTAAATATTTACAATTTCTTAATATTTTTTATGTAAAAATCATCCTACGGATACTGTAGGATGGTGTTTTTACTTACATTCATAACTTGAGCATTCTGATTCGTCTGGATTTTCTGAATTTACATTTTGTTTTGGTGTTACCATAATTGCATTTAACTCACATATTTTTTTATTTTGATTATTGTATTTACAACTTTCTACTGTGCAATTTATTTTTTGCTTATTATCCATTTTTATTTCCTCCCAAAACTTTTTTTGCAATTTCTTGCTTAATTTATTATGCTCTTTTTTTTGTTTATTATTCAAATTAAAAAACTTTTTACTTTAAACCGCATGATTTATGCCTCTTGCTACTATATTAGACATATTTTCTATTAGTTCATCTATTTCTTTTGGTGTTACAATCATATTGTAATTTGTCGGATTTAAAGCCTCTTTTATATCCTCATAGTTATCTTGATCTTTTAGTTTATTTAAATATTCATTTGATTTAGCTTCTTGCTGTAGTTTTTCTATAAACAAATCCAAGCAGTCATTTACTAAAACTGCACTTTCTACAACTGTTGGTATTCCGAATTGCTATAACAGGAATTCCAAGTGTGTTTTTAGATATCTCTTTTCTTTTATTTCCAACTCCCGCTCCTGGCACTATTCCTGTATCTGAAATTTGTATAGTGCTACTTATTCTTTCTATGCTTCTCGATGCTAAAGCATCTATTACAATTAGCATTTTAGGTTTTATTTCATTTACAATTCCTTCTAAAATTTCTAATGTTTCTATTCCCGTAGTTCCTAGGACTCCTGGTGATATTGCACTTACTGGTCTTGAATTTTCATCTATATATTGAGGTAAATATTTTATAATATGACGAGTTATATCTATTGTTTTTATTACCTTAGGACCTAAAGAATCAGGAGTTACATATATATTTCCTAGTCCTACAACTAATATGTCATCTTTAAAATTAATATGTTTATTTATAATTTCTTTTAATTCTGTTGATAATGTTTCTGCTGATTTTTGAATTTCCGCTTCTTCTGCTAATCTTAAATTTTTTATATCAATAGTTACATATGTCCCTATTGGCTTTCCTATTGCTTTTTCTCCATTTTCATTTATTATTTTTACCTTTTCTACTTTTAAATTTTCATCTATCTCTTTTTCTTCTGTTTCTATTCCATCTATTTCTTCTAATTTGTTATTTTTCTTAAATATATCTCTTCTTTCTAATGCAAGATCTGTTCTAAAATTATACATAAAAAGTCCTCCTTAGAATTTATTATCTCTAAAGGAGGATTTTTTTATTCAATTTAAATTAAAATATTCCCAAAATGTTTCCGAATTCATCAATATCTATATTTTCTGCTGCTGGAACTTTTGGAAGTCCAGGCATTGTCATTATTTTTCCACAATATACAACAATAAATCCTGCTCCATTTTTTAAAGCTACATCTTTTACAGTTATTTCAAAATCATTTTTACATTCTAGATTTTTTGCGTCATCTGATAATGAATATTGTGTTTTTGCAATACATATTGGATAATTTGCTTTTCCAAGATTTTCTATTTTTTTTATGTTTTCTTCCGCTTCTTCTAAATATTTAACTTTGCTTGCTCCGTAAATATTTTTGGCAACTTTTTCTATTTTTTCTTTTATGCTATCTTTATCTTCATAGATGTATTTAAATTCTTCTTTTTGTTCTGATAAGTTTACAATTTTCTTTGCTATATCAATAGCTCCTTCTCCACCTTTTGCCCATCCTTCAACAATGCTCATTTCTATATTTTTCTTTAATAATTCTTCTTTTACATATTCTATTTCTTTTGTTTTATCTGTATTAAATTTATTTAATGCCACAATTACATTTAACCCAAATTCATTTTTCATGTTGTATATATGTTTATAAAGATTATTCATTCCATTTTTTAGAGCATCATCATTTTCATTTAATATTTCTTCTTTTGATGCTCCTCCATGATATTTTAATGCTTTTATGGTTGCAACTATAACTACTACGTCGGGTTTTAAATTTGCTTTTCTGCATTTTATATCTAAGAATTTTTCTGCACCTAAATCTGATCCAAATCCCGCTTCAGTAATTACAAAGTCTCCTATCTTTAATGCCAAATTTGTTGCTCTTATAGAATTACATCCATGTGCAATATTTGCAAATGGTCCTCCATGAATTATACATGGTGTTCCTTCTAATGATTGAACTAAATTAGGATTTATTGCATCTTTTAATAAAACTGTCATTGCACCTTCTGCTTTTAAATCTTTGGCATATATAGGTAAATCGTTTTCATTATATCCTATTATTATATTTCCAAGTCTTTCTTTTAAATCTCTTATATCTTTTGATAAACATAGTATTGCCATTATTTCTGATGCAACCGTTATATCAAATCCATCTTCTCTTGGTACAATTTTGCTTTCTCCAGATAGTCCTGTTTCTACTTTTCTTAATTGTCTATCATTTAAATCTACACATCTTTTCCATATTACTTTTTTTATTTTTAATTCATTTCCAAAATATATATGATTATCTATCATAGAAGATAATAAATTATTTGCTGCTGTTATTGCATGTATGTCCCCTGTAAAGTGAAGGTTTATATCCTCCATTGGTGCAATTTGTACTCTTCCTCCACCTGTTGCTCCACCTTTCATTCCAAATACAGGTCCCAGTGATGGTTCTCTTAATGCTAAAACTGCATTTTTGTTTAATCTATTTAATCCATCTGCAATAGCTATTGATACTGTAGTTTTTCCTTCTCCTAATGGTGTTGGATTCATTGCAGTTACTAAAATTAATTTTCCGTTTTCTTTATTTTTTAATCTTTCAAATGTTTTTTCATTTACTTTTGCTTTAAATTTACCATAACATTCTATTTCTTCTTCTTTTAATCCACATTTTTCTCCTATATTGTTAATGTTTTGAAGTTTTGCTTCTCTTGCTATCTCTATATCTGTCATAATATCACCTTTTTTCTTTAATTTTAAAATCATACTAACACAAAAAAATAAATCCTGCAATATATTTTTACAGGATTTATTTTTATTTATTTTGTTACATTATTTTTAGCAGTAACATTTTGGCTTGTATTTGTATTGCTTGTATTATCTTCAGATGTATTATTATTTGCAGTATTATTTCCACTTGTTGTATTATTTACTGTATTACTTGTTGAATTCGTATTTGTGGTATTTTGCTTTGTTTCATTTTGTTTTTGATTTTCATCTTTTTTTGGTTCATCTTTTTTAGATTGATTATCATTTTTGTTTTCTTGTGGTTTTTCTACTGTAGTTGATGCAGGTTCTACATAGCTTTTCCATGGATTATTAGAAAGTGGGTCTGTTGGATCCCAATTCCTGCATTTTTCATTCGAAGAAATTTTTTGTGCTGATGGTTTTCCTAATGGTCCCGGATCTGAAGATGAATAGAATTCTACATATGTTCCACTCTGGCAATTGTTATAAATCCATAATGCGTCTGCAACTGTAAGTCTTATGCATCCTGCTGATGCTTTTGTTCCAAGTTTGTCATATGCTGTATATTTTAGTGAGTCTGGTGTATTTTTTGCATATGGTACTGAATGGAATAAAATATGTCCTGTGATTCTTGAACAATATTGACCATAAACTCCACCATTTAATTGATGCCATCTATATTTGTTACTCATTTTATATGTACCAGATGTTGGTGTTGCTTTTCCTGTTGAACATACCATTGCTTTTACTGGTATAGTATATTTTCCTGAGCTGTCTTTTTTATATGCAGTTACTACATTTGCTCCATAATTTACTTTTAAGTAATATGTTTCTTTACTTTCTTTTTCTTCTTCCTCTGGATTTTCTACTTTTGTATCTTCTGCATCTTCATCCCAACTTGTATCTTCTGGATTTTCAGTTTCTTCTTCGTTATTTTCTTCTACTACTACTTCATCTTCATTTTCTACTTTTTCCGCAATTGTTGCTGTTTCAATTGTTTTTGAATCTTTAGCTAATTTTCTTTCTTTTGCTTTTCCTATTGAAATTATAAAAACTATTGATGCTATTATAATCAATACTAGTAGAATTATTTGTACTTTTTTATAACTACTTAATTTTTCCATTTTTTCTTCTTCCCTTTTTATTTTTTATATTGTTATTCTAGCATTATTTATTTTTATCGTCAATATATTTTTTTGTAATTTTATATCCTGCATCATATAACTCATTTATGCAACTTGTATCCAGTAATCCAACCTTTTTTGTTGTTATTGTAATTAATTCGTCAATTCCATCTAATTCATAATTTGATAATTCATGTTCCATTAAACCTATTGATCTTACAGCTATATCTACCATATTTTTAAAGTTTTCTTCTTTTTCGGAATTTGTTTTAAAATTTATTCCTAAAACTCTGTCAGCTCCTAATTCCTTTAATTCTTTCCATGCTACATTTTCTCTTACTCCACCATCAATAAGTTCTTTATTTTCATATAAACATGGTGAAAATACAACAGGAAAACTACAACTACTTCTAACCGCAATATCTATTGGTGCATCTGTTATATATTTTATTTCATCTGAAATATTTTGTCTTATCTCTTTAGATGAAAAAATAATAACTTCTCCATTTTTTATATTTATAGCAGGTATTGCAATTGGCATTTTTATGTCTTTTATTTTATAAATATTATTTTCTTTGCAAATATCTTTCATAGCTTTTGTTAAAAATGTTCCACTATTTAATCCTGATACTATTATTTCACCTTTAAATATTAATCCTCCTATTATTTTAAAAATATTTTGTATATCTATATATCTTACTTTTTTTAAGTATTTACTTACTATTTTATACATTTGGTCACTTGAATATCCCATAGCATATAATACTGCAACTATACTTCCTGAAGATGTTCCAGATACCATATCAAATTTTAAACCTTTTTCTTCTAATGCTTTTAAAGCTCCAATATGTGAAAATACTTTTATTCCACCACCAGAAAAACATAAACCCTTTTTCATAATTTTTTCTCCTAAAAAAAACGAATTACTATATTATATTAGTAATTCGCTTTTTTGGTTATATTAAATTATAGATATGTTTTTAATGTTTCAACACTATCTTCTTGCATTTTTACAAACTCATCTAATAAATTATGGATGTTTTTGTCTATATCTGGATTTTGGTTTAGTAGTCTTCTTCCTTCAATTATTCCCATATTAGTTCCGTTTAACAATAATTCTGATAAATTTGAATTACTTTTATCACTCATAGCTTTCATTTGTACTCCCCACCATGTCATTACTTTATTCATTGCACTTGTTTCATGTGGTTCTTTTTCGTATGTGTAATTTTCATATAAATTATTTGCCCTTCTGGATATATCTTTGTATTTATTATATTCTAATTCTAGTGTCTTTTTAAAGTCTTCGTCTCCTACTTTTTTTACTACAAATTCTATTGCATCCATTCCCATTGTTGCACCTTTGTTTAATTCGTCTAATACATTTAAGTTATTATTTTCCATTTTTCTTTCCTCCTTTTTCATTAGTTTGAGCAATTTTTATGAATTTAATTCATAAAAATTGTTTTAAAATAAAATCCATGTTATAATACTTTTGTAACATGTAAATTACTTTTCATAGAGTCTTGCCTCTATTACAGCAAGAGAAAGGAAGTTATGGATTTTAATTTTAAAGATATAAACGAAATTAAAGAAGAAGCCATAAAATTTAAATTAGGAGTTCCTGTAAAGTATATACCCCTTTGCAAAAGTATTACTCAATGGGAACCTACAAAAGATTTTTTAAAAAAGATGCAAAATTGTTATTCCATAAAAAATGGTATTTTAGCCTATGTTGAAGATGATACCGTTTATGTAATACCTTGCATTACAAATGTAGTAGATATAGTTAAATCTATTTCGAAATTTAATTCTGAATCTTCTTTTTTTGTTCCTCTTTCTAAAAATGAGGAGTTAGAAGATTTTAAACTAAACTCTAAGTTTAACTTTTTTAAGATGCTCCAACGCGAACTTTTAAGAAGAAAACTTATGAATTAACGAAAAGAGTCATGTAGCAACATGACTCTTTTTGTTTCAAGAATTATCTTTTTTAAATTTTTTCATGCAATTTTCATGCAATTTTTCATGCGTTTAATAAAATATAATATATTAATAATAAAGTTTTTTAAATAATCATATCCTCTGTAACCCTTGATAATAAAAGATATTAAACTATAATAATATCATAATAAAAAATAAACGAGACTTCTAAAAGTCTCGCATTTTGGCTGGACTGGCTAGATTCGAACTAGCGCATGCCAGAGTCAAAGTCTGGTGCCTTACCGCTTGGCTACAGTCCAATATATAAATTATAATCCTTGGTGGAAAATAATGGGGTGGAAGATGAGATTCGAACTCACGACCTCCAGTGCCACAAACTGGCGCTCTAACCAACTGCGCTACATCCACCATAAACTATTGGTGGCTTCAAGTGGAATCGAACCACTGACACGGGGATTTTCAGTCCCCTGCTCTACCAACTGAGCTATGAAGCCAAATATATAAAAAAATGGCGACCTGGAACGGGCTCGAACCGTCGACCTCCGCCGTGACAGGGCGGCATTCTAACCAACTGAACTACCAGGCCGTAAAAAGATGGTGGTCGTTATAGGGCTCGAACCTATGACCCCCTGCTTGTAAGGCAGATGCTCTCCCAGCTGAGCTAAACGACCATTTCCTTTTGACAACGATTAGTATACTATGTTTTTTGTCGATTGTCAATACTTTTTTAAAAAAAATTCATTTTTTTATGATTATTTTTTGAAAATGTCCTAAAAAAATTCAAACAAAAATTGGAAAATTTATCCCGTTTTTGTTTGAATTTAAACATTCATATTTTATTACTTTAAATCTATTTCTCTACTATTATAGCTCATCGCTATCAGGTCCCATTGCTACTAATAAAGTGAAAAACGAAAACCGACGTTGTTGACGCTGTACGACATATTAACGTTACCACGGTCGCTAGCTGGATAAACCGAACCACCGCTATTGAAACTGCCACCACTACTAGCACAAGGATAGTAATCGTTGGAAGTCTTTTCAAGCGTCCATTCCCATACATTTCCAGCTATATCATATATATTTTGTAAATTTGTAGCCTCTGTTGCCCCTATTGTTAATAATATTCCATTTTCATATGAACTTTGAGATTTCTTTTGACTTTTTTCAACTAAATTTGATTTTTCATCACTATTATAAGCCTTCCAATCAGTTAATGCTCCGTATTTGGCAAATTTTCCTCTATTTAATGTAAATGCTGAATTATAGTAATTTCCTATTGTTGTACTATCAGTTAGTAAATTAGATTTCTGTGATGGATTTTTTGTTTCTATATATTTTAATACTAAATCCCACTGCACTCCAAACATCAAACTACTTGTATAATTTCCTGATTCAACTTGCTCTGCTAATACTTTTGCTTGTGTTCTTGTTACATAAGTATATGGGTATAAATTTTCTTTTGATAGTGGTATTGTAGTTGCTTCGCCTTTAGCTGTTCTATTTTCCTCAATTCCTGCTTCATACCTTCCTACCCAAAATCCTCCATTTTGGTACACACTTTTTAACATTTTTTTCTTTGCTGTATTATAAGCTGCTTCATCTGTAAACCATCCCTTTGTATCATCCTTATAATAGACATCATTAAAACTTGTTCCTTTTCTATATTCATTTGTATATGTGTGTAAATATGTTTCTATGTTATTATACTCTTCATCTGTAAATTCTGTTATGTTTAATTTTTCTTCTGGATAAACTGCTGTGGTTCTAGGCACTTCCACCCAAACATATTCACTTCCTGTTTTCTTTTCTTTTATTACTAGTCCTGTATTTAAATCTGTACCTTCTACTTTTTCAAATTTTGATTCATCTGGCAAATATGGTGTTGTTCCTGTTCCTGTTGGTAAGCTTCCTCCTGTAGTACCTCCATTTGAACTTGGTACATATTGATTTATTGTATCTTCATATCCTTTTAATTTTTCATTTTCTTCTTCTTGCGCCACTTCTGTTTTTTCCTTTGCTTCTGCTGCTCTATTTAGTATTCCATTTTGTCCTGTTAACATTACTATACTTATTCCTGCAAGTATTAAAAGTACTATTATTGTTACTACTAACGCAATTAATGTTATACCTTTGTTTCTTTTCAATGTTTCTTTTAACATTTTTTATCCTCCTATTTTTTAGACTTTTTTGTATATTTTTAGCCTTATTTATATACACCTATATTGTCTCCTTCATTAGCTTTTTTATACAACAAATCTCGCTATTCAATTTTCAATGTACATAAATTTTTGGCTATTCGTTTTATACTTTTTTATACTATCACATAGTGCATCTTTTTGCAATCATTTTTCATTCTTTTTTATATTACATTCTTATTACATTTTTACATGCATTTTTAGACATGAAAAAAATGGAGAAATTTCTATCTCTATATATGAAAAAGATAGTATTTGTCTAAATCCCCAAAAAAGGTCCGTCCCCAAATGGGGAACGGGCCTCTAATTTAATAGTTTTAATTCTACTTTTTGTGCTTTATATTTATTTGTTTCAGGATCAAGTCTAAATTCTGTTAATGTACTTTCTAATGATTCGCTGTTTTGTTTTAAGTCTGTTGTATAATATAAATTAATTTTACTAAATTCTATATTATGTGTAACTAACTCTCTAAATACTTCTGCCATGTGTCTGTCATCTTCACATACTATTATTAATTGCGGTAAAGATTTAAATCCAGAATCTAATGGAACAAAGTTATCATAAAAGTCTTTATAGAATTTCATTTTATCTACAACTTTCTTTTGCCATTCATTTTCTCTTCTTACTACTTCAAATATAAATTGAATAGATTTTCCTGATTTTGTAAGTGTAACTTCTCCTCCACTTGGTTTAAATACTTTTCCCATTGTTTTTGCTGTCAATGCTGGTTTTACAGTATATTGATCAAATACTTTAACTTTTTTTAAGTATGCTATTAATACTTGATTTCCTGCTAATCTTTTCTTTATCATAGCAACTGGTTTTGTGTTATCTGATGGTTGCCATTTACATTCTACATCATCTCTTGTATCTAATAGGTATTTTCCCATTTTTTCTAGGCAATATATTCTATATATTCCTTTTCCCTCATCTGATGTAAAATAATATCTTGTTAATATTTTTGATTTTACAAGACCTTCTAATTTGTTATTTAGTTTGTCTTGTGATTTTACTTCATATCCTTTGATTTGAAGCATTTGCATTAATTGTCTTGATGTAATAAATTCAAATTCATTTACTAAGTATAATATTGCAAAATGAATATCTGTAATATGTCCTATATTTATTTTATGAACAACTTGATTCATTGATACATATCCATCTTGACCGTCAAATGTTTTTATTTCGCCTTTTCTTATAGCAAATGGCGATACTTGTGCTTTTATTTGGTTATCTTCTACCATTTTATAACTCCTCCTTTTTTTAAGTTATTACGTATATATTATCACTTTTTCATTATATTGTCTACAAAAATTTTTCAACTTCTTTTTTGCTTAAATATCTCCATTCTCCAAGTTTTAAAGATTTAACATCTATATTACCTATTTTGCATCTATGTAAAGCTAATACCTTCTTTCCAATTGCTTCACACATTTTTCTTACTTGTCTATTTTTTCCTTCATGTATCGTTATTTGAATTCTTGATATTTTCTTTTCCTCATCTATTTTTAAAATTTTTACTTTTGCAGGTTTGGTTATATAATCATCATCTATTAAAACTCCTTTTTTCAAGTTTTCTATTTCTTCTTTTGTTACAATTCCTTTTACTGTTACATTATATGTTTTATCAATTTCGTGACTTGGATGAGTTAACTTATTAACAAATTCTCCATCATTTGTTAATATTAAGGCTCCCGAAGTATACATGTCTAACCTTCCAACAGGTACAATTCGTTTGTTTACTTTTACTAAGTCTAAAACCATATCTCTTCCAAATTGTTCTTTAGCTGTTGTTACATAACCTATTGGCTTATTTAATAATATATATACTTTTTCTTCTTCACTTTTTACTATTTTCCCATTATATTTTACTTCGTCTTTTTTAGGATCAATTTTAGTTCCTAATTCTGTTATTATTTTTCCATTAACCTCTATTTTTCCATCCAAAATTAATTCTTCACATTTTCTTCTTGATGCAACTCCTGCAGATGCTAAATATTTTTGCAATCTTATTTCTTCCATTTATTTTTCCTCTTCTAATTCTTTTAATATATTTTTTAAATATTCCGGAATTTTTGCTTCCAAACTTATCTTTTCTTTAGTTATTGGATGCATAAATTCTAATTTCCAAGCATGAAGACATTGTCCTTTTATACCCCATTCATTTTTTCCATTTGAATACACTTCGTCCCCTATTATTGGATATCCAATATAAGATAAATGTACTCTTATTTGATGAGTTCTGCCTGTCTCTAAATTTATTTGTAGCAATGTGTATTTGTTTTTATATCTTCTTAAAACTTTAAAATGTGTAATTGCTTCCTTTCCTTCTTTATTTACATCCATCTTTTTTCTATCTTTATTGCTTCTTGAAATTGGCATATTTATTGTTGCTTCATTTTCTTTTATTATCCCTCTTACTAATGCCAAGTATGTTTTTTTCACTTTATGCTCTTTTAGCTGTTCACTTAAATTTACATGTGCTTTATCATTTTTGGCTACAATTATTGCACCAGATGTATCTTTATCAAGTCTATGTACAATTCCTGGTCTTATTTCTCCTCCAATTCCAGAAAGTGAATCTTTACATATTGCCATTACTGCATTAACAAGAGTTCCATCTGGATTGCCATTTGCAGGATGCACAACCATACCTTTTGGCTTGTTTATTACTATAATATCATCATCTTCATATATTATATCTAATGGAATATCTTGTGCTTTTAAATCGATTTCTTTTGCCTCTGGTATAGAGATTTCAATTTCATCATTAAGTTTTAATTTATATGAATGTTTCGTTTCTTTTCCATTTATTTTTATATTTTTTTCTTCTATTAATTTTTGTACCATGCTTCTAGATATATCTTTTTTTATACTTGGTATAAAACTATCTATTCTCTTTCCTACACTTTCTTCATTTATTTTTATTGTTTCCATTTTCTTTCACCCTTTTTCTATCTTTTAATATTTTCATTGTATTTTTTGTTAGAATTGCTGCTAATCCTATCCATGCTATTAAAATATATACATACGCTAAATTTAAATATATCGATTTTCCTAAATCCATAAAAATAATTACATTTTTATTCCAAATTCTGTCTATTAAATTTCCGAACTCCACCTGCTAAAGCAAAACTTAAAACTATTTTTGTATCTTGTTTTATAAAAGCATTTTCGTTGGTTATATATCTTATAATCATTACTATTATAATTAAAGTCATTACTATATAATATCCGTTGTTTGTAGTATCTATATTTAGATCTATATTCCATCCATTTATTAATGCTATAATCTTTGTTGCTTGATCTAAAAAAAGCATAACTATAAAAAGTATTATTATCAATTTATAA
Source organism: uncultured Eubacteriales bacterium (assembly GCA_905203305.1). Taxonomy (GTDB): domain Bacteria; phylum Bacillota; class Clostridia; order TANB77; family CAG-508; genus CAG-269. The sequence continues at coordinate 26,616 of CAJKVH010000011.1, forward strand.
CTCTTTTTTTCCTTCATTTGCCTTTCTCCTTTTTTATTTTTGCTTCCAATATTTTACTATAAATTTGCCAAAATATCAACTAATAGCTGTTTACATTATGTATTCTTTGTGATATAATGCCTTTAAATTTAATGTAAGGAGTAACAATTATGAACGATAATATGAATAAAAGTTTGGCACAAGATAAAGTTTTGATATTATATGTTCTAAATAATGTTAAAAATGATGTAACAGAAAGTGATTTATTTAAATTAATCTCTCCTGTAAACAATATTAACTATTTTTATTTTAAACAACTATTAGCTGACCTTGTTGAATCTAAACTTGTTCAAACTTACACTAAAGACGAAGAAAATAGTGATAAACAATTGCTTTATAAACTAACATTTGATGGTCAAAATTCTTTGGCTTTAACTATAGATGTTTTACCAGGATTACTAAAATTAAAAATAGATAATGTTTTAAAAAACGAATTTAACAATATAATTAGCGAAGATTCTATTGTAACAGAATATATTCCAGAAAATGAACATTCTTACACAGTAAAGTGTAAAATTGTTGAAAACAATAAAACAATCTTTGAAATTAGAACTTTTGCTGGATCAAACGAACATGCAAAACTTATTTCTGATAACTGGAAAGAAAATGCTTCAGTTCTTTATCCTAAAATTTTAGAACTGATTACTGGAAAAGTTGATTAATATTAAAAAAACTCTTGACAAAACAAAAAAAACTGAGTATAATAATACCGTTATAACGACATGGCGAAGTAGCTCAGTTGGCTAGAGCACGCGGTTCATACCCGCGGTGTCGAGAGTTCGAATCTCCCCTTCGCTACCAATCTTTAAACAACAAATATTTTAATATTTGTTGTTTTTTGTTTTTTGTTTTAAAAAATACCCTGCAAAACAGCAGGGCTTTTTGAGGTACTAATAACCGAAAGTGCCTCTCCTTTTGGAGCCTCTCTTCAGGCTACTTTTCGGATTGGCGGTTGGTCTCATTTCCGAGTTTCTGTTCTTCCGATTGTTATTGAACAATGTCATTACTTTTTTGCTTCTTTTCATAATTCTATACCTCCTTGAGTTAATGACATCTTCTATTGTACCACATATTTTTTATTATTTCAACTTATAAAAATATTTAGTAACTTCACAATTTTCCAGACACAATGACTCTTGTTAATAATATTTCCATAATAAAATTTTCTCCTAATATTCTTTAAATCCTCTTTTGGTTATAGATGCAATTTGTTTCATTTTTCCTTGTATTTCACCAGGATAAATTTTTAATATATCTTGAACCGTTTCTGAAATTGGAGCATCTCCATCAGCTGTTCCTCTTATTTTAATATCTACATCAATATTTAATATTTGTCCATCTTTAAAACTATTATCGCCAATTTTTATATCATCTTTACTAATTTTTATATTTGCATTTTTATTTGGAACTTTTTGCCCCAATCCATGAGGACTTAATGTAAAATTCATATTATCATGCTTAAATCTATTTTTTTTACTTTTTAAAGGATTTACAAAATAAATATCTTCTCCTGGTGCGGTAAGCAAAGCATACATTCCTTCTTTCCAATGACAACCTATACAAATAGAATGTTCTGTAGGCATTCCATAATGCCCGTATATTTATTATTTTTTTGTCAATTAATCCATCAAATGTAGTTTCTATGAAATATTCATTTCTTTTTTCATTAAATTCTTCTAAAAAGTGTGATATATTCCAAAATTTTTCTGCATATTCTCCATCTAAATATCTTAAATATCTGCCTGTTTCATGGTCTGTATAAGTCTTAATAGCATTATAATACCAGTTGTTTTTTTCTGGGAACAAACCTTCTTCCATATTTCCTTCTTTATATTCTGCTGCTGATGCATGAACTACAATATAATAACCTTCTTCTAATTTATGTTTTCCATCACAATAACATAAAGTACAAAAGTGATTACCTCTGTTATAATTCCAATCATAAGTGTTATCATTATTAAAAGTTGTTTCTATTCTATTTTTAAATTCTTCTGGTGTAATTTTCTTCTTTAATTTATATGCACAAACTCCACATACATTAACTGTAGCATCAATTGGAACAAATGGTACATCGCAATCCCAGGTTATACACGTTCCAACAAAAAATCCTCCCATCATTCTTACAGCATCTATTGATAATCCTAAATCAGACATAGCATAGATTTTTGCATCTTTTTTACAGTTTGATAATTGACTAGTTACATCCGATATCATTTTTTCAGTAGTTCCTAAAAATTCTAATATTTTCATTTGTGTTTCATCATTAAATGTTAAATTAACCATACTAAAACCTTCCTATAATAAATTTGACTATTGTCATCCTAATTATAAAATAGTTTCAGTATTATGTAAAATACATATTTGTTTTTCAAATATAACTTTTAGTTATATTTTGCAATTACTTTTTAAAATTTCAATTAAATTATTTAATTCTTTAAATTTATTATTAACATTATAATATATTCCATATTCAGCTGGAGCAAGTAAAAAGCCTACGTCTAGTTCATTTAATTCATTATTTTCTAATTTATCTTCTATATATTCTTTTGTAACAACGGCTATTATATCTCTAAATTTTAATAATTCCATAATTCCAGGAAAGTCAACATTAGATATATTTATTTCATCATCCTCTTTATATTCAAGTGCTTTCACCAAGCTTCTATACGCACTAGAGAATTTTTTTAATGTATAAATTGTTATCTCTCTTAAATCCCTTTTAGAAAGTTTTTTATTCAAATATTGAGAATTGCTATTTACAATAAATACATCATGTAAATCTCCTATTCTTATAAATTTAATTTTATTTGTATCATATAATTCATCACTATATTTCTTAGAAAAAGCAAGATCAATTTCTTGTTTTTCTAATGCTAAAAACATATTTTTAGCATTTAACCTATGTATATTAATAATATTGTTATTATTTTTTTCATAAAATTTTGAAACTCCATTGTTATATATTCTATCTGGCATATTTACATGCACACCTAATTTTATGTCTTTATGTGTGTTAAATATTGAATCCGTTTTTGAAAGAAATTCTATCGAATCCTTTATTTGTAAATATAATTTTTTACCATTTTTATTAAGTATCATTCCATATTTACTTCTTTTAAATAATTCTACCTTTAATTCATTCTCTAAATTTTTAATATGTTTTGTTACAGCAGGTTGTGAAATATGTAACATTTCACTTGCTTTCGTTAAATTTTCTTCATCGGCTACAATTTTGAATATTCTATATAGTTCTAAATTTATCATATAATCAACTCTTCTTTCTTTATCATTGCTTTATTAATCTAGAAAAATAAATCTGCAAATGTTCCTTTAAATACTTTAACATTCGCAGATGTTTAATTTTTGGCTGGGGTACTGTGATTCGAACACAGGAATGTCGGAGTCAGAGTCCGATGCCTTACCGCTTGGCGATACCCCAATATAAAATCAATTAAATTATACAAAAAAAAAATCCTTTTTGCAAGGATTTTTTACTATTATAAACTTATTTTCCCCTAAAAACTCCGTCCCCAAATGGGAATTTCCCCGAAAATCTCCGTCCCCAAATGGGAATTTCCCCGAAAATCTCCGTCCCCAAATGGGAATTTATTTGCAAAATCTATGTTTTCCAATTTTAATTGTAAGCGGTCTTGACCAAATCCATTTGTTTGTCGCAGTAGATGGATTAAAATAATAAATTGCCCCATACGAAGGGTCCCATCCATTTAATGCATCTTGTGCTGCTTTTTTTGCAGTACTATCTGGTGTCATATTTATTTGTCCATCAGAAACTGCATCAAATGCTCCTGATTGATAAATTACTCCTGAAATTGTATTTGGAAATGAACTACTTTTGACCCTATTCATAATTACCGCTCCTACTGCTACTTGTCCAACATAAGGTTCTCCTCTTGCCTCTCCATATATTACTCTTGCAAGTAAATTTACATTATTAGAATTACTGTTATTTGAACTTCCTGAGCTTGAATTTCCAGATGAATTCATTATCCCCATTGCTTTTAATGTTTTATCTCCTGCTATTCCGTCAACAGTTAAGCCATTTTTCTTTTGAAAAGATTTTACAGCAGATAATGTTTGACTTCCATAAATCCCATCAACTGAACCTTTATAATATCCCCATCTTTTTAGCTTTTCTTGTATTTGTTTAACTTCATTTCCTCTTGACCCATATTTAGATAATGCTTCAACTTGATTATATTTAGAAAATCCAAATATTCCAACTATTATACTTAATCCAAGAACAAAAGCAAAAACAGCTATTCTATGATTTATAATTTTTTTCATCATATTATTTACCCTCTTTTATATTTTTTATTATTTTTATCTAAAAAAGGATTTTTTATACATAAAAAAATAATCATTTATAAAATGACTATTTTTCTATATTAACAATATGCACATAATATCGATTCAAAGCCGACATCTAAATCTATAAGTCCAATTTTATATTTGTAATCTAGATCGCATAATTCTTTTAAAATTCTTCTTATTTCACTTGTTTTAAAATATCCTGCTTGCATTTTATATTTGTTCACTAAAAATGTTTGGTTAGGTTTTAAGTCTAATGCATAAATAATATCTTTATTATTTTTTAATGCTAATTTTACTAAATATAGTTTTTTAAAGTGATTATATAAAGTAATTAATATTTTTTGTACAGGTTCTTTTGCTAATATTAAGTTTCTTAAAACCTCTATCGCAACTTTTGTATTTTTCTTTCCTAAACTATCTGTTAAGTCAAAAATTATACTTTCAATTTTTTTAATAGATAAATTATCTATATCATCTTTTGTAATTGTTCCTCCGCTTCCTTCATATTCAATAAGCTTTCTTATTTCATTAATTAAGTCTTGCATATCAGTTCCACAACATTCTATAAAATATGCAAGTGTTGGATTATCAATATTCACTTTATAAGCATTTGTTATAGCTTTTATCCTTGCTTGAATTTGAGCAGGCTTTTGATATTCGAAATTACATGTTATACCATTTTTATTTATAAAATCAAATAAATCATTTTTGGTGTCTGCTTCCTCTTCAATAAACACAAGAATATTGGAGTCTTTTATATATCTAAAATTTTCTTTTAAATACTCTAAGATTTTATTTTTTATACTTTGGTCGTCCTTTTTTGTTTTTTTCTTTCCTTCTTTTTTGAATAATCCTGTATTTTTTGCAATTATAAGTTTTCTTTCAAATCCAAAACATGGAGTTTCTAAATCTGAAATTATTTCTCCGAAGGTTTGTATCATCAATCGTAATATAATTAATTCCTTTTAAACATTCGCCAAATAAATTTTTAATTTTCTTTAGCGAGTTTTCTAGCAAAAATTTTTCTTCTCCATATAATAAATATAAAGAATTTAGATTTTCATTTTTTAAATCTTTTTCAAGTTCTTCAACTTTCAAATTAATCACTCTTTCATATCTTTTCAAAAATAATTCTAAATACTTCTGCTACACTCCATCCTTGAGCAAATGCTCCTTTTGGTAAAAATGGTGTTTTAGAGTCATATAGCTCTGAAATAGATCCAATACATCCTGATTCATTTATTTCTTTTTTAAATGTTTTTTCTGTTTTCATTTTAAATTCTTCTAATTTTATTGCTATATTTTTTTTCTTTTCTTTATCTTTTTGATAAATTTTCATATTTTTTAAACTATTGTAATATAGTCCTAAAAGCCAAGGCCAAGTGATTCCTTGATGATAACTTGCATCTCTTCTAAATCCATCTCCTTCGTAGATATCTACGTAATTTTTCTCTCCTTTTGCCAATGTTTTTAGTCCATAATTATTTAATAATTTCTTTTCCACTACATTTATCATATTTTCCGCTATTTCTGAATCTGGATCTACAACAGGATGAGTTAGTGATAAAGCAAATAATTGGTTTGGTCTTATTTTGCTATCTCCTAAAACATCATATAAACATTTTCTTCTTCCATTATAGAATTTTTTATTAAATGATTTTTTGCATTCTTCTGCCATTAGAGCATATTTTTTACTTAAAATTCTTTTTCCTATTTTTTCATATTTTTTACTTAATTCTTCCATTATTTTTAAAGCATTATACCATAGGGCATTTATTTCTACTACTTTTCCATTTCTAGGTGTGAATGCAAAGTCTCCATATTTAGCATCCATCCAAGTATTTTGTGTTGTTTCTGTGCCTGACGATATTAATCCATCATCTTCAAGATGAATGTTGTTATTATCAAAATCTATTCCATTAGAATAATTTTCTATTATTATTTTTAATTTTGGATAAATATCTTCTTTTATAAATTTATTATCTTCGGTATACTCTAAATATTTTTGAACTTGCTCAAATAATAATAAACTACTATCTGCACTATTATATAATGGACTATTATCTACTTCTGAGTATCCATTTGGTAATAATCCATATTTAATATCACGAGTACATGTAAGTAATACATCTTTTGCAATTTCATATCTTCTTGTCTTTAACAATAATCCTTCGAATGATATTAAGGCATCTCTTCCCCAATCTAAAAACCAAGGATATCCAGCAATTAAAGTATGTAAACCAAATGTTGGTCTATATACAACAAAATTGTCTGCTGCTATCATATATAATCTTGCAAGCTCGTCTTTTTCTCTTTCTTCTTTTGTTTTATTTTCTTTTCCATTATCTATTAATAACGATTCATTATAAATGTTATTTACTCTTATAATTTCATTATTTATTAAACCTTTTGCATCAATTTCATCTATATTTTCTTCCATTGAACATATAAATGAAATGTCTTTTTCTTCATTTGGTTCAATATAAGTTTCAAAAACACCACTTACAATATGATTTTCTTCTGGGAAAAATCCTCTTTTTTCTTCTTCTATGTAAAACATGTTATAAAACATATCATTTATATGTTCTATGTAATTTCCTTCTGAAATTTTCATATAAACAGGATGTGATATATTTTTATCTATTACAAGCTTTATTTTATTTTGTTTTATTTCTTGAGAAATTTCAAAATTATGATTTGTATTCATGCTATGGAAATCTCTAAAATTAAATATTGGTGCTAATTCTAATTTAGCTTTTGAATTTCCATTTCTTATTTTGTAATATACCTCTACTGTATTTTTTCCATGCTCCATACATATTGTTTTTGTAATTTCTGTGTCTTCCACCTTGTATTTAAATACAGGTAAAATTTCTTTTTGAAATGATTCTAAATAATTAAATCCTTGTGATATATAATTTTTACATACATTTGTATATAAGTCATGTTTTCTTCCATCTAATACAATACTTTCATCTAATTTAGATAAAACTAAATATCTCATAGCTGGTGCCGAAAGTGGACTAACTAATAATCCATGATATTTTCTGGTATTAGCTCCAATTATAGTTGAAGATGCATATCCTCCAATTCCATTGGTTATAATCCATTCTCTTTTAAGTCCTTTATCTAGCCCTAAGTCTTTCTTTTCAAATTTCATTAGTATACCTCCGATTATTTAACAATATTATTTTCTATTATTAAATTTTTCTATTTTTTCTCTTCTTATTTCGTCATAGTCTTTAGGTCTTGCAACTTCTTTTTTCTCTTTACTTGCTCTATACGCTTTTAATATTTCTTCTTTTTGTTTTAACATTTGTCTTATTTTTTCTTGATCTTCGATTTTTTTAGGTTCTGTTTGTTTTTTTATCATTCTAGCTCTTTTTCTTTTTTCTGCCTTTTCGTCTGCATGTTTTATAGATTCTATTCTATCGCTATATTTACTTGCAAACTTACTCTTTGATTTAGTTTTCTTATCATTATTTTTTGACTTTTTGTTTTTGCTTTGTCTTTTCATTTCTTTTTTTATTTCTTTATCTACTTGAAGTTTAGAATTCATCATTAAATATTCAGGTTCATTTTGCCTATCTTTAAATTTCATGTCATCACAAATTATTTTTATTAATGTATCTGCAATTAACATACTATTATGTCTTACAAAATCATCTTTTATAACAGACATATCTTCTTTTATAAATTTTATTCTTTTATCTTTTATATCTGATAAATTTTGTTCTACAAGTTCTGCACCATCTAAATTATATTTTTTTATGTATTCTGGTATAACTTCTCCTGTATCATATAAACAGTAATCAATAAGACCTTCTCCGCAATGTTCTATTATTGCATTTATATGATCTGCAACTGAATAATTGTCTGTAAGTCCTGGTTCTGTCATTATATTACAAACATATAATTTTACAGCTTTAGATTCTCTAATTGCTCTTGATACTCCATTTATTAATAAGTTTGGAATAACATTTGTATATAAACTTCCAGGGCCTATTATTATTCCATCTGCTTCTTTTATTGCCTCTAATACTTCTGGTAAAGCTTTACAGTTTGCTGGGCTTAAATATACTCTATTTATTTTTGTTAATTTGTCATAAACTGTTTCTGCAATTTTTGATTTTTCTTCTATTAAATAACCATTTTCAAGTTCTGCACAAATTTTCATTTTATCTTTAGTTACAGGTAACACTTTTCCACATATTTTAAATATTTCGTTACTATCTTTTACAGCATCTGCTGTTGTTCTTGAAATATTATCCATTGCTGTAAAATATAAATCTGAAAATTTTACTCCATTTAGTGCCCCACCAGTAAATTTATAATCTAATAGTTCTTTCATTTTACTACTATCATCTACTGCAAGTGACCCTATTCCATTTTTTATGTCTTCTAATTGCCTATATAACATTGTTTCATTATTTTCGCCAAAATTTTCTCCATAATCTGATACTGTAACTACTGCTGTTATATTACTTGTATGTTTTTTTAAACCTTCTAAAGTATTATTTAATCCGCTTCCTCCACCTATTACTACAATTTTAGGTCCCTGATTATAAACTGTTTTATTAAATATAAGTGAATTTACATTTACTTTTTCATCTTTGTCTAGTCTTGTATCTGTTGCTTCTATAAATAACTCCATATTTCTTTTATTTATAAAAACAAGTCCTAATACTACACAAGTAAATCCTATAACAAAATATGCTATTATTTTAGCTGCTTCTTTAAATGTAATTGCATCTTCTGATACAATCATGTTTGCCATTCCAAATGAACTAAACACAATGCCTACTAATATAAGCATTATCCATCTTTTCATTTTTGAACTATCTTTAAACCAATAAAATATTCCTTTCATTACAATTCGTCTCCTAATATTTTGATTTCCTCTTCTATTTTTATCCCATATTTTTCATATACCTTTTCTTTTACGTATTTTATTAAATCAATTACATCTTTTGCTGTTGCATTATTATAGTTTACTATAAATCCTGCATGTTTTTCTGAAACCTTTGCTCCACCGATTGATTTACCTTTTAACCCACATTCATCAATAACTTTTGCTGTAATTACTCCTTCTTGCCTTTTAAAAGTACTTCCTGCTGATGGAAATTCTATTGGCTGTTTTTCTTTTCTGCTTGATAAAAATCCATCCATCTTTTGTTTAATTTCTTCTTTTTTTCCATAACTTAATTTTAATTTTGTTTCTAAAATTATGTATTTTTCTTTATTAAAGATACTTCCTCTATATGTAAATTCTTGCTTTTCATTTGATAATTCGAATTTATTTCCATTATAGTCCATACATTTTGTTGATATATTTATATCTTTTATTTCTTTTCCATATGCACCTGCATTCATAAAAATTGCACCACCAATTGTTCCAGGAATTCCTGAAAGTTCTTCAAATCCTGAAATGCCTTCTGTCATTAATTTAATTGCTAGTGCCATTAATTTATATCCGCTTCCAACTGTAATTTCTATATAATCTTCATATCTTTTTTCTTCATATTTTTGTATATCTATTTTTATTACTAATCCTCTAATTCCATTATCTAGTACTAATAAATTACTTCCATTTCCAATTATTGTAATTGGCATTTTTTCTCTTTTGGCGTAGTTTAACGCATCTTGCAATTCTTCTTCATTTTCTACCTTTACAAATTGATCTGCATATCCACCAATTTTGAATGATGTGTGATTTTTCATAGGCTCATCAAATATTATTTTTTCTTCGATGTTTGTTTTCTTTTTTAACATTTGTTTTGCCTCCTTTTTTATACAATATATTAACATTTTTTATCATTTTTTACAAGTAAATTATGATATTTTTGCTAATTGCTTTTTTTTACATAATATGTTATAATATAGATGTTTGAGAATATTTTACCTATTTTAAGGAGGAAAAAAATATGTGGCAATTTTGGTTATTACTTGCAGGTATATGTGTAATTATTGAATCATTCACATTAGGATTTTTTGTATTTTGGTTTGCAATAGGAGCATTATTTGCATTAATTGTTAGTTTATTTACTACAAACATTATTATTCAATCTGTTGTATTTGTAGTTACCTCAACATTATTGCTATTACTTACAAAACCTTTAATAAAAAGCTTTGTAAAAATTCCTAAAGCAAAAGCTACCAATGTATATAGCTTAATTAACAAAGAAGGTATTGTTTTAGAAAATATAGACTCTTTAAATTCAACAGGTAAAGTTAAAGTAAATGGTGAACTTTGGTCAGCTGTTTCAGATACTAATATCCCAAAAGATTCAAAAATAAAGGTTCTTAGTATTGATGGAGTAAAACTAAAAGTTCAAAAAATAAATTAATTATTATGATATTATTTTTTTAATTTAATATATATTTTTTAAAAGGAGGTATTATTATGGCTTTTTTAATAGTTTTAATAATAATCATCGCAGTAATAGCTTTTAAATCAATAAAGGTAGTAAATCAATCTGAAGTTTATATTATAGAAAGACTTGGAAAATATTATAAAACAGCAGAAGCAGGTCTTACACTTATTTTACCATTTATTGATAGAGTAAGCTCAGTTGTTCTTTTAAAAGAACTTACAATGGACATCCCACCACAAGGGGTTATAACAAAAGATAATGTTACTATAAATATAGATACAGTTGTGTTCTATCAAATAACTGATCCAGAAAAATCAGTTTATGAAATAGCCAACTTAAAAAAAGGTATTGAATATCTTGCAATTACAACAATCCGTGATATTGTCGGAAAAATGGACTTAGATGAAACATTTGGTTCTCGTGACAACATCAACTTCCAACTTCGTTCTATATTAGATGAAGCTACAGATAAATGGGGTTGTAAAATAAACAGGGTTGAAATAAAAGATATTAACCCACCAGCAGACATTAGAGATGCAATGGAAAAACAAATGAATGCAGAACGTAATAAAAGAGCTTTAATTCTTGAAGCTGAAGCTCAAAAACAATCTGACATTACTGTTGCACAAGGTAAAAAAGAAGCTGCAATCCTTGAAGCAGAAGCAGAAAGTGAAGCAAGAATTAGAAAAGCAGCCGGTGAAGCTAAAGCTATAAAAGAAGTTGCTGAAGCTAAAGCTAAAGAAATCGCTATGGTTTATGCCGCAATGAAAGATGCTGCACCAGATGATAAATTAGTTCAATTAAAATCATTAGAAGCATTAAAAGAAGTTGCTCATGGTGATGCAAATAAAATATTTATACCTTTTGAAGCTACATCAGCATTAAGCAGTCTAGGAGCTGTAAAAGATGTTATGACTGATGAAAAAAATAAAAAGAAAAAAGATAAAGAATAAAATAAAAAAGCTTAATATTTAACTTTTAATATTAAGCTTTTTTTATTTTTAATATCTTCTATAACAGCCTCTTATCCATCCTGTTCTTCCACAATTAGATTGATTTGGTATTACATTTCCTGTAACTGCAACTCCGATTATTTTCATTTACATTATTATTTATACATCCACAATTTTGATTAGTTTCATTTTCTTCACTTGTTCCTAAACAATCACTATTTATTGTTAGTAAATCTTGACTATTTCCATTATTGCATCTACAACTAATTCTTAATAAATCATTATTAGCATCTTCACATGAATTTCTTCTTCCATTATTACTATTAGAGCATTCTTCCCTATTGCTTCCCAATCTCTCCTTAATAATATTTATAATATTAACTAACCATGCTGTTATAAATGCAATTACACTATATACAATAACTGCTACTAACGCATTTGCGAGATTTTGAATTACATCTGCTTCAGCTAAAGAAAATGCCACAATTAAATATATTGCAAAAAAAGTAATTGAAACTAAAACTGGACATTTTAATACTTTTTGAAAAACTATTGCTAAAAGAATTGTTGCAAATGGAATAGCAAAAAATATAAGCAAATTCATAATATATTCTCTCCTTTTGTAGTTTTTATATATATTATGAATTTTGCTTATTAAAAGTTACTTTTTATTCATATTCTACTTTTACCAAAAACAATCCATAAGGTGGTAGTGTTTTTCCAGCATTTTCTCTTTTTTCCTCTTTTATAATCTTCGAAATATCTTCAGGATTTATCTTTCCAAGTCCCACATCAACTAACGTTCCCGAAATAATTCTTACCATATTATATAAAAAACCATTTCCAGTTAGCTCTATTAAAATTCTTCCATCTTCTCTTTCTAACACTTCAGCCTTGTAAATTGTTCTTACACTACTTTTGCTACTTGTTCCACTCGCTTTAAAAGCCTTAAAATCATGTTCACCTTCAAAATATTTTGCTGCTTTTCTCATTTTTTCTATATCTAGTTTTTGTGGAATATGACATTCTAAATTTCTATATATTGCTGATGAAAATTCGCTATTATTTATAACATATCTATATGTCTTTCTTTTACAACTTAATCTGCTATGAAATCTTTCTTCTACCTCTTCTGCTTTAATAATTCTAATCGTCTTTTTTAATTTTGTATTTATTGCTATAGGGATTTTTTCTATTGGTATTTTTGAATTCGTTTTAAAGTTTGCCACTTGTCCTAAACTATGAACACCTGCATCTGTTCTTCCTGATGCATTTAAATCTATTTTTTCTCCTGTTATAGTTTCTATTGCTCTTTCTATTGTACCTTGAATATTTAATTTATCAGGCTGTTTTTGCCAGCCATTGAAGTCTTTTCCATCATATTCTATTGTTAATTTTATATTTCTCATAATTTCATATATTAAGGACGAATCTTAAATGATCCGTCCTTAGTTAATCCCCCTTTTTTATTATACTTTTTCTCTAACTTTCTTTATTTTTTCTCTTATTTTTTCTATGTTAGTATTTGAAACTGTTTCTTTTTCAGGAAATCTTTTTGTAACAATATTACTTATTAATATCTTTTTCAAAACATCTTCTCTTACATCGGCAATTAATGTTCCATCTTTTGCAACTGAAATTTTTCCAGTTTCCTCTGAAACTACAACTGCAATACTATCTGATTCTTTTGATATTCCTATTGCTGCTCTATGCCTTGTTCCAAGTTCTTTTGCAATATCAGCATCACTTGCAAGTGGCAACATACAAGCTGCTGCTGCAATTCTGTTTTCACTTATTACAACCGCACCATCATGTAAAGGTGTGTTTGGAACAAATATATTTACTAATAATTGTGGAGATACTTCTGAATTTATTTCTACACCAGTAGATATAATATCTTTTATTTTTATATCTCTTTCTATGACAATTAATGCTCCCGTTTTATTTTTTGCAAGTTCTGTTGCTGCTATAACTACTTTATATATATCTTCTTTTGTTTTTGTTGCTATATCTTTATCCATTCCAAATAATTTTGTAAATTTATTAGTTCCTAATTGCTCTAAAGCTCTTCTTATTTCTGGTTGGAAAATTATAATTAAGAGTATAACTCCCCAATTCATAACTGCTGACAATATATAATTTAATATATGTAAATTTAGTATTCCACTAAGCCAAGTTGCAATAACCAGAAAAGCAATTCCTTTTACTAATTGCCATGCCCTTGAATCTTTTACTATTTTTAGTAAGTTATAAAACAAGAATATAACAATTGCAATATCTACCAAAAAAGTTATTAATTTGAAAGGATTTTGTTGATATATTTGAATATAAGTTAATATATTTTCTCTTATATCTTCTATCATATTTTGTTCTCCTTTATTTTACTATATATGAATAAATATAATATATGCATGTTGCACATACTGATAATATCATTAATATTGCAAGTATACTAGCCATTATTTTTACTGCTAATTGTCCTTTGTTTATTTTAAATTTATTTGTTTTTTCTTTCATTTTTTATCCTCCTATTTTTATTGTACATAAACTATTATAACACTTTTTGTATTTTTTGCAACTATCTCAATTTAATTTAGGGACGTATATTTTTTAAGGATTCCTCAGAAAATATACGTCCCCAAATGAGGAATTAACCAATTTTAAATATTTTTTCTAATTCTTTTACCGCTTCTTTTGCCTTTTTTTCATCATCACAATGTACTTCACATAGGCAGTCGCCTTCTTCTACATAATCATGTACTTTTTTGTTTAAAATAATTCCTGAAGCCATATCTATTTTATCGTCTTTTTTTATTCTTCCAGCACCTAGGAAACATGCTACTCTTCCTATATCTTCTGCATTTAATTCTTTTACTATTCCGTTTCTATCACTCTCGACTTCTAATATATATTTTGCACTTTTAAATTTTTTAGGATTTTCTATATATGATATATCTCCACCTTGATTTTTTACCATTTCTTTAAATTTTTTTATTGCTAAACCAGATCTTATGCTTTCTAGCATTTTCTCTTTATTTTCTAATAAATCATCTCCTAAACCAGCTAAGCTTATCATTTGACTACCTATTTCTAATACAATGTTTCTTAAATCTTCTGGCATATCATTTCCATTTAAAAAGTTTATTGCTTCTATCATTTCTAATGTATTTCCAACTGCATATCCAATTGGTTCATCCATTGGAGTAAATATACTTTTTACTTCTAATTCTGCAAATTCTCCTAATTTTTCCATTTTACTTGCTAATAATTTTGCATCATCTAAAGTTTTCATAAAAGCACCTTTTCCATATGTTACTTCTAATGCAATTTTATTTGCTCCTGATGCTATTTTTTTGCTCATTATGCTTGATGCAATTAATGGAATATTTTCAACACAACTTATTGTATCTCTTAAAGCATATATTTTCTTATCTGCTGGTGCTAAGTTCATTGTTTGTCCAATCATACTTATTCCTATTTTATGAACATTTTCTTTAAATGTGTTTATATCTATATTCGTATTGTATCCAGGTATTGATTCCAATTTATCAATTGTTCCTCCTGTAAAACCTAGTCCTCTTCCTGACATTTTTGCAACAGGAACTCCCATTGACGCAATAATTGGTAATAATACAATTGATACCTTATCTCCTACTCCTCCTGTACTATGTTTATCTACAATATTTTCACCAAATTCTGATAAATCTAATACTTCTCCTGAATTTGCCATACTAAATGTTAAATCATATAACTCTAAATCTGTCATTCCATTTATAAATATGGCCATAATTAATGCTGCTGCTTGATAATCTGTAACTTCTCCACTCGTATAACCTTTAACAAAAAAATCTATTTCTTCTTTATTTAATTCTTTTTTATCTCTTTTTTTCGCAATAATATCTAATATATTCATTTGATTTTCCTTTCTAAACAAAATGTTTTATAAAACTTTTCCTATGTATTGGACATGGTCCATATTCTTTTAATGCTGCTATGTGTTTTGCTGTTCCATACCCTTTATGAGAACTAAAGCCATATTGTGGATATATTTTATCCCATTCTCTCATTATTCTATCCCTTGTTACTTTTGCAATTATTGATGCAGCTGATATTGAATAACATTTTGCATCTCCTTTTATTATTGATTTATATGGAATCCCTAAGGTATCTATTCCAGTTAAAGCATCAACCATAATTAAATTCGGTTTTGTTTCCATTTGCTCAATTGCAATTGTTAGGCCTTTCTTTGTTGCTTGCAAAATATTCAATTCATCAATTTCATCTTGATAAATTATACCAACTCCGTAACTTATTGCCTCTTCTAAGATTAAATCATATAATTTTTCTCTTTTCTTTTCAGAAACTTTTTTTGAATCATTTACTCCTTCAATCATAGAGTCTTTTGGCATTATTACAGATGCGACAACAACGGGACCAGCCAATGGCCCGCGTCCCGCTTCATCTATACCTGCTATATATTGGATTCCTTTATCATAAAATTCTTTTTCTATTTCTTTTAAGTTTATTAATCTTTCTTCTTCTTTTTCCTTCATTTTATTCTCCAATCTTTTCTTGTAAACTTGATAAAGTATAATATGTGTTTCCCTCGAAATCTACTCCTGGTACATATATTATATCCATATTTTTATAATCATTTGAATTATATACTACAACATAATCTCCACTATTAACATCTTTTGCTAAATCATCTAATGACATTTTTACAAGTGTATCTTTTGTTATTTCATAGCATTCGCATCCGCCTTCTCCATTAATATCACTGCTAACTTTAGATACTAAATCGCTTTCATTTGATGCTCTATTCATATCATATTTAGAAGAAAATACTTCTGTTCTTTTAGCAGATTTATCATTCTCATCCCAAACTTCTGCATTTACTTCTTCTGCAAATACTTTTGCCTTTGATCTTATTGTTAACATATTTGTCACATAATTTTCTACTTTTGTTCTTTTTATTAGATTTGTTCCTTGAGTTATTGAAACTCCTGCTAATATCATTATTACAATTATCATTACAACCAATGCTGTTATTGTGATACCTTTGTTTTCCTTTATATAAAACATTTTTCTTCTCCTTATATTTATTTAAAATAAAGAGCTTAATATGGTTTTTATTAAGCTCTTTTTCAACTAATTATGTAGCTATATAATAACCTACACCTCTTTTAGTTATTAATATTTTTGGATTTGATGTATCTTTTTCTATTTTTTCCCTGATACGTCTTACTGTTACATCAACTGTTCTTATATCTCCATAGTATTCATATCCCCATACTTTTTCAAGCAAAGTTTCTCTTGTTATTACTTGACCTGGATCAGATGCTAAGAATTTTAATACTTCAAATTCTCTTAAAGTTAAATCAACTATTTTATCATTTACCATAACTTCAAATCTATCTAAGTCTAATGTTAAAACTCCTACTTTTATTATGTTTGTTCTTTTTAGTTCTATGGCTTCTTCATTTGCTTTCTTTTCTTTTTCTTCTTGTCTTATATTTGAAATCACATCTGCTTTTCTTAAATTCGCTTTAACTCTTGCTAATAATTCTCTTATACTAAATGGTTTTGTTATATAATCATCCGCTCCTAATTCTAGTCCTACAATTTTGTCTAATTCTTCGTCTTTTGCAGTTACCATAAGTATTGGTATGTTCATCATATTTTTTATTCTTTTACATACAGATAAACCATCAAGTTTTGGAAGCATAACATCAAGTAAAATTAAATCTGGCTTTTTCTCTTGTGCTACAGATATAGCTTCAAGACCATCTGTTGCCTCTATAACATTGTATCCTTCCTTTAGTAGATTGCATGATAATAAATTTAAAATCATTTTTTCATCATCAACTATTAATATTGTTTTTTTATAATCCATTTCTTGTTCTTCCACAAATTAGCCCCCTCGTTCCTGCATTATCTATCTAAATATATCACATTTAAATACATTATACAAGTTTTATTTCAAAAATTCTTTAACTTCTTGTAATAGACCTTTTTCTCCTTGTTTCTCTATTTTTAGCGTTATCATTGGTTTTAAACCTGATGAAAAATTTATCCTATTTCCGTATTTTTTTATTAAATCTGATAAAATATTATTATCAAATCTATTTGTATCATATGTAAATACTACTGAATTTCTTTTGCTTTGAATCTTTACTAAAAACTTCTTTTTAGCTAATTGTTTTATTCTAGAAATTTCTAATAGATTTTCAATCTCATCTGGCATATTACCAAATCTGTCTATTATTTCGTCTATTACATTACTTATATCTTCTTCTGTTTTACATAGTGCAATATCTTGATAAATCTCTATTTTTTGATTCTGATCACTTATAAAGCTATCTGGTATATAGCTTGTTACATTTAAATCAATTTGGCATTCTATTTCTTCTTCTACTTTTATTCCTTGTTCTTCTTTTAAAACTTCATCTAGAATTCTACAATATGTATCATATCCTACTTCTTCTAAGTGTCCATGTTGTACTTCTCCAATTAAGCTTCCAGCTCCTCTTATTTCTAAATCTCTCATTGCAATTTTAAATCCTGATCCGAACTCTGTAAATTCTTTTATTGCTTTTAAACGTTTATCTGCAACTTCTGATAACATTTTGTCTTTTCTATATGTAATATATGCATATCCTTGTCTGTCTGCTCTTCCTACTCTTCCTCTTAATTGATACAATTGTGCTAATCCAATCCTATCTGCATTTTCTATTATTATTGTATTTGCATTTGGTATATCTATTCCTGATTCTAATATTGTTGTACACACTAAAACATTTATATTTCCTTCAACAAAGTCATTCATTATGTCTTCAATTTCTCCACCTGACATTCTTCCATGTGCATAGCCCACTCTTGCTTCTGGAACTAGTCTTGATACTTTATCCGCTTTTAATTCTATATCATCAACTTTATTAAATAGATAGAAAACTTGACCATTTCTTTCTAATTCTTTTGTTATTGCTTCTTTTATAACCTCTTCATCATATTCTAACACATATGTTTGAACTGGCTTTCTGTTTTGAGGTGGTTCATATATTACAGACATATCCCTTACACCAACTATTGACATATGTAATGTTCTAGGAATTGGTGTAGCTGTCATTGTAAGTACATCTACATTAGTTTTATATTCTTTTATCTTTTCTTTTGCCTTTACTCCAAAACGTTGCTCTTCATCAATTATTAAAAATCCTAAATCTTTAAATTCTACATCCTTACCTAAAACTCTGTGAGTTCCAACTAGAATATCTATTTCACCTAATTTTAGATTTTTTATTATCTGATTTTTTTCTTTTGTTGTTCTAAATCTATTTAATACATCTATCTTTATAGGAAAATCTTTCATTCTCTCTTTAAATGTTTCATATTGTTGTTTAGCCAAAACTGTTGTTGGTGCTAAGTAAACAACTTGTTTATGATCCATAACTGCTTTAAATGCTGCTCTTATTGCAACTTCTGTCTTTCCATAACCTACGTCACCACAAAGAAGCCTATCCATTGGTTTTTCATTTTCCATATCTTTTTTTACTTCATCTATACATCTTAATTGGTCATCTGTTTCCACATATGGAAATTCTTCTTCAAATTGTTTTTGCCATTCATTGTCTTTTGAAAATGCGTGTCCTTTTGCTTTTTCTCTTCTTGCATATAATTCAATTAATTCTTTAGCTACAGTTCTTAAATTATTTCTTACTTTATTTGTGGTTTTTTCCCATTCTTTAGAACCTAATTTATTTAGTTTTAAATTAATTTCTTCTCCACCAACATATTTTCTTATTTCATCTAAAGAATTAGTTGGAATATATAATATATCATCTCCAAAATATTTTATTTTTATATAATCTCTCGTTATTCCATCTGCTTTAATTGTGTTTACTCCAATATATATTCCTATACCATATTTTTTATGAACAACATAATCTCCAACTTTTAAATCTGCAAAAACAACCTTTTGTCCTTGTTTGAATTTTTCCGTTTTTTGCTTTTTAGAACGCCTTGTTGCATCAACTAATTCACTTGCAACTATAACAATTTGTTTTAGATCAAAACTATAAAATCCTTTCGATAAATTTCCAAGTGTTATTATTACAGTATTGGTATCTCCATTAACTATTGTTTGGTTTAGTTTTTCTTGATATATAGATAATATATCATATTCTTCTAACATCTTTTTTATTTTTTCTGCTTTTTCTTTTGTGTCAACTACAATATAAACCTTTTTATTTTCTTTTCTAAAATTGTTTATATCATTTATAAATAAATCAATTCCACTTTTAAAGTAGTTTAATTCTTTATATTTAAAATCATATCTTTCAATTCCATTTTTTAATTTGTCATCTAATTTATCTAAATAAATTGTTTGATATCTTTCAATGCTATTTATTATTTTATCTGTTTCTAAATAGCTTTTTAGAGCATCTGGTATCATTCTTGTTTTTTCTACGAGTGCTTTTATTGTGTTTTCATTATCAAGTTCTATATTCTTACTTCTTTGAAGAATTTTGTTAATTTCATCAACAAATACTAAATATTTGCTGTCTAAATAATCTAATATTGTTTCTGGATTTTTATAGAAGGAATTAAAATATCTATCTATTTTACTTATATAGTTTCCATTTCGTATTTGCTCTAAATCATCTTCAACTTTTCCTTCTACATCTTCTTTATATATTTTTTGATTTATATTTTTTTCAACTTGTTCAATAGATATTTCTAAAACATATTCATGTGCTGGGAAAATTTCTATTTTTTCTATATTATCAAATGATCTTTGACTAATTATATTAAAGTGTCTTATAGAATCTATTTCGTCTCCCCATAGTTCTATTCTTATTCCTATGGTATCTGTAACTGAAATATCAACTATTCCACCCCTTATACAAAATTCTCCTCTTCCATCTATTAATTCAAATCTTTCATATCCTAGATCAACTAATTTTTGTTTTAGCTCTTCTAATTTACATATATCCCCAACTTTAAAGTTAAGTATATTTTTATATAACACTTCTTTTGGAATCATTTTTTGTTTTACTGTTTCTATTGATGTTACTATTATTTGTTTTTGTTTTTTATATATTTTGTTAAGTACTTCTATTCTTTCATATGGTAAGTTTTTACTTTCTGCTACATAGTCATATGTTACAATCTCTTTTTTAGGTAAAAATGTAACATTTTCTGTAAAAAATTTTAAATCTTTTACTAAACTTTGAGCTTGTATATCATTATATGTTATTAATAATATTGGTCTTTTAGTGTTTTCTAAAACTGATGCTAATAATCCTGTTTCTGCTACGCCAGTTAAGCCCGATATTGCTATCGGGCTTGTTTTATTTTCTATATTTTTTATAAAATCATTATATTTTGAACTTTTTTCAAGTTCCTTTAATATTAAATTCATTATTCTCTGCTTCTTCCTTTTTCTTCTTCCTCTTGCATTTTTTGTCTCATTTGTTCAATTACTTTTTCTTTATCTTTTGCTTTTTGAGATCCTGATTTTACTTTTATGTTTTTTATAGTGTCTTTTTCCTTTTCCTCAAATATTTTTTTCTCCATTGTATCGACTCTTTTTAAAGATTCTAATAATGCTTTTTTTACTCTTTTTA
The DNA here is from genome assembly GCA_905203305.1 of uncultured Eubacteriales bacterium. Classification (GTDB taxonomy): domain Bacteria; phylum Bacillota; class Clostridia; order TANB77; family CAG-508; genus CAG-269. Next base: position 47,943 of record CAJKVH010000011.1, read on the forward strand.
AGTGTTCATCATCTTCATTTTCTTCTTCATCAGAACCGTTTTTCTTTTTTATTTTGTATTCAATTATATCGCCTTCTTTATATGCTTTTATTGCTTCTTCTTGTGATAATTCAGGCTTTTCTTCTTCTATAAATTCTTCTAAAGTTCCCTTTAGATCTATTATCTTTTCTTTACTTTCTTCTTTATTTTCTTGCATATATATCTCCTTGGTTTTTATTATATATATACTTTATCATAAATATTATAAAATTGCAATAAATTTGGTAAATTTTGTAATTGGTTTTAACTAGATAATCCCCTCAAGACAAAAAATGTCTTGAAGGGATTATTTAGTACTTCTTAGATGCTCATAAGATGGCCTTTGAAGTCGTAAAAACACTTTTTACCATCTGCATCTACTTTCTGGAGGCACGGACCACTTCCTCCGAACACCACATCGATAATGATTGGTGCCTCGGCCTTGGTCATCTGTACGCCTGTTTCATCATATATTGTCGCATAGCTTTCATCTGCGGCAATAACTTTGAAGTAAGTGCTGTTGTACACTCTTTCCAAGCGTACTTTTTCTCCCTTTTTCACGGAAACACATTTACAACAAAGATTCAGATTGTACCAATCAATTGTTCCTTCTTTGCTGGTACACTGGGCGAATCTTCCATCGTCCAGTTTAACAATTGCAACTGACTGATACTTTTCCTTCTGCTCTGTTTTCAAATTGTCTTCCTTTCGGTCAATATTTCCTGAAAAAGTAGAAATAATAACTTCATTGTTGTCCGTTATGACAAGTTTCCGACTGTCATATTTTCCATTGTTGATTTCTTTTCTGTACATATTCTATTCCTCCATTTTTCTGAGTTAAAGTTTATTAGTAACTATTATTAATTTTACCACATTATGTAACTTTTTGCAAGTCATACAAAAAAAAAGCCCATATATTAGGCTAATTTTAATCTTAACAACTAATATACGAACTTCTTTTAATTATTATTGTAATTCAACAGTAGCTCCAACTTCTGTGAATTTAGCTTTTAAGTCTTCAGCTTCTTCTTTGCTAACGTTTTCTTTAACTGTCTTAGGAGCTCCATCAACTAATTCTTTAGCTTCTTTTAATCCTAATCCTGTTGCATCTCTAACAACTTTTATAACTTTGATTTTTTGGTCTCCAGCTGATGCTAAAACAACATTGAATGATGTTTTTTCTTCAGCAGCTGCTCCAGCTGCTCCAGCTGCAGGTGCAGCTGCTGCTACTGCAGATACTCCAAATTCTTCTTCTATAGCTTTAACTAATTCTGACAATTCAACAACTGTCATTTTTTTGATTTCTTCGATCATTTCTTCTTTATTCATTTTTAAATCCTCCTATTTTTTATAATTTATAAAATTTTAATTTCAATTTTTTTGCTAATAACTTAGCTTATAGCTTAATAAATTAAGCTTCTTCTTTTTGAACTCTAACTTGATCAAGAGCAATTGCAAGTTTTGAAATATTTGCAAGCAATCCTCCAGCAAGCATAGATAGCAATTCTTCTCTTGATGGTAATTTTGCTAAAGTGATTATTTCTTCAGCTGTCATTACTTTACCTTCAATAACTCCACCTTTGATTTTATAAAAATCATTTTTCTTTGTAAAGTTATATATTGCTTTTGTTGGTTCTAAATAGTCTTCTTTTGTCATTATAACTGCTGTAGGTCCTTCTAATTGTTCATCTAAACCTTCTAAACCACATTCAGCTAATGCTCTTCTTGTTATATTATTTTTTATAACTTTGTATTCAGCACCAATGTTTCTTATTTCTGTTCTTAAATTTGTTACATCTGCAACATTAATTCCTCTGTAATCTGCTAAAAGTATTAATTTAGCTTCTTTCATTTGTTCTGCTAATTTAGATACTTCTTCTTTCTTTATGTTGATATTTTTTTCACTTGCCATTTGTTTTTTCACCTCCTGAAATTTTGTAAGTTTTATATTTTAATTAAAAACTTTTATCTAAATTAATTTTATATTTTTTCAATATAAAAAACTCGTTAATGCCTACACTTCGAGACATATAACGAGTTTTATTTCTCTATATATGCCTCGGTAGGGCTTAGGTTTATGCCTACTGTCTTTGGCTATTTATTTATTTATTATTCTACTGAAATTCCAGGTCCCATTGTTGTTGTAACTGAAATACTCTTTATGTATTGTCCTTTTGCTGCTGCTGGTTTTGCTTTTATTATAGCATCCATGATTGTTTGATAGTTTTCTTGTAATTTTTCTGCACCAAATGAAACTTTTCCGAATCCTAAGTGAATGATATTAGTTTTGTCTAATCTATATTCAACTTTACCAGATTTAATATCAGCTATTGCTTTTGTTACATCCATTGTAACTGTTCCTGATTTTGGATTTGGCATTAATCCTTTTGGTCCTAATACTTTACCAAGTCTTCCTACAACACCCATCATATCTGGAGTTGCAACAACTACGTCATAATCAAACCAGTTATCATTTTGTATTTTTGGTATTAGTTCTTCAGCTCCAACATAATCTGCTCCAGCTTTTGTAGCTTCGTCAGCTTTTGGTCCTTTAGCAAATACTAATACTTTTAGAGTTTTACCTGTACCATTTGGAAGTACAACTGTTCCTCTAACTTGTTGATCAGCATGTTTAGAATCTACTCCTAATTTTACATGTAATTCAACTGTTTCATCAAATTTTGCTTTTGGCATTTTTTCGATAATTTCTAAAGCTTCATTAATTGGATATTTTTTATTTCTTTCAACTAATTTTGAGCTTTCTTCGTATCTTTTACTCATTTTAAAAATCCTCCTTTGGTTTTATCGAGCTTATGCTCTCCCAATATATTTATATAAATTTTAATTTATATCTAAATTATTTTGACTTTTATTAGTCAACTACTACTATACCCATTGAACGTGCTGTTCCAGCAACCATGCTCATAGCAGCTTCAATTGTAGAAGCATTTAAATCAGGCATTTTTTGTTCTGCTATTGCTCTTACTTGTTCTTTAGTAATTTTAGCAACTTTATCTTTATTTGGTTTTCCAGAACCTTTTTGAATACCTAATGTTTTTTTGATTAATACAGCTACTGGTGGTACCTTTGTTATAAAGTCAAAAGATTTATCTTTGTAAACTGAAATAACAACTGGTATTATTAATCCTGCTTGATTAGCTGTTCTATCATTGAATTCTTTAACGAATTGCATTATATTAACACCACTTGAACCTAAAGCTGGTCCTACTGGTGGAGCTGGTGTTGCCTTTCCTGCTTCTATTTGTAATTTGATTTGTTTAACTACTTCCTTTTCTGCCATTATAATGGCACCTCCTTAACTAATCTAGTTTTTGAACTTGTGAAAATTCTAATTCTACTGGTGTTTCTCTACCAAACATAGATACTAAAACTACCACTTTGTTCTTGTCTTTTTTTATTTCTTTTACTATTCCTGTATATCCATCTAATGGACCACCAAGAATTTTAACATTATCATCTATATTATAGTCTACATTTATTGGAACATTATCAAATCCCATCTTTCTGATTTCTTCATCAGATAAAGGAATTGGATCTGTACCTGAACCAACAAATCCTGTAACACCTCTAGTGTTTCTTACTATATACCAAGATTCTTCTGTTACAATCATTTTTACTAAAACATATCCTGGGAAAACTTTTTTTAGATTTGTTTTCTTTTGACCATCTTTTATTTCAATTTGTTCTTCCATTGGAACTATTATGTCAAAAAAGAATTCTTCTAATTCTCTATTTTTTATTGTTTTTTCAAGATCTGTTTTTACTTTGTTTTCATAGCCTGAATATGTATGAACTACATACCATCTTGGAACCATATCATAATCTTTTTGAGACATTGGTCCTAGCCTCCCTTAATTTTATTCGTTAGATTCAGTATTATTTTCTTCTGAATTTTCAACAGAAATGTTCTCTAGATTTTCTGTGCTTTCATTATTTTCGCTGTTTTCTGTTTCACTATCTGTTGTTTCATTTGAAACTTCATTATTATCTTCTGAATCATTTGTTGTTTGGAATGATGATTGTACTTTTTCTTGAAGTCTTGTTATTCCGTATTTATTTAAATTATCAAAACAAAAATCTAATACGAATACTATAATTGCAATAACTAATACAAATACTATTACTGCAACAGTATTATTTACAAGCTCTTTTGGTGTTGGCCAAACAACTTTTTTTAGCTCAGCTTTCATTTCTTTAAAATAGCTACTTTTTTGCTTTGCGTCTTTTTTTTCTTTTTTAGCCATTTTATATCCTCCTTAAAATAGCTTATTATTTTGTTTCTTTATGTGTTGTACGTTTTTTGCAGAATTTACAATATTTAACTAATTCTAGTCTATCAGTATTGTTTCTTTTATTTTTTGAAGTCATGTAATTTCTATTTTTACATTCTGTGCATTCTAGTATAATATTTTCTCTTGGTCCTTTTGCTGCCATTTTATACACCTCCGAATTAATTTACCTTTTTTTATTTAAACGATGTGATCGCATGTGTCTAAGTTACATACGCTTAAATATTTTACCACTTTATATGTAATATGTCAACCATTTTTTGTTAATTTTATTTTTTATTTTTTTTCTTTTTTTGAACTGAATATCCGAACTTTCCAACCTTTTTTCCTTGTGTATAATATCCTCCATTTGCATATGATATTAAGTCACATTTACTAATGTCAAAAGCTCCTTTTTCATCAATATATTTTTCATCTGCATTTATTGATAATACATCTGCAATAAACATATTGTGACTTCCTAGTTTTTTTATTTCTTTAACTTTACATTCTATGGATACAGGGCTTTCCTTTATCATAGGACATTTAACAAAATTAGCCTTTTCTTTATGTAATTTTGTTTCTTTAAATTTATCATATTTTCTTCCAGATCTACATCCACACCAATCGGTTGCTCTTGCTAAATCTTTTGTTGTTAGATTAATTACAAATTCGCCCTGATTTTTTATCATATTATATGAATATCTTTCTGGTCTCACAGAAATATATACCATTGCAGGATTTGTATTTAATATTCCTGTCCATGCAACGGTTATTATATTTGCTTCTTCCATAGTCCCACATGATACCATTACAGCTGGTATTGGATAAATAAATGTACCTGGTTTCCATGATATTTTTGACATAAAACACCTCTAAAATCTTTCTTTTTGCCAAATGCAAAATATAAATAAAAAAAGCACAAATCAAATTTATACCTGATTTCTACCTTTTTATAAATAAAAAAAATCTAGCGACAACCTATCTTTCCAACAGGGTAACCCGTAAGTATTTTCGGCACATTTGAGCTTGACTTCTGTGTTCGGGATGGGAACAGGTATTTCCTCAATGTAATCATCACTAGAAAATTATTGTATGCAATTTTTTAGCACACTCAAAAATACATAGATGAAACTTGTTTTAGGCTTTTCCAATCTA
>CAJKVH010000012.1 GCA_905203305.1 uncultured Eubacteriales bacterium
AAAATAATAATTTTAGATTATGAAAAAAAAGGAAAAATAAAAGACATAATAGAAGTTCTAAAATAAAAAGTAAAGCATAAAATATAAATAGAATTTATTTTAGAGGGGGCAGTATGTCTTTTTTTAGATACATATTTTTAATAACAATACTTGTTGGAAGTACAAGCATAGGATTTTTATTGTCAAAATCTTACGAAGAAAGATTAAAAGAATTAAAAAATATACTAAATCTAGTAAATATTTTAAAAAATAAAATAATGTTCACTAAAAAGCCTTTAGGAGAACTACTTGAAGAAATTTCAGAAATAGAAAGAGAAAATGAAATATCAAAGATATTTATAAAAACAGCAGAAAAACTAAAAAAAGAAAGTTTTGAAAAAGCATGGCAAGATGCACTTTATGAAGAAACATTTTTTCTTAATTTAAAAAAAGAGGATATAAGGCTTTTGAAAACATTTGGAAATATGATGGGAAAAACAGATATAGAAGGTCAAATAAATGAAATAAATCAATTTTTGATATTACTAAATGGACAAATATCAAATGTTGAAGAAGAAAAAAATAAAAATTCAAAAATGTATAAGAGTTTAGGAACAATAATTGGTCTTGGAATAGTAGTTATATTATTTTAGGGGAGATGCTATTTTCCCATTTGGGGACGGAGTTTTTCGGGGAAATCCCATTTAGGGACAGACATTAAATGAAAAAATCCCCGAAAATCTCCGTCCCTAAATGGGAAAAAGAGAAGGAGGTAAAGAATGAATGTTGATTTGTTGTTTAAGATTGCAGCTGTTGGTATTTTAGTTGCGGTATTGCATCAAGTGCTATGTAGAGCTGGAAGAGAAGAACAAGCTATGATGACAACTTTAGCAGGGCTTGTTATTGTTCTTACACTGGTTATAAAAGAAATAAGTTCACTTTTCGATACAGTAAGGACTTTATTTAGTTTGTAAGGTAGTTAAAGGTGGTATTTTTATGGACGAGATTATTAAAATTGTTGGAATTGGACTAATTGCTCTTGTTTTAATAATTATTGTAAAACAATATAGGCCAGAGTTTGCTTTGTATATTTCATTAATTGCAGGAGTTTTGATTTTATATTTGGCAATAGATAATTTGCAATCTGTTATAAATCTCTTAAAACAGATTTGCCAAAAGTCTGGAGTAAATAGCAAATTTTTAGGGATTTTGTTAAAAATGACAGGAATTGCATTTTTAGCTGAATTTGCAATTAGTATTTGTAAAGATGCAGGAGAAGCAGCCATTGCAAGTAAGGTTGAACTTGGAAGTAAAGCTATTATTATTTCAATGTCAATTCCAATTATTTATAATTTACTAGAGGTTATCTTAAAAATTTTGCCAAATTAGTCTAACCTTTAAGTAGAAAATAATAAAGAGGTAAATAGATGAAAAAAATATATTTATATATTATTGTGATAACTATTGGAATAATTTTTTTGCCTAAAAGTGTATTTGCATATAATGAAAACAAAAATGAAACTGAAGTAGTAGACCTTAATTCTATATTAGATGAAGAAAAAGAAAACTTTGGAATTAAAGACTTTATAAAAGCAGCAGAAAGCTATTCGCCAGATTTTATTAAAGACTTAAATATCTCAAATGTATTTGATATGGCACTAAGTGGAAAGGTCGACAATAAAAATATTTTAAGTAAAATAGCAAATTTATTTGGATCAGAAATAAAAGGTACACTAAAGATTTTAATTAACATATTATTAATAGTTTTAATACATAGTATTTTAAAATCCATTACAGAGGGGCTAGAAAACAGCAATGTATCTAAAATTGTATATTATGTACAATATATTTTGATAGTAACAATTATAATGTCGAATTTTTCAAATATATTAAAAGATGTAAAAGATACAATCGAAAATTTGGTAGGATTTTCAGAAACTTTAGTTCCACTTCTTATAACACTTATGGCATATACGGGAAATATTACAACAACAGCAGTCATAGAACCAATTTTATTATTTTTAATAGAATTTATTGCAAATATTATAAAAAATTTGATAATTCCAATAATATCAATAATTACAGTACTTGTAATTATATCTAAAATAACTAATAGAGTTCAAATAAATAAATTAAGTGGATTTTTTAAATCAAGCATAGTATGGTTTTTAGGAGTGGTTTTGACATTATTTATTGGTGTTTTATCTTTAGAAGGAAGCTTAACATCAAGCATAGATGGGGTAACTGCTAAAACGACAAAAGCAGCAGTTAGTTCTTTAATTCCTATAGTACGGAAAAATTTTAGGAGATGGTGTAGATGCAATTTTAGGATGTGGTGTAATTTTAAAAAATGCAGTTGGAATTGTCGGAGTAATTATAATAATAGGAATATGTATTTTACCAATTATAAGGCTTTCAATATTTAGCATAATGTATTCTTTAACATCAAGTTTAATAGAACCAATTTCTGATGCAAAAATTGTTAAATTATTAGATGAAATGAGTGGAATATTTAAATTAATGTTAGCTGTACTTTGTTCAGTATCGGTTTTATTGATAATAGGAGTAACATTAGTTATAAAAATTTCTAATAGTGGGATGATGTATAGATGATAAATTTTTTGAGTAATTGGATAGAGCAGATTGCTATTTCTGTAATAATTGTAAGTCTTTTTGAACTGATACTGCCAAGTGGAAATATAAAAAAGTATATAAAAGTTGTACTTGGGATTTATATAATATTTTGCATGATTTCTCCATTTACAAATGGATTTAATTTATATGATATAAAAGACATGAATTTTAATGAATACATAGAAAACCTAAGTACAGAAGAAAAAAATGTAAATCAGGAAAGCATGAATTTAAGGATAAAAAATTTATATGAAGAAGAGATAAAAAAAGATCTTTCTAAAAAAATAGAAGAAGAGGGATATAGAGTTTACAAATGTAATATTGAAACAAATTTAAATCAAAATGCTATAGATAAATTAAATCTTGTTTTAACGAAAAGTAGTGTAGAAAAAATAGAAATAGGAAGTAAAAAAGATGAAAATAATGAAGAAATAGAAAAAATAAAAAATAAAATAGCATCAGACTATGAAATAGATAAAAATTTAATAAATATAAAAATAAAATAGAAAGGAGATGATATTTTTGAAAAATTTATTAAAAAATGTAATACCAGGAGATAGTAAAAATAAAAGAAAGATAGAAAACATAGTATTTCTAATTATTATTTTAATTATTACTGTTATATTAATGAAAACAATTTGGCAAGACGATAGCCCTGAAAACAAGTTAGAAAGCACAAATTCTACAGAAAAAAGTACTTTAGCTGAAAGTCAAAATACGGAAAAAGAAGATTTAGAAAAAAGGATGGAAAGTATTTTAAGTACAATAAAAAATGTAGGAAAAGTAAATGTTCTTATAAATTATTCAGAAAGCAGTAAAATGGAAGCTTTGTATAATGAAAGCACAACAACAAGTAGTACAGAAGAAGGTGATACCTCTGGTGGAACAAGAAATGTAACAGAAACAGAAACTAAAAAAGATGTGGTTTTTTCAGAAAAATCAGGAAATAAAGAACCTGTAACACAAAAGACAGTAATGCCAACAATACAAGGAGCAGTAATAACAGCAGAAGGGGCAGGAGATCCAATAGTTAAAACAAATATAATAAATGCGGTAGGAGCATTAACGGGTTTAAGTATAGATAAAATACAAGTGTTTGAAATTCAAAGTTAGAAAGGAGCCAATATGAAAAAATTCAAGAAAAGTGAAATTGCAATTTATGCAGTAGCATTAATGCTAGTTGCTGCAGGATATTTTAATTATTCTACATTCGAAAATAAAACTGAAGAAACATATTCAGAAGATATTGTAAATAATATAGACGAGAAATCCGCAAATGTTGGAGATGCAGTATTGGTAAGTAGCAATGAAATAGAAAACAATGAAAATAATACAAATAATTCAAGTGAAAATGTGGTGCAAGAAGAGAAAAAAGAAAATGTAAACGAAACTGAAGAAACAAGCAGTAATGAAACAAACGAAGAGGACTATTATGCAAATGCAAAGCTTGAAAGAGATAAAATGTATGCAGAAATGATTTCAAATTATGAAAAAATTTTAAATAATTCAAATTCATCAGAAGCACAAAAATCTATTGTGGCACAGGAAATTACAAAAATAAATAATACAAAAAATGCAATAATGATATGTGAAAATTTGATTAGTACAAAAGGATTTGAAAATTGTGTAATACTTGCAAATGACTCAAGCATAAACGTAGTAGTTAAGGTAAAAGATGGACTAGATAAAGAAAAAGTTGCTAAAATACAAAATATAATTTCTAGGGAATTAAATACAGAAATTGAGAATATACATATTACAGAAAAGTAAGTCAAGACCGTATCTGTTTAAGGCAGATGCGGTCTTTTGACAAATATTACAAAAATATTACAAAAAAATTAATTTTGTATTACAAAACAAATAATTTATTGATTTAGTATAGTAAATGAGGTAAAATAAATAAAGAAATGTGTGATTAATTTAATTAAATCAAAGTATAGAGGAGGAAATTATAATGGCAACAAATCCAATGCAAAGACAAGCAAGAAATTCATTTTTATTAGGAATGGTGGTAACATTGCTAATAGCAGCAATAATAGTGGCTTTACTATTTATGCAAATTAAAAAATTAAACGAAAAAATAAAAGCTGATGAGGCAGCAACAAAAAGTGTATATGTGTTAAATAAAGATATAAAATCAGGTCAGGTAATAACTGCTGATTTATTTAGTTTAAAGACAGTTAAGGCAGATGGTGTGCCTGCAAATGCAACAAGTGATATAACAACTTTATTACAAAACTATTCATTATGTGACAAAGCAGGAAATGATATATATACAGATTCAGAAGGAAATCTATTTATGAATGCAGAAAATGGAAGTAAAGTAACAGTAAACAAAGATGAGGCAACAGGAAATTACTATACACAAGCTGCAAATGGAACAAAAACATATATAGAAACAACAGAAAAACCATTAGTTGCAAAAATAGATATGAAGGCAAATACAGTTTTAGCAAGTTCATTTATAGCAAGATCTGATGATATAGATACAGCAGATGTAAGACAACAAGAATACAATTCAGTTGTTTTACCAGTAGATTTATTTACGGGAGACTATGTTGATATAAGACTATTATTACCAAGTGGTCAAGATTACATAGTAACATCAAAGAAAATGGTTACAGTACCAGAGGTAGATGGAGAATATTTAGCAGATACAATTCAAATGAAAATGTCAGAAGACGAAATACTTACAATTTCAAATGCAATAGTTGAAGCATACAAAATAGAAGGAGCAAAACTATATGCAACAAAATACACAGATGCAGGATCACAAGATGCATCAACACCAACATATGTAGTAAATGATGAAGTTGCCAAATTAATAGAGGCTGATCCAAACATAGTAAGTAAAGCAATGTCAGCATTAAGTGCAAGATATAATGCAAATAATGGAGCATTAAAAACAATGAGAAGTCAAGGAATAAATAGTGCTTTATCAAATTATGGTAAAGATGAAAATGTTCCAGATAAAGTAGAAGAAAGTATAACATCAACAAAAGAAGCAAGACAACAATACTTACAATCATTAACAGGAGGAGCTTCTACAAGTTCTAGTTCAAGCTCATCATCAAATAGTAGTTCATCTAATGAATAAAATACGGGAAAGGAAATTTATATGAAAAAAATAGGATTTATGGGTGCTTATGACAAAGCTAATTTTATAATATATACTGCAAAAGTACTAAATTTATTAGATTATAAGGTTTTAGTGGTAGATGCAAGTTGCATACAAAAAATTAAATATATAATACCATCTATAAATCCTACAAAGTCATATATTACATCTTTTGAAAATATTGATTTTGCAGTAGGATTTGACGGTTGGAAAGAAGTAGAAAGATATCTTGGAGTAAGTTTTGATACAAATGATGAAGAAAGCCAAAATAAACCAAATAAAGATATGTATGATTATGTACTTATTGATATAGATTCACCAGAAAAGCTAGAAAACTTTGAAATGGAAAATGCAGAAAAAAATTATTTTGTAACATCATTTGATATGTTTTCTTTAAAAAAAGGAATAAATATATTTCAAAATATAATAAGACCGATGAATTTAACAAAAATAGAATTTTCTTACGAAACATCAAAAGAAGATGAGGAATACTTAAATTACATTTCTCTTGAATACAAAATAAATTGGAATAATTATGCTTTTTATTTTCAAATATTGGGAGAAGATAATAAAGTGTTTGAAGAAAATCAAAGATTAGAAAAAATAAAATTTAGAAGATTAAGCGTAAATTACAAAGAATCATTAGCTTATATAGTGCAAGATATTTGCAAAAATGAAAATATAGGAAAAATAAAAAGGACCATGAAAGATTAGAGGAGGAAGAAATGTCAATAGTTACTTTTTGGAATGGTACAGATGAACAAGTTCGGAGTAACATCTAGTGCAATAGCATTTGCAACGCAAATTTCAATAGAACATAACATTAAAGTGTTACTTATAACCACATCATTTAAAGACAGTTTAATAAAAGACAGCTTCTGGCAAGAAAGAAAAAAGAAATTTTCTTTATTTAGTGGAAGTACAAGAGGAAAAGAAGTTGAAACAAGTGGAATTGTTGGATTAGACAGAATGCTTAGAAGTAATAAAATAACACCAGACATAATAACAGATTACGCCAAAATAGTATTAACGAATAGGCTAGAAATATTGCTTGGAGTAGATACAGATGAAGAACAATATAATCAAGTAAAAGAAAAATATGCACAAATAATAAATTTAGCTGGAAAATATTATGACATGGTAATTGTTGATCTAGATAAAAGAGTAGGAAAACAAGCCGAAATAGATATTTTAAATACATCAGACATAGTTGTTTCTTTAATTCCTCAAAGGGCGAAAAAAATAGAAAAAATTCAAAAAATGATAGATGAAGGAAAAATACTAAACGAGCAAAAAACAGTATTGGCAATTGGAAAATATATGGAAAACACAAAATATAATGCGAAAAATATAACAAGAAATCTGCTAAGAAAAAAAGACATAATAAGCACAATTCCATATAATAATTTATTTTTTGAAGCAACACAAGAAGGAACAGTAATAGATTTATTCTTGAATTTTATGAGAATAAAAGAAAAAGACGAAAATTATAATTTCATTAGCGAAATAAAAAGTTTAAATGAAGTTATAAAAGGAAAAATAGAAATACTAAGAATGATGCGATAAAATTCCCAATATAAGTTACTTAAAACTTATAGTAGAAAGGAGGAAGCCTATATTAGCAAAAGCTAATGTAGACTGGAGAAAAATAATGACAATAATTAATCTTATACTTATAGTACTAGTATTAGGTATAGCGGTATTAATGATATATTTCCATATTAATTCACAAAAAAATGCCGAAGTCGTAACAAAAATGGATGTCGATGATCAAACCTATACATTAAGTAAAATGATAGAATTTATAAAAAGAAGACTAGATGAAATTACAAAAATAAACTTATATGATATAGGTCTATCAGAAGAAGAATTAAAAAGAAGAAAAAGTAAAAAATACGAATTAAAAAAGGCTTTAAAAGGCTGTACATATGGAGATGTAAATGATAAAAAATATGTTAAAGAATTGATATTTGATTTATTATCAAAAGAATATGGTGTAACAGAAATGAATATATCAAAAGCGATTCCATTTGACATACCTTCTATCTTAACTCCACAAGATAAGTTCGATATATTAATATATATCTATAAGAAAGAATTTGGATATGAAGCCTTAAGTGAACTTATTAGAAAGTACAAACTAGATGAGTTTAAATATATACAAGGAGAAACCAAGCCTTGTTATGTAATTACAGAAGATGAAATAAGTGAGATTTTTGAAAAAGAAAATATTACACTTTCATTCAATGATAAACTTAATATAGTTGTACAAAGAATATACCAACAATATAAAGGATATTCAAGTATAGATGAGATAAGAGATATGAACATAGATGGTGTATCAGGTGGTGTATCTGGACTTCCAGAAAGTTTTATAAGTCAAGTTGCACAAACAGATTCAGCAGATTATTTATCTCAAATAGAAGAACACAAAGTTCAACGTGCATGTGACAGTATTTGGATAATGTTTCATGGTAAGTCAATTCGTTTAGCATTCTTATCATTTGGAACAGAAGCAGAACTAAAAAGGGTTTGTCAAAATATTTATAAATACAATAACCCTGGACAATTATCAGATACAAATGGTTATAAAATTAACGAAATGAAAGATGGCTCTCGTGTTGTTGTTGTTAGACCATCAATGTCAGAAACATGGGCATTCTTCGTAAGAAAATTCGACGTAAAACGTGCCACACTTGAACAAATAGTTTTATACCCAGGAAAAGAAGATACAATTGAACTTTTAAAATATTTGGTTAAAGGTGCAAGAATTATATCACTAACAGGTGAACAAGGTTGCCGGAAAAACAACAATGCTTATGGCAATGATTGAAAATATATATGAAACAATGAACTTACGTATTACAGAAACAGCGTTCGAGTTACACTTAAGAAAAATATATCCAACAAGAAACATTGTTTCAATGCGTGAAACAGATACAATAGCAGGTCAAGAATGTTTGGACGTTCAAAAGAAAACAGATGGATCTGTTAATATAATCCGGAGAGGTTGCAACAGACCCTGTAGCATCTTGGATGATCCAATCAGCCCAGGTTGCATCTAAATTTACATTATTTACTCACCATGCTAAAACATTCCCAGACTTAGTAACAGCATTAAGAAACTCAATGTTAAGAGCAGGAGTATTTAAAAATGAAAAAACAGCAGAAGAACAAGTTGTACAAGTATTAAACTTCGATATCCACTTAGTAAAAGATTATAGAGGAAATCGTTACATAGAAAGAATTACAGAATGTATACCAGTAGAAAATAAAAACGAATATACATTTGACCATAGAAAAGAAAAAACATTAGAAGGAAAATTTGATAAATTTTTCGATAATGCAACACATTACTTTATGAAAACAACAGACAAACAATTATATGTTTACAGAAACATACTTGAATATGTAGATGGGGAATATATAATAACAAACAAAATATCAGACAAAAACATTAGAGAAATGAGACTAAATATGACTGACGCAGATGCAGAAGATTTTGATAACTTTGTTGCAAGACATTGGGGAAAAGAAAGTGTATACAAAATGGCTGAAGAAAGAAAAGAAAAATCAAAAATTGCTGCAACAACTGCAAGAAGAGGAAGAAAAGCAAAATCTGCAGAGTAAAGGAGGTGTAAGTCATAATGTCAAGTAATATGTTACTTTATGTAATATATGGTGTAGGTGGTATTTTCGTATTTATACTAATTGCATTTTTAATATTAAATAAAAAAATGGGTAAATCAGATTACCAAAAGATAAAAAAATTAAGAAAAGGTACAGAAACAAATGGATTTTCAACAGAGGTGATGTACCAAAAGTTGTATATTACATATTCTAAAATTCCTTTTATAAAAAGTTATATATTAAAATTAAGAAGAAGATTAGAAATTATAAATGTTGACGATGAATATGCAACGCGTAGAGATTCAGCGAAAATATTATCTAAAACATTATTGATATTAATACCAATAATGACATTATCTATAATATTTGCTCATACAAATTATTTATTATTATCAATAATTTTAATATTTGAAATATTTATGGTAGACAGTTTTATTGATGGAATGGTTGATAAAATAGATAATACATTGCTAAAAGAACAATTAGATTTCTTTGCTGAAATAAGACATGCATATCACGAATACAACATGGTTGAAGAAGCAATTTACCAAATTTCACAAGATGATGAAAAAAATATTTCTAAACAGGGAGAAAAAATATATGAAGTATTAATTGCAAATGACCCTGAAATGGAACTTGAAAAATATTATGATATTGCACCAAACCCTTATTTAAAGGAATTTGCGGGAGTATCATACTTAACAAAAGAATTTGGTGATAGAAAAGTAGATAAATCTTCATTATATTTAAAAAATGTAAATAATATAACAGAAGAGATGCAAATTGAAATATTAAAAAGGGACAAAATTGATTATGTATTCCAAAGTTTATCAATAATATCAATTGTCCCTGTATTAGGACTAGAACCACTTAAAAATTGGTCAATAGATAACTTTAGTTTTACACAAAATTTCTATTGTGGAAAAGGTGGAATGCTAGTACAAATTTTAGTAATATTATTAACAGTTATATGTTATTTATTACTTAGAAAAATAAAAAATAATGGATCTACTGATAAGAGCACTCAAAATACTCAAAATCCATGGCAAGCAAAAGTATACAAAAATCCAATTGGAAAGAAAATAGTAGATTTATTTATACCAAAAAAAGGTACAAAAGATTATTTAAAGGTACAAAAATTATTAAAAGATTCAGCTTCAAAACTTAAAATGGAATGGCTGTATGTAAATAGAATTGTAATAGGATTAGTTACATTTATAGTTTCTATTTTCTTATTTGTAGAACTACACGCAACAGCAGTAAACTGGATTTACACAGAACCGACAACAGATTATGACATAATGGGTGGAGTAACAGGAGCAGAGTTAGAAGAAGCAAAAGCATTAACTGAAAGTGATAATAAATTCCTAGATATGTTTAGGGGAAACACAGAAACAACAGTTGATGATATCAGAAAAGCTATGACAAGATCAGATGATTATAAGGATAGTACTGATGATGAGTTAGACACTGCATCACAAAGGGTATTTGAAAAATTACAAAAAGTAAATAAAGAATACTTAGGCTGGTTTGAAGTTCTTTTATCTGTAGTATTTATGATTGTAGCATATATGTCTCCAATTTGGATAATGTATTTCCAATTAAAGATGAGACAAATGGAAATGGAAGACGAAGTAATGCAGTTCCAAACGATTATACTTATGCTTATGAGAATAGAGCGTGTAAATGTTGAAATAATTTTGGAATGGCTAGAGCGTTATGCAAATATCTTTAAAGAACCAATATCAAGATGTGTTAACAACTATGAAGCAGGAGCTTGGGAAGCTTTAGAGGTGTTAAAAAATGAAACAAATTACCAACAGTTTATAAGAATAGTAGAAAGCTTACAAGCAGCAGTTGAAAAAATACCAATTATAGATGCATTTGATGAATTAGATTCAGAAAGAGACTACTATCAAGCAAAAAGAAGGGAATCAAATGACAGACTAATTGCAAGAAAAGCAAGAATTGGTAAAGTAATAGGATTTGCACCAATGGTAGTTATGTTTGTTGGATACTTAATAGTACCATTAGTATTTATAGGACTAACAAGTATGACAAGCTCAATGGCAAGCCTAGAGTAATAAAGAAAAGGAGATGATATTTTGGAAAACGCATCAAAGGCATTAATTATGGCAGGAGGAATGCTCCTTGCAATTTTAATTGTATCATTACTATTATATGCTTGGAGTTTATTTTCAAAATATCAATCTTCAAATGATTCATTAGCAGATGTAGAAGATACAACAAAATTTAACGAACAGTTTGCAAATTATGATAGAAAAGGTGTTCAAGGCTATGAATTACTTAGCCTTGTAAATAAAGTTATAGATTACAATTATAGAAAATCAAGTGATAGTCAAGCAAAAAATGATGATAAATATACTCCAATAACTCTTAAAATATCACTTGGAGCTCAAAATCAGAGAAAGAAGTTAACTAAGGATGAAACAATACGAGTATTTACGGGAAGTGGGGATTACGTTCAATCTGATACAGTAAATAAATTTGAAGGTATTCTTACCAATATGCAACAGATAGAAAACAGGTATGGAAGTGCAGATGCAGCAAATAAAGTTGCAAAAGGAATTGATTCAATTTTCTTATCAGATCAACAGCTAACTCAAAATAGAAATTTAGGAAAATCTGATGATGATAGCTGGGCAGATGCAATAAAAAAATTTAATGCATGCACAACAAAATTAAAGGTAAGTGATAAAGCAAGTTTATTAGCTGAAAAAGAAAATGCATATAAATATTACGAATACATGCAATTTAAAAGGGCCAAATTTGATTCAGTATCAAGTGCAATAAAATATGATAATTCAACAGGCAGAATATATTATATGGAATTTTCATTTACAGGCAACTTATATTAAAAGGAGTAAAATATGGAAAATGCATCAAAAGCTTTATTGATTTCAGGTGGAGTATTAATAGCAATTTTAATATTAACATTATTTTCATATTTATTTAGCAAAATGGCAGGAAGTTCATCTAATATTTATGCAGCATTGGAAAAACACGAAAAAGATGAATTTAACCAACAGTTTATAAATTACGAAGGAAAAAAAGAGTTAAAAGTTCAAGATGTAGCAACTTTAATAAATTTATCCAAAAACAGCAAGGAAAATTCAAAATTTAAAACATATGTAAAAATAATGGTTGGAAGCACAGATGTTTCGTCGCAGGAATCAAATGATTGGTTAAAAGATAATGTTTCGTCAAACAAAAAATATAAGTGCACAAGTGTACACATAAATAGTGACACAGAACTTGTTGACAAGGTAGAACTTTCTGTAGTAGAGTAGAGGATGATGTTTAATATGAAAAAGACAATCATATTTATAATATGTGTAGTAATTATTATACTATCAGTATTTGGAAATAAATATTTAAATTATAGAGAAGAAAAAAGTTTAATAAAAAAAGAAAATCTTGAATATGAAACATATTTAAATAAAGAGGTTTCAGGAAGAGATTTAACTACAGCAATAAACAGAGCTGTAAATAGTAATGAAAAAAACAAAGTATCAAAAGACGAAAATGGTCTTTATACAAATAATGATATAAATTCTATAAGTATAGAAATAAAAATTTCGGATAATGATCAAACATATAAAATGGAAACACTTTATAATGGTGGAATGGTAACTTTTATTCAATACTATGGCGATATTTCTTTTGAATGTAAAAAAATAGACTATAATTCAAAAGGAAGAGTAAGCTATATGCTATTTGAACAAAAGACAAATTAAGTTATTAAAATTAGGTAATGAAATTAAAAAATAAATTTCATGTATCTATTAAAATAAAAATAATATAAACATAAGAATTTAAGGAGGAATTAATTATGGAAAACGCTTCAAAAGCTTTAATTATAGCAGGTGCTATATTATTATCAATCTTACTAATATCTTTAGGAATATTAGTTTATAACAATGCGAAAGGAACTGTATCAGATTCAAATTTAGATTCTGAAGCAGCACAAACATTTAATACAAAAATTTCACAATATTGTGGAAAAAAGAAAAACGCAAATGATATGAATGGATTAGTTTCAGCAATATCTTCATCAAATGGTGCACAAAAAGGAAAAGCTGACAAACATTACATAAAATTAACTGTAAGTGGTCTAACAAGCTATTATACTGGAGATGCTGTAACAGGATATGCTAATAACAATGCAACAGCAGCAACAAGTACAAATTATCCAAACTTTTCTGCAGGAGCTACATATCAAGCTTCATATACAACAGATGATGCAGGTTATATAAATACAGTAACAATTTCACAAAATTAATAATTTTTAGGAGGAGAAAAAATGGAAAACGCTTCAAAAGCTTTAATTATAGCAGGTGCTATACTATTATCAATCTTATTAATATCTTTAGGAATATTAGTTTATAATAATGCAAAAGGAACTGTATCAGATTCAAATTTAGATTCTGAAGCAGCGCAAACATTTAATACAAAAATTTCACAATATTGTGGTAAAAAGAAAAATTCAAATGATATGAATGGATTAGTTTCAGCAATATAAGCGTCAAATGGAGCACAAAAGGGAAAAGCAGATCAACATTTTATAGCAATATCAATTGATAGCTCTATAGCAAATACTTATTATACTGGAGGATCTATTAGCGAAGCTGATGCAAAAGCTAGTGGTAAATCTTATCCAAACTTTTCTGCAGGAATTACATACCAAGCTTCATATCAAACAGATGATGCAGGTTATATAAAGGCAGTAACTATAAAGAAAAATTAATAAAGGAAATTAGGTGTTAATATGGAAAATGCTTCAAAAGCACTGCTAATAGCTGGAGCTATTTTAGTATCAATTTTAATAGTATCTTTAGGTGTATTAATTTTCAATAGAATGGGAGGTTCTGCAAAAGAGGCAGCTAATATGGATGAACAAGAGGTTGCGAACTTCAATTCTAAAATAACACCATATGTTGGAAAAAATATAAGTGGTTCACAAGTAAATGCACTTATTCAATTAGTAATATCACTTGATAATTCAGCAAAAAGCTCAGGTGATGCCACAAAGGCTGTATCAATTACATATCCATTAGAAGCTGGAGGCACAAATACAATTTCATTTAGTGGAGGAAATGTTTCTGGTATAAATGGGGTAAAAAGAGTAAAAACTGGATCAGGAATTTATTATACAGTAACAGCTACATATGGAGACAATGGTTTAATAAATACTATAGTTGTATCATAAAAATAAAAAAAAGGAGGTATACAAATGGAAAACGCATCAGATGCTTTAGTCATGGCAGGACAAGTCCTAGTATTTATACTAGCACTTTCAATTTGTATAGCCTCTTTTACATCTGTAAGAGAACAAGTAAATAGAATAACTTCACAAAAAGAAGAAGTAAAGATGGTAAAAGAAGGAGACAACTATATAAACTTTATAGAAAGCAAGAAAAGCTCTGCAACAAGAGTGGTAGAAGCAGATACAGTTGTATCATCAATGTATAGAGCAATAAAAGAAAACTATGTTATTTATATAAAATTTAAAGATAATAGCACAATATCTAATATAAAAAGCAATAGATATATAAACACAATGGAGGCGTCTTTAGATTCTAAGGTAACAGACTCAAGTGGAAATCCTATAATAAAAGCAGGAGATACACTAATTAAAGTAACAATAGGTTTAGATACAAACCAAGAAGTAGATAAAGTTTTAAAAACTGAAGATGGAGGAAAGCTATTCCAAACAATGAGAGAAAAATCTTTTTATGAATATCTTGGAGAATACCAAAAAAATTCCGAAGTATCTACAGAAAACAAAGAAGTATATAGGATTATAACTTATGTTGAGAAATAATCTATAAAAGGTATTTACAAAATAAAGTCAAAAATGATATAATAATGTTGGTTATATTATTTTTGAATTGAAAGGAAGGAAAAAATATGGGAGATTCAGCAGTAACAATAATTGCAATATTTTTAGCAGCAATATTAATGTTCGTTTTTCCACTTATGACAATGGCTGATAAATCAGATGATGTTTCACAATTATCTGTTCAAACTGCAACAACAGATTTTACAAATAAAATAAGAACAACAGGATATATATCACAAGAAGATTATGATAACTTTATTTTAACATTATCATCAACAGGAAATGCTTATGATGCAGAAATTACTGTACAAAAATTAGATCAAAATCCAGCTAAAAAAAGTAGTGGAGATACAACAGCAATAGGACAAAACGTGTATTATACAATGTACACAAAACAAGTTTTAGATTCATTACCACTATCATTAACAGAAGGAGATATTGTTTCAGTAAATGTACAAAATACAAACACAACAATAGCTGGTCAATTAAGAAACTTTATGTATAAAGTTACAGGAAACAGTACTGGAAATATAGTAGCACAAGAATCAGGAATAGTAACAAAAACAACAGCAAATTAAATAAAGAAATATTTAGTTTGCTAAAAAAAGAGGGGGAACAAACATGTAATTTTTGTTTTTAATAAATAAAAAATTAGATGTTTGTTCCCAAAATTTTTGACAAAGGAAAGGTTAAAGTATGAAACTCCAATCATTAGCAGTTATATTTATAATAATAATAATGCCAATAACAATAGTTTTATCTGAATATATAAATAACAAAATAGAAACAGAAGAAACAGAAATTTTATATAATACAAGACTTCTGAACTCTACATACGATGCAATAAAAGCATATCAATTAAATACTGTTAATAATGCTTTTGGAGATGTAACAAATAAAAAGATACAAGATATAGAAGCAGCAGCAAAAACTTTTTACAATTCATTAACATCAACATTTAATTATACAGGATATAGATCAGAAGTAATGAAAGAATATGTCCCAGCAATAGTATTTACAATGTATGATGGATATTACACATACACACCATTTAATAACACAGTAACAGAAGTTAAAGATGACGATATTGATCCAGATTATAGTGAAAACGGAAAAACGCAAGAAGGATTAAAGCCATATGTATATTATGCATGTAGATATACTGATGGGGCAAATAATGATTTTTCTATAATATATACATTAGACAATTACATAACAATACAAGGAACAGTTAACGGAAAATTTACATACGACAATGGGTATTTATACACTATTTCCAGTGATGGAAATAATGGACTTTATAAAAGAAATGATGATACATATGTATATCTAGGAACAGAAATAAAGAAATCTGACACAGAAGAGCTAAAAGAATATGTTGGAAGTGAAGAATATTCTTATGCAAAAATAAATGGTAAAAAATACTATTTAGACGAAAATTATTATCAAAACAGTATAGTTTCAGGCAATATATCATTAGATAACGGAAAAAGTATAAGTGGAAAATCAGGAATATTTTTTATCGACACAAATGGTACAAAAAACTACAACCAAGTAAGACAATATAAAGGAACAAGTGATACATCAGATACAGAATTTTTAAAATATTGTAATGCAATAAAAAATAACAAAAGTGCTTTTGAATATTATAAAGATGCCTATGAATTTTCAAGTGCAGTATTGGGAACATCATCTAGAACAGATAAGTCAGGTACGGTACATAGTAATGGATATAATTTAAAAAATTTAAAAGCAAGTAATGCAACAATATGGAATGAAGATCCTACAGCAACAAATACAACATCACTTAAGGAATCTGGAGATATAGATATATTTGGAGGATCAACTAATATAGAAAAAGGTTCTTCAAACTTTAATGAACATAGAAAAATGATTATAAGACATGTTATTGAAACAAACTTATCAACAGCAATAGCAGGATTTTCATCAGATAGGGTTTCAAATTTCATTATGCCAAAAATATCTGAAACTGATTGGGAAACTATAGAAAATGATGTTTGTGCAATATCATTTTTACAAGGAATGAGCATTGGTGCAAAAAAATATAACGGATATTCAGTTGTAGCAAATACATTAACCAAAGAATATGTAGATGAAAACGATATTTATATTTTAAAAAGCGATAATACATATTGCAAAGTAAATGACACAACAATTTCAGGTGCGATGCAAAGTAAAAGCTCTTTAGGTTATTACCCAGGTGTGTGGAAACTAAATTTTGAGCAAAGGCAGGCTCTGCAAAATGTCAACGGAACAGAGGATGTAGTTTACTATAACCCTGTAAAATATTATGGAAGTTATACAAGTATAATGGGAAGTTATGGAAGAACCTCAATTGCAGATACGGACATGTATAGCTATATAAAAAATAAAGATAATACTTTAAAGAAAGTCTATTTAGCAGCTCTGGGAAGAGAACGTTGGGGAGCTTATAATGTTAATAACATTAATTACGAGCTTTATGGTAATACTAATGGAAATGAATATTTCTTGAAGGATTATTAGTGAATAATTAGAAATAAAAAAACTTGGCACATGCCAAGTTTTTTTATTTCTCTAAAAGCATAGGTCCAATTTTAGTAACAGTACCAGCTCCTTGAGTTATAACAATATCATTTTCGTTTACATGATCTTTTAAATAATTTACACACTCATCAAAATCAGGAATATATAAAGCAGTTTTACCAAGGCTACAAATCTTATCAGTTAGATCTTTAGAAGTAATTCCATAAGTATTTTTTTCACGAGCAGCATAAATATCCAAAATAATTATATTATCAAAATTTAATAAAGCTTTTGCAAAATCATCCATAAGAGTTTTGGTTCTGCTATATGTATGAGGTTGGAAAACAACCCAAGATTTATTATATTTTTTATTCATCAAAGCTTTTGCTGTTGCAACAATTTCAGTTGGATGATGTCCATAATCATCATAAACTGTAGCACCATTAAATGAACCTTTAAATTCAAATCTTCTTGCAGCTCCTGTAAAAGATAATAGAGCTTTTTGAATTGTTTTTAAGTCAATTCCATAATAATCACATAAAGCAATACAACTTAAAGAATTTAAAACATTATGCATACCAGGAACACTTAATTTTATTCTTCCATAAAATTCACCTTTTGAGTAAACATCAAATTCTGGGAAACCATTATTATCAAATACAATATTTACTGCGAAAAAGTCAGTATTTTTATTTGTTATTCCATAAGTAAGAGTAGTTGCATTTGTGTATTTTTTTAGGTCAAGTGCATTTTTGTCATCACCATTTACAACAAGTAAACCATCATCTGGAAGTAATTTTACATATTTTATAAAAGCATTTTTGATGTTTTCGAAAGTTTTAAAATAGTCTAAATGATCATTATCAATATTTAAGATAATTTCAGATTTAGGACTGAATTTTAAAAAGCTTTCTACATATTCACAAGCTTCTATAATAAAATATTCACTATTTCCAACTTTATAGTTTCCATCTAATTGTTTAATATCTGCTCCAACTTGAATGCTAGGATCTTTTAAAGCTTCTAAGAAACATAGTGAAACCATAGAAGTTGTAGTACTTTTTCCATGAGTACCAGATACTGTGATTGTATCTTTATAACATCTTGTAATTTCTCCTAAAAAATCTGCTCTTTCTATTATTGGAATATTTTTTTCTTTTGCAGCTACTAACTCAGGGTTATCTTGTTTTATTGCCGCAGAATATACAACAACGTCTTGGTCAGTAATATTTTCTTTGTTATGTCCAATTGATAATTTTATTCCATTTTTTTCTAATTTTTTTGTTGTTTCAGTTTCAACATTATTTGAGCCAGTAACTTGGAATCCGAAGTTAACTAAAATTTCAGCAATTCCGCTCATACTAACTCCACCAATACCTACCATGTGTATTTTATTATATTTTTTTAATCTTTCAATATTAGGCATAAATTCTCACTCCTGTAAAATAAAATCTAACCACGATTATATACTTATTCTATTGTTTTTTCAATAAAAATGTGAAAAAAAATGGATTTTTTCTAATATGTATGTTATACTAAAATTCGACAAAAAAGAAAGAAGGATAAACAAAAATGCGGAAATAAATCAAAAAAGGTAGCATTCTATACATTAGGATGTAAAGTAAACCAATACGAATCAAATGCAATGGCACAAAAATTTCTAGATAATGGTTATGAAATATGCGAGATAAACCAAAATCCAGATATTGTTGTAGTAAATACATGTACAGTAACAAACATAGCAGATAGAAAATCAAGACAAGTTTTAAGAAAAGTAAAAGAAGAAAATAAAAATAGTGTAATAGTAGCTGTTGGATGTTATGTACAAGTTGCAAAAGATAAAATAGATGAAATGCAAGAAATAGATTTATGCTTAGGAAATGTCGAGAAAAAAGACATAGTCCAAAAAGTAGAAGAATATATAAAACAAAATCAAAAAGAAGAAATAATAGATGTAAATAAAGAAAGTGAATTCCAAGAAATGGGAGCAATTACATTTTCTGAAAAAACAAGAGCAACTGTCAAAATTCAAGACGGTTGTAATAATTTTTGTACATACTGCTTAATTCCTTATGCAAGAGGAAGAATAAGAAGTAGAAAAAAAGAAAATGTAATAGAAGAAGTAACCAAAATTGCTAAAAAGGGAATAAAAGAAATAGTAATAACAGGAATTCATATTGCATCATATGGAAAAGATTTTGAAGAAGACTATAAACTTATAGATTTACTAGAAGATTTAAACAAAATAGAAGGAATAGAAAGAATAAGGCTAGGTTCACTAGAGCCAACAATAGTAACTAGAGAGTTTGCTGAAAGGCTTTCAAAACTAGATACAATATGTAATCAATTCCATTTATCACTTCAAAGCGGATGTGATGAAACTTTAAAAAGAATGAATAGAAAATATACATGTGAAGAATTTAAAGTTGTTACTGAAATTTTAAGAGAATATTTTCCAGACGTAAACTTAACAACAGACATAATAGTAGGTTTCCCAGGAGAAACAAAAGAAGAATTTGAAAAAACATATAAATTTTTGGAGGATATAAAATTTTATAAAATGCATATTTTCAAATACTCACCAAGAGAGGGAACACTAGCTGCAAAGATGACAAATCAAATAGATGGAAATATAAAAGAAGAAAGAAGCCAAAAACTTATAGAACTATCTTGTGAAAATGAAAAAGAATATAATAAAAATTATATAGGAAAAGAAGTAAAAGTGCTATTTGAAGAAGAAAAAGACGGTCTATGGTCAGGATATACTAAAAACTATATAAGAGTATTTTTAGAGAGCAATGAAAACTTAGAAAATAAGTTAATAACAGTAGTTCCAAAAGAATTACATGATTTAGGTTTAAAAGCTTGAAAAAAAATATTTAATTTGATATATTAAAATTAAAAAAAGTTTTAGGAGGAAACAAAATGACAGAAGCAGATAAAAATTTTATAGACACATGTAAAGAAATATTAAAAAATGGATATTCATCAAAAGGAACAGGTGTAAGAACAAGATGGGAAGATGGAGAAGAAGCAAACTATTTTTCAATTGTTGGAGTAACAAATAAATATGATGTTGAAAAAGAATTCCCAATGATAACTTTAAGAAACAACACAAACACTGTAAAAAGAGCAATAGATGAAATATTATGGATATGGCAAAAAAAATCAAACAAAGTAAGTGAACTAAATTCTCATATATGGGATCAATGGGCAGGAGAAGATGGAACAATAGGAAAAGCTTATGGCTTTCAATTAGCAAAAAAATATGAATTTAAAACAAAAGACGGAATGCAAACTTTAGACCAAGTAGACTATATGTTATATTTATTAAAACATGATCCTGCAAGCAGAAGAATAATGACAAATATATTTGATTTTGGAGATTTAAAAGATATGAACCTAGAACCATGTGCATATAGTACACAATGGTTAGTAAAAGAAGGAAAATTACATTTAATTTTAAATCAACGTTCACAAGACATGCTTGCTGCAAATGGATGGAATACAATGCAATATGCAGCTTTGTTATGTATGGTAGCTAAATGTGTAGATTTAAAGCCAGGAACATTAACACATAATATTGGAGATTGCCATATATATGATAGACATGTGCCATTAATAGAAAAATTAATAGAAGCAAAACCAATGGATGTTTCACCAAAACTTATAATAAATAACGATACAAAAGACTTTTATGAATTTAAAGTAGAAGACTTTGAAATTCAAGGATATGATTACAATAAAGATATAAAATTAGGAAAAATACCAGTAGCAATCTAAGGGATAAAAAAACGGAGGAAAGAAAATGTTAAGTGCAATAGTTGCAAAATCCATGAATAATGCAATAGGAAAAGATAATAAACTATTATGGAAAATACCAGATGATATGAAAAGATTTAAAAAATTAACAACAGGTCATACAATAATAATGGGAAGAAAAACATTTGAATCAATAGGAAGAGTATTACCAAATAGATTAAATGTTATTCTAACAAGAGATCCAAATTACAAAGTAGATGATCCAAATGTAAAAATTGTTGGAGGAATATCAGATTTAGAAGAATACATAAATGATGAAAATGAAAACTTTGTAATAGGTGGTGCACAAATTTATAGCATTTTAATGTCAAAATGCAAAAAAATATATGTAACACAAATAGATAAAGATTTTGTAGGTGATAGTTATTTTCCTGTAATACGTGAAAACGAATGGAAAGTAATAGAAAGAGAAGATGGGCCTAAAGACGAAAATGACTTTAAATATGAATATATAACATATGAAAGAATATAAATAATACTAATAAAAAAAGAAAGGATTAAAATTTTCATGGAGATGTTTGAAAATAATAAACCAATAATTAGTATTATAAAAGGAACACTTATATCATTTTTAAGTACAATAATATTACTTACTATATTTGCGCTTTTACTTGTATATACTGATTTATCAGAAGAACTAATAAGACCTGTTATAATAACCGTTACAGGAATTAGTATTTTAATTGGAAGTTCAATCGGAACAAGAAAAATTAGAAAAAATGGTTTGCAAACAGGTGGAATAATAGGTGCATTATATATTTTAATAATTTATATAATATCAAGTATAGTAAATATGAATTTTAGTTTAAATTTAGTATCTCTAATAATGATATTAATCGGAATTATTGGAGGAACTTTAGGTGGAATAATAGGTGTAAATTCAAAATGAAAGGGAAAAGAAAAATCTTTTTCCTTTTTTATTTATATATAAAAACTATTGACTTTTTGAGAACTATATTATATAGTATTAAAAACTAGATGGAGGATAAAAAATATGAAAAGAACAAAATTAAAAGATAGAATTTTACCAAAATACACAAAAGGAGAAGAAATTTTTAATATGACTTCACATATAGTAGGAGCAGTATTAGGAATTGTTGCATTAGTACTTTGTATTATATTTGCAGCAATACATCATAATCCATATGGAGTTGTTGCAAGTTCAATTTATGGTGTAACAATGATTTTACTTTATACAATGTCAAGTATATATCACGGATTAAAGCCAGATACAAAAGCTAAAAAAGTATTTCAAGTTTTAGACCATTGTTCAATATTTTTGCTAATTGCAGGATCATACACACCATTTGCATTATGCACACTAAGAGAAATAGATGTAGCTACTGGTTGGTGGATTTTTGGAATAATATGGGGAATGGCAATACTTGGAATAGTATTAAATTCAATAGACTTAAAACAATTTAAAATATTTTCAATGATATGTTATTTAGCAATGGGCTGGTGTATAATCATAAAAATTAAATGGGTAATTCAAGGACTTGGTTGGACTGGTTTTACACTTTTAGTTGCAGGTGGGGTTATTTACACAATAGGAGCTATATTATATGGACTTGGAAAAAAGAAAAAATATATGCATTCA
This sequence comes from uncultured Eubacteriales bacterium, assembly GCA_905203305.1. Lineage (GTDB taxonomy): Bacteria > Bacillota > Clostridia > TANB77 > CAG-508 > CAG-269. Next base: position 23,173 of record CAJKVH010000012.1, read on the forward strand.
ATCTTCCACTTATGTATATTTGCAGGTAGTTTATTACAATTTCTTTGCATTTTATTATATGTAGTGTAAATTTATTAAAATACATTGATATTTTTTATCAAGTATAATAAAATAATGGCAAAGAAAGGGGGAAACAAATGAAAGCAAATAAGAAAATAATATTAAGTATTTTATTTTTAATATTATTTATACTTTTAGGATGCAATAAAAGTAATGCAAGTGATTTATATTTAAACAATTTAGACTTTAACGCAAAAATAAATCAAGATGGAAGTATGGATGTTACAGAAACATGGGATATTTCTGTAGAAGATACAAATACATTATTTAAGACATTTAAAACAGATAGCAAAAAATACACATCTATTTCAAACGTACAAGTAACAGAAGTTACAGGAAGTACCGAAAAAAGCTTTAGTCAAATAGAGAGTTTAATGTATCATGTTACAAAAGACTGTTATTATGGACTAAAAAATGATGATGGTAATTTTGAAATAGCATGGGGAGTAGGACTTGATGATGAAAGTGCAAATAAAACTTACAAAATATCTTATAAAGTAAATGATGCAATAGCCAAATACAATGATTATGCAGAACTTTATTGGCAATTTGTAGGAAAAGATTTTGAAATAGACTGTAAAAAAGTAACAGGAACAATTTATCTACCTCAAAATGCCTCTTCAAAAGAAGACATAAAAGTGTGGGGACATACTGAAGGGTTAAATGGCGAAATTTATGCTACAGATTTAAATAAAATAGAATTTGAAGTAAATAAATTTTATAGTGGAAGATATATCGAAATAAGATCACTATTTCCTACAGAAATAATAACAAATTCTAATAGAATATACTCAAAAAATATTTTAGATGAAGTTGTATCAGAAGAAACTACATGGGCAAATGAGGCAAATTTAAGAAGAGAAAAAGCTCAAAAATTAAAAAATTTAGTTAGTTTTGTTTTTATAGTAATATGCGGAATTTTAGATGTTTTGATAATAAAAAGCGGAATAAAAATGCTAAAAAAAGCATCAAAAAAAACTAAAATAAAACCATCAAATGAGATTGAATATTTTAGAGACGTACCAAGAAAGAACGAAACACCATCACAAGCTGTGTATGTATATAAAGAAATGACAGGAAGTATGTCTACAAATCAAACTGGAAACATATTTTCAGCAACCTTACTTGACTTATGTTTAAAAAAATATATAGGTTTTGTAGAAAATGCAAATGATTCTAAAAACATAATAATAAAAATATTAAAAAAAGAAGCAGATGACAAATTAGAAAAAAGTGAAAGAGTAGTTTTTGAATATTTATTAGGTGTAGCAAAAGGAAAAGAAGAAATAACAATAAAAGAAATAGAAAAATATATGAAAAATCATGCTAGTAACTTAATAAATTTAAAAGATGATATTGAAAAATCAACAAAAAGAGAATTGGAAATAAATGGACTATATGATGCAAAAGAAGCAGAAGAAAAGAAAAACATAGATACAACATCTATGGCTTTTGGAATTCTAATAATTGTAATCTTATTTATTGGAATTGGAATGTTACCAGCATTTATATACTATATAAATACAAAAGTTGTGGCAATTGGGGCAGTAAGTTTAATTATATCATGTTTAATAAAAGCTATAGCAACAAAAAGATATAGTAAAAAAATAAATGTGTATACTCAAAAAGGAATTGATGAAAAACAAATGCTAAAAGGACTAAAAAAATATATGGAAGACTTTTCTATGTTAGATAAAAGAGAAATTCCAGAACTTGTAATATGGGAAAGATTTTTAGTTTATGCAACAGCATTTGGAATAGCAGACAAAGTAATAAGAGATTTAAAAGCAGTATATAGAGAAATGGGAAGAAACTTTGATTTTGATGATTCTTCAATGGGATATATGTATTTTATGACAAATAATAATTTCTCATCAAGTTTTACAAACTCAATGAGCTCAGCATTTACATCAGCTTATCAATCTAATTATTCGTCAAGTTATTCATCTGGTTCTGGAGGAGGCGGTGGCTTCTCTGGAGGCGGAGGAGGAGGCCGGAGGCCGGTGGTCGGCGGCGGAGGTCGATAAGACTTTATTAGAAAATAAAAGCGGTTCATTTGGGTTAATGGGCCGCTATTAATAATTTTTTGAAAAAACTTGCTGCAGTTTTTGTATATAAAAAAGAAAGGAAGATAAATTAATATGAACATAAAAATAACAAAAAATATAAAAGAAGCAAATTGTATAACACATGCAGGCACATTCCATGCAGATGAAATATTTGCAACATTAATACTTTCTAAAATAATACCAGAAATAGTACTTATAAGAGTACCAGAATTTAGAGAAAAAGAAAAAGAAATATCTCAAAAAGATGCTCTTGTATATGATATAGGTGGAGGAAAATTTGATCATCATCAACAAGGTGGAAATGGCGAAAGAGAGAATGGCGTAAAATATGCAGCATGTGGTCTAATTTGGAAAGAATTCGGAAGAGAATTATTAGAAAAATATGAAATAAAAGAAAAGGAATACACATGGAATTATATTGATAAAAATTTAATTCAATTTATAGACTCAAATGATAATGGCCAACTTCCAAAATTACAAACAGAATATAGAAATGTGCATTTGTCACATATTGTATCTTTATTTAATCCAAAATGGGATGAAGAAATAGATAGTGACATTAAGTTTATGAAAGCACTAGAATTATGTGAAATTATATTTGATGAATTTTTATATGACGTATTTTCTAAAATAAAGGCAAAAGATCTAATAGATGCATCAATAGAAAAATCAGAAAATGGAATAATGATCCTTACTGAATTTGCTCCGTGGAAAGAATTTTTATTAACTTCAGAAAATCCAAAAGCAAAAGACATAAATTACGTAGTATTTCCATCATCAAGAGGAGGTTACAATGTTTATGCTGTTCCACTTGAACTTGGAAGCTTTGAAAATAGAAAAACTCTACCAAAAGAATGGAGAGGTTTAAGAGATTCCGAATTACAAAATGTAACAGGAGTAAAAACAGCAAGATTTTGCCATAATGCAGGTTTTATTTGTAGTGCAGACAGTTTTGACGGAGCTTTAGAATTAGCAAATAAAGCAAATTAATTTCACATTCCCATTTGGGGACGGAGTTTTTCGGGGAATTCCCATGGAACTTTCCCATTTGGGGACGGAGTTTTTAGGGGAATTCCCATGGAACTTAAGCCCACAAATTGGAAAAATGAAAAAAGAAAAAGAGAAGCCAAAACAAAATGGCTCCTCTTAAAATGACATTTAAAAGTTAGTTAGTTATTATTACATTGCTTATGACACGAAATCTCCCATTCGGGCGTATGCTTCAGATATATCGCAATCAGAAACAACAGCAACGAGGGCATTGATAATAACATCGCCATACCATTCTTTTCCGCATGGCACATATGCAGTGTTATATTCAACGAGAAAGTCATAATTTGAGTATGTAACTAATGCCTTACAAACAATGACTTTACTGTCGCCGGTTAAAGATTTGTTTGTAAGTGATCCAAATTTGTTCAATAACTCATTTGGATCAAAAATACCTTTAGAATCTTCTTCAAGTATTCCGAGAATTACCTGTGGTGCATTTTGCATTGACTCATTGTCATTGAAATTCTTCCTGGAAAGATCGTGTACGAGTTCTGTAAAAAATTGTCCCCTTCTTGTCATTTCTACTACTCCTTTCAAAAAAGGGTTTACAAGTTACGTAACTAATATTATATTACAAAATTATGTAAATTGCAATACTTAGATCCGCAAAAAAGTAAACATCCAACTTTGAACGGAAGTATAAAATCCCCTGAAAACTCCGTCCCCAAATGGGAATTCCCCTAAAAACTCCGTCCCCAAATGGGAAAAACAGAAAAAGAAAGGAAAAAAAATGAATTTGGTTATAGGTTTATTAATACCATTTCTAGGGACAACTTTAGGATCTGCTATGGTATTTATAATGAAAGATAAAATGAATTTAAAGGTAGAAAAAGTATTACTTGGGTTTGCATCAGGTGTTATGATAGCAGCATCTGTATGGTCTTTAATTATTCCATCAATTGATATGGCAAAAACTCAAGGAACTATTGCATGGATGCCAGCTGCTGTTGGATTTTTATTAGGAATAATATTTTTACTTATATTAGACAGCTTAATACCACATTTGCATTTAGAAAGTGATAAACCTGAAGGAATAAAGGCTAAATTAAAAAAGACAACTATGATGGTATTTGCAGTTACTCTTCATAATATTCCAGAGGGTATGGCTGTAGGTGTTACATTTGCAGGAGCTTTAGTTGGAAATGCAGGTGTTACATTAACTGGTGCTTTTGCATTAGCTATTGGAATTGCAATTCAAAATTTTCCGGAAGGTGCTATTATTTCTATGCCTCTTAAAAGTGAAGGAATGTCTAAACCAAAGGCTTTTTTATATGGAACATTATCAGGAGCAGTAGAGCCTATTGGTGCAATTTTTACAATTTTACTTACAAATTGTATTTTGCCAATATTACCTTATATAATGTCATTTGCAGCAGGTGCAATGATTTATGTAGTTGTAGAAGAGCTTATACCAGAGTCACAAGCAGGCAGTCACTCTAATTTAGGGACTGTTGGTATTGCAATAGGATTTGTTCTTATGATGGTATTAGATGTAGCTTTAAATTGACACTATTTACATAAAGTGGTAAAATATAAGTGTGCAAAAAGGCATTTGTTGTAGAGACAAATACTTGAAAATATTTAATTAAGGAGGACACATTTATGTGGAATACTAAAGAAAGTGCGAAAAATATGAGAGATTTTGCTAATGAGCAGTTAAAGCTGGCTCTTGAAGCAAAGAAACGGCAGGAAGAAGCTGTTAAACCAGAAAATATCCTAAATTCACTTGTTAAAAGATGCGTTGAAAAAGGAAAGATGACAGATACAGAGGTCAAACAGTATGCTTTGATGTATCGTGATCTTGCACCAGAAGACATAAACGGAAAAATTTCTGTTAGAAGGATGAAATCTTTTTTGAATAGTATGGAAAAAGACTATCCGGCAGATGTAGCAAGAGTGAGAGCCTATTATGATCTAGAAACACCTTTGCCAGAAAAGAAAATTCGGAAGCTTAATAATTTTGTGCAGTCATTTTGGAGTAGATGCCGGACTGTGGAGAATTGTTATAAATATTCACATTCATTTTTCTATATGGCTAAAAGGATTGCCAAAAAGCTTGATGCCCCTGAAGATATGGGAGTCATCGAGAGGTGCAAATGGCTTAGGATATGGTTGTTTCTTATAAAAGATCAAAGCTTTTTCTGGAACGATATAAAGGAAAACGGATATGTTGATCAGAAAGCAAGTGAGATGTTTGACAAAACAGTTTACCTTAATCCAGAAATAATGGTAATACTTGAAGAGTCTAATTTTTCAAACGTGCCAGATGGAATAATACTTTTAGATATGATTAAAGCTTTCATTAATTTATATCCAGAAGAGGTTCAAAGAAAGGTTCTTCGTTTCGGAGAATTGGATGGGATTAATCAGGTAGATGATTTAAGAGCTGGATATGTGAGACAAAATCTGAAAAAGAAACTGTTTCCTGTAATGTGGGTATCTGGACTTTCATATTTCTTTACCAAGCCTGGTATCCAAACATCAAAAATCGATTTTATGGCAAATGCTGTAAAAGCATACAAAAACAAAAAGTTAGAAGAACTTCCAGTTTTTGAAAAGAAAGCAACAGATGCTTATGATCACTTTAAAACGAAAGTATTTAAATGTTATGAAATTTCTACAGAAATAACGGAGAAATATGTTGATGGTCAGCAGATACAGTATGTGTTTGCAGTAACAAATAAGCAAGAGCTTGAAATGTATGCAGAAGTCTACAAATGGCTTCTTGCACATCCAGACTTTAAGTTTGGAGCAGATGGCGAGGAAAAAACACTAGCAGAATATGAAATGCTAGACTTGCTTAAAGAAGATCAAACACTTGAAGATATGATTTCTACATGGGCAGTTGAAATGGGGTTTGCATCAAACGAAGAAGATGTGAACCTAGATTGCATCATGCAGATCATAGAGCCAGAAAAAGAGCTTTACGAGGAAATGTTTGATAGCTATATGGGAGGAAAAATCAACGGAAATGATATCTTTGAAAAGATTGGATTTTCAACAGACTTTCAGGCCAAAGTTTGCTTAAGTAAAACGACGAAATTGGTCATGAAAGAAGGTTCGAACATGGCGGCAGCTTTAAAACGTGTAAAAACGTTTGGAACAAATTCTGCCATAAAATCTGACATTGTATATTTGGAAATCTTCAAGTATATGATGTCAAACAAAAAGGAAGAGTTGCCAAAAAATACAGTAAAACTGTATGGCAAAGCTTTCTAAAGAGATCTCTACAACAACCCGCTGCAGGTTTATTCTGCAGTGGGATTTTTTTATCAAAATAAAAAAACTGGAAAAATATGGGAAAAGTGTTGCAAAATATTTAGTAAGATGCTATACTAATATAAGCTTTTTTACATAAAAAAATCCAATTATGTATTTAAATGGATTTTTCGCATCAACCCAAAAGATAATTGAGGGAAAAGGGGTATAAAGAATTAAAAAAAGGAGGAAAGGCATATGAACTACAATACATCAATTTTTATAATTACGTTCTTTGTTGCTTTGTTATTAATCACAATTGTTGGAAGTAACAAAAATTTTAGCACAAAAGTACGGAAAGGACTTATTGTAACGTTTTCAATTGTTTTAGCAGGAGCAGTATGTGAATGGCTATATTTATCAATTGAAAGTGGGAGTTTTGAAGGAACAAGTGAGCTGAAATTTGTAAACTTGCTATTGTTTTTATTACAGCTCATCAAATTTATTGTAATTCCAGTACTTCCATTAATTTGCTCAAAAGCAATATTTGAACAAACAGAACCAACCAAGACTGATTTATATCTTTTCAAAATCTTGGAAAAATATATAAAGATAGAAGAAAGTTTAGTTATAATATGCTTTATATATTTCTTTAAGAACCAAAAGGACTTCTATGGAACGATAGTATATAAGATTTATATAGTTTCGTTTTTAATTTCAGTTACATATTTGTTTTATAGTGCATACAAATTTAGTAAAATGTATCAAACCAAAAACAAACTGGAATTAGTGGTTATTATTGCATTTGTAAGTTTAGGAATAATACTTCAAATAAAATATCCGGATATAAAAACTGGATGGCTTATGATTGCAATTATAGCAACATTTATCTATATATATTACAATGAAACTGTGCAATGTATAGATGGATTAACAAAGCTATTAAACCACCAAAGTTTTAATAACTATCTTGAAAAGATTAAAAAGAAAGAATTTTTGTTAATAACCTTTGACATTAATAATTTCAAAGGTATCAATGATTCGTATGGACATTGTTACGGAGATGAAGTCTTAGTAAAGGTAGGAAAGTTTCTACAAGAAGTCTATGGAGAATATGGCAGATGCTACCGGATAGGTGGAGATGAATTTGCTGTTATGTTAGAACATGACTTTAAAAAAGTAGATAACTTAAATAGTCTGTTTGTTAAAAAGCTAGAAAAAGAAAGAAAAATAGCTCAGAAACAAGAAAATGATTTTCCGTTTGTATCGTATGGTATGGAAAAAAATGATACCAAAGTACAGAACAAAGAAAATATAAACATTAGAGAAAGAGCAGATAAAAAAATGTATACACATAAAAAGAGTCAAAAAAGCCAAACCCCTTGAATAATGCGAATAAAATAAAAGTACAAAGAGAAATCTTGTGCTTTTATTTTTTGCTTGAAAAAAAAATATATTTATGATATAAGTAAAATAAAAAAGGAGTTAATTATGAGAACAGAAAAAATCAAAATTAATTCAAAAGTAGATAATTTAGAAATTGAATGTCTACTAGTTGTTCCAGATGAAGAAATAAAAGGAATAATACAAATTGCACACGGAATGAATGAACATAAAGAAAGATACTTAGATTTTATGGGATTTTTAGCACAAAATGGATATGCATGTATAATTAATGATCATAGAGGCCATGGAAATAGTATAAAGGAAAAAGACGATATTGGCTATTTTTATGATAATAATGCAGAATATGTAGTTGAGGATTTAAATCAAATAACAGAGTATATAACAAAAAAGTTTAAAGATAAAAAAATCATTTTGTTTGGACATAGTATGGGCTCAATGATTGTAAGAAAATATATAGAAAAATATGATGATAAAATAGATGGATTAATAGTATGTGGATCACCAAGTGAAAATAAATTGGCAAAATTAGGACTAATTTTAATAAAAGTGCTTGAAAAAATAAAAGGAGAAAGATACAGAAGTAAATTTATAAGAAATTTAATGTTTAATGGATATGATAAAGAAAATGAAACAAAAAATAGTTGGATTTGCTATAATGAAGAAATTGTAAAAAAATATAAAGAAGATCCATTGTGTCAATATGAATATACATTAAATGGAATGGAAAATATAATAAAATTGATGATAGATATATATAATCCAAAATTATACAAAAAGAAAAATTTAAATTTACCAATTTATTTTATAGCAGGAAAAGAAGATCCTGTTATAGTATCAGAAGAAAAATGGAATGAGGCACAAAACTTTTTAAGAAATATAGGGTATCAAGAGATACAAAATAAATTATATGAAAATATGAGACATGAAATCTTGAATGAAAAAGAAAATCAAAAAGTTTATGAAGATATATTAAAGTGGATGAAGGGAAATGTGGATTAAAATGAAAAAGAAAATATTTATAATAATTAGTGTAATAGTATTAATAATGGTAGCATTTTTAGCATATATATTTATATCAGACATGATTCAAGAAAAGAAGCTACAAGAAGAATTTAGTTACATTGATGGATTAATGGAAAATGAAGAAAGTCAAACAGATGAAATAAAAGAAGCACTAAATAGAAATATTACAAAAGGAGACTACTTAGAAGTAGAAAAATCTTATAAACAATATTTAAAAGATACATTTCAAAATATGGAAGATATTACAAAAGTATTAGATGATGAAAATATAGCAAATATTTTATCAAAAGAAAACTATCAAAAAGATGGACCGGAATTTATAAATACAAAGAAATATATAGAAGAAACAAAAAAATCATTAGAAGATGGAAAAAATAAATATTACGAATTATTAACAAAAGATGGAGCAATGAATTATATAAACAATAAAGATATAGATGATTACTACAAAGATTTATTTAAAGAAGAAATAGATAAATATGTGGAAAAGGAAGAATTTAATGATAAAACAGTTGACGAATCACTAAGTGACGTGATAAAACTATTAAACACAGCAGAAAAGATAATAAATCTTTTAAGTGAGAATAAAAATTCATGGGAAATAGAAGATGACAGTATAGTTTTTGAAACACAAAAATTATCAGATCAATATGAAGAATTAACATCAGAAATTTAAATTTTGTCTGCAATTTTTTGCAGACAAATTATTTTTGAAAGAATAAGAAAGGAAAAAAATGAGTGCAGTAGAATTATTATTATTAAGTATAGGACTTGCAATGGATGCGTTTGCTGTGTCAGTTTGCAAAGGAATATCAATGAAAAAAATGAATTGGAAAAAAGCAATTATAATAGGATTATATTTTGGTGGATTCCAAGCTTTAATGCCAACTATAGGTTATTTTTTAGGATCAGCATTTCAAAGCTTAATTACAAGTATAGATCACTGGATTGCATTTATTTTACTTGGAATTATAGGTGGAGGAATGATAAAAGAATCGTTTGAAGATGATAAAGAAAACGTAAATGATGATGTAGGTTTTAAAACAATGATAATACTTGCTATTGCAACAAGTATAGATGCTTTGGCTGTTGGAATTACATTCGCATTTTTAAATGTAAACCTAATTTTAGCAGTATCACTAATTGGAATTATAACATTTGTAATTTCAGTTATAGGAACAAAAATAGGGAATAGATTTGGAGATAAATACGAAAGAAAAGCTGAAATGGTAGGGGGAATTATATTAATCTTCTTAGGAATTAAAATTTTACTTGAGCATATTGGAATAATATAAATTAACAAAAAAGATTTCTTTTCATAAAATATAAAAAAATGAAAAGGAGTCTTTTTATGGATTATGAATTAATGATGAATTCTAATATAAAAATAGGGCAAAAAGCACCAGATTTTAAGGCAATTACTACATATGGTGAGAGAAAGTTAGATAACTATAAAGGAAAATGGCTTGTATTTTTTAGTCATCCAGGAGATTTTACACCAGTATGCACAACTGAAATGATAGCTTTTTCAAAAGCATATCCATATTTTCAAAACATGGACACAGAACTTTTAGGGCTAAGTATAGATAGCAATAGTTCACATTTAGCATGGATGAATGACATTTATATAAAGACTGGAATTGTTATACCATTTCCAATTATTGCGGATAGAAGCGGAGAGATTGCAAGATTATATGGAATGATTTCAAAAGATGTAAGTAGCACAAAAACAGTAAGAGACGTTGTAATAATAGATCCAAATGGAATTATAAGAATTATACTTACATACCCTTTAAATGTTGGAAGAAACATAGCAGAAATAATAAGAGCAGTTCAAGCTCTTCAAATGGCAGATTGCGAAAACGTATCTACTCCTGTAAATTGGATACCAAACCAACCTGTAATAATGCCACCTCCTAAAACTTTTGCTGAATTAGAAGAAAGAAAAAAATATATTGAAGAAAATAAAAATGGATTTAGTTGGTATTTAAGTTTTAAAGAGCCAAATAAAATATGTGAAAAATAAAAAAGTTCCTAGATGTGACAATCTAGGAGCTTTTTAAATTAATTCCAAAAGGAAATTTGCAATAGAATTTATTATAAATTCCTTTTGTTTACTTCTTATATCATCAGGAACATGAACCATTTTACAGATGGCTTTATCGTCTTTTGCAATTGCAAACCAAGCACAATTTAATTTATCAACAGGGTTATTAGGGTCAATTCTTCCGAAGTTGACCAGTAACACCTATTCCGATATCAGAATTTGCTTGCTTTTTTACAGCTTTTGCCATTTGGATAGCTGTTTCACGGCTATAAACCGTATATTTTTCTATTGTACTTTTAGGAACACCTTGTTTTATTTTGGCTTCATTACAATAAGTAACAAAAGATTCTTTTAGAATAGAAGAAGCTCCAGAAATATTAGTTATCTCATTTGCAATTCCACCACCAGTACAACTTTCCATAGTGGAAATAGTTAAGCTATTTTTAATAAGTTTTTTTACAATCTCTTCCCAAATATTTTTATTAGAATCCATAACATTCTCCTTTCAAAAATTCAAAATTATAATAGCATTTTTTTTTGGTTTAGTCAAAGTGAAATTTTGATATATTTTTTTATACTGACCTCCCAGTTCAATTTAAAATGAAAAAAAATTATGCTATAAATATTAATGCAAAGGAGGAACGGCAAATGGAAGAAAGACTATATGAATATATGGAAATTACTGATTTAAAAGATATGTTAAATAAATCAGGTGAAAAATACGGAGAAAAAATAGCATACAAAATAAAGATTGAAAAAGAAAAATATAAAACTTTTACACATAAAGAAGTAAGACAAATGATAAATTCTTTAGGAACAAAATTAATAGATATGGGATTAAAAGACAAAAGAATAGCAGTGATTGGTGAAAATAGATATGAATGGGAAATTGCATATCTAAGTATAGTTTGTGGAACAGGAACAGTAGTACCATTAGACAAATCATTACCTCAAAACGAATTAGAGAAAGTAATAGAACGTTCTGGAGTAGAAGCAATATTTTATTCAGGTAAATATGAAAACGTTTTAGAAAATATAGTAAGAAGAGGAATTGGAAACTTAAAAACATTAATATCAATGGATTTAAAAGAGCATAAAGAAGGCATTTATTCTCAAAAAGAGTTAATAGAAGAGGGACAAAAATTAATAAACAAAGGAGATAAAAGATTTATAGAAGCTCCAATTGATAACGAAAAAATGTCAATAATGTTATTTACATCAGGGACTACATCAGATTCAAAAATTGTGGCTTTATCACATAAAAATTTGGTATCAAATTTGATGGATATAAAATCATGTTTAGATATAAATGAAAAAGATGTATTTTTATCATTTTTACCATTACATCATGTATTTGAATGTACTGTTGGATTTTTATTTTCACTATATTGTGGAGCACAAACTGTATTTTGTGATGGAATAAGATATATTGTAGAAAATTTAAATGAATATAAAGTAACTGTAATGGCATCGGTTCCAGCAATTTATGAAAGAATTTTCAAAATTATAAGAAAAGAAATAAACGAAAGTGGAAAAATAGAAAAAATTTTAGAAAACGAAGAAAAATATAAAAATTCGTCAATGGAAGAAAAGAAAAAAGTATTTAAAAATATACATGACATGCTTGGTGGAAATGTTAGACTTTTAATAAGTGGAGCAGCAAGTTTAGATAAAGAAATAGAAGAAAAATATAGAAATTTAGGGCTAAATCTAGTACAAGGTTATGGACTTACAGAAACATCTCCAGTTATTGGAATTGGAAATAAAAAATATCATAGAATTGGATCAGTTGGGAAAACAGTTCCATCAGTAGAAGCAAAAATAATTAATCCAAACAAAGAAGGCATAGGAGAACTTATAGTAAAAGGTCCAAACATAATGATAGAATATTATAAAAATAAAGAAGCAACAAAAGAGGCAATAAAAGATGGTTGGTTCTACACAGGGGATCTAGCAAAAATAGATGAAGAAGGATACATTTTTATTTGTGGAAGAAAGAAAAATGTAATAGTTTTAAAAAACGGAAAAAATATTTATCCAGAAGAAATGGAAAATTTAATAAACAAAATAGAAGGAATTGAAGAATCATTTATATATGGAAAGCAACTATCAGAGGATAAAGAAAATATAAAAATATATGCCAAAATAGTATATAACGAAGAAGTTGTAAAAAATGCCTATAAAGTAAATGAATTTAATGAAATACACGAAGAAATTGCGAAAAAGATAAGAGAAATAAACAGTTTAATGCCAAAATATAAAGCAATAAGGGGATTTACATTAACAACAAAACCTCTTATAAAAACAACAACAAACAAGATAAAGAGAAAACAAAATTTAGAAATTATTTTAGAGGAAGAAAAAAATGCAGTCAAATAATTTTACAGTTTTTCATTATAAAGAAATAGACTCAACTCAAAAAGAAATATGGAGAAGAGTGAAAAATAAAACAATAAAAGACAAAACAATGATAATAGCAGACATTCAAACAGCAGGAATTGGAACACATGGAAGAACATGGCATACAGACGAAGAAAACAATATTGCTTTTTCTACATATTTAGAGGCAAACTGTAAAATAGAAGATATAACAAATTTAACAATAAATATTGCCAAAAACATAGTAAAAACATTTAAAGAAATGTATGACATAAATTTAGATATAAAATACCCCAATGACATTTACCATAATGGCAAAAAAATCGGAGGAATACTTACAGAAACAAAAGTCCAAAAAGGTATTGTAAAATGCATAGTAATAGGAATAGGAATCAACACAAACCAAACAACATTTGCAAAAGAGATTGAAAAAATAGCAACATCAATAAAAAATGAATTTGGAATTACGGTAAAAAATGAAGATGTAATTTCCCATTTGGGGACGGAGTTTTTAGGGGAAATTAGATTGATTGGAGGAAATTTAAATTGAAAATAGGTTTTTTATTTCCAGGGCAAGGCTCACAATTTGTAGGAATGGGAAAAGATTTATATGAAAATTATGCGGAAGCAAGAAATATATATGATAAAGTAAAAGATATAACAAAAATTGATATAGCAAAAATATCATTTGAGGGACCAGAAGAGGTTTTAAATCAAACAAAGTATACTCAACTTGCTATTCTTACAAACAGTTTAGCACAGCTAGAGGTATTAAGAAAACAAGGAGTAGAAGCTGAAATTTCAGCAGGATTAAGCCTTGGAGAATATACTGCTTTAATTTATAGTAAAGCTTTATCTTTTGAAGATGGAGTAAAACTAGTACAAAAAAGAGGAGAATTTATGCAAGATTTAGCACCAAAAGGAGATTGGCAAATGGCTGCAATTTTAGGCGTTCAAGATGAAAAAGTTGAGAATCTATGTAAAAAAGTAACTGATGGATTTGTGGTTCCAGCAAATTATAATTGCCCTGGTCAGATCGTTGTAACAGGAGATGCTAAGGGAATTTCAAATTTAAAAGAGTTAGCAGAAGTAGAGGGAATAAGAAAGTTTAGAATACTAAAAACAGCAGGACCATTTCATACTGAAAAGTTAATTGATAGTTCAATTGCTTTAAGAAAAGAACTTGAAAATGTTAAGATACATAAATTTGAAAGTAAAGTGGTTAAAAATCTAGATGGCGAAATTTATAATGATAGTGATGATATAAAGGATATTTTAGCTAAACATATAATAAATCCGGTTAGATTTTCTAAGAGTTTAAAAAAGATGAAGGAATTTGGTGTAGATGAATTTATCGAAGTAGGACCAGGAAAAACATTAACTGGATTTGTAAAAAGAATATAATAGATATTTGGGAGATGTACATTTCCCATTTGGGGACGGAGTTTAAATGGGAAATCCCCGAAAAACTCCGTCCCCAAATGGGAATTCCCCCAAATGGAAAAATAGCAAAAAGGAGGAGGAAAATATGGCTGTTGCATTAATAACAGGTGGAACAAGAGGAATTGGAAAAGCTATTGCAATTAAACTTAGTAAAAGTGGTTATGATATTGCAATTAATTATAGAAAAGAAAATGATGAGTTAAATAAACTTAAAAATGAGATCGAAGAAAATGGTGTGAAATGTGCCTTGGTTAAAGGAGATGTTTCAAAGTTTGAAGAATGTGAAGTTTTTGTTAAAGAAACTGTAGAAAAACTTGGATCAATTGATGTTTTGATAAACAATGCAGGAATTACAAAAGATATGCTTTTAATGAGAATGAAAAAAGATGATTTTTGTAATGTAATTGATACTAACCTGGTTGGAACTTTTAATGTTACAAAAAATGTTATTGGCTATATGATGAAAGCAAGACATGGAAATATTGTAAACATTTCTTCTGTTGTTGGAATCTCAGGAAATAGTGGCCAAACTAATTATTCGGCATCTAAGGCAGGAATAATTGGATTTACCAAAAGTTTAGCGAAGGAAGTTGCATCAAGAAATATAAGAGTAAATAGTGTAGCTCCAGGATTTATTGAAACTGATATGACGAATGTTTTAAAAGATGATATTAAAGATGAAATTAGCAAAAATATACCTTTAAAAAGAATGGGAAAAGCTGAAGATGTTGCAAATGTTGTTAACTTTTTAGTATCTGATGAAAGTTCTTATATAACAGGGCAAGTAATTAATGTTGATGGCGGAATGCTAATGTAAAGCAAAAAGCCAATATTCAAAAAAACGAATATTGGCTTTTATGAGGGTATGGTACTGAGGAAAATTAAGCGTTTGTTGAAGTCTTGGGATTAACAGTTGTGTCGGAAGAATCTGAATCTAGTGGCATTAATTTGAAAATATATATAGTGCCATCATTCATTTCTGACCGATAAAACTGATAATTTACACCAAGTTTTTTGAAAACTTCATTACAGTTGTCTTTGAAGACAGCTCTTGATAATCTTTCGGGTGGCTGGATTCCAACACTTTCCGGAAGATATGGGCTCTTGAAAAACTCAGCAACGATTTGAGCTAAGATATTCAAGTGCAGGTTTTTAGAATCCTTAAATCTATCGGTGTCATTTAAAAGTTCTTTCCGAAGGATTAGGGATTTTTTGAAAAGTTCCTCAATTGTCATCATAGCAAGTACCTCCTTGGTATATTATGTAAATATAATAACATATATTTAATAAAATTACAATAGAAAGGGTTTAAAGAGATGGAAAAAAGAGTTGTAATTACAGGAATTGGAGCGATAACTCCAATAGGAAATACAAAAGACGAATTATGGAAAGCAATAGAAGAAAAGAAATGTGGAATTGATAAGATCACATATTTTGATACAGAAGGATATAAAACAACTTTAGCAGCAGAATTAAAAAACTATAATCCACTTGATTATTTTGAAGCAAAGCAAGCAAAAAGGTTAGATAGATGTTCACAATATGCAATTATAGCTGCCAGAGAAGCTTTTGAAGATAGTAAAATAACAAAAGAAAATACGGATTTTGAAAGAATTGGTGTTTTTGTAGGTTCTGGAATAGGAGGACTAAAAACAATTCAAGATCAATGCAAAATAAATTGTACAAAGGGGCATAATAGAATATCTCCAATGTTTATTCCAATGTCAATATGTAATATGCCAGCTGGGAATATAACTATTGATTTAGGACTAAAAGGAGAATCAATTTCGACAGTATCGGCATGCAGTTCATCTACACATGCAATAGGAGAAGCTTATAGAACTATAAAATATGGCGCTGAAGATGTAATTTTAGCAGGAGGAACAGAAAGTTCAATTTGTGAAGTTGGAATTGCAGGATTTGAAAATATGAAAGCACTTTCTTATGCAACAGATAAAAACAGGGCAAGTATCCCGTTTGACAAAGAAAGAAGCGGATTTGTTATGGGAGAAGGAGCTGGAGTTGTTGTATTAGAAGACTTAGAACATGCTCTAAAAAGGGGAGCAAAAATATATGCAGAAGTAATTGGATATGGTGCAACATCAGATGCTTATCATATAACTTCTCCTGCACCAAATGGAGAAGGTGGAGCAAGAGCTATGAAAAGAGCAATTGAAGATGCAAAAATAAAGCCAGAAGAAATAGATTATATAAATGCACATGGTACATCAACACATTTAAATGATAGTTTAGAAACAGAAGCAATAAAAAAGGCCTTAGGAGAAGAAGCAAGCAGAAAAGTAATGGTAAGTTCTACAAAATCAAATACAGGACATTTATTAGGAGCTGCCGGAAGTGTAGAAGCAATAATTTCTGTTCAAGCAATGGAACATGGAATTGTACCTCCAACAATAAATTACAAAGTAAAAGATGAAGAATGCGATTTAGATATTGTACCAAATGAAGCAAGAAAAGCAAAAATAAATATCGTTATGTCAAATTCATTAGGTTTTGGAGGGCATAATGCAACAATTATATTAAAGAAGTATAAAAATTAAGGAGAAATATCGATGGAATATGATAAAATATTACAATTAATAAATGATTTTGGAAACTCAAAATTAAATAATATAAAATTAAATTTTCCAGATGGAACTAAAATTGATATGAGTAAAAACGAAGAACAAGTCAAAGTAATTGAAAATACATCAAATAGAGAAGATTATGAAATACCAAAAGTTGAAAAAAAGGAAGAAAAAACAGCTGGAAAAATAATTACATCACCAATGGTTGGAACATTTTATATGAAGCCATCACCAAATTCTGATCCATATGTAAAAGTTGGGCAAAAAGTAAAAAAAGGAGATGTACTATGCATAATTGAAGCAATGAAACTTATGAACGAAATTGAAGCAGAATTTGATGGCGAGATAAAAGAGATTTTAGTAAAAGATGGAGAAAGTGTTGAATATGGAAAACCATTATTCAAGTTGGAGGATTAAAATATGCTAAATAAAGAAGAAATAAAGAAAATAATTCCACAAAGAGAGCCATTTCTGATGATTGATGAAGTTGAAGAATTTACACCAGGCGAAAGTGCTACAGCTTATAAATATGTTGACGAAAAAGAATGGTATTTTAAAGGACATTTTCCAGGAAATCCAATTATGCCAGGAGTATTAATAACAGAAAGTTTAGCTCAAACAGGTGCAGTTGCAATTTTAAGTTTGGAAGAAAACAAAAATAAAAATGCATTATTTGGTGGAATTGATAAAATGAAATTTAAAAAACAAGTTACACCAGGAGATAAATTAAAATTAGAAGTGAAAATTATAAAAAGAAAAGGCCCAATTGGAGTGGGAGAAGCAATTGCAAGTTGTGATGGTAAAATTGTTGCAAGAGGAGAATTAACCTTTGCAGTTGTGTAGTTCCTTATTTAGGGATGGAGATTCCCATTTGGGGACGGAGTTTTTCGGGGAAATCTCATTTGGGGACAGATATCGAATAAAAAAATCCCCGAAAAACTCCGTCCCAAAATGGGAATTCCGCAAAAAGTAAAGAAGGAGAAGAAAATGAATAAAATTTTGATTGCAAATAGAGGAGAAATTGCAGTAAGAATTATAAGAGCTTGTAAAGAAATGAATATAAAAACAGTTGCAGTGTATTCAGAAGCTGATAAAGATAGTATGCATACTCGTCTTGCGGATGAAGCTATATGTATTGGACCTGCAAATTCAAGTAAGAGTTATTTGAACTATAAAAATATAATAGAAGCAGCATATATAACAGGAAGCGATAGCATTCATCCTGGATTTGGCTTTTTATCTGAAAACAGCCAATTTGCTAAGATATGTGAAGAATCAAATATTAAATTTATAGGTCCATCTTATGATGTTATTAAGCTTATGGGGAATAAATCTAATGCTAAAGAAATGATGGAAAAAGCAGGAGTTCCTGTTGTTCCTGGGTCTAAAGGTAGTGTAAGAAGTATAAATGAGGCAAAAAAAATTGCTAAAGAAATTGGGTATCCTGTTATGATAAAAGCAGCAGCAGGTGGTGGAGGAAAAGGAATTCGTATTGTAAATAATGAAGATGAAATGGAAAATTGTTACAATATAGTAAAGCAAGAAGCTTTGATTTCTTTTAAAGATGACGAAATTTATATTGAAAAATTTATTCAAAATCCTAGACATGTTGAGATTCAAATTTTAGCAGATGAACATGGAAATGTAATACATCTAGGAGAAAGAGACTGCACTGTTCAAAGAAAAAACCAAAAGATTATAGAGGAAACTCCATCTACTGCTATTGATGACAAATTAAGAGAAAAGATGGGAGATGCAGCAATTAAAGCAGCTAAAAAAGTAGGATATACAAGTTGTGGTACTATAGAATTTTTGGTAGATAAAAATAAAAATTTCTATTTTATGGAAATGAATACTAGAATTCAAGTAGAACATGGAATTACAGAAGAAAGAACAGGAATTGATATTGTAAAAGAACAAATAAGAATTGCAGCAGGAGAAAAGCTTAAAATTAAACAAAAGGATGTAGAATTTAGAGGACATAGTATAGAATGCAGAATAAATGCAGAAAATCCAGAAAAGAAATTTAGACCTTGCCCAGGAAAGATAACAGGATTAATTTTACCTGGAGGAAACGGAATAAGAGTAGACACATTTGTATATGAAGGATATACAATTCCAGCAAATTATGACTCTATGATTGCTAAAATAATAGCAACAGGAAAAACAAGAAATGAAGCAATAAGTAAAATGAAAAGAGCATTAGAAGAAACAGTAATTGAAGGAGTAGATACCAACATAGACTTTTTATTTAAAATTATCAGAAACTCAAATTTCTTAAGAGGAAAATATGATACATCTTTTATAGAAAAAGAAATTTTATAAATCATAGAAAGGAACTGAAAAATGCTTGTTGATAAAATCAAAAAAAGAGAACCTACAGCCAAGAAAAATATAAATAGAGTAGATATACAAGTGGGAAAATGGGTAAAATGTACTAAATGTAAGGAAATTTTATATAAAGAAGATGTAAAAAATAATCTAAATATTTGCCCAAATTGTGGAGCATATTTTAGAATGCATATAAATAGAAGATTAGAAAGCATAATTGATAAAGGAACATATAAAAGGTTTGATTTAAATATAGACAATGTAAATCCATTAGGGCTAGAAGATTATGAACAAAAAATCAAAAAATTGAGGCAAAAAACAGATTTAGAAGAAGCAGTAAGCTGTGGAACAGGGAAAATTGAAGGAGAAGATGTTGTAATTTGCATTATGGATAGTGGATTTTTAATGGGAAGTATGGGAACAGTTGTAGGAGAAAAAATAACTTATGCTGTAGAAAAGGCAATAGAACTAAAATATCCATTAATAATATTTACAGTTTCAGGTGGAGCAAGAATGCAAGAAGGAATAATGTCATTAATGCAAATGGCAAAAACAACAGCAGCAATATCAAAACTTAATAAAGCGGGTGGACTTTATATTTCTGTATTAACAGATCCAACTTATGGAGGAGTAACAGCATCTTTTGCAACTATAGCAGATATAGTATTAAGCGAGCCAGGTGCAATGATAGGATTTGCAGGTCAAAGAGTTATAGAGCAAACAATTGGAGAAAGTTTGCCAGAAGGATTTCAAACAGCAGAATTTTTACTAGAACATGGTTTTATTGATAAGATAGTTGAAAGAAGAGAGCTAAAACATACTTTAAAAAGATTAATAGATTTAAATAAGTAATTAATAAGCAATTCCCATTTCCCATTTGGGGACGGAGATTTTAGGGGAATTCCCCTAAAATCTCCGTCCCCAAATGGGAAAATAGGGAAAGAAAGGATGAAAAATATGTATTCAGCATGGGAAAAAGTACAAATAGCAAGATCAAATACAAGAAAAACATCACTTGATTATATTGAAAAAATATTTGATGAATTTATAGAACTTCATGGAGACAGGAATTTTAAAGACGACAAAGCAATGGTGTGTGGTTTAGCTAGAATTGGAAAGCAAAATTATACTGTAATTGCAGAACAAAAAGGCAGAAATACAAAAGAAAATATTGAAAGAAATTTTGGTATGCCTAATCCAGAAAGCTATAGAAAAGCAATAAGATTTATGGAACAAGCAGAAAAGTTTAATAGGCCTGTTATAACTTTTATTGATACAAAAGGGGCATATCCTGGAATTGGAGCAGAAGAAAGAGGTCAAGGTGAAGCCATTGCAAGTTCTATGCTTAAAATGGCAGGACTAACGGTACCTATAATTTCTATAGTAATAGGAGAAGGTTCAAGTGGAGGAGCTTTAGCAATTGGTGTTGCAAATAAAGTTTTTATGCTAGAAAACGCTATATATTCTATTTTGTCTCCAGAAGGTTATGCAAGTATATTGTGGAAAGATTCTTCAAGAGCAGAAGAAGCAGCTGAAAAAATGAAACTTACAGCAAAAGACTTGTATGATTTAAAGGTTATTGATAAAATTATAGAAGAACCAAAAGATGATTTTGGAAAATTAGCAAAAAATTTAAAAGAAGAAATTATTAAAAATATAAATGATTTAAATAAACTTTCAAAAGAAGAAATAGTAGAAAATAGATACCAAAAATTCAGAAAAATGGGAGATTTTAAGAAAAAAGAAGCTTAAGAAATTTGTAAAAGAAGGGAAAGAAAAAATGTTATTAAAGAATAAAAAAATATTAATAATGGGAATAAGAAATAAATGGAGTATAGCCTATGGAATAGCAAAGTCAGCTTATGAAAATGGTGCTAAACTTATATTTACTTATACAGATGAAGAAAACAAAAACAAAATGGAAGACCTTTTATCAGAATTTGAAGGAAGCAAATTATATGTTTTACAAGATGCGTCAATTGATGAAATGGTAAAGAAAACATTTACAAAAATAAAAGAAGAAAATGGAAAGGTAGATGGAATTGTTCATTCTATTGCACATGCCTTTACAGAAGATTTACACAATGATTTTATATATACAAGTAAAGAAGGCTTTATGCATGCTTGTGATGTAAGTGCATATTCATTAGTTTTAGCTACAAGAACTGCAAAAGAAATAGATATGCTAAATGAAAATGCAAGTATAGTTGCTCTTACTTATTATGGATCTACAAAAGTATTAGAAGGATATAATGTTATGGGAGCAGCAAAAGCGGCATTAGAGGCAAGTATAAGATATTTAGCTGACAATTTAGGAAAAGACGGAATAAGAGTAAATGGAGTTTCTGCAGGTCCTATTAAGACGCTATCTGCAAAAGGAATTAAAGACTTTGGTAGCATTTTGAAAGTTGTTGAAGAGAAAGCACCACTTCATAAAAATGTTACAACTTATCAAGTTGGAAATACGGTTTCTTTCTTACTAAGCTATATGAGCGAAGCGGTTACTGGTCAAATTATTTTTGCTGATAATGGTTATAATATTATGGGAAATTAAATATGAAGTATATTTAAAAATAAACCCTAATTATTAGACGAAAATGTTTAATAATTAGGGCTATTTTTATTTTAAAGCTCCAGCAATATTTTCACATAAATTTACATATAATTTGTGATTTTCTTCTGGAAGAGATTATAATATTTCAGAAAACATAGTGTCAGAATTATTTTTATTAATGCCAAAAACTAGATAGTCTAAGCTTATATTTAATGTCTGTGCTATTTTAGAAATAGTAGCTAGACTACTTATACTGCCACCTCTTTCTATTTCACATATATAAGATGGTGAAACTTATATTAATTCAGATAATTTTTCTTGAGTTATACCGACTTCTTTCCTTTTATTTTTAATCCTTTTTCCGATTTCTACATAATTTAATTTTTCCATATATTATACCTCATTTTTTGTTTTATTTTATAATGATTGATAAAAAAATAAAATAGACTGCAAATGAAGAAATTCAACTGAAAGTGAAGAAAATAGACAGAATTAATGTACATTATTTTGTACAATGAGTTAAAAAACATGTATTTCAATATTGTTTCAGATATATTTTATTTATTTAACATTTGACCGTTAATGTTGAATATGAACTGGCAGTGTAGTAAAATCTATAGAGATACGTAAGTATGTATAAAAATATTTTATGGGAGGATGAAATGAAACAAGGAAGAAACAAAGGTATAACTTTGATCGCTTTAGTAGTAACGATAATTGTACTATTAATATTAGCAGGAATAAGCATAAATATGCTTATGGGGCAAAATGGAATATTAAATAGGGCGACAACAGCAAAGAAACAAACAGAAAACACCAATGCTAGAGATGAATTAGCACTAGCAATAACATCACTAGGAATGGATTACC
>CAJKVH010000013.1 GCA_905203305.1 uncultured Eubacteriales bacterium
GATAAATATTTTAAATCTTTTCATAGTTTAATAGTATTATAATATATAGAAAAAAGAACATTTTTTGCTAGAAAAAATAGCGAAATATAAAAAACGTGAAAGTTACAACTAAATCATCTATCAAAAATGTGAAACTTTACACTAAATGATGTGTCAAAAACGTGAAAGTTAATTGACTTTTGATGCGAAAAATAGTATCCTACATATAGGATGAAAAAAATTAGAAGGAGCTTTTATGTTAGAAAATTTGGAAAAGAAAATTAGCAAAGAAGAAATAATAAATATAGTAAAAAAATATGTTAAAGAGAAATGCTATAATGAGCCAACAGGCCATGATTGGCTTCATATTCAAAGAGTTTACAAAAATGCAATGTTAATTAATAAAAAAGAAAATGCAAATGAATTTATAATAACACTAATTGTTTTAATGCATGACTTATATGATCATAAATTTTATAATGGAAATATAGAGAAAAAAATAGAAGATACATTAAAAGAATTGCATGTATATAATTATATTTCTAAAAATGATATTGAAAATATAATATATAGTTGTGCAAATTTGGGATTTTGTGCTAATATTGTTGGACAAAAGGAACTTTCAAAAGAGGGAAAAGTAGCACAAGATGCAGATAGATTAGATGCTCTTGGTGCAATTGGAATTGCAAGAACATTTGCTTATGGAGGAAAAGAAGGAAAACTTATATATGATCCAGATAACAATGATTTGGTAAATGAAGAGGAGTATAAGAAAAAAGGCTCTAAGACGTCAATTAGTCATTTTTATGATAAATTATTAAAGGTAAAATATTTGATGAATACTGATACTGCAAAAATAATAGCGCAGGAAAGACATCAATACTTAGAGAATTTTTTACAAGAGTTTTTTGATGAATGGAATGGTAAAAAGTAATTTCTTTTTATAGAGTAAATTATACAAAATTATAAAAAAATATAGTTAGAACAGATTTTCTAACTATATTTTTAGCTTTTAATATATTTTAAAATTTCTTCATCTGGAATGTTTAAAACTTTTATTATCTTTTTTATTGTTTCAATCTTAGTCTTATTTTCATCTTTTTCGATTCTTTGAAGTTGTCTAGGACTAATATTAATTATTTCAGCTAGTTCTTCTTGAGTATAATTATTTTTGATTCTGTATTCTTTTATCATATTTTATCACCTACGACAATTATGTCATAGTGACAAAATAAAAAACACGGTATGAAATGTCATTTTTTGTGATGAAAAATATTGACATTAAATGTCTGGTTTGATAATATAAAACTGACGACATTATATGTCTAATGTATAAGGGAGGAAGAAAAAATATGAAAAGAGACAAAGGAATAACTTTAATTGCTTTAGTAGTAACAATAATTGTTTTACTAATACTAGCAGGAATAAGCATAAGTATGCTTACAGGACAAAATGGAATATTAAGAAGAGTTTCAGAAGCGAAAGATAAAACATCAATTGCTAGTCAAGAGGAACAAAGTATATTGAACGATTATGAAGAACAAATAGCCGACTATGCAGGGATAAATTGGGATTTAGCAAAAGCGAATGCAAAGGCTCCAAAAGAGCAAAAAGAGGAAAGAAATAATGGAGTAATAGGAATTGGAACAGATGGTAAACCAGTTAATATGGATTTATGGGAATATACATTAATGGATGTAGGAAGTTATGTTTTAAATGATGATCAATATACTATACAAGATAGTAAAGACTCCAGTATAGAAAGAAGTAGTGGATATTTAGGAACAATAAAAGATAATGGACAAATAGAAGGAACAATTCCTCAATATATAAGTGTGGATAATGGAAAAACTTATGTTCAAGTAATAAGTCTGAGAGATACATTTAGAAAAATAGAAGAACTGCAAGAGATGCCACAAATACCATATACAATAGTAAATTTATCATCTTCATTTGAAGGCTGTAAAAAACTAAATAAATTAACAATATTGCCATATGGAATATCTAAAATGGATTATACATTTTGTGATTCTGGAATAACTAAGGTGTGTAATATTCCAAATAGCGTAGAAACATTAAATGGAACTTTCTCATATTGTAGTAACTTGGAAGATGGAAGAGTCAACATTCCTGAAAATGTCGTTTCGATGAATAGTATATTTTCAAATTGTAAAGAACTAACAAATGTAGGAAACATAAACAGTCAAAAAGTTATTAACATGAAAATGGCATATTACAATTGCGAGAAATTAGAAAATATTCCCGAAATTATTCCTACATCTGTAGATGATTTAACACAATGTTTTCAAGGCTGTAAGAATCTTAGAGGATATGCAACTATTTTGTGCAATCCTACAAAATGTGCAAATGCATTTATGAATGTAGCAATTAACGAAAAGTCCAAGCTAGTTATAAGAATTAAAAGTGAAGAAGTAAAAGAAAAGATGGCTTCTACGCACAAGTGGTCAAAAGATAGTAAAATTGAATATCAAACCATATAATAGAAAATATATTTATTTCAGATAATAAAAAATTAGAATAAAATCATACTGGTCCCTTCTTATTAAACTTTTTGTCTAATAAGAGGGACTGTTTTACATCTAATGCTTTTTAATATTCTGAATTTTAATGTCTATATCCAAACAAACAACAATTCGCTCTTCAAAAATAGCCTTCAAAGTATCAATAAACTCATCTTCATCATTTAAATCAAACAAATGAACAAAGATCTTCTTAGGAAGCAAATTCAAAAGAGTATTTAAAATCATATCAGAAGAGGAAAAGCTAATATCAGACAAATACTTAGCATTTAAAAGATTAATACTAGTATCAATAATATTTTTATCTTTATCAAGAAGTAAAGACGAATCATCTTTTCTATAAATCAAATGAACAACATCAGAATTGTAGCCTTCTTGGCGAATATAAACTTTAAGTAAAGAAACAAATTCTGCATACTCTTTTTCAACCAAGTATTGATTAACAGCATTATCAATACTATTTTCTAATTGGGAAATATATTCTTTTAATCTAAAGGTTATAAATCCTTTCAAATAAAGCTTACAATAATAATTTGAGCTACTAATATAATTATAAAAAGTATCAAACAAAGTATTTTCTTTTGTTTCAAAAAAGTCTATATTATCTAAACAATTAGATTGATATTTATCCAAAACAGAAATTCGCTCTAATTTATCAAAATAAAAATATTCATTTTTCAAAATATTTTGTAGAATATTATTTTCATAAATATCCAAAACTAAAAACGACAAAATATTAGACATAGTTTTAACAAATAAATCTATATTATCTCCTTTATAATGTATAAAAATATTGTTATAAACATTGAATTTATGGCACGAAAAATAAACATTATCTAGTTCAATTTTTTCAAAATTACTTAGTAGATAATTTATTACTTTTTTATTATTGGTTTTAATACATAAAGATTTCATTTGGAAAGCTCCTTTCTTTTAACATAATTATTATCTACTAAAAACATCTAAGATATACCTTATATTATGCAAAGACTTTAAATAGGTGTATTGATATTTTTTTTTTGATGTAGTAAAATGTGAACCAAAGATATATAATTACGAAAGGAAAAACAATGAGAAAAAAATGGAAATACTATGAAAATGATAATAAAGAAGAAGCAATAAAATTAGAAGAAAAATTTAATGTAAACAAGTTGCTTGCAATGATAATGGCAAATAGAGGAATAACTGAAAAAAATGCAGAAATATTTTTAAATCCAAATAGGCATGATTTTCATGATCCGTTTAATATGCCAGATATGGAAGATGCGGTAAATAGGATAGTAAAAGCAATAGAAAATAATGAAAAAACAATTATATTTGGAGATTATGATGTAGATGGAATAACAAGTACAACTGTATTAAAAAGCTTTTTAAAAGATAGAGGTTTAGATGTTGGAAATTATATTCCAAATAGACTAAAAGAAGGATATGGTTTAAATAAAGATGCAATCGAAAAAATTGCAAAAGATGGATATACTTTAATGATAACAGTAGATTGTGGAATTACAGGAAATGAAGAAATTGAACTTGCAAAAAGCCTAGGAATTGAAACAATAGTTACAGATCATCATGAACCAGCAGAAGAACTACCAAATGCAATTGCAGTAGTAGATTGTAAAAGAAAAGATAATAAGTATCCATTTAGAGAACTTGCAGGTGTAGGAGTAGCTTTTAAACTAACACAAGCTATTAGTATAAAATTAGGTTTAGATGAAAAAGAATATTTAAAATATTTAGATATTGTATCAATAGGAACAATTTCGGATATAGTACCATTGGTAGACGAAAATAGGGTTATAACAAAGCTAGGTTTAAAACTTGTAAGGTGCACAAAAAATATTGGCTTAAAAGCGATTTTAAACGAAATACGGATATAGTAAAATTGACTCTACTGCAATATCATTTGGAGTAGCACCAAGAATAAATGCTTGTGGGAGAATGGGACATAGTTATAAAGCATTAGATTTACTACTCGAAGAAGATTATAATAAGGCTCTTGAAATTGCAAGTGAAATAAAGGAATTTAATAATCAAAGACAAGCAGAAGAAAAACATATATTTGAAGAAGCAAATGAACAAATAAAAGAAAAACATTTAGAAAAAGAAGATAGTATAATACTTGGAGGAAATTCATGGCATAGTGGTGTTATTGGAATTGTAGCATCAAAAATAACAGAAATGTATTTTAGACCATCAATTCTTATTTGCTTTGAGGATAATGAAAATATAGGAAAAGGATCAGGAAGAAGTATACCGGGTTTTGATTTACATGATGCTTTAATGAAATGTAAAGATGATTTAGCAGGCTTTGGCGGACATAGCATGGCCGTTGGAGTAAGTGTAGATAAAAACAATTTTGAAAAATTCATACAAGAGTTCTTAAAAATTGCAAAAGAAGCGGATATATCAAGCCTAGTTCCAATGCTAAACATAGATGCTGAATTAAATATAGATGAAATAACAAAAAATATGATAGAAAGTTTATCAGAGTTAGAACCTTTTGGAGAGGCAAACCCAATGCCAGTATTTGCGTTTAAAAGGCTAAAAATTGCATCTATTAGAAGTTTAACAGATGGAAAACACTTAAAATTAGGATTAAAGAGTAATAATACATATGTAAATGCAATAGGATTTAATTTAGGACATTTTGCATCAGAATTTAAAATTGGAGACAAAATAGATGTGGCAGGAAACTTGGAAATTAATTCATTTAATGGTGTAGAAAGCATCCAAATTAATTTAAAAGATATAATGAAATCAGTATAATTAAAGGAGGATTATATGACAGAAAATAAAAAAGATGAAATAACAATTTATGACGTAATATCAAAGAAAAAAGAAGTAACAAGAAAAGCAGATACAAAGCTTATAATGAAAGCATATAATTTAGCAGCAGAAAAACATAAAGATCAAAAAAGAGGATCAGGTGAACCTTATATAATCCACCCTTTAAATGTTGCATATATTTTAGCAGAAATAGGACTAGATGATAATACAATTGCGGCAGCACTTCTTCATGATGTTGTAGAAGATACAGATATAACTCAAAAAGATTTGACAGATATGTTTGGAAGTGAAATTTCAGAAATGGTTGCAGGAGTTACAAAGTTAAGTACAATTCAATTTGCAACTGTAGAAGAAAAACAAGTAGAAAATTATAGAAGAATGTTTCTTGCAATGGGAAAAGACATAAGAGTTATACTAATAAAACTTGCAGATAGACTTCATAATATGAGAACTTTAAAGTATTTAAAAAGAGATAGACAGATTGCAAATGCAAAAGAAACATTAGAGCTTTATGCACCACTTGCAAATAGATTAGGTTTATATGCAATAAAAGCAGAACTAGAAGATCTAGGATTTAAATATATGTATCCAGAAAAATACTATGATTTAGTTGAAAGTATAAATAAGAAAAAAGACGAGAGACTAAAGTTTATAGAAAAAATAATGGATGATATAAGAGTACAATTAAAAAAACATAGAATAGATGCAGAAGTTACTGGAAGAGCTAAACATTTGTATTCAATATATAGAAAAATGATGAGAGACAATTCTACAATAGATCAAATATATGATTTATTTGCTATGAGAATAATTGTAAATTCTGTTAAAGACTGTTATGCAGCATTAGGTGTTGTACATGAAATGTATAGCCCAATGCCAGGCAGATTTAAAGATTATATAGCAGTTCCAAAACCTAATATGTATCAATCAATTCATACAACATTACTTGGAGAAAAAGGAACACCTTTTGAAGTTCAAATTCGTACATGGGATATGCATAGAGTAGCAGAGTTTGGTATTGCTGCACACTGGGCATATAAAGAAGCAAACTTTTTAGGTAGAGGAAAGAAAAATGTAGTTGTAACAGAAGATAAACTTTCATGGCTTAGAGAAACATTAGAGTGGCAACAAGAACTTCAAGATCCAGAACAATTTTTGGATAACCTAAAAAGAGAATTATTTGAAGATGAAGTATATGTGTTTACTCCAAAAGGATTAATTAAAGTTTTACCAAAAGGATCTACACCAATAGATTTTGCGTATTATATTCATGCTGAAATTGGAAACCATATGACAGGATGTAAAATAAATAGTAAGATTATGCCTATAATTACTCCATTAAAAAGCGGAGATATTGTAGAAATATTAACATCTGATAATTCAAAAGGTCCAAGTATGGATTGGTTAAAGTTTATTAAAAGTACCCAAGCAAGAACAAAAATAAATAGTTGGTTTAAAAAAGAGAAAAAGGCAGAGAATATTGAAAAGGGAAAAACAGCTATTGATAAAGAGTTAAAAAGGTTAGGTTTATCTCATGACAAATTATTTAAAACTGATTATATAAATCCTATGCTTAATAGATATAAATATAAAGATATAGAAGAAATGTATGCCGCTGTCGGATTTGGTGCTAATTCTGCAACTAAGGTTATAGCACGTATGCTTATAGAATATAGAAAAGACCATAAAGAGGAAGAAATAGAAGAAAAACTAGAAGAGTTATCTAAAACAAAGTCTGAAAGAAAAATAAAACCATCAAGTAATGGTATTGTTGTAAAAGGAATAGATAATTGTTTAGTAAAACTTTCAAAGTGTTGTAATCCACTTCCAGGTGATGAAATTATAGGATATATTACAAAAGGAAGAGGAGTTTCAATTCACAGAAAAGACTGTGTTAATGTAAAAGATTTATTAAAAGAAGAAAATAGAATTATTGATGTTTCATGGGTAGAAGAAAAACAAGCTTCTTATAATGTTGATATAGAAATTTCAGCAAATGATAGAAGCGGATTATTAGCAGATATAACAAAAGCTCTTACAAGTGCTAAAGCAAATATTGTTGGAATAAATGCAAGAGCTGGAAAGGATAGAATTGCTATAATAGAACTTACAGTTGAAACAAAAAATATAGACGAACTTAATTCGATTTTAAAGGCACTACGTAAAGTGGATAGTGTTTATGAGGTAACAAGAAAGAAGGTTTAAAATTAATGATACTAAAGAGATTGAGAATATCAACGTGGATTGGCGATACCACTAATTGTTATATAGTATTTGATCAAGAAACAAATGAAACTATGGTTGTTGATCCAGCAGGTGATGTGGATAAAATTATAGAGATGATAAATATATTGCATGGAAGATTAAAGTATATATTTTTAACACATTGTCATGGAGACCATATAGCAGGTGTAACTGAATTAAAAGAAAAAATGGGAGGAAAAGTTTTAATTCATAGAGATGATTCTGAGGGATTAAATGATAAAAAAATAAATCTTACGGAATTTATGGATGGATTACCAGAAATAGAAATTGATGCAGATTCTAGATTAGATGATGGAGATTTAATTCATTTAGGAAATCTTGAGTTTAAAGTTATTCATACACCAGGTCATACTAAAGGAGGATGCTCATTATATTTAGAAAGTGAAAAATTACTTTTTTCTGGAGATACTTTGTTTAGAGGCACATGGGGAAGAACAGACCTGCCAACATCTGATTTTAATGAAATTATGGATTCTATTGTAAATAAATTATTGGTTTTGCCAGAAGATGTTATTGTTTATCCAGGTCATGGAAAATCAACTATGATTGGAAACGAAAAACCAATATACTTAGAATTAAAACCAAGAAAAATCTAATAAAATAGAGATATATAATTAAAAATGGAAAAAATTACCATATACTTAATAATAATTACATTTGACTACTGGAAAAAAATGGAATATTATATTTAGCATGTAACTTGCAAAAGATAACTTAATTCTAAGGTTATCGGTTTTAACAGAAGGGAGAAACATATGCAGAAAGAAAAGAAACATGTTAAAGAAACTAGTAAACCAAGAAATGATATGAAAAACAGTGCCTGCCACACAGGCAGAGCGGATTTT
The DNA here is from genome assembly GCA_905203305.1 of uncultured Eubacteriales bacterium. GTDB lineage: Bacteria > Bacillota > Clostridia > TANB77 > CAG-508 > CAG-269. The sequence continues at coordinate 8,417 of CAJKVH010000013.1, forward strand.
TATCCGTTTAATTAGGCTTTCTTAGATGAATATTTTAGAAATTGGGAAGAAAGAAAGTCAACAAATTAATTTTAAGGGCGAATATACAATATAAGTATATTCGCCTTTTTGCATAAATTTGTTTTTATGGAATATATATCTATTTAGGGAGAAGATATATGTTTAATATTACTGTAATAAGATTAAAAGATGTTATTAAAATACTTGCTATTGTAATTGTTTTTTATATTGTAAGTAGCTTTTTTATAAAAAATGATTATATATGTAATAAATTTAATAAAAATATAGGAATAAATGTGGCAGATATTATGAAGTTTAGTATTAATGAGGAAAGTGGAATTTTTAAAGTTGTAATGGGTGGAGAAAATCAGGAAAAAACAGAAGAAGTAGAAGCGGATTTTAAAAGTACTTTTTCTAAAAAAATATTTAATTTAAGTTCTAATATTTTTAATACTAAGGCAAAAGATATAGAGGTTGGACAAGATAAGAACGAAAGTTTGGATGAACAAAATTTGTCAGAAACCGAAGAACAAAAAGAAGCCAGTGCAGAAGAAGTAGTAACAGACAATAAAGAAACGAAAGTAGTTACTAAAAATCCTATAACAGAAAAATACAACAAAGAATATAATGGAATAAAAATAAAAAATGAAACATCTTATGAACTAACAGATGATATGTTAAATCCAGGAAATTTAGAAATTGACAAAAAAGACATTGTAATTTTTCATACACATACTTGTGAAAGTTATACTATGACAGAAAATTATAAATATGAACCATCTCGGAAATTACCGTACAACAAACCAAAATTTCTCAGTAGTAAGAGTTGGAGATGAACTTACAAATGAACTTGGAAAATATGGATTTAATGTAAACCATAATAAAGATTTTCATGATTATCCTGCATATACTGGGTCATATAAAAGATCACTTACAACAGTTCAAAATATATTAAAAGACTTTAATTCGGATATTATAATAGATTTACATAGAGATGCAATAGGAAGTAATGAAAACTATGAGCCACTTGTTAAAATTGGAGATGACTATTGTGCACAGCTAATGTTTGTTATGGGGTCAAATGGAGGAGGTTTATCACACGAAAATTGGACATCAAACCTAAAATTTGCAATAAAAATTCAAGAAAAAGCAAACGAATTATATCCAGGGTTATTTAAACCAATAATTTTAAGAAACTCTAGGTATAATCAGCATTTAGGAAAAGCAGCTTGCATAATAGAAGTTGGAGCAACAGGAAATACATTGGAAGAAACAATAAATAGTATGAAATATTTATCTAAAGTTATGGAGGAAGCATTAAAGTAAAATTGGCTGAATATCAGCCAATTTTTGGCATATAATAATAAAAAGGAGAAAAAAATCATGTCAAAAGAACTAAGATATTGGACGAGTATTTTAAAAAGGATATTTTTGGTGATTTTAGCAATCTTTTTAACAGTTGTGACATTTAAAATTGCAATATTTTATATGCCATTTGTTATAGCATTTATAATTTCTATTATTATAGAGCCTTTAATAAGAAAGCTAATGAAAAAATTTAAAATAACTAGAAGAACCAGCTCAATAATTGTTTTTATAATAACATTTAGCATAATTATAGGATTACTTGGTTGGGGAATAGCAACAATAGTATCAGAATCATCAAATTTATTAAATGATTTTAACAATTATTATGATAATATTTATAGCAAAACACAAAATCTATTAGAAAAAATTAATAGTTTAAAACCAAGATTTTCGAACGAATTGATAAATATTATAGAAAAAAACAGTTTTACAATACTGGAAAATATATCAAATTATTTTCAAAATATTTTAGTGAAAATAGTAACAGGAATAAAGCTTATTCCCTGTATGATGATATATGTAGGAGTAACAATTCTAGCATTATATTTTATTTGTACAGACAAAATATATATGTTAGATGAGCTAGAACACCACTTGCCAGAAAAATGGATGAAAGAATTAACAAGACATCTAAGAGAACTAATAAAAACATTAGGAGGGTATCTAAAAGCACAAATAACATTAATATTTATATCTTTTGTAATATCGCTTATAGGTTTATATATAATGTATTTTGTAGGGCTAGATGTAGGATTTCCATTAATAATAGCACTGGGGATTGCATTTGTAGATGCACTTCCAATTTTAGGCTCTGGAACAGTTATGGTACCATGGGGGATTTTGTCAGGATTAAATGGAGATTTAAAGCTTGGATTAGCTATAATATGTTTATGGATTATTATGTCAATAACAAGGCAATTTATAGAACCGAAAATTGTAAGCCGGAAATATTGGAATACATCCAATTTTTACAGTTGCAGCAATGTATACAGGCTTTAAATTTATAGGAGTTTTACGGAATGTTTATAGGCCCAATTATACTTATTATTATAAAAAACGTATTTTCAAAATTCTTTGATGAAGGAATAATAAAAACAATAGTCAATTTAGAATAAAAAAGTCCCCAATTCCCATTTGGGGACGGAGATTTTCGGGGAATTCCCATTTGGGGACGGAGATTTTCGGGGAATTCCCATTTGGGGACGGAGTTTTTCGGGGAATTTAAAATATATTAGAAGTTGGAACATAGGTATTATCAGGAACAGAAACAAATTTGTTTTTTGGTTCATCACAAGCAAACATATTATCTACTTTTATTTGAGCAATATCTCCGTAATAGTCTCCTTTTACAATTGTTCCTGTTATATCAACCCATGTATCATCTTTAAACTCATAAGCAGAGTCATAGGTACATAAAAAGCCAACAACTAAACTTTGATTTGTATTTTCATTTATAAGCATATCTCTTGCTAAAACAAACTCATTTTTATCAAAATCTATAAGTCTGTAAATATAGCCTGTAAAATGGACTTTACATCCAACATATGAATCAATATCATTAGTTACCGCTTGCAAAATATTAGTATAATTTTTTTCTGTAATTTCAAAAACTTTATTATTTTCTATAGTATCTGTCAAAGAAAAATTGCTAGACCTTGTATCATTTTTATTAAAGAAAATTAAATAAACACCAACAGCTAAGATAATTACAATAATTAAAAACATGAAAGCAAATAGAAATTTTACAAGCTTATTTCCATTCAATTTTAGATTATATAAAAACATAAAAATAGATCTCCTTAAAAGTTTTTATTTATACAGTAAAAATTTATTCCAAAATATAAAGAATATTACAAAAAAACTTGCTAAAAAATAATTTTAGTGATATATTAAACAAGTAAAATTACACAAAACAAGTTTGAGAGGATGAAAGAAAATATGAAATTATTTAAATCATACAGCGAAAAAGAGGTTAAAAAAGTAAGACCATTAGTTGATAAAATTAACAGTTTAGAGGATGAAATTAGTAAATTATCAGACAGCGAATTAACTAAAAAAACATCATATTTTAAAGAAGAATTAAAAAACGGAAAAACTCTTGATGACATACTTCCAGAAGCATTTGCAGTAGTTAGAGAAGCATCAAAAAGAGTATTAGGAATGAGACATTTTGATGTGCAATTAATAGGTGGAATTATACTTCATCAAGGAAGAATTGCCGAAATGAAAACAGGTGAGGGAAAAACACTTGTTGCAACACTACCTGTATATTTAAATGCACTAGAAGGAAAAGGTGTACATGTAATAACAGTTAATGATTACCTAGCAAAACGTGATAGCGAATGGATGGGAAAATTATATAAATTTTTAGGTTTATCAGTAGGTCTTGTAGTTTCTGGACAAAGTCCAAAACAAAAACAAGAAGCTTATGCTGCTGATATAACATACGGAACAAACAATGAGTTTGGATTTGATTACTTAAGAGATAACATGGTAATATACAAAGATCAATTAGTACAAAGAGGATTACACTTTGCAATAGTTGACGAAATAGATAGTATCTTAATAGATGAGGCAAGAACACCACTTATAATTTCAGGTAGAGCAAACTCATCATCAGATTTATACAAAAAAGCAGATACATTTGTAAGAAAATTACAAGCAAAAGTAATAGTTGAAGAAGATGTAAAAGACTTTGATCAACAAGAAGATAACGAAAAATACGATTATATAGTAGACTTAAAAGCTAAATCTGCGACACTTACACAAAAAGGTATAGAAAAAGCAGAAAGAGAATTTGGACTAGATAACTTAAACGATATAGAAAACTCTAGTATAGTTCATCACATAAATAAAGCTTTACATGCTCATGGTGTAATGAAAAAAGATACAGATTACATTGTAAAAGATGGACAAGTATTAATAGTAGATGAATTTACTGGACGTATAATGTATGGAAGAAGATACAATGATGGATTACATCAAGCATTAGAAGCAAAAGAAAAAGTAAAAATAGCAGATGAATCAAAAACATTAGCTACAATTACTTTCCAAAACTTCTTTAGAATGTATGGAAAACTTTCAGGAATGACAGGAACAGCAATGACAGAAGAAAGCGAATTTGAAGAAATTTACAACTTAGATGTTGTTGCAATTCCAACAAATAAACCTGTAATGAGAAAAGACTTAAATGACGTAATCTATAAAAATGAAAGAGCAAAATTCAATGCTATAGTAGAAAGTGTAAAAGAAGCACATAGCAAAGGTCAACCAATATTAATTGGTACAGTATCTGTTGAAAAATCAGAATTACTAAGCAAAAAATTAAAAGAAGCAGGGATAAAACATACCGTATTAAATGCTAAATATCATGAACAAGAAGCAGAAATAATCGCTCAAGCCGGAAAATTTGGAGCAGTTACAATTGCAACAAACATGGCAGGACGTGGTACAGATATTATGCTTGGTGGAAACAGTGAATTTTTAGCAAAACAAGAAATGAAAGCAAACAAAATTCCAGAAAACTTAATAGAAGAATCAAACACATATTATGAAACAGATGATCAAGATATTTTAAGAGCAAGAGAAACATTTAATAAATTAAATGAAAAATATCAAGAACAAATAAAAGACGAAAAGGAAAAAGTTATTGCAGCAGGTGGATTAAAAATTATAGGAACAGAACGTCATGAATCAAGACGTATTGATAACCAATTACGTGGACGTAGTGGACGTCAAGGAGATCCAGGAGAATCTAAATTCTATATAGGATTAGATGATAACCTAATGAAAATATTTGGTGGAGATAGAGTAACAAAAGTATATAGTGCATTAAATGTTGACGAAAATATGCCAATAGAAGTAAGAATGATTTCAAAAGCAGTTGAAAACGCTCAAAAGAAAGTAGAAGGAAGAAACTTTAGTATCCGTAAAAATGTCTTAAAATATGATGACGTAATGAATGTACAAAGAGAAGAAATCTACTCTCAAAGAAAACAAGTTTTAGATGGAATGGACTTGAGTACAGTTATATCTAATTATATAGATTGGGTAGCAAATGCAACTGTAGAAACATACAACGAAGCTGATGAAAAAGGAAAAATGTCATTAAATATAGAAGCATTATCAAACGAAATTATAAGCACATTTGGAATAAATATGCTTGATGAATTAAAAGATAAAGCCGGAAATGCTGATGAAATCATATCAAGCTTACAAGAAAAAGCTCATGAGAAATATGCAGATAAAGAAAAAGAAATAGAACCAGAACAACTTCGTGAAATTGAAAGAATTGTTATGCTTAAAGTTGTTGATCAAAAATGGATGGACCATATAGACAATATGGATGAACTTAGAAAAGGTATAGGTCTTCAAGGATGGGGACAAAAAGATCCTGTTGTTCAATACAGAATTGTTGGTACAGAAATGTTTGATGAAATGATAGAAGCAATAAAAGTAGATGTTGTTAAACTTCTTATGAATTTAAGACAACAAAAAGATTTAAGAAGAAGTGAAACAGCTAAAATAACAAAAGCAGCTCTTCAATCTATAAATAGTGTTGATGGAGGTCAATCAGCTATTGAAAATTCAGAAGTAGATAGAACTGTAGTAAGAGATGAACCAAAAATTGGAAGAAATGATCCATGTCCATGTGGTTCGGGAAAAAAATATAAAAATTGTTGTGGAAGAAATAAATAATAAAAAATGGAGCTGTCATAGCTCCATTTTTTGTGATGTCACTCTAGAGTGGTAAAATCTGAAGAATCCTGAAATTCAAGATAATCAGAATCATCCTTTGAAGGAAATACAAACTGTTTGTACAGCTCGTTGATCTCTTCATCTCCACAGGCAAGCAAGACATCTGGTTTTTCAACCCAAAGAACTTCATTTGGCGTTCCAATTATTTTTCTGCAACTCTGAAGCAAGTCATGAAAATCTTTTACAGAAAAAGTAAAACGAAATTCTTTTAGAATTGATGAATGCTCGCCGTCTTTCGAGTAGGCTTCTAACCGCCAATTGCCAGTCATATCATACTTTCGCAAAATATAAGTGGCCTCTTGAGGGGCATCCGAATAATTTTCTATAAATGAAACTAAATTTATATATTCCATTATATTTCCTCCTTTGTGTAATTCCGCAAAAAAGCGGAGTTTTCAATGCTTCAAACTAATAATATTATAACATTAGGTGAACATAAAGTCAAATTAGATGTTAAATTAGAATACTTAGTTAATGACAGAAATTTGCAATTTTACATAAAATGTGCTTTCTAAAGTAACTTGCTTCCCCGAATATGAGTTTATTGTGTTCGGGGGTTTCTTTTTTTTACGTTTTATGATATAAATAATATAAAAAAAGGAAACAAGAAAAATGAAAGAAAATAAAGTAAAATATGAATACACAAAAACACCATTAGATTATCAAATAACAGAATATGATTGTGGAACAACAACTCTTTTAAACGCATTAAGATATTTATTTAAAAGAAGCGAAATATCTTCAGAAATATACAAATTCATCATGCAATACACATTAGACAAAACAAATATATTTGGAGAAATAGGAAAAGGAGGAACTTCAGTATATGCATTAGAATTTTTAAGTAATTGGTTAAACGAAAATGCCAAAAGCAAAGGAATGAACATAAAATGTACAAGCCTACAATCAGATGAAATATCAATATATGACAAAACACTAAATGAAAAAATAGAAAACGGTGCAGTTGCGATAGTTAGAGTATATCAAGAATGTGACCATTATTGTTTGTTAACGAAAATGGATAATGATTTTGCATACTTATTTGATCCATATTATTTAAACATAAACTATTATGATAAAGACAAAGATGTCGAAATAATAAAAGATCGACCATTTGAATTTAATAGAAAAGTAAGAAAAGAGAGAATGGAAGAACATACAACAAGTGATTTTGCTTTAGTTAGAGGGAAAAACAGCGAAATCATTATAATCGAAAAATTGAAATAGATGACTAAAAGGAGGATTTTAATGAAAGACCTATTAAAAGAACAATCAGCCAACCCTAATAATCCAAAATGGAATAATATAATACAAAGAAAAAGCACACTTTATCAAAGAGACAATGATATAAGATCAGACTTTGAAAGAGACTATACAAGAGTTATAAATAGTAGAGCATATAGGCGATTAAAGCATAAAACACAAGTGTTCTTTTCACCAGAAAATGATCATATTTGTACAAGAATAGAACATGTAACATTAGTTGAGTCAATAAGTTATACAATTGCAAAATATTTGGGGTTAAACACAGAATTAACAAAAGCAATATCAATTGCACATGATATAGGACACAGTCCTTTTGGACACCAGGGAGAAAAAATATTATCAGAAATTTCAAAGAGGGATTTAAATAAAAGTTTTTGGCACGAGAAAAACGGACTAGAATATGTTGATAAAATAGAATTATTAGAAACGCCAGAAGGTAAATATCAAAATTTAGATTTAACATATGGAGTTAGAGATGGTATAATTTCGCATTGCGGAGAAATTGATGAAATATCTATAAAACCAAGAACAGAATATATAGATTTAAATGATTATGAACATCCAAATCAATATGCTCCATACACATGGGAAGGATGTGTTGTTAAGATTGCAGACAAACTTTCATATCTAGGACGTGATATTGCAGATGCAATAACTTTGGGGATTTTAGATGAAAAACCTAATGAATTATATGATGTATTGAAATTGCCAAAAGATACAAAAATAAATAATACAATCATCCTAAATACATTTATAAAAGATTTATGCGAAAATTCAAATCTAGAACAAGGGTTATGTTTCTCAAAAGATAAGTTTGAAATGATAAATTGTTTGAAAGAATTTAATTATAAAAATATTTATTTTGCAGAAAAAACACTTAGTAGTGTGGATTATTTTAAATTGATATTAAATAAATTATATGACTTTTTAAAAGAAACATTTGAAAACATAGAAAAACAAAGAAAAAATTGTAAAATTTTAGTTGATGACTTTGAAGAATGGTTAACAACTTATTACAATTTTGAAAAATGTAAAGCCAATATAAAAGAATATTCTCAAGCAATTATTTACTATATTTCTGGAATGACAGATAAATACGCTGTTCAAATGTATAATAAAATTATTAGCTTTTAGTTTAAGATAGAAAATTTATTTCTATCTTAATATTTTTTATTATTTTAGCACTCTATACTTGCAACTGCTAAAATAAAGTGATATAATAAATTATGCTAAAGAAAAAAGGTAAAGGAGGTTACCAAAATGAATATACAAAAATTCACACAAAAGTCGGTAGAAGCTATTAATAAAGCTCAAAGTATTGCAATAGACAATCAAAATTCTCGGAATAGAAGAAGAACATTTATTGCTTGCATTATTAGAACAAGATAATAGTTTAATAAAAGAATTATTTAAAAAATTATGTACCGAAGAAGAAAATTTTGAAGAATCAGTAAGACATATAATTAATAATATGCCAAGAATGACAGGTGGAGGAAGGCCGAATAACAATATATATGTATCGCAAGATGTTGATTTAATACTAAATGATGCAGAAAAAATAGCAACTAAAATGAAAGATGAATATGTATCTGTAGAACATATAATGCTTGCTATATTTGATCATTTAAACAGTAAATTAAAAGATTTATTTAGAACATTTAATATAACTAAAAATTCATTTTTAAAGGCTTTATCTGAAGTTAGAGGAAATACTAGAGTGACAAATGACAATCCAGAAGAAACATATAATGCGCTAAAAAAATACGGACAAGATCTAGTAAAACTAGCAAGAGAACAAAAATTAGACCCTGTAATAGGAAGAGATTCGGAAATTAGAAATGTAATAAGAATATTGTCAAGAAAAACAAAAAATAATCCATGCTTAATAGGTGAACCAGGAGTTGGAAAAACAGCAATAGCGGAGGGATTAGCCCTTAGAATTGTTAGAGGAGACGTACCAGAAGGATTAAAAGAATGTACTATTTTCTCATTAGATATGGGATCTTTAATTGCAGGTGCTAAATATAGAGGAGAGTTTGAAGAAAGATTAAAAGCTGTTTTACAAGAAGTAAAGAAGAGTGAAGGAAAAATAATATTATTTATAGATGAAATTCACACTATAGTCGGTGCAGGAAAAACAGATGGTGCAATGGATGCAGGAAATTTGTTGAAACCTATGCTTGCAAGAGGAGAATTACATTGTATTGGTGCGACAACATTAAATGAATATCGTATGTATATAGAAAAAGATCAAGCATTAGAAAGACGTTTTCAACCAGTAATGGTTGATGAACCATCAGTTGAAGACACAATATCAATTTTAAGAGGACTTAAAGAAAGATATGAAGTATACCATGGCGTTAAAATAGCAGATAACGCGCTTATTGCAGCAGCAACATTATCACATCGTTATATTTCAGATAGATTTTTGCCAGATAAAGCAATAGATTTAATTGATGAAGGTTGTAGTTTAATAAAAACAGAAATGGAATCAATGCCTACAGAACTTGACGAGATTTCTAGAAAAATAATGCAATTAGAAATAGAAGAAACAGCGTTAAGTAAAGAAAATGATGAAATTTCAAAAAGTCGTTTAGCAGATATTCAAAAAGAAAAGGCAGAATTAAAAACGAAATTTGATTCAATGATGGCAAAATGGAAAAATGAAAAAGAAGCAATTGGAAAAGTACAAAAATTACGTGAGGAAATTGAACAAACCAATAGTCAAATAGAACAGGCAGAAAGAAATTATGATTTAAATAAAGTTGCAGAATTAAAATATGGAAAACTTCCAAATTTACAAAAGGAACTTGAAAAAGAGGAAGAAATTTCAGAAAAAAGAAAAGAAGATGGACTATTACGAAACAAAGTGACAGAAGATGAAATAGCAAAAATAATTTCAAGATGGACAGGCATTCCTATTAGCAAATTAATGGAAGGCGAAAGAGAAAAATTATTACATTTAGGAGATATTTTACACAAAAGAGTAATAGGACAAGGTGAAGCAGTAGAAAAAGTAACAGAAGCGATTATACGTTCAAGAGCAGGAATTAGTGATCCAAAAAGGCCAATTGGTTCATTCCTATTTTTAGGACCAACAGGTGTAGGAAAAACAGAACTTGCAAAAGCTTTGGCAGAAAGTCTATTTGATGATGAGCATAATATTATAAGAATAGATATGTCAGAATACATGGAAAAATACTCTGTTTCGAGATTAATTGGTGCTCCTCCAGGATATGTTGGATATGAAGAAGGCGGACAATTAACAGAGGCTGTTAGAAGAAAACCTTATTCAGTTGTATTGTTTGATGAAATTGAAAAGGCACATCCTGATGTATTTAATATATTATTACAAGTCTTAGATGATGGAAGAATAACAGATTCACAAGGAAGAACAGTTGACTTTAAGAATACAATTATAATATTAACATCAAATTTAGGATCAGAATATATATTAGAGGGAATTGAAGAAAATGGAGAAATATCAAAAGAGGCAACCGAAAAAGTAAATCAATTATTAAAGAAAAGTTTCAGACCAGAATTTTTAAACAGATTAGATGAAATCATTTTATATAAACCATTGAAAAAGAACGAAATTTCAAAAATTTTAGACTTACTAGTTAAAGATTTGGAAAGAAGACTAGAAGATAAACATATAAAACTAGAACTTACTGAATCAGCTAAAAACTACTTAATAGATAATGGATATGATGAATTTTATGGAGCAAGGCCTTTAAAAAGATTTGTACAAAAAAAGCTTGAAACTTTAATTGCAAGAAAAATCTTAAGTCAAGAAATTTTACCAAATACAACGGTAACAATAGATTGTGAAAATAATGAATTACAAGCCAAAAATTGCTAGAAAATTTTCTAGCAATTTTTAATTGAAATTTAAACTATAATATAGTATAATAAACAAGGTTTAAAGAAAAACATTGGGGAGTAAAAGATGAAAAAAGACGAAGAAAGATTACAAGTAATAGAAAACATAAAGAAAGCTGTTGAAGATAAGAAATTTAATTCAAAGGTAGAAATACATGATCATATAGTTACAAATGAGGAAAGAGAAAAAGTAATTTTACATTATGATGGAAGAAAGAAGAAAATAAGAAACAAAGCAAAAACTATAATAGCAAGAGGAATTGCAGAATCATTAACAAAACACTACAATCATCAAACAGAAATAAAAGGATTAGAAAACATAAAAGACATAAAAACAGGAGCAATAGTAACATCAAATCACTTTAGTAAGATTGACAATACAATAATTAGATATTTGATGTTAAAAACTGGAAAAAGAAAAAAATTTGATGTAATAGTTCAAGAAACTAACATATTTATGCCAGGAGGTTTAGGTTGGCTTTTAAAAAATAACCAAACAATTCCAATAAATAAGAGTCATCAATACATATCAAATAATTTTGAGCCAACACTTGAAAAGCTTTTTCAAAAGAAACATTTTGTATTAATTTATCCAGAAGAAGAAATGTGGTTTAACTACAAAAAACCTAGACCACGGAAAAATAGGAGCATATCATTATGCTTGTAAGTATAACGTTCCAATAATACCATGTTTTATTGAAATGCAAAATACAGATAAAATAGGGGAGGATGGTTTTTTTGTACAAAAGTATACTTTACATGTAATGAAACCATTATATCCGGATAAAACAAAAGATTTTAAAGCTCAAAAAGAAGATTTAAGACAAAGAGATTACGAATTAAAGAAAAGTAAATATGAGGAAGTTTATGGCAAAAAATTAGATTATTCATTTGAGAAAGAAGATATTGCAGGATATAAATAAGAAGCTCTAAAAAAAAGAGCTTCTTTTTGTTGAAATATTTAAAATGTTATGATAGAATGTGATTGGAAAATTTTACAAAACAAACATAATAAAAACATCAAAAAAGAACAAACAAACATTAGAATATATATAATCTAATGAAGGAGGCGATTGTTATAAACGAGAGCAAAAAAGAAAGTTTAAATATATTAAGCCTAGTTCCAGTAGATGTCGAAGAAAAAAAGTTTAAAACACTAATGCTAATATACGAAAAAGCAATGGTACAAGTAAAAGAAGAACTAGAAGGATTTAAAATAAGTTTAAAAGAATTTTACAATTACGACGTTATAAACAACATTGATTGTAGGATAAAGACACCTGATAGTATAGTAAATAAAATGAAAAAGAAAAACTATGATCTCAACTATAAAGAACTAATATCAAATGTAAATGATGTAGCAGGTATAAGAATAGTATGTCCATTCAAAACAGATGTACAAAAAATAAGAGATATCATAGAAAAAAATTCAAACATAGAAATTATAGAAGTAAAAGATTATATAAATAAACCCAAAAAAAGTGGATATTCTGGAATACACTTAATTTGCCAAACCCCAGTAAATTTAGGAGATAATGTTGCTAAAGTAAAGGTAGAAATTCAAATAAGGACAATGGCAATGGATTTTTGGTCAACAACAGAGCACAAAATAAAATACAAGGCAAAAAACAAATTAAAATTAATCGATTCAATAAAAATGGTTCAATATGCTAAAATAATAAACAAACTAGATGAAAAAATAACGAAAATAAATTCAAAATACGCAAAATGAAAAGAGGATGATTATGAGTAAAAATTACGCATTAAATAAGGTTACAAAAGTTAATTCAATAAGAGAAATGCTAGAGCTTGCTGTAAAAGAAGCAGGGGAGAAAAATGCTTTTGAATATAGAGACGAAAATCAAAACGATAAAATAGCAAAAGTTACATACAAGGAATTTAATAATGATACAGAAGAACTTGGAACAGCTCTTGCAAGTATTGGAATGGCAGATAAACATATTGCAATGATAGGAGAAAACAGTTATAAATGGCTAACTGTATATTTAACAGTATTAAAGAGCACAGGGGTATTTATTCCAATAGATAGAGAACTTCCATGTAAAGATATTATAAATGTATTAAAACATAGTGATAGTGAAGTATTATTTTATTCAGAAAAATATGAAAAATGGATAAATGAAATAAAAGAAAATGTACCAAATATAAAATTCTTTATTGGTTTAAACAGGAAAGAACATGATGGAAATATATTATCATATGAAATATTTAAAGAAAATGGAAAAAATGTATTAAATCAAGGAAGCAAAATTTATACAGATTTAAAAGACGATGAAAATAAGTTAAAACTTTTGGTATATACATCAGGAACAACAGGCCAACCAAAAGGAGTAATGCTTACAGAACATAATCTTATAAGCGTAGTATATTATGGCTTACAGGTAGCAGATATTGGTGAAAAATGCCTATCTGTTTTACCATACCATCATACTTATGAAGCTGTAGCTGGTATACTTGTTGAATTACATCATCATTCATGTATATGTATAAATGATAGTTTGAAAAATGTATTAAAAAATTTACAACTATTTAAACCAGATTTTATATATGTAGTTCCAGCATTTACAGAAGTATTTTATAAAAATATTTGGAATACGGCACAAAAATCTGGAAAGGATAAAGCTTTAAAGAAGTTAATACCAATAAGCAATGGCTTAAGAGCAGCAGGAATTGATTTAAGGCAAAAATTATTTAAATCAATACATGATGCTTTTGGTGGAAATTTAAAAGAAATAATATGTGGTGGTGCACCAATAAGACCAGAAATAGGAAAATTTTTCAATGATATAGGAATTACATTATTAAATGGATATGGAATTACAGAATGTTCACCTTTAGTTAGTGTAAATAGGGTAAAATTTAATGATAGCTACACAGTTGGAGTAGTATTACCATGTTGTGAAATCAAACTTGAAAATGTAAATTCAGATGGAGATGGAGAAATTTGCGTAAAAGGCGATATTGTAATGCAAGGCTATTATAAAGATGCGGAAAAAACAGATAGAGTTTTAAAAAATGGATGGTTTAATACCGAAGATTATGGAAGTATAAATAAAAAAGGACAACTTGTAATTAATGGAAGAAAGAAAAACCTTATAGTATTAGATAATGGAAAAAATATTTATCCAGAAGAAATCGAAAATTATATATTATCTATACCATATGTTCAAGAAGTTGTTGTAAAAGCTAAAAAGAATAAAAACGGACAAGAAGTTTCACTTTTAGCAGAAGTATTTTTAAATGAAGAAAAAGTAAATGAAATGAAAGCAGAAAATATTAAAGAAATATTAAAAAAAGACATTTTTGAAGCATGTAAAGAATTACCTGCTTACAAAAGAATTACCGAGATTGAAATTAGAAAAACAGAATTTGAAAAAACTACAACTAATAAAATTAAAAGATAATCGAAGAGGCTTTTTTGAAGTCTCTTTTTGTAAAAAAGGAGGATAATGATGAAAAAATTATTCACATCTGAAAGTGTTACAGAAGGACACCCAGACAAATTATGTGATTATATATCAGATAGTATACTAGATAGCTTTATTGAAAAAGATCCTTATTCAAGAGTAGCATGTGAAACTGTTGCAGGAAAAGGAGAAATATATATAACTCGGAGAAATAACATCAAAAGCAAATATTGATATAGAAAAAGTTGTTATAAATGCAATAAAAGAAGTGGGATATGATAATGAAAAAACAGATATAGATTATAGAACATGTAAAGTTATAATTAATTTATCAAAACAATCATCTGATATTGCTCTTGGAGTTGATAAATCTTTAGAAGGAAAACAAGAAAATAAAAAATCAATTGGAGCAGGAGATCAAGGCTTAATGTTCGGTTATGCATGTGATGAAACACTTGAATTGATGCCTCTTCCAATTTCGTTAGCACATAAGTTAGCTAAAAGACTAACAGATGTAAGAAAACAAGAAATTATAAATTATATTAGACCAGATGGAAAAGTACAAGTAACTGTAGAATATGATAATAATATACCTATAAGAATAGATACAATAGTTATCTCAACTCAGCATAATGAAAATGCAGATATAGATTTACTAAAAAATGATATAAAAAAAGAGGTTATAAATAAAATTGTTCCAGAAAAATTTTTGGATAAAGATACAAAATATTTCATAAATCCAACAGGTAGATTTATAATAGGAGGACCACTAGGAGATAGTGGCTTAACAGGTAGAAAGATTATCGTGGATACATACGGAGGATACAGTAGACATGGTGGAGGAGCATTTTCTGGAAAAGATCCAACAAAGGTAGATAGATCGGCAAGTTATATGGCAAGACATATAGCTAAAAATGTTGTTGCAAATAATTATGCAAAGAAATGCGAAGTTCAAATAGCCTATGCAATAGGAGTTGCACACCCTGTTTCTGTTTATGTAGATACTTTTGGAACAAATAAAATTTCGGAAGAAGAAATATCAAATAAAATATTAAATAAATTTGATTTAACACCAGATGGAATAATAGACTATTTAGACTTAAGAAAGCCGATATATAGATTTACAACAAACTATGGCCATTTTGGAAAAGAGAATTTACCTTGGGAAAAAATAATAAAATTATAATAGGAGAAAATATATGAAATTAAGCAAAAAAAGTATGATAATTGTAATTGCTATTACTATAATAGTTATTATGTGTGTTTTAATTGGAGTTTTTATAGGAGAAAAAAGTAAAAAAACAAAAGAAATAAAAGACACCACTGCACCAACTATTGTACTTGGAGATACATATACTGTAAAAGTAGGTTATGACAAAAATTTATTAGATGTAATTATTAGTGCAGACGATATGGACCATAACCCTAAAAGAGAAATTATAGGAGATTATGATTTTAATACAATTGGAGAATATAACTTAACATATAAAGCAGAAGACTCTTCTGGAAATGTAGCTACAAAAGATTTTGTGTTAAAGGTAAAAGATAAGGTTAGTTATACAGAAAGTGAAAGTACTTTCGATAATGCTATTTCGAAATACAAAAATGATAATACAATGCTTGGAATTGACGTTTCAAAATGGCAAGGAGATATCGATTGGGAAAAGGTAGCAAATGCTGGAGTTGAATTTGCAATACTTAGAATGGGATATCAAAATGGATTTGATGGGGAAGTACTGTTAGATCCATATTTTGAGAAAAATGTTGAAGGATGCTCTAAAAATAATATACCTATTTCTGTTTATTTTTCTTCATATTCAAAAACTGTAGATGAAGCCAAAAGTCAAGCAGATTGGATATGTGAAAAATTAAAGGAATATAATTACACTAATATAAATATTGCTTTTGATTGGGAAAATTGGAAGAATTTTAATACTTTGAGCATCTGCCTAAATGATTTAAACAACATGGCAGATAGTTTTATGGATGAATGTGTTAATCTGGGATATAAAACTATGTTATATGGTAGTAAAACATATTTGGAATACTTTTGGAAAAATAACAAAAATTATCCCGTTTGGCTTGCAAATTATGTTTCTGAAACGTCTTATGAAGGTGAGTACAAGATTTGGCAATTTACCGAAAAAGGATCTGTTAGTGGAATTAAAGGTGATGTAGATATTAATATTATGTATAAATAAAAATGAAAAAGGCCGGAGAGATTTTCTCTCCGACCTTTAAGGTTTGGATTATTAATAGTTACAAAAGCTTCTTAACAGAGCAAGCCCAAGCAATTTTTGCATGACGCAAAAGCGACATGACGTCGATCTCGTAAAGCTCATTTGAAGAAGTATTACTGATTGTTGCTACTCCTTCCTTGATCTTCCAAATGATGACGCATTCATTACTTGGAAGATCTTTTCCATGAAGCCAACCAGTAGGGACAAGAGCAACTACAGGATGACAAAGACAGATTGAATTGCTCACTTCAAAGATTGATCTCTGAATCTGAGTTCGGATGCCGTACTCAAGTTCCAAGACCTTATCAAAGGCAATCCACAATGTTCCTTTGTCTTGCGTTCTGTAACCGTTTTCCACCAAGATCTTTCCGATCTCGATGAGAAACTCTTCTCTCGAAGAGATTTTCTTGCCGGTCTTGTGAGTTACAGAAAAATACTCAACAAGTGTTGCCATAGTTGCAGGAATACTTCCACCAAGGGCCATGGATTTTAACGGCTCTCCATCAAAAACTCTATTTGGCTCTTTGGCTCTATCATAGCAGCCTCTATGGTCATAAACAATATGATCATAAAGCTTCTGATTATACGGCACTGGTATAACCTTGGGGTCAATTCCAATGTCAAGTTTTGTGCTTAACTCCTTTGATAAGGACTTCTCCCAAGTTTCGGCAAGTTGTCTTTTTTCTTCCTGGTACTCGAGATAAATATCTTGTTTTAACCGTGCACTGATTCCTGTGTTAATAAGTGAATGTAACATTTTATATCCTCCTTCGTGTTACAAATAGGGAAAGAGATTCCCTAAAAAAATAAAGTTACTGTATATTTTATTATACTTTTAATTTTAAAAAATGTCAATAAATAGCAAATTTCAAGAATTGGGCTAGGATATGTTGCATTAATTATTGCTAAAATGATATAATAAATTTGATTTAAGGATGGATATAAAAAAATAAAATTTATACATAAAAATAGAAAACTTTTTAAATAAAATATTTATATTTTTTAAGCAATTCTTCAGAAAAAAGTAAGTAACGCAATTTTAATATGGAAATGGAGATTATAATGATAAAAGTGATGTTTGTGTGTTTAGGTAATATTTGCCGTTCTCCAATGGCAGAGTTTGTACTCAAAGATATGGTAAAAAAGCAAGGATTAGAAAAAGAATTTTATATAAAATCTTCAGCAACTTCTAGTGAAGAAATAGGAAATGATATTCATTATGGTACACGCGATAAATTAATAGAAAAAGGTATTCCTTTCACAAAGAGAAAAGCAACAAAATTAAAAGCAGAAGACTATGAAAAATATGATTATATTATTGGTATGGAAAATTCAAATATCATAAATATACAAAGAATAGTTGGCAAAGACATCGACAATAAAGTTTATAGATTATTAGATTTTTCGAATAATCCTAGAGATATTGCTGATCCGTGGTATACTGGAAATTTTGAAATTACATTTAATGATATAGTTGAAGGTTGTAATGGATTTTTGAAATGTTTAAAATATAAGAATATAATAGATAAATAACAAATTTAGGGAGTGTGTTATGGAAAATCAAGAAAGAAAAGCATATTTGACAATTGGCTCTGTACGAACATTAGATATAAGAGTTATATTTGAAGATACAGAAATTTTATATGAGGGTGCAGTGGAAGATGCTCCGGAAGAAATCAAAAGATTAAGGTATTCTAAAGTTAAAAATTCAGATAAGATGAATTTTTATGTTTATAACTCTAATTAAAAATTAAAAACTTTTTAGGAGAAATTTGATGAATAAAGAAGAAATAATAAAGTATTGTTTAACATTAGAAAATACATATAAGGATTGCCCTTTTCCTGATGATTTTGAATCTGTAACAATGAAACATTTGAAAAATAAAAAGTGGTTTGCTTTAATTATGAATGTAAATAATAAGTTATACCTTAATGTTAAGACAGATCCAAATTATTCTGATATATTGAGAAATACTTATGATTATATAATACCTGCTTATCACATGAATAAGGAACATTGGAATACAATTATTGTAGATGAAAAAGTGGACAATAATTTAGTAAAAGAATTGATAGAACAAAGTTATCAATTGACAAAGTAAAGTTAAATGCAAATAGTAAGTTGTAGGGGAGATTTATGTATGGAAAAGTGGTTAAAATTGGCAATAGAAATTCAAAGTTTAGCACAAGCAGGACTTACATATACAGATAATGTATATGATATAGAAAGATATGAAAGATTAAGAGAAATAGCAGCAGAAATAATAGAAGAAAAAAGTAATATAAGTTTGGAAAAAGTAAAAGATTTATTTTGCAACGAAAATGGTTATCAAACACCTAAAATAGATACAAGAGCCGCCATATTTAAAGATGATAAAATTTTACTAACTCACGAAAATAATGGAACTTGGTCATTGCCTGGTGGCTGGTGTGATGTTTTAGAATCTGTTGCAAGTAATACAATAAAGGAAGTAAAAGAAGAAACTGGATTAGATGTAGAAACAATTAAAATAATTGCAGTCCAAGATAGAAACAAACATAATAAACCTATATATGCTTATGGTGTGTGCAAAATATTTGTATTATGTAATGTTATTGGTGGGGAATTTATTGAAAATATTGAAACGACAGAAATTAAATATTTTTCATTAGATGAGATACCCAATAATTTAGCAGAAGAAAAAACAAATAATGAACAAATTGAGATGTGTTTTAAAGCATATAAAGATGAAAAGTGGCAAACACAATTTGATTAAAAAATTACAATTTTGATAATAAAGAAAAAGGAGATTATGTATTATGAAAAGAGAAAGATATTCAATAATTTATAGTAGTAAAACAGGAAATACAAAAAAACTTGCAGAGGCAATCTATAATACTTTACCTCAAAATAAGTGTGATTATTATGGTACAGTGGATAAAATTGATGATGTATTAAGTAATGTAATTTATATTGGTTTTTGGACAGAAAAAGGAAATGCTGATCATCTAACAATAGATTTTTTAAATAAATTAAAAAACAAAAAAATATTTTTATTTGGGACAGCAGGATATGGCGAAAGTGAAAAATATTTTGAGGGTATTATTAATAATGTAAAAAAGAATATTGATAGTAGCAATACAATAATAGGTACTTTTATGTGTCAAGGTAAAATGCCATTATCAGTTAGAGAAAGATATGAAAAAATGAGAGAACAAAATAATATTTCACTTAACATTGATAAATTAATTGATAACTTTGATAAAGCATTATCACATCCAAATAAAGATGATTTAAAAACATTAGAACAAATTGTAATATTATACGAGGAGAAATAAAAATTATTCAAATCTACTATGTGATGATAGAATACACCCAAATGAAAAAGGACACAAAATTATTGCAGAAGCTATAAAGGAACATATAGAAAAAAGAAAAATTAAATTAATAGGTTAACTACAACTTACAAGTTATAGGAGAAATAAATGATAAGAAAATTTGAAAAAAATGATATAAATCCTGTAATGCAAATATGGAAAAATGAAAATATAAAATCTCATAAATTTATATCAAAAGAATATTGGAAAAATAATTATAATTATGTAAAAGGAATTCTACCAAATGCAGAAATATATGTTTATGTTTTAAAAGAAAATATTGTAGGATTTATAGGAATAAATGAGAATTATATTGAAGGAATTTTTATTGATACAAATAATCAATGTAAAGGAATAGGAACATCTTTATTGAATAAAGTAAAAGAAAACAGAGATAATTTGACATTAAGTGTATATAAGAAAAATATAAATGCTATCAATTTTTATAAAAAGAATGATTTTATAATTACAAGCGAAAATATAGATAAAGATACAGCTGAAATAGAATA
>CAJKVH010000014.1 GCA_905203305.1 uncultured Eubacteriales bacterium
ACAACAACAACATCTGGAAAACCAGCAACATTAGAAACAGGATTAGAATTACAAGTTCCTATGTTTGTAAACATTGGTGATGTATTAAGAGTAGATACACGTACATGTGAATATATGGAAAGAATATAATTTTAATTTGGGGCGGTTCTTTGATAAAAGAACCGTTTTCCAATAAAAAAGAAAGGTAGATAAATGTTAGAAGACTTAAAAAATGAAATGAATAAATTTTTTAAAGATATTGATGAACATATAACAAACAAAGAAGAATTACTATATGTAAGAGAAAGAACGGAAAAATTAGTTGATTTTACAATAGATCAAATAGAAAAAATAATGAAAGAAAAAGAAGAAAGAATGGACGCTATTGTTCAAAAACAAGAACAAACTGATAGAATAATCCAATTATTTGGTGACAGATTAGATACAATATATGATGATATATATGATGTAGCACCATCTACCAATGTATCTGAAGGCTTTTCAGTAAACTGTCCATATTGTAACCACGAATTTGATGCAGATATTGATGAAGATTTTAATGAGATTAGATGCCCTGAATGTGGAAATTTAATAGAGTTAGATTGGAACGGAAATCCTGATGACGACCAAGATAAAGGTTGTGGAGGTAATTGCTCTGGATGTAGCGGTTGCAAATAAAAAGAAAAGGGAAGCTGACTCTCTTTTCTATTTTTTTTGAAATAGAAAAATAAAAGTATACAAAGGAGGTAAAGAATGAAAATTATACATTGTAGTGATTTACATTTAGATTCAAAAATGAAATCAAATTTAGATAGTGTAAAAGCAAAAGAACGTAGAGATGAAATTTTAAGAACATATCAAAATATGGTAGAATATGCAAGTAAAAATGAAATAAAGATTATTTTAATTGCCGGAGATATGTTTGATAAGAAAAACATAACATTAAAAGCGAGAAATGTCGTATTAGATAGTATTAGATCTAACCCTAATATAGACTTTATATATTTAAAAGGAAATCATGATGAAACAGGATTTACATCAGAGTTAGAAGAAATTCCAGAAAACTTAAAATTGTTTGATAATAAAAAATGGACAAGTTATAAATATGGAAGAATAGTAATTTCTGGAATTGAGTTTGGAGGAATACCAGACTTTGAAATTTATAATACATTAATGCTAAACAAAAATGATATAAATATAGTAACTATGCATGGACAAGAATCTAAATATGATGCTAAAGATAAAGCAGAAATAATAAATATACAAGCATTAAAAAACAAAAACATTGATTATTTAGCATTAGGACATATTCATAAATTCAAACAAGAAGCAATAGATAACAGAGGAATTTATTGCTATTCTGGTTGCTTAGAAGGTAGAGGATTTGATGAATGTGGAGAAAAAGGATTTGTAGAACTTGATATTGATGAAGAAAATGGAAAAATAACATCTAAATTTATTCCATTTGCTAGAAGACATTTATATGAAATAAATGTAGATATAACAGATACAGAAACAACTTTAGATGCAGAAAAGAGAATAGATGAAGAAACAAAAAATATAGAAAAAGAAGCTTTAATAAAAATTGTTTTAAAGGGAAAAGTAGATGTAAATTCAGAAAGAGATATAAAATATCTAGAAAAAAAATATAAAAACATATTCTATTTTGCAAAAATATATGATGAAACATCATTAAAGATAAATTACATGGATTATGAAAACGATATCTCTCTAAAAGGAGAATTTATAAGACTAGTTTTAGGACAGGATTTAACAGATGAAGAAAAAAGAAAAATTATAACAACAGGAATAAAAGCACTTTCAGGAGAGGAGGTAAACTAATGAAAATAATAAAATGCCATATAGAAAATTTTGGAAAACTATCAAATTATGATAAAGTTTTTGAAGATGGGCTAAATACAATAAAAGAAGAAAATGGATTTGGAAAGACTACATTTGCAAACTTTATAAAAGCAATGTTTTATGGATTAGATGCTAAAAGAACATCAAAAATATTAATAGACAGAAAAAAATATATGCCATGGCAAGGCGGAATTTTTGGTGGAAACATTGAATTTGAAATAAATGGAAAAAGATACAAAATTGAAAGAACATTTGGAAATAAATTATCAGATGATACATTTAAATTATATGATCTAACAACCAATTTAGAAAGCAAAGATTATACTCAAAATATAGGAGAAGAGATCTTTAAACTAAACAAAGAAGCATATGAAAGAAGTACATTTATATCAGGTCAAAAAATAGAAACAGCAATGAATGATAGTATAAATGCCAAACTTGGCAATATTTTAGAAAATGAGAATGATATAAATTCATCAGATGAAGCTATAAATGTTTTAGATAAAGCAATAAAAAATTACAAAAAAACAGGTGATAGAGGCGAAATAAGCCAAAAAATAAATGAAAGAACAAAATTAGAAAATAAGTTAGAAGAAAGCAAAATAAATGAAGAAATTTTAAATAAAAGAAAAGAAAGATATAATTTATTAAAACAAGAATTATTAAAACAAGAAGAAGAAAGAGAAAAACTTAATAAATTAATAGGCTTAAAAAATCAAGAAGAAACAGAACTTGCAAAATTAGAAAACTATAAAAATTTACAAAAAAATCTTGAAGAAACTAGATCAGATTTAAATAATTTACAAGAATTCTTTAAAGAAGGAATACCATCTGATATAGAACTAGAAACCTTAATCGAAAAATGTTTATTAATAGAAAAATATAAGGCAGAGATAAAAAATTATGAGGATTCCACATCAGGAAATAGTGATATTCAAAGATTAAAAAATATATTCCAAGACAAGGAATTAACAGAAAGCAAAATAAATAGCATGATTTCTGAATACAATGGAATAAGTGAAACAAGAAATAAAATCCAAATGAACGAAGAAAAAGTTGCTAAACTAAAAAATGAAAAAGAAGAAGCTATTATAAAGAAAGGCAAAGACAAAACATTAAGTATAATTTTAAGTGTAATTCTAATAATAAGTATAGTTTTAGGAATAGGAATGTTTGTTGGAGAAAAGGTATATTTTTCTGTTGGTGCTTTTGCAGTAGGAATTATTGTATTAATTGTAATGCTTGTTAAAATAAATTCATTTAAGAAAAAAGAAAAAATGATAACAGATAAAGAAGAAGAAATAATTGAACTTAATGAGTTAATCGAAAATCTAAGATCAAAAGAAATAAGCACAAGAAGAGAAGTAATGGAATTTATTGATGAATTTCCAATAGAAGAAATAGAAGAAGAAAATGACGTTTTAATAAAACTTACAGAAATAAAATCTAACTTTGTAAAATACAATGAGCTTGCAAATAATATAAACACAATGTTTGAAAAACAAAAAGAAGTTATAACAAATTTACAAGAACTAGAAGATAGCATAAAAAATTATTTACTAAGATATTTTGAAAGCATAAACGGAACATATGTAACTTATGCCCAAGAAATGAAAATGAAAAAAATGGATCTTGAAAAACAAAAAGAAACATTTTTAGCAAAAACAAAAGCAATAGAAGAATACAAAAAAGAAAATAATATTGAAGAAATAAGAAAACGCCAAGAAGAAAATCAATCTATAAATAAACAAGAAATAGAAGAAAAAATTAGAATTATAACAGAACAAATTAACAAATTAAATGATGAGAAAAATTACAATAAAAACCAAATTGAACTTTTAGAAAGTAACCTAGATACAGTATTTGACATAGAAAATTCTATAGAAGAATTAAATTGCCAAATAGAAGAAATGAGACAAAATTGTGACATATTAGAAAAAACAAAAGAATACTTAGTAACAGCCAAAGCACAATTTTCTGCTAGCTATTTAGGAAAAATGAAAGATGGATTTGTGAAGAATTTGAAATTAATAAATGGAAAC
Source organism: uncultured Eubacteriales bacterium (assembly GCA_905203305.1). Taxonomy (GTDB): domain Bacteria; phylum Bacillota; class Clostridia; order TANB77; family CAG-508; genus CAG-269. The sequence goes on from CAJKVH010000014.1 coordinate 3,885, forward strand.
GAAATGGATATCAATGTTGATGTTAACTTAAAAGTTAATGTAAATGAAAATGGATCAAGTAAAGATATTGAATATTTAAGCACAGGATATAAGGATTTAATATATATTTGTATGAGATTAAGTTTAATAGACAGTTTATTTGAGAAAGAAAAACCATTTATAATTTTAGATGATCCATTTGTTAATTTAGATGAAAACAAAATAAAAAATGCAACGAATCTTCTTAAAAATCTATCACAGGAATATCAAATTGTTTACTTTATTTGCCATGATAGTAGAAAGTAAAAAAAATCAAGTATTAACTTATAATGTATAAGTTAGAATAAATGAAAAAAAATGAGATATAATAAATTTAATGCTTTAATTCAAACAAAATCACAAATTATAGAGTTGAAAATAAATTTAAAAGGTGGTATTATAAAAGTAATTTAAGAAGAAAGAAAAAAAGCAGTTACCCTGCATAGTGCGTGTAGACAGAATTTTTAGAACCTACAAGTTTTAAGAGGGGCTTATCTCTTTATATGGCGTGCATGCTTGCTTCCATTTGGTCGTAAGAAGCCCACAAGTATTAAGGTTGGCACCCACCTGTTTTTTGAGGAGGCAGGTTATTAAAAATTCACCAACATCTTACGGCTAAGGCGGGGATGCTTTTTTTGTTAGATAAAAATGAGGAACATATAAATCCTAGGTATTAAACCTGGGATTTTTTTGTTTCTAAAAGAATTAAAAATGATTCATAAAAAGAATAAAAAAAGATTGCAAAATAGTGTACAATATGATACTATAAAATCATACGAAATTGATAGGAGGATAAATAAATGTTAGAGAAAACATTTAAGAAAAACAAAGGAATAACACTGATTGCATTAGTTGTAACAATAATTGTTTTGCTTATTCTAGCAGGAATAAGTATTTCTATGCTTACAGGACAAAATGGAATATTAAACAGAACTTATGAAGCAAAGGAGAAAACTTCAGAGGCGAAACAGAAAGAAGAGAAAGAAATAAATAACTATGAAAAAACAATTGAACAGTATATTTCGGATTTGCCATCAACAAAATATACTAAACCATATTTACCGGATTCAACAAAATTTGAGCAAATAAAAGGAACAAGTTTAAACACAGGTTTAGTAATAAAAGAGAAGGAAACAGGAAACGAGTATGTGTGGGTTGAGGTGCCAAGAAGTGAAGAAGTGTATAAAACTGTAGGAATTAATCTAAGTTCATTTGGGGAGAATGAATATAGATCGATAGAAAACGATTTACAAGTATATACGAAGGTATATAGAAATGGTACACAGTATAAGGATGAATTTTTTGAAGATGAATCAGCTGGATGGTTCAAGAATGATAAAGAATACAATGATTTAAAATATAAAATGCTAGAAAGTATATATCAAAATGGAGGATTTTGGGTTGGCAGATATGAAGCTGGAACAGATCAGCAAAGAATATCAAATGAAACTACATCTGAAGAAGCGAAGTCAAAGGCAAATTTATATCCATATACATATATAACTAGGACCCAAGCTAAAAATTTAGCAGAGAAAAATGAATCTGGTAATTATACGAGTAGTTTAATGTTTGGTATTCAATGGGATTTGATGCTGGCATTCTTACATAATACAGGAAAAATAGAAGATGATGTATTAATAAAAGATAGTACGCAAGTAGGAAATTATTATAATAATTTATGGAATATTGTTAATGAAAATGCAAAATATTCATTAGATGATGGAAATAATTTTTTTAGTATGTCGTATGAAAAAAAGGAAAACAAAACAGTATTGATAACAACGGGAGCAAATAAAAATTTTTCAATGATGAATATATTTGACATTGCGGGAAATGTTTGGGAATGGACATTAGAAAGTACATTAAACAAAGAGAGTCCTTGTGTATGTATGGCAGGGTCTTATGGTACTTTAGGAAATTTTGTTCAAGTGAATTTTAGAAATGGAAGTAATGCTACAGATTTTGTACATTGCAGTGTAGGATTTCGTGTATCAATATTTTAAAATAAAGAAAAAATATTACTAATAAAATTAATTTTACAGAATTGAACAAAAATACCAATTTTTCATTGACATGTGCAAAAATATATAGTATAATAGTAAACTGTAATCCGCTTAATCAAGGTAACTAAATGTTGCAAATATAGAGTAACTACCTTTTTTGAGGATTAGCGAGTATACGAATAAGGGAGGTGCATTTAAGATGTACGCAATAATTGAAAGCTGTGGAAGACAATACAAAGTAGCAGAAGGAGATGTTGTATTTTTCGAAAAATTAGATGCTGAAGAAGGAAAAAAAGTAGCATTTGATAAAGTAGTAATGGTATCAGATGACGGAAAAGTACAAGTTGGAAATCCTTATGTTAAAGGTGTAAAGGTTGAAGGAAAAGTAGTTTCTCACGGAAAAGGTAAAAAAATAATAGTTTTCAAAATGAAAGCTAAAAAGAACGAGAGAACAAAACAAGGACATAGACAACCATACACAAAAGTTGAAATAACAAACATAAAAACAGCTGCTAAAAAAGCAGAAACTAAAAAAGAAGCTACAGCAAAAGCTGAAGCATAATCAAAATTAAATTTGAGATTTAATAATTAGAGATATAAAAAAAATAAAACTGGAAGGAGTTGAAAAAAATGGCACATCACGTTGGTCAAGGTAGTACAAGAAACGGAAGAGACAGTGAATCAAAACGTTTAGGAGTAAAAAGAGCTGATGGACAATTTGTTTTAGCTGGAAACATTCTTGTAAGACAAAGAGGAACTAAAATATATCCAGGAACAAACGTAGGAATTGGTAGTGATGACACTCTATTCGCATTAGTTGATGGAACAGTTAAATTTGAAAGAAAAGGTAGAGACAAGAAAAAAGTTAGTGTTTACCCTGTAGTTGAAGAAGAGGTAGAAACTAAAAAGGCCGAATAATATAAAAGCTGTGATACAATTTGGTATCATGGCTTTTTTTGACTTAAACTAAAAAATATGGTAAAATTAATATGTTGACATAAGAATGTTAAATAAAGCAAAGTTAATAACTTTAGCTATATTTTTAGAGAAAGTTGAGGAGGAAAAAATTATGCCAAGTTTGAAGAAAATGAAACGGATGAGCTACAAGGAAGCTTGGGAGTTCTTTATAAAGAACTTAAGAATGGGATCGAAGGAAGCTAATGATTATTTCGAGTATATTGCTAAATTTGTTCCAGTATGTGATATAAGAGGAAAGTATGGAATTCCTGAAGAAATTTATAGGGAAAATACATTGATACTTATTGATGGAGCAAGTTGCTGTGGAAAGAGTACTATGGCAAGTAAAATTGCTGAAAGATTTCCAGAAAGTGTGGAGGTAGTTGATATAGACTACTTAGCTAAAGATTGGATAGAGGCAGAGCTTGAAAAAATTAATGATATAAATGAAAAGTTTGCCTTTGCATTACAAGCAAATGCCTTATCAGATGTATACCTGACAGATAATCTGGAAAAAATTGTTTCAGATAAAGCTAAAGAAGGAAAGACAGTCATTCTTGTTGGATGTTTTCTTGAGTATATCTACAGAGCTCTTATCGGAACAACACTTGGAAAATATTTCAAGAAAGTTGTATTTTTTACTGTCTACGAAAGCGACGAGATGATGCAGAAATATGACCGAGCCAGAAATAATGATACTACCAAGCCAGCTTTACGTGTATTTAACTGGAAGAATGATAGATACTATAATTTCTTGAAACAGGTAATGGAAGTTGAACCGTTTTGTTTGGGCTATGGTGCAGACCTTTCGTTCATCATTGATGGACGGACAAAACTGTACTAATTAAAAAAGTCTCACCGATATGTTTTTTGTTAGAACATGTCGGTGGGGCTTTTGACGTTTCTTACAATTTATGGTAAAATATAATTGCGTAAATTAGCAGAAGACCTTGAAAAGGTCAGAAGAAAACAGGAGGAAAAAAATATGGATTTACGGGAAATGAAAGAGCTTAGCTTCCATGAAGCCTATGAATACTTTATGGAAAGAGAAAATTATGCATCAAGAACTGCAGATTTTTATATGCGTTACATTAGTAAAAAATGTGATGTTAAGGATCTAAGAGGAACACTGGGAATACCTCAAGAGATTTACAAAGGAGGCTGGCTTATAGTAGTAGATGGAGAAAACTGTGCAGGAAAGACGACTATTGCTAAGAAAATACAGAAAAAATATCCAGGCACAGTCAAAATTGTAAATGTAGACGGACTAACAGAGAAATGGCTTGAAAAACAAATCGAGAGCCTTAGTTTTCCTGAAAAAATGAGGTACTTTAGAAAAATTGAAGAACAAAGAAGAGCTTTCTTAAGCAACAATCTGGAAAAAATTATTGAGGAAGAAGCTAAAGAGGGAAAGACTGTTGTTCTTGATGGCTGTTTCTTAGAATTTGTTTTCAGAGCTTTTCTTGGAACAACTATGGAACGCTATTTTAGAAAAGTTGCATTCATAACTGTTCATGAGGCCTGGGAAGAACTTCAGGCACATTGCGACAAGCGAGAAAAGGAACTGGGCTCCTTAAAAGAGATTGCTTATGAACAAGCAATCGAATCAAGAAGACAGTTTTCTTATGTAGACAGATCTTTACTAGAAAAAAGAGAACTTTTTGGGTATGGAGCTGACTTATCACTTATTGTAGATTCTAGAACAAAACTGTTTTAAAAAATGCGGTCTTATCGATAACTATCGATAGGACTGCATTTTTAAGTTTGTACAAAAAGAAAAAAATACCCAAAATTCCTTGCACAAAAGAAAAAATTGATATACAATAAACAAAAAAGAAAGAAGGTAATGAAGATGGAAATAAAAATTGATTTTGAAAAAGCGGGAATAGATAAAAAGGAAATAATGAAACATAAAGAGCAAGTTGAAAATATACACAAAGACTTACACGCAAGAGCATCAAAAGATGACGACTTTGTTGGATGGTTAGAATTACCTACAAACTATAATAAAAAAGAATTTAAAAGAATACAAGCAGCAGCAAAAAGAATAAATAAAGATTCAGACATATTACTAGTAATAGGAATTGGAGGATCATATCTTGGAGCAAGAGCTGTAATAGAAGCAATGAGTAGTTCTTTTTACAATATGCAAACATTAAAACAAAGAAAACACACATTAGTATTATTTGCAGGAAACAACTTAAGTCCAAACTATATAAATGAGTTAATAGAAGTGATTGGAGACAAAGATTTTTCAATAAATGTAATATCAAAATCAGGAACAACAACAGAACCTGCAATAGCATTTAGAATATTTAGAGAAATATTAGAAAATAAATATGGAATAGATGAAGCCAGAAGCAGAATATATGTAACAACAGACAAAGCAAGAGGAGCATTAAAAACATTATCAGAAGAAGAAGGATATGAAACATTTGTAATTCCAGATAATGTAGGAGGAAGATTCTCTGTATTAACACCAGTTGGATTATTGCCAATCGCTGCAGCAGGAATTGATATTGAAAAATTAATGAAAGGTGCAAAACTTGCACAAGACAACTACAATGATGAAAAATTAAAATATAATGAATGTTATCAATATGCAGTAATAAGAAATTTATTATATAATGATGGAAAAACAATAGAAGTATTTGCAAATTATGAACCAAAAATGCATTATATGACAGAATGGTTAAAACAACTATTTGGAGAAAGTGAAGGAAAAGAAGGAGAGGGAATATTCCCAGCAGGAATAGATCTAACAACAGACTTACATTCAATGGGTCAATATATGCAACAAGGTTTAAGAGATATATTTGAAACAGTATTAAGAATAGAAGAACCAAAATCAAATATAACAATTAATTCAGATGATGATAATTTAGATGGATTAAACTATTTAGCTGGAAAAGATTTAGACTATGTAAACAAAAAAGCAATGGAAGGAACTGTTGAAGCACATGTTTCTGGTGGAGTTCCAAATATAATTTTCAAAATGGAAAAATTAGATGAGGAAAACATAGGAGGATTAATATATTTCTTCGAACTTGCATGTGCAATGTCAGGAAGCATATTAAAAGTAAATCCATTTAACCAACCAGGAGTTGAAGAATATAAAAGAAATATGTTTAGATTATTAGAAAAACCTGGATATACTGCAAAATAATTTAACAATCAAGAAAGAGGTAATTTTAGTGAAATTTGAAAGAGAATATTATGTTGGAATAAAAGATATAGGTTTAAAAAATCAAATGACCAATTATGCATTTTTAAGCTTTTTAGAAGAGATTGCAAGTGCACATTCAGACGAAGTTGGATATGGTGTAAATGATATTGAGGAGAAGAAAAAAGTTTGGCTTTTAATGGATTGGAGACTTGAAGTCTTTAGAAGACCTAAATTTGGAGCAAAATTAAAAATAAAAACATGGGCAAGACCGATTGGAAGGCAACTTTTTTCAACATATCGTGATTTTGAAATATATGAAGGAGATAAAAGAGTAGGAATTGCAACATCAAAATGGGTTTTATTTGATTTAGATACCAATAGAATTGCTAAAATAACAGATGATATAATTGACTTATATTCTCCAGAAGAAAAAAATGTTTTTGAAGAAACAGAAATAAAAAAATTAAAAGAACCACAAAATTTAGAGCAATATATTTATTATGATATAAAAAGAGCCGATATTGATATAAATAAACATTTACATAACTTGAATTACTTAAAATTAGCTTACGAAGCTTTACCAGAAGATGTATATATGGGAGAAGAAAGAAAAAATCTTAGAATAATGTACAAACACCAAATATTATTTGGAGATAAAGTAAAATGCTATTATAACAAAATTGATGACAAAGATGTTATAACAATAAAAAACGAAGATAATAGCATTTTGCACGCTATTATTGAATTAAGCTAAAAAGGAGTGAAGCTAAAATTGAGACAAAAAAGTGAAGACAAAATAACAAAAATTTTGAAAAAAATAGCTCCAGGAACGCCAATAAGAGATGGACTGGAAAATATACTAAAAGCAAGAACAGGAGCTTTATTACTTTTTACAGATAACGAAGAATACATAAAACAATTAGTTGATGGAGGATTTTTTATAAACGAAGATTATACATCTTCAAAATTATATGAATTAGCTAAAATGGATGGTGCAATAGTACTTAGTGCAGATATGAAAAAGATATTATTTGCTAATGCAGAACTTATACCTTCAAGTAATATACCAACAGTAGAAACAGGAACAAGACATAGAACAGCGGAAAGAACAGCAAAACAAACAGGAGAACTTGTAATCAGTATTTCGCAAAGAAGAAATATAATTACTATATTTATGGAAAATGAAAGATATATCTTAGAAGATACGGAAGTAGTACTAAATAAAGCAAACCAAGCTATTCAAACACTAGAAAAATACAAAAAAGTATTTGATAGTAAGTTAAATATCTTAAATGAATATGAATTTAATGATATAGTAACATTAGAAAATGTTTTAAGTGTACTTCAAAGAGCAGAAATGGTAATGCAAATTGTAGATGAAATAGAAAAACAAATTGCAGAACTAGGTGATGATGGAAGACTAGTAGACATGCAGCTTGAGCAATTAATTGGTGGAATAGAAAAAGAAGAAGAATTAATAATAAAAGATTATTTATTGCTTGAAGATAAAACGCCAAAAGAAATAAAAGAAGAAATATCAAATTTAACGTATGAAGAATTGTTAAAAGAACAAAATATTGCAAAAATATTAGGATATGATATATTTTCAGACTTTGATGAAGCTTATGTTTATACAAAAGGTTATAGAATATTAAGTAAGATTCCTAGAATGCCAGTATCAATAGTAGATAATTTAGCAAAAAGTTTTAAATCACTTCAGCATATAATAGATGCAAGCATTGAAGAGCTTGATAATGTTGAAGGAATAGGAGAAGTAAGAGCAAGAAATATAAAATCATCATTAAAAAGGATGCAAGAACAATTTGTATTTGACAATATAATAAAATAGGAGTAAAATTTGAAACTATGAAAAAGATAATAAAAAACAAAAGTAGGAGGAAAAAATGAACAAGAAAGTAAAAAACATTTGTTGGGGAATAGCAATTATTTTGTTAATTGTAATATTAGGTGGATTAATATTTGAAATTTACAAAAAACAAACATTAAATATAACAAACCCAATAGTTACAATGGAAGTTGAAAATTATGGAACTATCAAAATTGAATTATATCCAGATAAAGCACCAGAAACAGTTAACAATTTTATAAAATTAGCCAATAATGGATTTTATAATGGATTAAAATTCCATAGAGTTGTAAAAGACTTTATGATACAAGGTGGAGATCCATCAGGAGATGGAACAGGTTCGCCAAAGCTTTCAGATTTGTATAATAATGATGACGAAAATGCATCATATAAATATGAAGATGGAACAGATGCAAAAGGATCAGATTCATATTCAATAAAGGGAGAATTCGTAGCAAATGGATATACAGATAATGACTTAAATTTAACAGAGGGAACAATTGCTATGGCAAGAAATGATTATACTTCATATTCGGCTGCATTATCTACCGAATCATATAATTCTGCAAGTTCACAATTTTTTATAATGACATCAAATAATCATACAAACTTAAGTGGATATTATGCAGGTTTTGGAAAAGTAATAGAAGGAATGGATATTGTAAAAGAAATTGCAAATGTAGAATGTAAAGCAGCAGACACAAATGACAAAAATTCATCATCAAGCGAAGTCTCAACACCTGTTACAGATGTAAAAATATCTACGGTATCTGTTGAAACAAATGGAGTAGATTATGGAATGCCAAAAATATTAAAACCATTTAATTACATGAAATGGTTATATTCTCAATATGGATTAAATTATAAAGAATAAAAACAAAATAGTAGCAAAAAAGCTACTATTTTTTTCTATTGACAAAAAAATGACAAAAGTTTAAAATTAGCTTAGGTGATTTTTATGAGTGCTAAAGAAAAGAAAAAACTAAGCAAAATAATATTAATATTAGCTTTAATAATACTTTTAGTAATTGTTATATCCATTGTGTTTGTACAAAATAAGGAAACATATGCTGTAGAAAAAGAAGAAAGCAAGAGTGCTAATTTAGAAATAAGTTCAGCAGATTCTATTAACCTAGACGATATAATACAAAAAAACACTAAAAGCAAAGGTGGAAAAGAAGAAATCTACGAAAAAGAAGAAGAACTTGAATATATTACAAAATACAGAAATAATAGTGATTTGTATGAAGGAACAACCAAAGTATCACAAGAAGGAAGAAATGGAATACAAACAATAACAATGAAAAAAATATATGACAATGATGGTAATTTTGTAAGAGAAGAGCAAGTAGGATGTGTAGTTACAAAATCTTCAATAAACAAGGTAATAGATATTGGAACTAAAATATATGTAGAACCTGAAAAGCCAAAAGAAGAAAACTCTAAAAACATAAGCTTAGCAAGTAGTATAGAAATAAATAAGCCATCAGGTCTAACGTCTGACGAGTTTAAAAAAGTTTTAACAGACGATAAAGATGTAAATAAAATATTTCAAAATAATTCAGAATATTTTTACTACATAGAAGATGAATATAATATAAATGGCATATTTGTGGCAGCAATTGGTATACACGAAAGTGCTTGGGGAACATCGAAACTTGCTAAAAATAAATATAATTTATTTGGATATGGAGCGTATGACTCAAATCCTTATAATGGAGCATATTCATTTTCAAGCTATTCAGAATCAATAGATTTAATAGCAAGAGTTTTGGTAAAATATTACATAAATCCAGCTGGAACAAAAATATATGATGGACAAGTAGCATCTGGAAAATACTATAGTGGAAACACAATTTTAGCGGTAAATAAAAAATATGCAACAGACACCAATTGGGGAAACTCTGTATATAAATATATGCAATATTTATATGGTAAATTATAGGGCAAAGTTTTTGAAAATTTTTCGAAAATTTCTTGCTATTTTTTGGATAGTATTGTATGATATAGGGGTAAGAAAAATAGGAATAAATATGGTTTTAGAGGGGGAAACTAAATGAAAAGAAATATCGCAGTAATAACGATAACATTACTTATAATGATATTAAGTGCATTTACAGTTAACAAAGTATATGCAGTAGCAACTAATGGAACAACAGAAAAAGTTCTAACAAATGAAACAGAAAGTACATTAGTACAACTAAAAGAAAAAGAAATGAAATCATTAGAAGACTATAAAGAAACTTATGGATCAGATGCATACGGTTTAACTGCATTTGTCTTACATAAATTACAAATTTATAGCATACCATTTTGTTTTTTGGGAATAATGGTTGGTGCAATTTATAATTATGTTTTAGGAATAAGACATCTTGAAACTCAAGAAAAAGGACTTGCGTTAATGGTAACATTTGTAACACTTGCAATAATATGTCAAGTGCTACCACTTGTATTTACAATTGTTGTAAAATTTGGAAGGGAGTAAATAACGAATGAAAGTTTTATTTGCAGTAAATGATGAAAATATTTCAACATCTATTGTTAAAAAATATCAAAAGCAATATAAGGAAATAATCTCATACAAAAATGTTTATTATTTTAATGCTATTTTGAAAGAACTACAAAGAAACAAAAACTATGATAGAGTTGTAATAGGAGAAGATTTAGAAGAATTCACAAGTACAAGTTTAGAACAAAAAGATAAATTTATCTTTGATAGATTAGACAATATAAGTGACGAAGCAGTAGCTGCTGATGGAAGTGATATACCAATAATATTAATATGTTCAGAAAGAAGAACAAAATCAGAAGATATACTTGTAAAACTATTTGGAATAGGAATATATAATGCAATAATAGGAAAAGATAGAACAACAGAAGAAGTATGTAGATTAATAAACAAGCCACGTTCAAAAAAGGAAGCAAAAATCTATTACAAAATTGATTCCGAAAATGTTATATATGAAAAAGAAAATGATAGTGATGTAAGCGAAGTAGAAATGCAAAATATTTTAATGCATTTCAAAAAGATTAGAAATAATCAAGATAAATTTGCTGAAAGTTTTAGAAATATAGTTTCACAATATACAGAAGCACAGCTAAAAGTAATAATTGCAGTATTGCCAGATAATGTAAAAGATGTTTTAGCTGAAACATCACCAGAATACCAAAAAATTATGTTCCCAAATGGTAGGGAAATGCCAGCTCCAGAAAAAACAACAAAAGGTGGAAAACGTACTGTAAGAGGAAGCAAAAAAGGAACAAGTGAAAAACTATTAGAAGTTGAATCAAGCCCAATGATGTCAAGACCAGTAGTTGTACCTACTACAATGAGTAAAAATATGTATTTACATATAGATAAAAAGAAACCAGTTGAAACAGAAGATATTGAAGATGATGATTTAACAGAAGTAGATGACATCATAGAAACAAAACCAAAAAGAAGAGGAAGACCAAGAAAAAATCCACTTCCAGAAGAAACAAAACAAGAAGTAGCAGAAGAAAAGCCAAAGAGAAGAGGAAGACCAAGAAAAAATCCTGTACAACCTGTTAAAGAAGAACCAATTGAAGAAGTAGATGTTTTACCTGGATTTGATGATGAAAACGAAGATGAAGATGTACAAGTATTGCCAAGTAATAAGGAACAAGAAACAACTATTTTACCAGGTTTTGATGATGAACCAGATAATGAATATGATGATTATAATTATGATAATGAAGACGATGATGAAGAAGACGAATATGAAAATTATAGTCAAAGACTAGATGATAAAGTTACTCATCCGATAAATAATCAGTACAACAACAATATTCAAAATGAAATATATACAAGAAGTAATGACATGAAAAAATATGACAATGTATTTGATGATGATGAATTTGAAAGCTTGTTAACGGGAGATAAAAAAATAGCTGCATTTGTTGGAACAAGTAAAAATGGAACATCATTTATTGTAAATAATGTTGCACAAGTATTATCTGGAATGGGAATAAATACAGCAATATTAGATGCAACACAAAATAAAAATGCTTATTATATTTATACAAAAAATGATGAAGACTTAAGAAATACAGCAGTAAACTCAATGAGTAATTTAATGAGAGGAAATGCAAATGGAATAAAAGTAAATAATAACTTAACTGTTTACACAAATATTCCAAGCCAAAATGAAGAAATAAAAAATTCTCATCCAATAATGGAAACATTAGTGAAAAATCATTCTCTTATTTTAATAGATTGTGATTTTAGTACACCTGTAGAATATTTTGACAAAGTACAAGAGCTATACTTGGTACAATCAATGGATGTATTAACAATACAACCATTAACAGAATTTTTAAGGGAACTAAAAACAAAAAATGCTTTAGATGAAAGAAAAATAAGAATAGTATTAAATAAAATCTTAAGAGTAAGAGGAGTTACTGGAAAAAATATAATTGGTGGAATGTCAAATTACAATGATCCTGAAATGTCTTTCATGACCGAATTATTTGATAGAAATACAGTAAGAGTTGCAGCACAAATACCATTTGATGAAGATGTATATGCAAAATACTTAGAAGGATTGGTAGAATGTGAAATAAAATTAAATGGATATCCAAAAGAAATAAAAACTAGATTAAATGGACTAGCAGAAATTATTTATCCACTACTACCAAATAATAACGGTACAAACAAAAAGAATAAGAAAAACACAAAAAGAGGATATACAAGTAGCAATAGTGGATATGCAAATTCATTCTCATCAGGTATGAATGATACATTAAATAATATGAGAAATAGATATTAGAAGTATGAAAGAAAGTGGAGGGACAAATCTTGTTAGTAATAGTGGTTATAGTATTAGTTTTTACAGTACTTGCATTAGGAATTTATAATTTGTCTTTATATAAAAGAATACAGTCATTTCAAACACAAAATAGAAGATTTACAAATCTTAATATTTTACAAGACTTTATGAGTATAACAGGAAGTGATATAAGTGTTGATAAAAAGATAAAATCTATAAATGATATAATTATAGAAAAATACCAAATAAAATATTCAACAATAGTTGTATATGATGGAACAGACTATGTTGTAAAGGCTTCAAATGTTAACAGTAATCATTGGGATACATTAAGCAAACTTCATGAAGTAGATATATTTAAGGACAGCATAACAACTGCTAGTCCTAAGTATATTACAATAAATAATGAAGGAGAAAAATTACCATATCAAGAAAAAGAATTTGATAGAGCAAAATCAGCAATATTCTTCCCATTATATATAGATAATGTATATATTGGATATTGGATAATAGAAAGTGGAATACCACATGATTTTGATAACATTGATACAACAATATTTGAAACAGTAAAAGAAAATATTGTATCTGTATTAAAAGCAGTAGACTATCAAAAAATACTAGAAAATATAGTTAGAAAAGACTTATTTACAGGTTTAAATTCAGCAGAATATTTATATGGAGATGGAAAAAAGATAATAGATCAATATACAACATCTGCAATATGTATGTTTAGAATTTCAAATATAGAAGATATAAACAGAGTATCTAGAGAACTTGGAAATAAGGTTATAACAGAAGTAAGCAAAAATGTACAAGAAAATATTGCAGAAAAATACATATTTGTAAGATATATGGGACCTAAATTTGTAATTGTATTTTCTGGTGTAGAAGCAGATAGTTTATCAGATTTTATAACGCAAATAAAAGAAACAACGGAAGAACTACAAATTTCATTAAACAATAATTTCCAAGTTGAAGAAATTAATGAAGAAAACAAAAAGAAAAAACGTAAAAAGAAGAAAGTTGAAGATGTCGTAGTTAGTCCATCTTTAAATTTTGTAGTTGCAACATATTATAAAGGAACAGGAATTGAGGAAGTTCTAAAGAAAATGGAAAAACATTTGGACGAGGCTTCTAAAGATGAAAGTCAAATAAATAATATATAAAGGAGGAAAAACTATGGATTTTGATAAAACAATGTTTTTTAAAGTAGAAAAGAATAAGGATATAGATACAAAACAAGTATTAAAAGATGTATATGAGGCTTTAGTAGAAAAAGGATATAATCCAATAAACCAAATGGTTGGATATATATTATCTGGAGACCCAACATATATAACAAGTCATAAAGATGCAAGAAATAAAATAAGAAGCATTGAAAGAGACGAATTATTAGAAAAATTAGTAAAAAATTATATAGGATTAGAAGAATAATGAGGATTTTAGGAATAGATTATGGTGAGGCAAGAACAGGATTTGCAATAACAGATGAATTAGGAATTACAGCGCAAGGATTGGAAACATTACATTCAGGTGGAAGTGATAGGTTAATTCTAAAAAAAATTGATGAACTTCTTGAAAAATATGATATTGGAACAATTGTTGTTGGCATGCCTTATAATATGAATGGGACAAAATCTGAAAGAGCAGAGCTTACAGAAAAACTTATTCACAAGTTAAAATGTAAGTATAATAAATTAAAAATAGATTATATAGATGAAAGACTTACAACAGTTGCTGCTCACAAAACAATGAATTTTTTGAATATAAATAAGCATAAAAAGAGAAATATAGTAGATACTATATCTGCAGTGTATATATTAGAAACATATATAGAAAAACAAAAAAATTCATAAAGTAAACGTTTTTAAAATTTAAAATATTGATAAAAATATCGAAAGGAGAAATTATGGAAGAAAATTTTGAAGGAGAAGAATTAGATAATATAATAACATTAAATGATGAAGACGGAAATGAAGTTAAATTTGAATTTTTAGATTTAATTGATTTTGAAGATGAACAATATGTTGTATTATTACCAGTACTTGAAGAGGGAGAAGAAGATGATGGAGAGGTAGTAATACTAAAAGTAGAAGATTCAGAAGAAGATAGCGATCAAGAATCTTATGTTAGTGTTGAAAGTGAAGAAACATTAATGAAAGTATTCAACATTTTTAAAGACAAATTTAAAGATGAATTCGATTTCGTTGATAGCGATGAGTAATTAAAAACTTAGGCGATATTGAATCGTCTAGGTTTTATTTTTTAATACATAGGAAAGGAATTTATAAAAATGAAAAGTTTTTCATCATGGTTACTCGTAATGTTTATGGGAATGTTTTGGTTATTTAGAGTTGTAGTTGCATTCCAAGCTCAATATGGTCAAAATTTTGGCGGATTTATTGCATTTAACTCAACAGTTGAAGTTGTATTATTATTTGTAGTAATATTATGTACGATATTAGTTTTAAGAAGAAATCTAATAGGAGGAATATTATATTTAGGATCATATGCTTTTTATTTTGGAGGATATATATTAAATAATGCTATGCCTGCAATTATGTCTGGTTCTTCAATGGATATGTTTACAATGCAAAATACATTAGTTTCTGCAGTTGCACTTGTATTAGCATTTTGTGTATTTTTTGATTTATTAGTTAATAAAATAAGAAAAAGAGATCCAAAAGATAAGAAAACAGATTGGTTTTTCCAAAATGAGCAATATGATAGAAAATATGATGAAAGAGCGGATAAAAACCAATATAGAAATTACTAAAAAAGAAATAGTTTCGTAAAAATATACGAAGCTATTTCTTTTTATAATACATACCTTGATATAAATCTTTTTCCTTCATCAATTTATCAAACCCATTTAGAACCCATTTTTTATGTAAGTTCCAACTAGGGGCTATAAGTAAATCTTTTGGAGCATCTCCAGAAATTCTATGTATAACAATATTTTTAGGAATGTGAGTAATTATATATTCTAGGCAGTTTAAATAATACTCAAGCGAAATTGGTTCATATTTATTTTCATTATACATATTTGCTAAAATAGTATTTTTTACAATATAAGTTGAGTGAATTTTTATGCCTTGAATAGAATGCATATTTAAAAAGTCAACAGTATTTTTTATATCATCAAAATTTTCATTAGGAAGACCAACCATAATATGGCAAACAACATCAATATTATATTTATTTAAAATTGAAACAGCATTTGTAAAAGTTTTTGACAAATAGCCTCTTGAAATTATTTTTCCAGTTTCATCATTTGAAGTTTGAAGGCCAAGTTCAACAAAAACATAATATTTTTTAGAATAACTATGTAGCAATTTTACAATTTCTTCATTTATACAATCTGGCCTTGTGGCAATAGAAAGACCAACAATTCTATCATCAATTAATGCGGCATCATATTTGGCTTTTAAATTTGAAACAGAATCATAAGTATTAGTAAAATTTTGAAAATATGCTATAAACTTATTTGCACGAGCCGACTTATAACTAGAAAAATAATTTTTAACTTGCTCTTTAATTGAGATTATTGAATCAGCTATATTAGGGCATTTTATATGTTCGCCAGATCCACGTTCACTGCAAAAGATGCAACCTGTTTTCCCAACCGATCCATCTCTATTTGGACATGTAAAATGACCATCAATACAAATTTTTAAAGTTCTTTCTCCAAATTTATTTTTTAAATATTTATTTAAATGAGTATATCTTTCTAAAGAATTTAAAGTATCCATTGGTATTCCTTTCTTTAAGACGATATTATATAAAAAAATAAAGAAAAAGTCAAAAAATATATATTCCTAAAAACAAAAAAGTGTGTTACAATAGAGTTTATAAAAAATAAAAAAGGAGTGAAAAAAGTGATAAATATAGATAAATTATATGAAAAATTTGACAAATATGTTTCAAAATTTGATAAGACTCAAGGAAGAATAAATCTAAAAATAGACCATATAAAAAGAGTAACTCAAATATGTAAAATGTTAGCAGAATATTTAAAGCTAAATGATGAACAAACAAGGCTTGCAGAAGCTATAGGAATTTTTCATGATATTGGAAGATTTAAACAAGTTGAAATGTATGATACATTTAATGATAGAGATTCTATAAACCATGCAGAACTTGGTGTAAAGATTTTATTTCAAGATAACTTAATAGATGATTTTGAAATAGAAGAAAAATATAAAAAAATTATCAAATTTGCTGTGTTAAATCATAACAAAGATAAAATAGAAGAAGGATTAACAGAAGAAGAAAATCTATTTTGTAAAATTATAAGAGATGCAGATAAATTGGATATATTTTATGTATTATGTAATTATGATTTTGAAAGTGCATTTTGGTATAAAGACTTTACAATAAAAGAAGTAAGCAAAGAAATAATGCATGAGTTAAAAGATATTCATAAATTAGATTATGGAAACATAAAAAATAATGCAGATCAAATAGCTGTACCATTTGCATATACATTTGATTTAAATTTCGAATTTTCATTAAAATATTTAAAAGAAAAAAGGTATTTAGATGAATTTACAAAATTGGTATGTGAACAATTTAAATCAAAAAAGGTTCATGAACAAACAAGAGAAATGCTAGAATATGTAAATAAATATATAGAGGAAAATGTATAATGAATATAGAAGAAGAATTTAAAAAATATGTATCAAAATTTGATTTAAATGATGACAGTATATCAAGAAAATATTATCATTCATTAAGAGTTATGAACAAGGCAAGAAAGATTGCAGAATCAATAGAATTATCTGAAGAATATATAAATATAGCTACAATAGTAGGTTTGTTACATGATTATGGAAGATTTGAACAATGGAAAAGATATCATACATTTGCAGATGGAAAATCTATAGATCATGGAGACTTAGGAGTAGAAATTTTATTTGATGAGAAAGAAATTGAAAAGTATGATATAAAAAAAGAAAATTACAGGATAATATATAATGCAATTAAATATCATAATAAATTAGAAATTCCAGAGGATTTGACAAAAGAAGAAAAAATAATATGTAAAATAATTAGAGATGCAGATAAATTAGATATATATGAATTATTATTAGATGGAAAAATAGTATTTATAGATGATAATAATCCAATAAATTCAGAAGTTGAAAAACAATTTTTCGAAAATAGTTCTATAAATAAGAAAATTGTAAAAAATGAGAGTAATAGAATTTTATTAAGACTTGCAATGATGTATGATATTAATTTTAAGTGGAGCATAGAATATATAAAGAATAATAACATTATAGACAGAATGTTAGAAATGATTGAAGATAAGAAAAAGTATGAAAAATATTTTGCTTATATGAAAAAATATTTAGGATAATAAAAGAGGACAAAAGAAAAAGAGGAGGTTATAATAATGCTTGAAAATGTACAAGTTTTATTTCACAGTAGTATAAAAATAACAGAAGGAAAGGTAATATATATAGATCCGTATGGTATAGATAAAAATTATAATGATGCAGATATTATTTTTATAACACATGACCATTATGATCACTATTCAGAAGAAGATATAGATAAAGTAATAAAAGAAAACACTTCAATTGTTGCACCAGAAGAGTTATTTACAAAATTAATTAGAAAAGGAATAAATCCGAATGCAATAACTACAGTAGAACCAAATGAAGAATATATGGTACAAGGTATAAAATTTGAAACAATACCTGCATATAATACAAATAAGACATTTCATCCAAAAGAAAATGATTGGGTTGGATATATAATTGATATAAAAGGTGTAAAATATTATATTTCAGGAGATACTGATATTACAGAAGAAAGTAAAAAAGTAAAATGTAATGTAGCGTTTGTTCCAGTTGGGGGAACATATACTATGGATGCAAAAGAAGCAGCACAATTGATAAACATAATAAAACCAGAAATTGCTATACCTATTCATTATGGTAGTATAGTTGGAACAAATGAAGATGCAGAAGAGTTTGTAAAAAATTTAAATCCACTTATAAAAGGTGTGATTTTGATGAAAAATTAGAAGGAAAGTTAAAATTTACTTAAAATGTCTAAAAATGTTGAAAAAAATTGAAAAGTGTGTAATAATAAGGAATATAAAACATGAGAATAAAATTCTCACTTGATATAATAAATCAAAACCACTATGAGCTAATGACTTCTGTTAAAAGTAACAGTGGGCATTAGCTTTTTGAGTTAAAATATCAATTAGTAAATGATTAAAAAAGGAGGAAACACAATGATTTATTCTAACGAATTAGAAAATATGTGCTGTGTAAAAAAAGGAGCAAATCATGGACCAGCTCCAATTCCAGAAGAAGGAAAATGGGTTCAAGCAAAAGAAATTAAAGATATTTCAGGACTAACACACGGAATAGGATGGTGTGCACCACAACAAGGAGCTTGTAAATTAACATTAAATGTAAAAGATGGAATTATACAAGAAGCATTAATTGAAACAATAGGATGTTCTGGAATGACACATTCTGCTGCAATGGCTGGAGAAATCCTAACGGGAAAAACAATATTAGAAGCATTAAATACAGATTTAGTATGTGATGCCATAAATACTGCTATGAGAGAACTATTTTTACAAATAGTATATGGTAGAACACAAACAGCTTTTTCAGAAGGTGGATTACCAGTAGGAGCAGGACTTGAAGATTTAGGAAAAGGACATGTTTCTCAAGTGGGAACAATTTATTCAAGCTCATTAAAAGGACCAAGATATTTACAATTAACAGAAGGATATATTGTAGAATTAGGCTTAGATAAAGATGATCAAATAATTGGTTATAAATATGTACATATGGGAAAAATGATGGATAATATAAAAAAAGGAATAGACCCAATGGAAGCAATTGAAAAAGCTTCTGGTACATATGGAAGATTTGATGAAGCAGTTAAGAAAATTGACCCAAGAAAGCAATAGAAGGAGGAAATAGAAATGTCAATTACATTTGAAAGTTATGAAAGAAGAATTGATCAAATAAAACCAGTAATGGAAAAATACGGAATAAAAGATTTTGAAGATGCATTAAAGATATGTACAGATAAAGGATTTAATCCATATGAAATAGTAAAAGGTGTACAACCAATATGCTTTGAAAATGCAGCTTGGGCATACACATTAGGTGCAGCAATAGCAGTTAAAAAAGGATGCACAAAAGCATCAGATGCTGCAAAAGCAATCGGAGAAGGTTTACAAGCATTTTGTATTCCAGGTTCTGTTGCAGATGACAGAAAAGTTGGACTAG
>CAJKVH010000015.1 GCA_905203305.1 uncultured Eubacteriales bacterium
TATATTACTTTCACCATTTGCATTTTTATCGTTAATACTAAATAATACATCACACTTTTTTAAATCATGGTATAAAAATTTATTTTCATTATTATTTATACAATTAATAGTTTCAATTATTTTATTATTATTATTTTCAATGGATTATACAAAAGAAAACCTGATAAATAAATTTATATATATAGGAGGAATATATGCCTTAATTCGATCAAATTCAATTGTAAAAGAACTTTTTGGTGGAATATCAACAACAGTTCAATCTGGAATTAATAATTTAAAAAGTTTTTCAGAATAAAAAAGGAGTAAAAAATGAAATTTATATTTCCACAAAATTATAAATTTAATACGAAAATATTTGGACTAATAAATTACCAAACAGCGATATTAAATGTAATATGGGATAGTTTAGTATTTTTAATTTTAAATATGATATTTAAAAATCTGAATATAAAAATATTTTTATTTATTATATTAAATTTTCCAATTTTAATATTTAGCATAGTTGGAATTAATGGGGATAGCTTAATAAATGTTATAATATATATGTCAAAGTTTATAATAAAACCGAAATTGCTTTTTTATAGTAAATAAAATAAGAAATTCGTCAATTTTCTAATTAAATTATCAATTTTCACATTTGAAAAATTACAGATTCATGATATAATTTGAAAAATGGGGTGAGAGATAATTATGAAACTAGAACAAAATGAAAAAGCAATGATATTTGAAACAACAGAAATACCAAATATATTTTTTGCAGAGCACTTAAGTGACATGCCAGGAGACTATTTAAAAATATATTTATATTTAATATTTTTGTCAAAATATAATGGGGAGATCGGAATAAACGATCTTTCAAAAAAATTAGCATTGCCAATAAATGTAATAAATGAAGGAATGAAATATTTAGAAAAAAATGAACTTATTTTAAGGAAACAACAGGGATTTGTAATAATAGATTTACAACAAAAAACTCTAAACAATTTATATAATCTAAAAGTAGAGCCAAGTAGTGAAAAAATCGAACAAAATGCTCAAAACAAGGAAAGAATAAGATTAATAGAATATTTAAATAATAAATATTTCCAAGGAGTGATGGGACCAACATGGTATTCTGATATAGATACATGGATGGACAAATTTGGATTTGATGAACAAGTTATGATAAACTTATTTGACTATTGTTATAATAAATCTGCATTACATAGAAATTATGTACAAGCAGTAGCTGAAGCTTGGGGATTAAATAAAATTAAAAATATAGATGACTTAGAAGCATATTATAATGTTCAAGACAAATTAATGAAAATAAAAAAAGAAATTGCAAAAAAATTAGGAAGAAGAAATGGGCTTACTCAATATGAAGAAGCATATATAGAAACATGGGTAAACGAATATAAATATGATCTATCAATAATAGAAATAGCACTAAAAAGGACAACATTAAGATCTACACCAAGTTTTGAATATATAAACAATATAATAAAAGATTGGAATGAAAGAAATTTAAGAACACCTGAACAAGTAAATCAATTTTTAGAACAAAGAAAGAGACAAAATAAAGATACAAAAGAATTACAAAAACAAGTAAAAAAGGAATCTTTTGAACAAAGAGCATATAGCAATTTGAGTTTTTTATATGCGAATAAAAATGTAGAAGGAGCACAAAATGGCAACTAGTGATCTAGATGTTTTATTAGTAGAATATGAACAAAAAAAGAGAGACGCAGAATTTGATTTACAAAAAAGAAAAGAAGAGCTATATAAGAGAATACCTAGGCTAGAAGAAATAGAAGAAAGAATAAATAAAATAGCTATTAATAAAACAAAAAGTATTTTAATAAATCAACTAACAAATAGTATAAATACAGAATTTGAAAATGAATTATTAAATTTAAAAAAAGAAAAAGAAGAAATTCTAAAAAAAGAGAAAATAGATGAATCATATTTTAAACCAAAATATGAATGTGAAAAATGTAAAGATACAGGATATATTACTTATCCAGATAAAAAAACCGAAATGTGTAATTGTTTAAAACAAAAACTTATCAATATATCATACAATAAATCAAATTTAAGTAATTTACAAAAAGAAAATTTTAAAAATTTTAACCTTAATAAATTTTCAAAAAATATTAATATAGAAAAATATAAAATGAATATTTCTCCAAGAGAAAATATAGAAAATATAAAAAATGCAAGTCAAAACTTTATAACAAATTTTGATGATCCAGAAACAAAAAATTTATTTTTTACAGGAAACACTGGACTTGGAAAAACATATATGACAAACTGCATAGCAAATGAATTATTAAAAAAAGGAAAAACAGTATTATATCAAACAGCACCAGTATTACTCGAAAATATAATAGATAATAAATTTAATAAATATAAAACAAATAATTCAAATGATTTTGAAAGCCAAGTATTAAATGTGGACTTATTAATAATAGATGATTTAGGAACTGAATGCATAAATAGTATGAAATTAAGCGAATTATTTACAATATTAAATTCAAGAAGTTTAAATTTAAATAATAGAATTACAAAAACCATAATTTCAACAAATTTAAGTATAGAAAAAATATTTAGTGTATATGAAGAAAGAATTGGATCAAGAATTGCAGGATTTTATGATATCTATTATTTCTTCGGAGAAGATTTAAGATTAATAAAATAAAAAAATAGGTTTGAAAATAAATTAATATTTTCAAACCTATTTTTTTATTTTATATCATCACCAAGTATTTTTTTAATATTATTTAATTCAGTTTTTAAAGTATTATAAGTATTTTTACTAAGATTAGAATTATAGCCTGCTTCATAACTATCAATTGAATTTTTTAAATTTAAAATTTTAAACTTATTAGAAGATTTTGAAGTATCTTTGTAAATATATGTAGGCGTATATGTAGCAGAATTTATTTTTATTTTATCATCAGAATCTTTTGTAATATTTAAATTAAGAATAGCAGAATCCCTTGTATAATTTTTATTTTGATCAGCCAAAAAATTACCTAAAGAATAAACTACAAAACCATCTTTATGAGAGCCATCGTCAAGAGTTATATCACGTTTTTCCATAGATTGTAAGACATGAGGATGATTTCCTATAATCAAATCTGCACCATTTTTAAATAAAAAATCAGCAAGATCTTTTTGTTCAGAATTAGGAGAAGTTTGATATTCAATTCCCCAATGCATGCTAACACAAATCATATCTGGATCTTGGTCTTTGGCTAAAGAAAGTTGATTCAAAATCAAATTCTTATCTATTAAATTAACAGAATAAGATTTATCATTAGGAACTTTAATTCCATTTGTTCCATATGTAAAACTTAGAAAAGCAATTTTAATTCCTTTTACATTTTTTATCAATATTTGATTTTGCTCTTCTTTTGATTTATAAGTACCAGTATGAGAAATATCAGCATCATCTAAATAATTTATTGTACTTTCAATTCCAGAATAGCCAGAATCATAACAATGATTATTAGCAGTTGATAAAACATCAAATCCGATTTTCTTCAATGTATATGCTAAATTTTCAGGAGTATTAAAGGTTGGATAACTACTATAACCTTTAGAAGAACCGGCAAAAGTGGTTTCTAAGTTACCTACAGCAATATCTGCTGTTTGAATATTATATTTTACATCATCAAATATATATGAAAAGTCATATGAATTATTAGAGCTATCAAAAGCATCTTTATAAATTGTATTATGACACATAATATCTCCAGTAAAGGCCATATTTATGGTAGCAGATTTTTTGATTGGTGTATTTGATTTTGAGTTTGTGTTTTCAGTATTATTTATTTGGTCAGAAACTATATTTTGATCTTCTTCGGGTAAATTAGAAGAAGTTTCCGATTCAGATAAATTAATATCATTTTTTGCCATTTTTTCATTTCTCAAAACAATAGAATTGATAAACAAAATAAAAACAATAACAATCAAAACCATTAAAAATTTCGAAATTAAGTGTAAAGCATTTAATAAATCAGAATTATTATTTCGTCTTCTTGATCTTCTATTTCTCATAATTTTTTCCTCCAAATTTATTTATTTTAGATTATCATAAAAAGAAAAAATTATCAATATTTAGACTAAAAATTGCAGTACTAAATCAAAAGTGCAAAATAACTTGATTTTTAAGGATTTTTATAGTAAAATAGACAAAGCCTAAAAGAGAGGAGAGAGAATAATGTTATCAGCCAATGGAGTAACAATAAGATTCGGGAAAAGAGTTTTATTTGAAGATGTAAATATAAAATTTAATAAAGGAGAATGCTACGGAATAATAGGAGCAAATGGTGCAGGAAAATCAACATTTTTAAAAGTACTATCAAGAGAATTAGAGCCAAGTAAAGGAGATGTAACATTAGATAAAGGAGAAAGAATTTCAGTATTAAAACAAGATCACTTTGCATATGAAGAACACACAGTAATAGATACAGTAATAATGGGAAATAAAGAACTTTATGATATAATGAAAGCAAAAGAAGAAATATATGCAAAACCAGATTTTAATGAAGAAGACGGAATGAAAGCCGCAAAGTTAGAAGAAAGATTTGCAGAACTTGATGGATGGAATGCAGAATCAGATGCAGCAATGCTTTTAAATGATTTAGGAATAATCCCAGAAAACCATTATAAATTAATGAAAGACATAGAAGCAAGAGAAAAAGTAAAAGTACTTTTAGCACAAAGTTTATTTGGAAATCCAGACATATTATTACTAGACGAGCCAACAAATGACTTAGATTTAAAAAGTATAAACTGGTTACAAGAATTCTTAATAAATTTTGAAAATACAGTAATAGTAGTATCACATGATAGATATTTCTTAAATAAAGTTTGCACATATATAGCAGATGTAGACTTCGGAAAAATTACAGTATACCCAGGAAACTATGACTTTTGGTATGAATCAAGCCAATTAGCATTAAAACAAGCAAGAGAACAAAACAAGAAAAAAGAAGAAAAAATAAAAGAATTACAAGACTTTATCGCAAGATTTAGTGCAAATGCATCAAAATCAAAACAAGCAACATCAAGAAAGAAAACTTTAGAAAAAATTCAACTTGATGAAATAAGACCATCAAATAGAAAATATCCATATGTAGATTTTAAACCAGATAGAGAACCAGGTAAAGAAATCTTACAAGTAAAAAATATTTCCAAAACAATAAATGGAGAAAAAATATTAGATAACATATCATTTACAGTAAAAGCTAAAGACAAAATAGCGTTTTTAGCAGATAATGAACTTGCAAAAACAGTATTATTCCAAATAATAGAAGGAGAAGTTGAGCCAGATGAAGGAGAAATTATTTGGGGACAAACAATAACACATACATATTTCCCAAAAGATAATAGTTACCTATTTGAAACAGATGAAAATCTTACAGATTGGCTTAGAAAATACTCTAAAGATCCAGATGAAACATATGTAAGAAGCTTTTTAGGAAGAATGTTATTTTCAGGAGAAGAAGCATTAAAAAAAGCAAAAGTAATCTCAGGTGGAGAAAAAGTAAGATGTGTATTATCAAAAATGATGTTATCAGGAGCAAATTTCTTAATAATGGATGAACCAACAAACCACTTAGATATGGAAAGTATAACATCAGTAAATGAAGGAATGAAAAAATTTATAGGAAATATTTTATTTACATCACACGATCATGAATTAACACAAACCGTAGCAAATAGAATCATAGATATAAAACAAGATGGAAAAGTAATAGATAGAGAAGTAAGTTACAATGAATACTTAGGAATCGAATAAAAGCAAGGCAAAAGCCTTGCTTATTTTTATTCTTTATTTTCAGTATCTTCTACTACAGAGCCATCTACTTCTTTAACATTTGTGTTACCACAAGCAAACTTATAAAAAGCAATAGTAGCAAATTGAATATAAGGTATAAGCCATAAATATCCAATGCCTAAAGTAAATACAGCTAAAATAGCCCATCCAATGAAAGAAAATTGTAATCCAAATAATTTACCACGTTTTCCTTCCATTAAGTCTTTACTTTTTTGAACAGCATCTTTTGCAGATAATTCTGGGTCCTCTGAAACTATAATATAAGCTAATTGATAGTAGTAAGATTGAGTAACACTCCAAACTGTTGAAATTACAAAAAGAAACATTCCAACTACTAATAATATTACAGAACTAGAAGAAGGCTCAGAATAATAAATTGCAGCACTTGCAGTTTTAACTAATGCAAAGGCAATAATTATATAAGACACAAGTGTTAATATAATAGGAACGATCATCTTTATAAAAATTTGGAAAGTAATAGCCCAACTTTTAACAAAATTATTGAATCCTTGAGGTAAGAAATCAAAGGCTTTAACATCTTCACCATTAAAAAGTCTAACAAAAGAAATTATTAAACCTAAACTTAAAGGAACTTCAATAATTGTTGTAACTAAAGATAGAATTGATTCCATATCATCAGGAAATAAACCTTCTATAATACCAATAACTATAAATATAAATGCATAAGCTAAAGATATAATTGCAGCCTTTCCCCATTTTCCACTTAATTGTTTACGAGCTTCTTCTCTAAAATTTGCTGAATTCATAAGTACACACCCCTTTCTTTTTATATAATATATGATATATTAATAGGAAATAAAAGTCAATGCAAAAATAGTCAAAAATCGACAAAATAAATTTCTATTAATTTACGAAAAAACTTGACTTTTAATATAGTATATCTGTTATAATAGGAGAGAAAAAACGTCTTAGACAAAACGAAAGGAAAAGAAAATGGAAAAAATAATAAATATAATATCAAATGAATTACAAGTAAAATATTCACAAGTAGAAAATGCAATAAAATTAATAGATGAAGGAAATACAATACCATTTATCGCAAGATATAGAAAAGAAGTCACAGGAGGTTTAAGTGACGAACAATTAAGAATATTAGGGGAAAGACTAACATACCTAAGAAATCTAGAACAAAGAAAACAAGAAATAATAAAATCAATAGAAGAACAAGGAAAATTAACAGAAGAAATAGTAAAACAAACAGAGCAAGCCGTAACATTAGCGGAAGTAGAAGACATATATAGACCATACAAACAAAAAAAGAAAACAAGAGCAACAGTTGCAAAAGCAAAAGGACTAGAGCCATTAGCAGAAATTATAAAAGAACAAAAAGAAACAAAAGATATAAAAGAAATTGCAAAAGAATATATAAATATAGATTCATTATCAGAAGAAGATAAGAAAAATAAAGACAAAGTAGTAAAAAATGAAGAAGAAGCGTTGCAAGGGGCATTAGATATAATAGCTGAAGAAATATCCGATAATAGTGAATTTAGAAAAAAAATAAAAAAAATCTGTTATAGAGAAGGGTTAATATCTACAAAAGCAGCAAAAGAAGAAGAAAAATCAAATTATGAAATGTATTATGATTATAGTGAAGTGGTATCAAGAATTCCGAGCCATAGAATACTTGCAATAAACAGAGGAGAAAAAGAAGAATTTTTAAAAGTAAAAATAGAAAAAAATGAGGAAAAAATATTAGGGATAATTGAAAGAGAAATAATAAAAGGTCAAAATCAATTTACAGAAATGTTAAAACAAACAATACAAGACAGTTTTAAAAGATTAATAGAACCATCAATAGATAGAGAAATACGTTCAGACTTAACAGAAAAAGCAGAAGAAAAGGCAATAAAAGTATTTGGAAAAAATGCAAAACAATTATTACTAGGAGCTCCAATAAAAGGAAAAACAGTAATGGGATTTGACCCAGCATATAGAACAGGATGTAAAATTGCAGTAATAGATGAAACAGGAAAAGTGTTAGACATATCAACAGTATATCCAACAGCTCCACAAAATGATGAAGAAGGAGCAAAAAAAGAACTTCTAAAGTTAATAGAAAAAGATAATATAGATATGATAGCAATAGGAAATGGAACAGCATCAAGAGAATCAGAAGCATTTGTATCAAATATGATAAAAGAAGCAAAACATGAAGTAAATTATGTAATTGTAAGTGAAGCAGGAGCATCAGTATATTCAGCATCAAAACTTGCAACAGAAGAATATCCAGACATAAATGTTTCAATAAGAGGAGCAATATCAATTGCAAGAAGATTACAAGATCCACTAGCAGAACTTGTAAAAATAGACCCAAAAGCAATAGGAGTTGGTCAATATCAACACGATGTAAACCAAAAAAAATTAGCAGAAAGTCTTACAGGAGTTGTAGAAGATGCAGTTAACAAAGTAGGAGTAGATGTAAATACAGCAACACCATCACTACTAGGCTATGTATCAGGAATAAATTCAAGTATTGCAAAAAATATAGTAAAATATAGAGATGAAAATGGAAAATTAAAAAATAGAAAAGAATTATTAAAAGTTCCAAAGCTAGGGAAAGTAGCATTTGAACAATGTGCAGGATTTTTAAGAATAACAGATGGAACAAACCCGTTAGAGATAACAGCAGTTCATCCAGAAAGTTATGAAGTAGCCGAAAAATTACTAAAACAAGTAGGATTTGAAAAAGAAGACCTAAGAGATAGAGAAAAAGTAGAAGCATTAAGGGAAAAACTAAAAAGTATTGATATTTCAAAAGAATCAAAAGAATTAGACGTAGGAGAATTAACATTAAAAGACATAATAGATGAACTATCAAAACCAGGAAGAGATCCAAGAGATGAAATGCCAAAACCAATATTAAGACAAGATGTTTTAAAATTTGAAGACTTAAAAGAAGGAATGATTTTACCTGGAACAGTAAGAAATGTAATAGACTTTGGAGCATTTGTTGATATTGGAGTAAAATATGATGGTTTAGTTCATATATCAGAAATGAGTGATAAATATATAAAAAATCCATCAGAAATAGTATCAGTAGGAGATATAGTAAAAGTAAAAGTCATAAAGATTGATATGGAAAGACATAAAGTAGGCTTAAGCATGAAAGTTTAAAAAATTATATCTAAATAGACTATACATGAACCAGAAATAGTTATAGTTATATAGATAGAACAGGGGAGGTAAAGACAATGAGAATTGGTAGCGGTCAAAGTACACAAAATAGTCAAAATGGTACATATAAAATATTAGCAGTAGATGATGAATCAGGAATAATTGATTCCTTATCAATATTTTTAAAAAGATCAGGATATTCTTTTACCGGAATGACAAACCCAGTAGAAGCAATAGAAAGAGTAAAAAATGAACATTTCGATTTATTACTACTAGACTTTATTATGACACCACTTCATGGAGACCAAGTAGTAGAAGAAATAAGAAAATTTAATAAAGAAATTTATATTTTATTACTTACTGGACATAAGGATTTAGCTCCACCATTAGATACAATCAGACGACTAGACATACAAGGATATTGTGAAAAAAGTGACAAATTTGATCAATTACTATTATTAATAGAATCAGGAATAAAATCAGTAGAACAAATGCGTCAAATAAAAGCAATAAACGAAAAACTAGCAGATACATTTAAACAACTAGAACAATCATATATGGAAAGTATTCAAACTGTAAGATATACGGTAGAGGCAAAAGATACATATACAAGAGGTCATTCAGACAGAGTATCAGAATATTCAGTATTAATAGGAAAAAAATTAGGACTATCAGAAGAAGATATAAATAGATTAAAAATAGGTGGACTATTTCATGACGTTGGAAAAATAGGAGTACCAGATAATATTTTACAAAAAAATGGAAAACTATCAGATGATGAATATTCAGAAATAAAAAATCATCCAACAATAGGAGCACATATATTATCGACAGCCTCAATATTTAAAGATATATTACCAATAGTAAAATATCATCACGAAAGGTATGATGGAAGAGGTTATCCAGAAAGATTACAAGGAGAAGAAATACCATATTTAGCAAGAATAACAGCAATAGCAGATACATTTGATGCAATGACATCAAAAAGAGTATATAGAGATTCGCTTCCAATAGAAAGAGTAATAGAAGAATTTAAAAATTGTAGAGGAACACAATTTGATCCAAAACTTGATGATTTATTTGTAGATATTTTGGAAAATAATTATGATGAAATCCTAGAAATACAAAAAAAATATCAATCAGAAATATAAAAAATACTTCGCGATAAAGCGAAGTATTTTTTATATTGGTAGAATAATATTAAATTTAGTACCTTTTCCCTCTTCAGATTCAAATGTAATATCACCATTAAAATGAGCTTTAATAGTAGAATAAGACATATAAAGTCCAAGTCCAGTACCATTTTTACCCTTTGTAGTAATCATTTCCTTAAACAATTTATCCTTTACTTTAGGAGGTAAACCAGAAGCATGATCTTCAATAGATATAATAAGATTATTATTAGAATCTTCATTAAAGTCTAAGTTAATTTCCTCACCAGTTTTTCCATTGTAAGCCTGAATTGCATTAGAAATCATATTATTAATAACCTGAACCAAACTATTTAAATCACCATGAATCGTAATTTTTTTATCGATATACATATGAACATTTAAATAAATAATAGCATTTTTAAGTTCATGTTTCATTAAAATATCAATTCTTTTAACAAGTTCATCTAAATCAAAAGAAATATTTTCAGTTTCAGAAATATTTACTGTTTGGCCTTTTACAGCAGTTATAACATCAGACATATATTCAGTGTAATCCTTTATTTTTTGAACCCAAGAAGACATATCTTTTGCAATATCATGATAATCATCATTAGTAACAATAGGATTACCAATAGAATTATCTAACTCATTAATCAAATCAGTTAACCCTTCAGTGGCTCCAGATATAGACATAATAGGGGTTTTAAGGTTATGAGCAATACCACCAATCATTTGTCCAAGAGAAGCCAAACGTTCTTGTTCAACAAGCTGATTTTGATTTGATTGAATAGTATTAATATTTTGTTTAGTGATTTTTTGAATATCATTAAATGCAATTGTTAATTGTCCTATTTCATTTGTATCAGTAATAGGAAGATTTTTAAAATTAGATATATTCTTTTGCTTAGCAATCTCAGAAAGGTTTTCAGTAACCTGAATGATATTTCTACTTACTTTTTTAGACCAAATAATTAAAATGAAAATATAAAAAATAGTAGAAATAATTGAAATTGTAAAGAAATATCTTATAAGTTCAGCATTAGTTGTAGAATATTTAAAACCAATATAAACTTTTTCACCTGTATTTAAAGTAACAGATTTAACATATCCTTCTTGTTCAACTCCATAATATTCATAAACACGTCCTTCTGTTTTTTCTAAGTACATATTAGCATATTTTAGAAAGAAATCAGAAATACTTCCATTCTCACTTGAAATTATAGTATTATCATCAGATATTATAAAATAAAAATCATCACTATTTTTTAGCGGAATAGTATTTAATAGTTCCTTTAAACTATTAATGTTTTTACCATCACAGTCACGAGAATTTACATACAATTTATAATAATAATAATTTTCCTCACCAATTGCATTACAGGTTCTAGAATAACCTAACAAAGAAACAGTTATAAGTAAAACAATAAAAAAAGGTAATAGGTTATATAATAATTCTCTAGAAAATTTAGAAGTTTTTTTAATTTCTATGTAATTATTATTAATTGCATAAGTAGACTTAATAATTGCATCCATATCATTTTGAATAAGAATTCCAGAGATTAAACCAGCAACAGAAAAGAATGAAAAATAAATTAGTAAAAATTTAAAAATCAAATGTAAATCAAGATTCATAGAGCTAAATAGAATAATAAGAACAACTATAATTACAACAAGTTGTACAAGAACTATTTGCTTTTGAAAATTGAAACATTTTTTTCTAATATGCTCTAATTCTTCAAAAGAAGGTTTAACTTTTTTATCATTATAATTTTTTATATACTTAAAAACATCTTTTAAAATAATACTAACAAATAGTACATATAGAATAATACCAAGAGTACCCAAAAGTAAATATTGCATATTATGAGTAATAGGTTCTATTTGCTTTTGAAACTCCATATTTTCTGAGTTTGGAGGATAATTGGAAAGCTTAGGAACTAAAAAGCTCATAAGCATAGTTACAACAATTTCCAACATAATTAATTTTCCATAAATATTTCTCTTTATGTGTTTCATAATAAAATCCTTTCGTATATTAATTAAATAAATCTAAAAATTTATCTATATATTTTTTATCAGTTAGGTTCCAATAAAAATCATTTGAATTTAAAATAAAAGTAGTTTTTTCATTATCAGTAGGTGTCAAAAGAAGCTTATTATTAATTAAATCATCTAATATATGGGCACTTAAAGGATTAGATGAATTTTTTACAAGATTTATCATTTCACCATCAGTAACTATTTTACAATTAATTTTAGAAAAGTTCAATAATTTCTCTAATCGAATCATATTATTATTATAAATATGATAAATAGTTTGGTTATCAGACAAACTTAATAACTTAACAATTGCTTTAGCACATAAATCAACAGGGCTAAAATCCAAAATTAAATTAGAATAACTCTCAGGTATACATTGTAATTCCAAAATAGTCTGAAGTTTAGTAATAATGGCATTATCCTTAAAATTATATTGAAATACATTATCAGATAATCTTGGCATAATATTTCCAAGTCTAAAAATTTTACCTTCAATTTTTCCACTATTAAAAGCTTGTAAAACATGATATTCAGCTAAATACTTTGTAATCATATATACATGATTATTAAATATTTGACCAATATTAAAATCATCTTCAGTTAAACAAATTTTATTATCCAAAGGACAATATCCGCCAACAGAAATAGTCGAAATATGTGCAAGTTTAGCATTAGCTTTTTCACAAAAATCAATAATATTTTGAGTACCATTAACATTTGTTTGATGAAATTTTTTGAAATTTCCAAAATGTTTTACAGTAGCACCACAGTGGATAACAGTTGTAACAGATTTTGCAAGAGAATGAAAATCATAATCAGACATATTAAGTTTATCAATTACAAAATCACCACAAACAACATGAACCTTTTGATTAATTAGATCATCAAGAGTATTTCCAAAATAATAATCAATAATTTTATCAAATCTATCTTTGTAATTAGCTCTGCTTTTATTACGAACCATACAATAGATGTTTTTAGTACTATCATTTAACAATAATTCATGTAATAAATGCATAGATAAATATCCTAAAGCACCTGTTATTAAAACATTAGATAAATCAAAATCAACATTTTTATTAATTATTTTAACATCAGAAATGTTATTTTCAAATATAGAAATATTATAATTCTTTTCAATCTTCTCAGCCAAAAGCCTAATTGTTGGAAAATTACTAATATCTTGAATATTTACATTATATTTATATAATTTTGCACACAACTGCATAGCATTTAAAGAATCAAGTCCAATATCATAAAAGAAATTATCATCAATAGATAAAGAATCATCTACGCAAAGTTCTTTAACAGCTAAATAAATTTCTTTTTCTAATTTAGAATGAGGTTTTACAATATTTTTACCCTTTTCATCTAATTTTGGAATAGGAAGGTTTGATTTATCAATTTTACCATTTACAGTTATAGGAAAACTATCCATTACAATAAAATGAGATGGTATCATATAAGTAGGAAGTGTTTTAGACAAATAATTTTTTAAATCAGAAATATCTAAAATACTTTTTGGTATAATATATGAACATATATGTTTAGAGCCATTTATATTTTGAATAATTGTTGTACAATTTTTAACATTAAAATAAGTTAAAACAGTATTATTAATCTCATTTAATTCAACTCTAAATCCACGAATCTTTACTTGATTATCATTTCTTCCTAAAAAATCAATACTACCATCAGAAAGCCATTTTACCAAATCACCAGTTTTATAAACTGTATCAGATAAATTAAATGGATTTTTTATAAATTTTTCAGCAGTTAATTCGGGTTTGTTTAAATACCCCTTTGCAACACCAAGACCACCAGTCCAAAGTTCTCCAGGAATACCAATTGGCTGAAGATTACCATATTTTGAAACAACATAGCATGTAGTTCCAGAAATAGGATAACCAATAGGAATTCTATTTAAATAGGTATCATTAATATTAAAACAACAAGTAAAAGTTGTGTTTTCCGTAGGTCCATAGCCGTTTATAACCTTTAAATTAGGATTATCATTTTTTACTTTATTAATATGCTTAGTAGAAAGAACATCTCCACCAGTAAGCAGATATTTAACATTTTTAAACATCTTACTATTAATATCACATAATTGATTAAATAAAGCAGCAGTAAGCCATAAAATGGTTATTTTATTTTTTTCTAAATAATTTGCTAAAAATGTAGAATTTAGTAAATCCTCTTTTGCAAGAATATATAGAGAAAATCCATTTAAAAGTGCACCCCATATTTCAAAAGTACATGCATCAAAAACTATAGATCCAGTTTGTAAAATTCTTTCATCAGAACCAAATTCTATAAAATTAGGATTAGTTATTAATCTTAAAATACTTTTTTGTTCAATAATAACACCTTTAGGTCTACCAGTAGAGCCTGAAGTATACATTACGTAAGCAGTAGAATCTACGTCATTTGGCATATAATTAAATATAGTCTCTTTTTCTAAGTCAAAATTATCAATAAAAATTTTATTTAAATTAGAAAAAGCATTTAAATCAAGATTAGAAGTAGTAATAATTTTTTTTGCATT
The DNA here is from genome assembly GCA_905203305.1 of uncultured Eubacteriales bacterium. Taxonomy (GTDB): domain Bacteria; phylum Bacillota; class Clostridia; order TANB77; family CAG-508; genus CAG-269. The sequence continues at coordinate 14,711 of CAJKVH010000015.1, forward strand.
TGCATCATTTAATATATAATCAATTCTTTCTATTGGATAAGAAATATCAATTGGTAAATATGCAGCATGAACTTTCAAAATTGCTAAAATAGAAACTATCATTTCTATAGATTTATCTAAAAATATTGCAATTTTTTCTTCATTATCAATATTTAAATTCTCCAAATAATTTGCCAAAGTATCAGACATATCATCAAGTTTTTTATATGAAATCTTTTCATCATTAAAAACTAAAGCAACTTTATTAGGATTCTTATTTACTATATTTTTAAACTTTTCAATTATATCATTTGTTGGATAAAATTTATTAAAATCAGTATTAAACTTATTTAATATTACATTCTTTTCATAAGGAGTTACAATATCTATATCATGTATACCAATATCAGGATTATTTAATATTTGCTCAATAATAAATAAAATTCTATCATGCATGCTAGAAATATCAGTTTTATCTAATTTAGCAATTTGATAATCATATTCAACAAGTAGATTTCCAGAATTATCATTATCATGAAAATGAACATCCAACGTATTACCTATATAATCTGTACCATACCATTTTGTATGATAAGGAATATCTGAATCAGAAGAAGTAGCCTTAGTAATTTGATAAGAAATAATAATATCATATAAATTTTTTACAGAAGGATCTTTTTTCTTTTCATCATCCAAAATATATTGATAATTATATTTTTGATGTCTAAGCATTGAAAATGAAGAAGTTGCAATATTTTTAGAAAAATCTTTAAAAGATAAATTACAAGAAGTATCCACTTTCAAAAGAGAAGTACTAATAAACATACCGAGAAGTATGTTTTTGAGCAAAACTCGTTCTATTTAATATAGGTGTTCCAACTAAGAAATTTTCCATATTATTTATTCTACCAAAATAAATAGAATAAATTCCCATAAGAAAATTAAATACACTTATATTGTTTTTAGTACAAAAATCCTTTATTTTGGATATCAATATATTATCAAAAATATATTCAATTCTATTTGCCTTAAAATCATTTACTTTATTATTTTGATTTATAGATGGAACTGATGCAACTTCAGGAAGAGGCAAAAGATTCTCATTCCAATAAGCCTTATCCTTTTCAAATTTAGGACTATTTATATAATCTTTTTCAAAATTAATATAGTCAATATATGAATAATTTTTTTTAGGAATAATTTCGTTTTTCAACAATTTAGAATAAATTTCGACAATCTCAGTGCCAACAAAAGACAAGGTGGCAGCATCAGAAATAATATGGTGAACATTTACAATAAATCCACCAAAACCAGAAGATAATTTAAACAATTTAAAATCAAATACACGTGAATCAAAAAGATTAAACTTAATTGCAACAATCTTTTTTGCAAAAATTTCAATTTCATTTTCCTCTTTTATATCTAATCTTTCAAAATTAATTTCTTCATCATTAGTAAAATATTGTAGCAAATTTGCTCCATTTTGATGAAATCTTAATTTAAAGCTATCATTATTTTCAACAAATACATTAATAGCTTTATTTAGAATATTCAAATCAACATCTTGTTTTATAAGTACACTCCCGCAGATATTATTAATAGAAGTGTTTTCAAAGTATTGTTCTGTAAGCCAAATACTTTTTTGTGGAGCAGTTAATTCATACATTTTATTTTGTTCCATTTCATCACCCATTTTCATAAATTACTCAAATTATATATTAAAAAAAAAACAAATGCAACATTTTTAGTCGAAAATATAGCTTTTTTGAAGAGAGATAAAAAGAACAAAAATGTTTATAAAAAATAAAGATGAACATAATAAAATAGAGAGGAAAAATTATGAAAAAAAATAAAAAAGAAAAAACAATAATAATGGTATTTGCAATAATTTTAATTGTAATTACAATTTATAATATATATGTTATGTATAAAAATATAGAAATTTCAACCGAATATGAAACTAAAAAGACTTCACTTTCCACAAACTATGAAGAAAATGTGGATAACTATACTAAAAAAGAAGATAGTATAGAAGAAATGTTAGAAAAAACAACCAAAAGTGTTGTAGGAATATCAAAACTTATAAATACAGGAGGATCAATTCTAAATAATATATCAAGTGATGAATTAGGATTAGGAACAGGGATAATAGTTGGAAGTAATGGATATATTTTAAGTAATAGTCATGTAACAGGAGAAAAATATAGTAATTGCTATATAACAATAGACGAAAATAATTATAAAGGAACAGTTGTATGGAGTGATTTAAATTTAGATTTATCGATTGTGAAAATACAAGCAGAAAACTTAAATTATATAGAAATAGGAGACTCTGAAAATATTAAAGTAGGAAATAAAGTATTTGCAATAGGAAATCCAATAGGATATGAATTTAGAAAAACAGTAACATCAGGGATTATAAGTGCCGTAAATAGAACAATAAAAATAGATGAAAATGACAACACAAGTTATATATCAGATCTAATTCAAACAGATGCAACAATAAACCCAGGAAATAGTGGTGGACCACTAATAAATGAAGAAGGAAAAGTAATAGGAATAAATACAGTAAAAATAACATCAGCAGAGGGGATAGGTTTTGCTGTACCAATAAATGTAGTAAAACCAGTAATAGAAGAATTTAGCAAAACGGGAACATTTGAAGAAGCAACACTTGGTATATATGCTTATGATTCAGAAGTTGCAGAATACTTGAACCTAAAAAATAAAAGAAATAGTGGTATATATGTATCAAAAATCATAGCAAATGGTCCAGCATCAAACACAGAACTAAAAGAAGGAGACTTAATTACAACTATTGATGGAAAAAAATTAAACACAATAAATAATTTAAAAGAATATATATACACGAAAAAACCAGGAAATAATGTGTCATTAGAAGTGGTAAGAGGAGAAAATAGAAAAGAAATTAACATAAATTTAGGAAAAAAATGAAAAAGTTTCTTTGACAAAAAAATTCCATTATGCTACAATAAAAAAGTATAAAAATGTAGAAAAAATTCAAAAGAAGAAAGGGGAATTATTTATGAAAAAGAACTTTTTCAAAACATTACAAATAGTATTAGTAATGTCAATTGTGGTATTAACAATTATGATACCAGTAACATCAAATGCTTCATTTAGCTTTTGGTCATTTATAAACAAACAAAATACAACACTTGCAATAAATAAAAAATATACATCAATGAGTAACTATTCAGGATTTTTAAATGAATTCAATGGATACATAAACAATGATTTAGACAAAAATTCAAGTGTAGAAGATCTAAAAATCAATATTATTGATAAAACAACAGAATTACAAAAAAAATATGGAAATTCATCTTCAGTGTCATCTGTTTCAAACAAAATACTTAATCAAACAATGACATCAAAAGCAACAAATTCTGGAGATTTACTAAAAACAATAATGTCAACAATATTAGGAGGATTAAAAAACAATAATTCAGCATTAAAAAGTTTAGAACCAAATGTAGTAGCAACAAATGTAGCTACAACGGCAGGAAACAGATCAGGAGAAAAATACAAAGTAAACCTAAGTGGAAATATTTATTATGCAGATTTAGATGAAAACGGAAAACCAACATCAAACAAATGGGTTGTATTAGTACATGGATTTATGATGAATGGACAAGCAATGGCAGACTCAGTAGGGCAAATGTATTTAGAGCAAGGATTTAACATCCTAGCACCAGATCTAAGAGGATTTGGAAAAAGCGAAGGAAGCGTTGCAATGGGATATTTAGAGAGCTTAGATGTATGGGACTGGTTAACATACTTAAATACAAGCTATCCAAATAATTGTGACGAAATAATAGTACACGGAGTATCACTAGGAGGAGCTACAACAGTATTTTTATCAGGACTTGAAGTAGACGGACAAACAATAAAAGACAAACATGTAATAGGATTAGTAGAAGATTGTGGATATACATCAATGACAGGAATTGTAAAAGACATGTTAGCTTCAAATAACAATAATACAAGTTTAACAGCAAAAGAATTAGGAATATCTGAAAAAACAGACTTATCAGGAATAACAAGTACAGTTGCAGATTCAGTTATAAAAAAATTGATAATTGATGTAGTAGATGTAGGATTAACAGAATCAAATTTTGATGAACTACAAAGTTCAGTAAATAGCTTAAAAAGAAGTTCATTACCATTATTAATAGTACATGGAACAAAAGATACAACAGTACCATTTAAAAACAGTACAGAAATATATAATACAGCGATATCAAATGCAAAAATACCTTACGTACAAAGATTTGAAGCAGAAGGGGAACCACATGCATTTGTAATCTTAGGAAACAAAGAAAATGTATATAGGGGCCACGTAAAGAACTTTATTGTACAAGCAGAAAAAAATAAACAAGGTGAAACAATAGACAAAGAATCAGATTATAAAGAAGAAAAAGAACAAAAAACATCAATGATAAACACACTTGTAAGAGCATTAAAATTAATAAAAAATATGTTTAGCTTCTAAGACAAATGAAAATAAGAAAGGAAGATATAATGAATAGAACAGTTAAAAATATATGTATATCAATAATATTATTTGTATTAGCATTAGTAGTTCTAATAAATCCAGTACAAGCTGCTACATCAATGAGTGATAAACAAGAACTAGTAAATATGTTAAACCAATACAAAAATGATTTAGGTGATTTAAATCAATTAAAAACAGTAGTTGATAAAATGTATTCAGATTTAAATTCAGCGACAACAGTAGATGACACTTTAAAACAAACATTAAAAAATGATATAAATATGTTAGACAATGTAACAGGAATAAATCCATTAATATTAACAGTTTTAAAGTCAGAACTAAATTCACAAGTTGATGAATTGTCAAATGACAACTTAAGCGAATTAAAAGAAGAATTACAAACAATAAAAGATTGGGTAGATGAGCAAGTAGGAGATAATGGAAATTCTGGAAATACAACAAATAATACATCTGGAAATACTACAGGAGGAACAACAAATAACAATACAATAATAGATAAATCAAACAGTCAAGTAAAAAATAACACATCAACAATAAAAAGCAATACAACATCAATTGCTGGAAATCAAAACAAAGCATTCATGTTACCAAGTACAGGTACAGGAAAAACAATAGGATTAGTTTTAGTAATATTAGCAATTGTAACTGTAGGATCAATAGTAAAATATAGAAATTTAAGAGACATAAAATAAGAAAAATACTTCACCTTTAAAGTGAAGTATTTTTTTACATATTTTTATCAACATTTTTTCTAAGTACAATATAACTAAGAACCATAAGAACTAAAGTCATAAGTGAAATTATTAAAATAACATGTACAAAATGTTCGCTAGTAAATGCAAAATAATCCTCAGGATCAACTTTAAGTAAAGGATTAATAGTTTGCACCATGTGTGTTAAGTCATTCAAATTTGCACTTGTACCTAAGCCTTCAACAGACCATCTACAAAGAACAAAATTAGAAATAAAATCAGCTACACCATCCAATTTAAATAACATACCAGAAAATAGTAGTTGAGGAACTAAAATTAAAGGTATAATCGACATAGCAAGGTTAGAATTTCTTACCAATGAAGATATAAATAATCCAAGTGCTGCGGCAGACAAAATTGATAAGAAGCATATAATTTGTATATCCCAGAACGATCCCAAAAGAATATTATTTTCAGAAGCTCCAACAATTTTTTGAAATACTCCAACCATAAGAGTAGCTTGTATAAAAGCTAAAAGTCCTTGCACAATAAATTTAGATAATAAATAGGTTGAGAGTTTTAAATCTGACATATGTTCTTTTTGCAAAATAACTTTTTCCTTACAAATTTCTTGTACAGAATTTAAAAGTCCAAGCCAAATAGATGCACATCCAAGAGAAAATAGTACTGCTTTTGTATCATCATAGCTCTTATATAATTGATCATTAGTAACAGTTGTAAGAAGTAGACCAACAATAGGGGCTTGTGCAAACAATAAAAGTAACTGCATAAAATCATTAGATATTAATTTTATATATCTAATAATAAGAGTAATTAATTGTTTAATAAAAGACTTTCTTTTATGTGGTACTCTATTACCAATAGGTTTAGGAATAGAATATTTATCAATAATTTCTTGTTCTTTTTCTCCATATAAATCGTGAAATTTCTCATGCCACTTATTTACATCTTCACTAAGAAGTGTATAAATATCGACAAAATCTGTAACCCCAAAAAAATCTAAAGCTTCTTTAGGCTTTCCATAAAAACAAAGTTTTCCGCCGGCACCAAAGAAAGCAACCTTATCGCATAAATGTAAATTCAAAGTATTATGAGTAACTAAAATAATAGTTTTCCCCATTCTAGACATTTTCTGTAAGGTCTGCATAACACTTCTTTCAGTATCAGGGTCAAGACCACTTGTAGGTTCATCTAAGAAAATAAGACTAGGATCAGCAATTAGTTCTGTTGCAATACTTGCTCTTTTCCTTTGACCACCACTTAATTGTCTAATATAAGAATTCTCAAATTCAGAAAGTTGAACAATATCTAAAACCTCTTGAATTTTCTTAGTCCTTTCAGCCTTTGTTGAATTATCAGGCATTCTAAGCTTCGCAGTAAACTTTAACATATCATGTAAAGTTAAATTAGAATAAACAATATCTTCTTGAGGAACATAACCAATATTATATTTTAAATATTCATAATCCTCATGCAAATTTTCACCATTTAATAAAACTTTACCAGAGCTTGGAGAATTAACACCACTAATACACTTCATAAAAGTAGTTTTTCCAGCACCAGATCCACCAACAAAAGCCACAAATTCAGAAGGCTTAACCTCCATTGTAACATGAGATGAAATCTCTTTAGTTTTAAATTTTATTTTAACCCTTTTAACAATATCAACAGCATCTAACTGTATTCCACGTTGGTATATTTGATAATATAAATGATTATTATGGAATATTATTTTTGAATTACCAATAAGGATAATATCAAAATCATTTAACTCTGCATTTTGAAGAGAAATCAACTGTCTACCATTTACAAAAGTACCATTTAAACTATTTTCATCTTTAATAGTAAAATGTTTTCTAGTACTAGAAATAGAAGCATGTTTTTTTGCAACTCCATCAGAAGGAAGTACTAAATCACAACTATTGCTACTACCAATCGTATTAAGTCCAGGAGCAATAGGGTATGATTTCCATTCATCTAAATTCTCACCAATTGACATTATAAAAAGAATGCTATTTGATATATCAGTATCATCTGGATTTATAATTTTTATAAAACTACCACCAGAAAGATAAAGATCATCAAAAGGTTTATTATCATTACCAACCATTTGAAATTTCTTACTAGTATTTACAGCTTGAATTCCAAAATCTGTTAATTCAAAATATCCTTGTTCTTTATCAATATTGTCAGATTTTATAACAATATCATTTTCCGCATCACTACCAAATGTAAATAAATTTCTTTTATATTCAGAAAGATTAATGGTAGATGTAGTATCGCCATAAAAAACAGTTATATAATAGTTATCATTTGATTTTGCTTTCATTTTAAATCTTGCAAAATCATTGTATTCTTGATTTTTCTTTTTCATAAGTAATCTCCTTTTAGGGTAATTTTATCATTTGTAAAAAAAAAATGCAATAAAAAAATAATTAAATAATAATTTGATTTGTCCGTAATTTGATTAGATTTTGTAGAATATGTTGCATTCCAGGCTAATGATACTATCTCCTCAATTGATGCTTGTTCAGTTTTTTCTTTTGCTTCAGTAGCTCTATTTAAAATTCCATTTTGACTGGTAAGCATTGATATACTAATTCTGAGATAAAATCAAAAGTAAATATTTATAGAATAAATAATCAAATTTATTTTTGAGTTATATCAACTATAAGATCATTCCTAAAACTACTATAAAATATTATATTATAAATAAAGAAAGTAGGAATGTGAATATGAAAGATATGAATAAAGATAATGCTAACAAACATATTGGCAAAATATGCCAACAATATAGGCTAAAAAATAACCTAACACAAAATCAAGTGGCAGAATTAACAGGCTTAGAACCAAGACACATAAGCCAAATAGAAAGAGGAATGTCAAAAGGAAGTATTGATACATTAATAAAACTATGTAATGCTTACCAAATCACGCCTGATATTATTTTATATGATCTATTAGATGATGATATAAAAAATTCAGTTTCGATTTATGATGAAAAATTCAAAAAATTAAGTAAAAGAGATAAAGACAGTATATTACATTTTATAGACTATTATTTATCAAGATAAAATAAAAACTTATAAACATAGCAATGCTAATTTATAAGTTTTTTTATTATATCTTTTTTAATTCTTCTCCATATTTTAAGCCTAAAGAAAAGCTAAAAGCAAAGTAAAATTCTTCTGTTTTATAAAATAATTGTACAATTTCATCAAACTGTTTCTTTTGCTGTTCAGACAAAGTCTGTTCTAATTCTTCCATAGAATCAGTAAGCCTAAGATATTCCTTTTTAAAATTTTTATTTTCCTTTAAAATCGGTATTTTTTGTTCAACAAAATTACTAATAAATTTAAAATCATTGTTAGCAAATATCTCCATAATTTTCACCCCTTAATTTTAATATGTGATAATAGACAAAATTAATACATTAGAATAAAAATTAAAAGATATAAAAAACAAAAGATAGACATAATTAAGATATTAAATATAATTTGAAAAATAAAAATACAATTAAAAATTAATTTACGAAATAAAAAGTTGGTGCACCAGGAGGAATTCGAATCCCCGACCTCTCGGTTCGTAGCCGAGTGCT
>CAJKVH010000016.1 GCA_905203305.1 uncultured Eubacteriales bacterium
TTACACAAATTTTTATAATATATTTAATAATAATTAATATATTAGGATTTTTAATAATGGGATTAGATAAGTATAAGGCAAAAATGGGAGATAGAAGAATTCCAGAAAATACTTTATTTACATTCACAGTTTTAGGTGGAGGAGTAGGAACAATTGCTGGAATGTATGTATTTCATCATAAAACCAAAAAAATGAAATTCAAAATAGGAATGCCTTTGATTTTAATTTTAGAAATATTAATTTTTATATATTTAAAATATATAATATAAAAATGCCTCAATTTAGAATAATATAAATTCTAAATTGAGGTTGTTTTTTTTATAAAAATACTATACATAAAATTATACTGAGAATAAAAATAAATTAATACACAATTTATCAACATGTAATATGTGAATAACTTGCAGGCTAAAAATATATATATGAAAGTTATTCACAAAGTTATCCACATTATCCACAATCAATGTGAATAAAATAGATTACATAAAAGAATAAACATAATGTAAGAAAATAGACATAATTTTACCTTTAACGACAAAATATAAAAAATCATATAATATTATAAAAGCAATATATGGAGGATAAAATGTTAGAAGAAATAAAGTATAAAATAAAAAGAAAAATATTTAGGCATATGGAAAGCTATGACATAACATTAGAAGAGCTTAAAACAAAAGAACTAAATGGCAGTATAATAATTGATGTTAGAAATAAAAGAGAATATGAAGAAGGTCATATTGAAGGAAGCATAAATATTCCAGAATATATGATGGATGAAACAATAAAAAATGTAATACCAGATCAAAATCAAGATATTGTTTTATATTGTTCAAGTGGATTTAGAAGTGTAAAAGCTTATAAAAAATTGAAAAAAATTGGATATAAAAATGTTTGGAATTTGTATGGTGGGCTAGAGAATTATTAAAAAATGAAAATAGCTCATAGCTATAATAAAACTATGAGCTGTTTATTTTATTAAAAATCCCAATTGGTCTAGAAAAATACAATAAAGTATGATAAAATAAGCAAGAATAATAAAAATGCGGAGGAAATATGAACGAATATCAAAAATATATAAGAAACTTTAGTATAGTAGCACACATAGATCACCGGAAAATCAACATTAGCCGATAGATTAATAGAACTAACAGGAGCACTATCAAAAAGAGAAATGGAAGAGCAGATATTAGACAATATGGAAATTGAAAGAGAAAGAGGAATAACAATAAAAGCTCAATCTGTTAGAATGAAATATAAGGCAAAAGATGGGAATGAATATACATTTAATTTAATAGATACCCCAGGACATGTGGATTTTAACTATGAAGTATCAAGAAGCTTAGCAGCATGTGATGGAGCAATATTAATAGTAGATAGCACACAAGGTGTTGAAGCTCAAACACTTGCAAATGTATATCTTGCAATAGATAATAACTTAGAAATTTTGCCTGTAATAAATAAAATAGATTTACCAAGCGCAAGGCCTGAAGAAACACAAAAAGAAATAGAAGATATTATAGGAATACCAGCAGAAGGGTGCCCATGTATATCAGCAAAAACAGGTTTAAATGTAGAGGAAGTCTTAGAAAAAATAGTAACAGAACTTCCATGTCCAAAAGGTGATGAAAGTGCCAAAACAAAATGTTTAATATTTGATTCATATTATGACAATTATAAAGGCGCAGTAGCATATGTAAGAGTTATGGATGGAACTGTAAAGGTAGGAGACGAAATAAAATTAATGCAGGCAAATAAAGTCTTTACAGTAACAGAAGTTGGATATTTTGCACCAGGATCATATATGCCTTCTAAAGAACTAAAAGCAGGAGAAGTAGGGTATATTGCTGCAAGCATAAAAAGCTTATCAGAAATTCATGTCGGAGATACTATAACTTTAAATACTAATCCAGCAGATGAGCCATTAAAAGGATATAAAAAAGTTCAACCAATGGTATATTGTGGGATATATCCAATAGATGGAAGTCAATTTGAAGCATTAAAATTAGCATTAGAAAAATTAAAATTAAATGATGCAGCATTAGAATTCGAACAAGAAACATCAGTAGCATTAGGATATGGATTTAGATGTGGATTTTTAGGACTACTTCATTTAGAAATAATAGAAGAAAGATTAGATAGAGAATTTGATTTAGGCTTAATTACAACAGCACCATCAGTTATATATAAAGTACATAAAACAAGCGGTGAAATACTAGATATATATAATCCAGGAGATCTACCACTACAAGGAGAAATAGCATTTATTGAAGAGCCAATTGTTAGAGCAAAAATATTGACACCAAAAGATTATGTTGGTGGAATAATGGAAATGTGTCAAAATAGAAGAGGAAACTATATTGACATGAAATATTTAGATGAAACAAGAGTAGAGTTAATTTATGATATGCCATTAAATGAAATAATCTATGACTTTTTTGACAATTTAAAATCAAAGACAAAAGGATACGCATCATTTGATTATGAATTTAAAGAATACAAAGAATCAAAACTTGTAAAACTTGATATTCACGTAAATGGAGAAGCTGTTGATGCTTTATCACTTATAGTTCACAAAGATATGGCATATAATAGAGGAAGAAAAATGGTAGAAAAGCTAAAAACAGTTATACCAAGACATTTGTTTACAATTTCACTTCAAGCAGTAATTGGTGGAAATATAATTGCAAGAGAAACAATATCAGCTTTAAGAAAAGATGTACTTGCAAAATGCTATGGTGGAGATATAACAAGAAAGAAAAAATTACTTGAAAAACAAAAAAAAGGTAAAGCAAGAATGAGACAAATCGGAAAAGTAGAAATGCCACAAGAAGCATTTTTATCAGTACTAAAATTAGATGACGAGGAGAAAAAATGAAACTAAACATAGTAATGGTAGAACCAGAAATACCACAAAATACAGGAAATATAGCAAGAACATGTGCAATAACGGGAGCAAAACTACATCTTGTACATCCATTAGGATTTAAACTAGATGAAAAATCATTAAAAAGAGCAGGACTAGATTATTGGGATAAATTAGATATCGAAGAACATAATTCGCTTGAAGAATTTTTAGAAAAATATAAACCAGAAGAAAATAATATGTTTTTTGCAACAACAAAGGGAAAGACAAAATATACAGATATAGATTATTCAAAAATGGATGAAGTATTTGTATTATATGGGAAAGAAACAAAAGGTTTACCAGAATGGCTTTTAGAAAAATATTTAAACGAAAAAACAATAAGAATTCCAATGCTTCCAACACTTAGATCGTTAAATCTTTCAAATTCAGTAGCAATAATTACTTATGAAATTTTAAGGCAAAAAAACTTTGAAGATTTACAAGAAGTAAGTAGCTATTTTGATAAATAAATTTTCCCATTTGGGGACGGAGATTTTAGGGAAATTCTTGTCAGAAGACAGATTTCCAATATAAAAATCCCCTAAAATCTCCGTCCCCAAATGGGAAATGAAGAGGAGAAAAATATGCAACAAATAACTAGTAAAGAAAACCAAACAATTAAGCACATAATAAAGCTTAAAGAAAAAAAATATAGAAAAGAATATAATGAATACATTGTAGAAGGTGTGAAAATTGTAAAAGAAGCAATTGAAGAAAAAGCACTCATAAAACAAATAATAATAAGCGAAGATGCAATAAATAGTGAATTAATACAAAAATACTTAAAAGAAGAATTAGAAAAAATAGATTATATACAAGTACCATCAAATATATTTAAACTATTATCAGAGGTAGAAAAACCCCAAGGAGTACTTGCTGTAATTGAAAAAAATAATAAAACTGAGAATATAGATTTAAATCAAGAAATAATACTTGCATTAGATGACTTGCAAGATCCGGGAAATTTAGGTACAATAATAAGGACGGCAGATAGTGTAGGATTAAAACAAATATTAATATCAAAAGGAACGGCAGATCCATATAATTCTAAAGTAATACGTTCTACAATGGGAGCAATATTCAGAGTTAAAATCATAGAATGCGAAAATCTTAGAAAAACACTTGAGATTTTACAAGAAAAAGATTTTAAAATAATGGTAACAGATTTATCAACAGACAAGTCAATTTATGATATAAAATTTAAGAAAAAAATAATTGTAATAGGAAACGAGGCAAATGGAGTATCAGATCCTGTAAAAAATATTGCAGATGAAAAAGCTATTATTCCAATGCTTGGAAAAACAGAAAGTTTAAATGCATCTATTGCAACAGGTGTTATCTTATACGAATATGTAAGACAAAAATTAGAAAAATAAAACCAAAGAAGGGAAAATATACAATGGAAAAAGATAATAGAAATGCCTATTCAGAGGTAATAGAAATATTAAAATGGTTAGATGAGGAAGAAAAATTAGAAGCTCTTCCAATAGAAATGTTAGAGGTTTTAAAATCTAAGGCAAATCCAGAATATAAGCCTCAAATAAGTAAAGAAATACCACTTGAAGAACAAAATTTGCAACCAGAAACAATGGCAATTTTATCATGGATAGCTATGAAATATTGGAATAAAGAACTAAATGAAGAAAACGAGAGCAAAGAAATCACAAATGAAGATAATAAAGAAAATCAAGAAAACTTGGATAATATAGAGAAAATAGAAGAAAATGAAACTAAAGAAGAAAAAATTGAAACTAAAGATGAAGATATAGACCAAAAAGAAGATGAAAATAATTTACCAGTAGTACATAAAGATCTAAAATGGTATGAAAAAATAAAAGAAAAAATATTAGAATTCTTTGGTAAAATCTTCAAGAAAAACAAAAAGGAAGGAAGTACTCTATGAGACCAGAAATGGAAAAAAAGAAGTTTGAACTAAGACATATTGTTTATATTATTATAATAATAGTATGTTTAGTTGCTGTTGGAGTAGCAGTATATATGCAATTCTTTAAAGATGAAAAACTAGGAGTTATAGTTGGAATAACAAAGGAAAAAGAAGATGAAGAAATAAAAAAATTAAAAGAAAATTTCTTAAATATTTTTGATAATAACATAGAAAAAGTTTCAGAATACAATGGAAGTGTAAATAAAATAAAAGAAGATGAAGACATAATTTTGGTCGCATATGATACACAAGAGCAAGAAGAAAATTATATGGTTGATTTTAAAATACCATATTTCAATATAAATTCAGATGTTGCAAAACAATATAACCAACAAATAAAATCAATATTTAAGGATAAATCTGAAAATGTATTATCTTCTAAAAGTAGAAAAAATATTATATTTAATGTAAAGTATAAAGCTTATGAAAATGGCAATATATTATCACTAGTAATTTTATCTGAATTAAAAGAAGGCGAAAGCAATGAAAGAATAATAATTCAGACATATAACTATAATTTAGAAACAAATAAAATGATAGATATAGATGATATTATAAAACAAAAAAATATTGATACAAAATCAGCTAATAATGAAATAAAAAACGAAATAAATAATTCACAAGAACAAAATTTAAAACTTGCAGAACTTGGATATAATGTAACTATAAGAGATGTAAATAAAGATGAATATAAAATAGAAAATTCAAAAGAATTTTTCTTAGGACAGAATGGATATCTATATGTTATATATCCTTATGGAAATGACGAATTTACAAGTGAAATGGATGTTGTAATATTTAAGTAAAAAAATAGAGAAGTTTAAACTTCTCTATTTTTTTGAAAATAAAAGGGGATGTCTTTTTGTTTAAGTTAATTGCTTGTTTCAATCAACTTACCTATAATATACACCATGTTTTTGTCCATTTTGTGAAAAAAATGTGAAAATAATATTAATTAGAATTTTGTTCACCTAAAGTTAATGAAATTTCTTTTTCTTGTCCATCACGGTTTATTTTTAATTTTACAGTATCTCCAACTGAATGTGTATTTTTAATTTCATTTAATTCATCCATTGTTGAAATAGATTTATCATCAATACCTATAATTACATCACCTGTTTTTATCCCAGCTTTTTCAGCAGCTGAATATTCATCAATAGAAACGACATATACACCTGTAACTAAATTATATCTTTTAGCTGTATCTTCATCTAAATCCCTACCAGAAATTCCGATATATGGTCGTTTTACTTTTTGATTTGTTTTTAATTGATCAATAATATCTGTTGTAGAATTAATTGGAATTGCAAAACCTATACCTTCAACACCAGTACTTGCAACTTTTAAAGTATTAATACCAATAACTTGACCTTGACTATTTACTAAAGCTCCACCACTGTTTCCAGAGTTAATTGCAGCATCTGTTTGAATACATGTATAAGTTGTTTTTCCTTCATTATCTTGAACTTTTCTATTTAATGCACTTACAACACCACAAGTAATAGATGTTCCAAGATCTAATGGATTTCCAACAGCCATTGCGAATTCTCCTACTTTTACTGTATCAGAATCGGCAAATTCAGCAGGTGTTAAACCAGATTTTTCAATTTTTAAAACAGCTAAATCTGTTTGTGAATCTTTTCCTATTATTTTAGCATCATATTGAGTTTCGTCTCCATATAAAGAAACTTTTAATGATGTTGCCTCAGATATATCGTAATATGTTGATTCAGAAGAAGAGTCAACAACGTGATTATTTGTAACAATATATCCATCCTCACTTATTATAATACCTGATCCTGAGGCACTTGCTTGTGATGTAGAAGATTGCCCTTGACCAAACATTCCAAAAAGAGGTGAAGAATTTGTCACATTATAAGTAACCGAAATACCAACTATTGATGGTAAAATTTTATTAGCTGCATAAACGGCTGTATCTGAATATTTTGAAAGAGATACAAGATCTGTGTTTACTGTACCAGAATTAGTGCTTGCATTAGTTGACGTAGAAACAGAAGATCCTGTTCCTGAAAACAATTTATTTTTTATATTAGGAACACCAAAACATGTACCTAAAACTAAACTACATCCTAAAACACCGCTAATAAAAGGAATGGCAACTGTTTTACCAAAAGAATTATTATGAGATTTAGGATTATTAATAACATTTTTAAATTCATTATCATTCATGATAATACCCTCCTGTTTTTTTCTATTATTATAATTTATTTCTTAATTATAATACAATAGATTTGTGAAAATTTTGTGAAAACAAATGAATAAATTTGTGACTTATATAAGAAAAAATAATTTAGAATGTAAAAAATGTCGAATTTTGCGATGAAAAGTTAAAAGAAAATGGTATGAATTTGTTGACAAATGGTAAAAAAGAAATTATACTTTAGTCATTAATTATATAATTTTTGTAATATAAAAAGTGGATGCATACATATTTTTATATTACCATCTAAAAAGAGTTATAACTCATAAATTAAATTTTTATTCAAACATTTATGAAAAATCAAATAAAAATCAAACAAGAACAAATAAACACAAGAAAAATAATATCCAAAATTAAATTAAAAACTATAAAAATAAAAGGAGGATAAAAAGTTAAATCGGCTTATGATTATAAAAAACTTTTTTCAAAATATTGAGAAATGATGATGATAAAATAATTATAAAACTAATACAAGAGATAACAAAAATAGAATTAGAACAAATACATTTTGAAAAAATAGAAAAATATCAGGGAATATCAGAATATGATTTTTACTTAATAAAACTAAAGGGAATAACAAAAGAAGGAGAGATGAAAAATATACTTTTAAAAAGCATAAAGCCAGGAAAAATAAAAGAATCATTATTTTGTATATGTGATTTAGCTTATGAAAAAAATTTAAATAATAAAGCAAAAAAGATAAAAAAGATTTCAATTACAGAAGAAAGAGAAAGTCTAAAAAATATAAATATTGTATCAGTAAAGTTATTTGAAGAAGATCTGAATATCGTAAAATCTAGTATAAAAATCTACTTCATTGAAATGTCTGTAATTATAAAAAATAAAATTCTAAAAGAAAGGATGGGAAAAGTTGAAATAAATCCAAAAGACATAATGATAATTGGAGTAGAAAATGTAACTTGATTTATTGCCAAAAATCTATTATAATAGACAAAAAGCGATAAGGAAGTGATAAATATGAAATATATATATGAGCCACAAGGAGTTTGTTCTATGCAAATGATATTTGAGATAGAAGGAGACACAATAAAAGATTTAAAAATCATTGGAGGATGTCCGGGAAACACAGTAGGAGTATCTTTATTAGTAAAAGGAAGAAAAGTCGATGAAGTAATCGAGCTTTTAAAAGGGATACCATGTGGAATGAGAGGAACATCATGCCCAGATCAAGTATCAAAAGCTTTACAAGAATATAAAGAAAAATATAATATATAAAAAGTGTTGAAAATAAAGAAAAAGGTGGCTAGTTAGTTTATAGCCGCCTTTTATTTATTATTTTTGATCGGGTTCTATTCCCATATAAGGTAATACTTCAGAAAGAATATTAGAAACAACAGGAGCTGCTGTTTGTCCACCTTGGTGACTATCACCTTTAGGGTCATATAATGTAACCAAAATTACAACTTGAGTATTTTCAATTGGAGAAATTGCTGCAAAAGAAGTAGTATATCCAGAACTTGTATCTCCAACAACGGGTTCAGAAGTTCCAGATTTTCCACCAATAGAATAACCTTCAACTTGAGCATGTTTTCCAGTTCCATCTGTTACAACTGATTTCATCATAGATTTTACTTGGTTAGCTGTTTGAGCTGATAAAACTTTTCTTATCTTCTTTGTGTCAAAAGTTGTAATTTCTCCAGTATCTGTATTTGTCATAGATTTAACAATTTTTGGTTCAAGTAAGTTACCATTATTTGCAATAGCAGAAATTGCTGTAACCATTTGTAAAGGTGTAATGGTAAATCTTTGTCCAAAAGACATTGTTGCAAGTTCAACTGCACCTACTTTATCTAATTCATGGAAAATACTTGAAGCTTCACCTGGTAATCCAGAATTTGTTTTATCAAATAATCCAAATGCTTTGTAATATTTATACAAAGTCGGAGCACCAATTCTTTTTCCAAGTTGAATAAAAGAAGGGTTACAAGAATCCATTAATGCTTCTCTTAAAGATTCACCATCATGTTTTTTATAATATGGTGCCTGATAGTACCAACATTGAATTGTTTTATCTGCAACTGTTTCAAAACCATTACAATAAAAATCATTTGCTATATCTGTTTTTGTAATATTTTCTTCAAGAGCTACAGAAGCTGTAATTAATTTAAAAACTGATCCTGGTTCATAAGTTTCAGAAACAGAACGTACAGACCACATTTTATATATTCTAGAAGATTTATCTTTACTAGATAAAGAATCCCAATTATCAGCATAAAAAGATGTTGGAGTAAATGGGCTATTTAGGTCATAATCTGGATAAGATGCCATAGCTAAAATATCGCCTGTTTGTGGGTTCATAATTATACAGTTTCCACCTTTTAAACATGAATTTTCCTCTACAGCTTGTTTTAAGTATTTTTCAACAATAGATTGAATATTTACATCTATAGTAAGAGTTAAATTATATCCATTTTCAGCAGGGATAAAAGACTCTTGTGAATTGGGAATTTCACTTTGAGAAGCATCAGTTGACATTACAACTTCGCCAGATGTTCCTTTTAGAATAGAATTATAAGAAGATTCTATTCCAGCTAAGCCTTGATTATCAGTTCCACAAGCACCTATTACTTGAGAAGCTAAAGTTCCATAAGGATAGTATCTTTTTGAATCTTCATCAATGTTAATTCCAGCTGTTATTTTATTATCAGATATCCATGATTTTAAAGTTGTAACTTTATCTTCTTCAACTTTTTCTGCAATAGTTACAGAAGATGAAGCATTATTTAATTTTTGTAAAGTTTCATCGTAATTTAATTCAAATATTTCAGAGAGTTTTTTAGCAATCAATTCTTTTAATTCATTTGAATCAGAATGAATTTTACTTTTTAATTTTGAAGGATTTACAGATATTGTATCAACAGTTTCGCTTATTGCAAGAGAAGCACCTGTTGAATCATATATATTTCCTCTTTTACTGCTAATTGTTTCACTGGTTGTTTGTTGTTTTGTTGCAAGAGTAGAAAGGTAAGAACCATTTATTAATTGTAAATAAAATAGTCTACCAATAAGTAGAATAAGCAAAACAACAACCACAATTAAAGCTATTTTTAATTTTTTTGATGAAACAACATTTTCTATATTCATATTACTTTTTAATTTTGCAATTTTATCATCTGTTTTAGATTTTATTATTTTATTTTTTACTTTTTTCGCAAGTTTTTTATTTTTCTTGTTCATAATAATCACCATTTTCTTTTTAGTTTTAAATTATGAAATGTTAAATTTTCACAATTATTTTATAGTAAATTAAAACAAAAATCAATAATATTACAAAAAAAGGAGGATAAATATTTGTTATCAAAAATTAAAAGTATGTCTTTAGATGGATTAAATGGATATTTAGTAGAAATTCAATCAGATGTAGCAGGAGGTCTTCCAAACTTTGAAATAGTTGGTCTTCCAGATATTAGAGTAAAAGAAGCTAAAGAAAGAGTAAGAACAGCAATAAAAAATTCTAATATAGATTTTCCAAGTAGAAAAATAATAGTAAATTTAGCACCAGCAGATAAAAGAAAAGAAGGAACTCATCTGGATTTGCCAATAGCTATTGGAATATTAATAGCAATGGGAGAAATAAGAAAAATTAAAATAGAAAATTTTGAAAGTACAATTTTTTTAGGAGAACTTTCATTAGATGGTAGCATTAATTGGGTGAATGGAATTTTACCTATGTGTATAGAAGCAAAAAATTTAGGAATAAAAAGAGTTATTCTGCCAACAGAAAATGTAATGGAAGCATCAATTGTAAAAGATTTAGACATAATACCAGTAAATAATTTATTAGATGTAATTAAATATCTAAAAGATGAAAAGAAAATAGAAAGACATATAAAACAAAATCTAAATTTAGAAAATATAGATAATTATAATATTGATTTTTCGGAAGTAAAAGGTCAAGAAAATGCAAAAAGAGCTTTAGAAATTGCAGTTGCGGGAATGCATAACTGTTTGTTAATTGGACCACCAGGTGCAGGAAAAAGCTTGCTTGCTGAAAGAATAGTTACAATTATGCCTGATTTAACTTTTAAAGAAGCACTAGAAATAACTAAAATTCATAGCATATCAGGAGAAAAAGAATGTATAAATGGTTTAATAAATAAAAGACCATTTAGAAACCCAAATCATACAAGCTCGGAAACAGCTATAATGGGAGGACGGAAGAAATCCAAAGCCAGGGGAAATAAGTTTAGCACATTTAGGAGTATTGTTTTTAGACGAACTTCCAGAGTTTAAGAAAAATACATTAGAGGTATTAAGAGGTCCTTTAGAAAGCAGAAAAGTAACAATAAGTAGGGTAAATTCAGTTGTTACATATCCGTCAAATTTTATGCTTATTGCAAGTATGAATCCATGTAGATGTGGATATTATGGATCAGATGATAATAGGTGTAGATGCTCTGAAAGTTCAATAAATAATTATTTATCAAAAATAAGTGGACCACTTCTAGATAGAATAGATCTGCAAATTGAAGTGAAACAAGTTAACTATAAAAAGATAAGTTCAAAAGAAAATAGTGAAACATCAGAAAGAATAAAAAAAAGAGTAGATGTAGCAAGAAATATTCAAAATGAACGATATAGCAATTTAGAAATATATTCAAACTCGGAATTAACACCTAAGCTTATTGAAAAATATTGCAAAATAGATAATGAGTCAAAAGAACTATTGCAAAAGGTTTTTGAAAAATTCGGACTTAGTGGAAGAGCATACTCAAGAATATTAAAGTTAGCAAGAACGATTGCAGACTTAGATGAAGAAGAAAACATAATGAAGAAACATATAGCAGAAGCAATTCAATATAGAGTTTTAGACAGAGAATATTGGAGGAGTAAATATTGAAAATAATAGATATAAATGAAAAGGAATATCCGAGAGTTTTAAGAAAAATAGAAAATCCGCCTAAAAAGCTATATGTTGAAGGTGATGAAAGAATATTAAATTCTAATTGTATAGCAGTGGTAGGAAGCAGAAAAAATACAAAATATGGAGAAAAATGGTGTAAAAAATTTGTAAAAGAATTAGTAAAATATGACCTTAAAATAGTAAGTGGAATGGCAATTGGAATAGACTTAATTGCGCATAAAGAGGCAATAAAAGAAGGCGGAAAAACAATTGCAGTTTTACCATCAGGATTGAAAAACATATATCCAAAAGAAAATATAAAATTATATGAAGAGATAATTTCAAATGGAGGATGTGTTATTTCAGAATATGAGCCTTATGAAGAAGCAAAATCTAAAAAATTCTTAGAAAGAAATAGAATAGTAAGTGGAATTTCTATTGGATGTTTGGTTGTAGAAGCAGCATATAGAAGTGGGACAAGCGTAACAGCAAGACTTACGAAAAATCAAAAAAGAGATGTATTTTGTATTCCTGGAAGCTTAGATAATTCGAAAAGTATAGGAACAAATAAACTAATAAAAGATTTTGCAAAACTTGTAACTTCGCCAGAAGATATTATAAAAAATTATGAATTTTTACATAAAATAGAATTAGAAAAGCCTGAAGAAAAAGAAGAAGAAAATGAAATATTAAAATTGATAAAAGAAGATCCTATAAATATAGACGATATAGTAAAATTATCTAACAAAAATATTAAAGAAATTATTTCGGAAATAACTATTTTAGAATTAGATGGTAAAATAGAAAGATTACCGGGGAATATGTATATAAGAGGTGAGTAAAATTAATAAAAAGGAATTAGGAGATATCGGAGAGAAATTAAGTGAAAGATATTTAAGAAAATGTGGTTATAGTGTAATCGATAAAAATTTTAGGGCAAGAGAAGGCGAAATTGATATTGTTTCTGTAGAAAAAAATGAATATGTATTTGTAGAGGTAAAAACAAGAAGTAATTTATGTTTTGGAAAACCAAGAGAAGCTGTAGATAATCAAAAAAAGAAGCATTTATATAAAGCAGCTAAATATTATTTATATAAGAATAATTTAGAAAAGCAAGAAATAAGATTTGATGTAATAGAAATTTATATAGAAAAAAATAGGTATAAATTAATACACTTAAAAAATGTTGACATAAATTGTTGATTTAATGGCAAAATTATAGTAAAATATTGTACAGAGGTAAGAAAATGAGTGTATTAGAAGAAACAAAATATTTAATGAAAAAATATAAAATAAAAGCAAATAAAAATTTAGGACAAAACTTTTTAATAGATGATACTGTTATAGAAGATATTGTAAATGGTGCAAATATAACTAAAAACGATCTAGTAATTGAAATAGGACCAGGACTTGGAAGCATGACAGCATTATTGGTGGAAAAAGCAAAAAAAGTTATATGTATAGAATTAGATAAAAAAATGATACAAATCTTAAATGATAGATTTATAGCATATAATAATATTGAAATTATAAATGAAGATGTATTAAAAATAGATTTAAATAGTTTAATTGAAAAAGAGAAAAAAGAAAATGAAATACAAAATGTAAAAATAGTAGCAAATTTACCATATTATATAACGACACCAATAATAATGAAATTATTAGAAGAAAATTTAGACATTGAAAGTATAACAGTAATGATCCAAAAAGAAGTAGCAGATAGGTTAATAGAAATACCTAGTGGCAAAAATACAGGAGCAATTACTTATACTGTTTTTTACTACTGTGAACCTGAAAAAATAAGAGAAGTAGAAAATACATCTTTTGTGCCAATGCCAGAGGTTACATCAGAAGTAATATCTTTAAAATTAAGAAAAGAGCCAGCAGTAAAAGTAGAAAATAAAAAAGTATTTTTCAATATAATAAAAAGTGCATTTATGCAAAGAAGAAAAACATTAATAAATGCATTAGTAAACACAGGAGTGTTTGCATCAAAAGAAGAAGGTGCAAAATTATTAAAAACTCTAAATTTAAAAGAAGATATAAGAGCAGAAAAACTAACAATAGAAGATTTTGCAAGAATTAGTAATTATTTTTGCGATAATATAAAGAAAGACAAATAATTAAAAATAGCCCTTTTAATTTAACTTAAAAGATGATATAATAGGAATATAAATAATGAGAAGAGGAGGTATATATGAATCAAATTCTAGTTACTGAAAAATTATATATAACTCCAGAATTAAAAAAGAAAAAGAAAATGTATAGATTAAATTTTATAATATCAATAATGTTAATTGTAATATTATTTTCTTTTTATACATATTCAGAATATGATAGAAATAAACTTGCAGATTTATCACAGGACATACTATCAGGAATGGAAAATGATGATACAACAATGAAAAGTGATAGTGATGCATGGATTGTGGCATTAGATGGAACAGACGAGGATCAAGAAAATATAGAGAAAAATGGCAGCCAAGGAGATGGTGGAATTCAGACAGCATCATATACAAATACTACTGATAAATACAAAGCATCAGACGGTAAAACATATGAAACAGTTGGAACAATAAGTATACCATCAATAAATGTTGATTATCCAATATTATCTGAAACAAGTGATAGTTTATTAAAAGTTTCTGTATGTAAATTCTGGGGAAGTAATCCAAACCAAGTCGGAAATCTTTGTATAGCAGGACATAATTATAGAAACAAAAGATTCTTTAGTAAAGTTCCAACACTAAAGGTTGGAGATATTATAGAAATAACAGACGTGAATAAAACAACTTTAAAATATTCAGTTTATGATAAATACACGGTAGATCCATCAGACACAAGCTGTACAAGCCAAATAACAAATGGTAAAAAGGTTGTAACACTTATAACATGTACAGATGATAGTAAACAAAGGGTAATTGTACAAGCAAAAGAAGTATAAAAAATATCTTTTCGAAATAAATCGAAAAGATATTTATTTTTAGAATTAATCTTGTTCTACATCATTAAAAATAGGATCATCAAAAAATTCTAATAAAGTTATATTAAATCCTTCACAAACGTGTAATAAAGTATCTAGTTTTATAAGTTCTGTTGTGCCATTCATAAAAGCACATAAAGTAGAACGTGGTATTCCAGAAGCTTTAAATAAAGCCCAAATAGACATTTTATTTTTATCTAAATAATAGCGTATACGTTTGCGAACAGCATCTGATAATGTCATTATAAAAATCACCTCAATTATTTTGATATATAAAAAAGTATAGCAAGAAAAATGTCGAAAATAGTCTATTTAAACATACCTTAAGACACATGTTAGTACACAAAAATAAAAATTTATATTTGAAGTTTTAGCAAAAAACATAAAAAATATTCTAAGGAGATGAAATTTTGAAAAAAGTAGTAGTAATAGGTGCTGGAGCATCAGGACTAGTTGCAGCAATATATGCTAAAAAAAGATATGATGAAGTTATATTGGTAGAGAAAAACGAGATATGTGGCAAAAAGATCCTAGCAACAGGAAATGGAAGATGTAACTTTTGGAATGAAGATCAATCAATTGAACATTATAGAGGCTCTGAAATGAAAAAAATAGAAGAAGTTTTGAGTGCAAAAAATAAAGAGGAAGCATTAAATTTCTTTGAAAAAATAGGAATTAAGGCTAAAATAAAAAATGGATATTATTATCCATTTTCAAATCAAGCTTCAAGTATGCAAAGAGCATTAATATTAGAAGCAACTAAGCAAAAAGTTAATATCAAAACATCTGAAGAAGTAATAGATATAGTAAAAAAAGGAGAGAAATTTGAAATAATAACTAAATCTAAAGAAAAAATATTAGCAGATTTAGTTATATTAGCTACTGGTTCAAAAGCAGCTCCCAAAACAGGATCAGATGGAATTGGATACGAACTATGTAAAAAATTTGGACATTCTATAAATAAGCCAATGCCAGCACTTGTTCAACTAAAAGCAAATGGAAAATTTTTTAAAGAATGGGAAGGTGTAAGATCTGATGTATCTATATTTTTATTTGAAAACGGTAAAAAAATAGCATCAGAAGTAGGAGAAATTCAGCTTACAAATTACGGAATAAGCGGAATATGTGTATTTAATTTAAGTGGAAGAGTGTCGACTGGATTAGAAAAAAATAAAAAAGAAGAAGTAAAAATAAACTTCTTAAATGGACTAAATATAAAAAATGAAGATGAATTCATAAAATGGATGGAAAAAAGAGATAGAGTTTTAGAAGACAGAAATATACTAGAAGAACTAGAAGGAATTTTAAATTACAAATTAGCAAAAGTTTTATTAAAATTATCAAATATAAATGAAATAGAAAAATGGAAAAATTTAAGTGATATAAGTAAAAAGAATTTAGCAAAAAACATGACAGGATTTATTTTAAATATTACTGGCACAAATTCATTTGATAAAGCTCAAGTATGTACAGGCGGTGTTCCAATAGAAGAAATAGATGTAAACACAATGGAATCGAAAAAGCAAAAAGGATTATTTATTACAGGTGAACTTTTAGATGTAGATGGAGATTGTGGCGGATATAATTTAGAATGGGCATGGATTACAGGAATTATAGCAGGAAGCCATATATAAGGAGGAAAAAATGATCAGGTTAAGGCAAATAAATGTAAAAATAGATGCCAAAGATGATGATATATTAAAAGTATGTTCTAAGAAATTAAAGATTAATAAAGAAAAAATAAAAAACTATAAAATTATAAAGAAATCCGTAGATGCAAGAGAAAAAGAAAAAATAATGTATAGTTATGAAATAGATGTAGAAGTAGAAAACGAAAATGAGATTTTAAAGAAAATAAAATCAAAAGATATATTAAAAGCACCAGAAGAAAAGTACGAATTTAAAATTACAGGAAAAGAAAAGATGAAAAATAGGCCTATAATTATAGGTGCTGGACCTGCTGGTTTATTTTCAGCATACATGCTTGCAAAACATGGTTATAAGCCTCTTATCATAGAACGTGGAGAAAAAGTTGAAAATAGAGTAAAAACAGTAGAAAAATTTTGGAAAGAGGGAATTTTAAATAAAAACTCAAATGTACAATTTGGAGAAGGTGGAGCTGGAACTTTTTCAGATGGAAAATTAAACACATTGGTAAAAGACAAATTTTATAGAAACAAAAAAGTATTAGAAATATTTGTTAACATGGGAGCTCCTGAAGAAATTTTATATATAAATAAACCACATATTGGAACAGATTTATTAAGAGATGTAATAATAAATTTAAGAAATGAAATTATAAAAATGGGTGGAGAAATAAGATACAATTCATGTTTAACAAATGTTGAAATTCAAAACTCTAGTATAAAAAGCATAGAAATAAATAATAGCGAAAAAATAGATACAGAGGTATTAATATTAGCGATAGGACATAGTGCAAGAGATACATTTAGGTTATTAAAAGAAAAGGGACTATTTATGGAATCAAAGCCATTTGCAGTAGGTGTAAGAGTTCAGCATAGTCAAGAAAAAATTAATTATGCTCAATATGGAAATGCTAAAAATTTACTTCCACCAGCATCATATAAATTAACATATCATGCAAGTAATGGAAGGGGAGTATATTCATTTTGTATGTGTCCAGGCGGTTTTGTTGTAAATGCTTCATCAGAAGAAAAAAGACTAGCTATAAATGGAATGAGCAATTTTGATAGAGATGAGAAAAATGCAAATTCAGCAATTGTTGTAACAGTTTCACCAGAAGACTTTGAAAATAAGATTTTTGGTGGATTAGAATTTCAAGAAAAATTAGAGGAAAAAACTTATAAACTAGGCAATGGAAAAATACCAATCCAAACATTAAAAGACTTTTTTGAAAATAAAAAATCTATGGAGATTAATGGGTTGAAACCAGTAATTAAAGGAAAATATGAACTTTCGAACTTACAGGAAATATTACCAGAATTTATGATAGATGCATTGAAAGAAGCTTTTAGAAATTTTGACAAGAAAATAAAAGGTTTTGCAGATGATGATACAATTTTAGCAGCAATTGAAACAAGGACATCTTCACCTGTAAGAATTGTAAGAAATCTTGAAGGCGAAAGCAATATAAAAGGAATATATCCAGCAGGAGAAGGTGCAGGCTATGCAGGAGGAATAATGTCAGCTGCAATGGATGGAATAAAGACGGCAGAAAATATAGCAAAAATATATTTAAGATAATGAATAAAACCAACAATGTATTAAAAAAATATATTGTTGGTTTTATTCATAATTTTCAACTATTTTTTTCAGTTCCATAAAGTCGATATCTAAAACAATACATAGACCTATTAGCTCAAAATCTTTAACTGATGTTTTTCCAACTTCTATTTTATAAAGTTCAAATCTATCAAGTTCGATTCCTAATAGTTCTAATTTATGAGATAATTCTGTTTTTGTGAAATGCCTTAACTCACGGTACTTTTTTATAGTTGAACCGATTACATTACGACAATTATTGAATTTTTTCATAGAGCCTCCACAAAAAAGTAAAAATTTTAAAATACATATTAATTTTACAATATTTTTTATGATACAATGAGTGTTGTTAATACACGCAGATAATTAAATAAAAATATAATTATTAAAAAAAATGCAAAAATGTATAATTAATACACATTAAATAGAAGTAAAAAAACTTAAAAGCAATAACAGTATAACTTTAATATTATTAGTTATAACAGTGGTTATACTAATAATATTAACAGGAATATCAATTTCTATGCGAACAGGACAAAATGGAATAAAAACAATATATTTTAGAGATAAAGAATGGATATTATATGAAATAATAAATTTTATAACAATATTTCAAAGTTTTATTAAAATACTTGTTATTTTCATTCGCAAATGATACAATGAAAGCATTAAAAGGAATAGTAAAAATAGTTATAATTTTGAAGAATATAAACAAGATGAATTAATTGCAAATATGTTAAATAAATTTGGAAAATAGTTCAGAAAGGTAGAAAATATGGGGAAAGTTTTAAAAATCAGAGAAGTTGGAGATCCTATTTTGAATAAAACAAGCGACGAAGTAGACATAGAAAATATAAATGAAAAGATTTTAGACATTATAGAAGATTTAAAGTCAACATTAGAATTTGGTACTGGATTAGGAATTGCTGCACCACAAATAGGTATAAATAAGAGAATAATTGTAGTAGGTGCTAAAAAAGAGAATATTAAATATAATGATGTAGAAGAAATACCTGTAATAGCAATGATAAATCCTATTTGGAGAGAAATATCAAAAGCAACAGATATACAATATGAAGGATGCATGAGTGTACCTAGTATTAGAGGTAAAGTGGAAAGATACAAAAATATAGAATTAACATATTATGATGAAAATGGTAATCAAATAATAAAACAGCTGCATGGATTTTTTGCAAGATTAGTTCAACATGAATGTGATCATTTAGATGGAATAGTATTTCTAGAGAAAGTAAAAGATGAAAATGGATTTGCTACAATATATAATATTAATAAATATAATTTAAGGTAGAAATATGTTTGGAAATATTTGTAAAATGCTATGAAAAAATTGTTGAATTGCGATATAGTATGAACATAAAGGAGAGAAATGTAATATGAGTAGTATGGAGTTAGAGGTAAAAATTTTAAATATTGATAAAGAAGAAATAATAAACAAAATAAAAAATCTTTTTCAAGAAATAGATGAATTATTAAAAAATGAAGAAATTAATTTTTTAAAAAGAAATTTTAAAATCAATAAGTTATTAGATATATTTACCCTAGAAAAACAACAAATATTAGGAATATTAAATAGTAAAGAATTAAACGAATTTATAAATAGGTATAAATCTACTCCAAAAAAATGGGTCAGATTACGAAAAACTATTGAGAAAAAAGAAAACAAAGAGATAAAAGAAAAAACAACTTTAACAATAAAACATATTTTAAAGGATAATGAATCAAATATTCAACAAATGCAAGAAACAGAAATAGAAGTAAATTCTTTTGAAGAAACAAATGAATTGCTTGAAGGATTAGGCTTTTCGTATAGAAGTTATCAAGAAAAAAGAAGAGAAAAATTTATTTTAAATGAGCATGAGATAGATATTGACACATGGCCTAAATTATCACCATATATTGAAATTGAAGGAAGCGATAAAAACGATATAGAAAATATATTAAATACTTTAGGATATTCGTTTGAGGATACTATTTCATGTACTGTTGATGAGGTTTATAAAAAGATTAGTTTAGATATAAATAATATGAAAGAACTTAAATTTTAATAAGTAAAGAGCTAGAAAAACATTAATGGGGATAATAAACTTTATATGTATGTGGTACAAGTATTTTTATAACCTTTAGTTACAATAAAAAAGTAAAAATTTCAAAATACCTATTGATTTTACAATATTTTTTATGATACAATGTGTATTGCTAATACACGTAGGTAATTAAATGAAAATATAATTATTTTTTTGATGTTAGCGTGTATAATTAATACACATTTAGTAGAAGGAGGAAGATACTGATGAAAAAAAGTAAAAAAATACTTAAAAGCAATAACGGAATAACTTTAATAGCATTAGTTGTAACAGTGATTATACTAATAATATTAGCAGGAATATCAATTTCTATGCTAACAGGGCAAAATGGGATATTAAAAAGAGCAGCTGAGGCAAAAGAAAAAACAAAACAATCACAAGCAGAAGAACTATCAGCATTAAGCGAATTAGAAAACCAAATGAACAATTACCAAGATGATGGTTTTGATA
>CAJKVH010000017.1 GCA_905203305.1 uncultured Eubacteriales bacterium
TATCTTAAACTCACTTCTAATGGTTGGAAGTTCACTATTTTTACAAATAATAAGACTTATATTTAATATATATGTTTCTAATAAAATAGAAAGAGAAGCTCTTGGGGTTTTTCAATTAATAATGACCGCATATATGTTTGGTATAACTTTAGCCGCTTCTCGGAATAAATATAACATCTACTCGTATAGTATCAGAAGAACTAGCCCTTGGAAATAATTATGGTATTAAAAAATCCATCATAAAATGTATCTTAATTAGTATATCATTTGGATTTATTGCTTGCATAATATTTTGTTTAAATGCATCTTCAATTTCTAGAATATGTTTTCACAGTAAAGTAGAAAATTCTGTTGTATATCTAATTTCAATTGCACTTCCTATGATTGCAATATCTAGTAGTATATCTGGATATTTTACAGCTGTAAGAAGAGTTTATAAATCTGTACTTGCAAATTTTTTAGAATATGTTGCTAAAATTATAATAACTGTTTTTCTATTAAAAAAATATATACCAACAGGAAGTATTGAAAATATATGTTTTGCATTAATACTTGGAGATGTATTATCAGAAGTATGTTCCTTTACATACAATATTTTTGTATTTATGTTTGATTTGAATCACAAAGTCGACAATAATATTATAAAACCAAGTAACAATAATTTTCTACATAGAATTTTTAGAATACTGCTTCCTGTTGCTTTTACATCATATATACGTTCTGGACTTTCAACTATAAAGCAATTAATTATTCCGTCCAGCTTGGAAAAAAATGGTATAAATTGCGAAACAGCTCTTGCCGAATATGGAACAATTACAGGAATGGCCATGCCAATTGTATTATTTCCAGCAACGTTTTTAACAGCTGTTTCTGGTCTTTTGATTCCAGAATTTTCTAGATATTATGTAAAAAAAGACTATATAAAAATAAAAAAATATTCTGATAAATTAATAGTTGGTTCATTTTTATTTGCTTTATTACTTACAATTTTATTTATCATATTTGGAAATAAATTGGGCGAATTAATATATCATGATGTAACGATTGGAATTTATATAAAAATGTTTGCTCCTCTTATTCCTTTTATGTATGTTGATATTGTTGTTGACAGTATCTTAAAAGGACTAGATGCTCAAGTTAATGTTCTTTTTATTAATATTATCGATTTATTAGTTAGCATTAGTTTTATTTTCTTTTTTGTTCCTATTTTTGGAATAAAAGGATTTATAGCTTCAATCTTTGCAAGCGAATTTTTAAATTTTGGGCTTAGTTTAAAAAAATTATTAGATTTAGAAAAAACTTGGTAGTTATTTTCCCCTGAAAACTCCGTCCCCAAATGGGAATTTGGGAGACGGTTACAAATTTTTTCTTCTTAGTTGTCCACATGCTGCATCTATATCAGATCCAAGTTCTCTTCTGACTGTTGCAACAATTCCATGGTCATTTAAATAATCTCTAAATTTTAGAATGTTTTCATTTGAACTTTTATCAAATTTTCCGTTTTCGATTTTGTTTATTGGTATTAGGTTTACATGACAAATCATTCCTTTAAGTAACTTAACAAGTGCCTTTGCATCTTCTAGGTTATCATTATTGTCTTTTGCTAAGGCATATTCAAATGATATTCTTCTGTTTGTTTTAGCTATATAGTCTTTACATGCTTTCATTAATTCTTCTATATTATATCTATTATTTATTGGCATCATGCTACTTCTTTTTTCGTCTGTTGTTGCATGTAGTGAAATAGATAATGTACATTGAATGTTTTCTTCTGCTAATTTATAAATCATAGGAACTAATCCACTAGTAGATACACTTATATGGCGTGCTCCTATATTTATTCCTTTTGGGTTATTTATTATTCTAATGGCATTTACAACATTGTCGTAGTTATCTAATGGCTCACCAATTCCCATAAATACGACATTTGATATTTTTATATTTTCATCTCGTTCTACTGCTAAAAGTTCTTCTACTATTTCACCTGATGTTAAACTTCTTGCAAATGCTATTCCAGTAGATGCACAAAATTTACATCCCATTTTACATCCTATTTGTGATGATACACATAAACTATATCCATGATGATATTTCATTAAAACTGTTTCTATTGCATTTGAGTCTAATACATCAAATAAATATTTTATTGTTCCATCAGATGCTACTTGTTTTTTTAATATGTTAAAAATACATAAAGTATAGTTGTTTTTTAATTTTTCTCTCAATTCTAATGATAGATTTGTCATTTCATCAAATGATGTTACATTTTCTTTATAAATCCATTTAAATATTTGTTCTGCTCTAAATGGTTTTTCTCCTAAATTTATAAGTTCTTGTTTTAATTCTTCTAAATTATAATCTTTTATATTTTTCATTTAACTCCTCCAAAACATCCCCTATTATATAACAAATACTTGTAAAAATCAACTTGACATCTATATAAAAAAACTATATATTTAAGTAAATTTTATTAAAAGGAGGATATATATTTATGAAAAATATATTAAAAAAATCTTTAATTATTTTTATAGTATTTTTGCTTGGTTTTAGTTTTAATTTAATATCTAATGCCGAAAGCGAAAATAATGTTAATTATGATGATCAAATTGCTTTACTTGATAATGCATCTAGCGATCAAATTGAAGAAAATTCAGTTCAAAAGAATTATTTTTATGCAGGTTCAGATGACGTTAATTTAAGTAATCCAGTAGACGGAGATGTATTTATTTGTACATCAGGAACAGTTAATATTTCATCTACTGTAAACGGAAATGTATTTGTTCTTGCATCTTCTGTAAATGTTTTAAATAGTGCAAATATTCAAGGATCATTATTTAATACTTCATATTCTTTATCTATTGATGGTTCTATTGGATCTAATGTGTATAATGTTTCTAAAGAATTAAATTTTACAGGAACTATTGATTTAGATCTATTTTCTGCATCAAATAAATCTACTTTAAGTGGTAATATTTATAGAAATGCAAATATATCATCAGATGATTTAAAATTTACAGATTCGGCTTCTATTAATGGAGACTTAAATTATTCTTCTAAAGAACAAGTAAGTATTTCTGACAATATGGTTAAAGGAAAAACTTCTTATACCATAGTTTCTACAGATGATGAAGAAACAAGCTTTAAAGCTAAAGATTTTGTAATGTCTTTAATTTCTTTTATAGTTTTAGCTTTAGTTGTTTTTGCAATATCAAAATGGTTAAAAATTAAATTTATGGATTCTGATTTGGAATTCTTTAAGATTTTGCCAAAATATTTATTATATGGATTAATTGGTTTAATTGTAACTCCTATTTTAGCTACTTTACTACTAATGTCTGAAGTAACTTTAAGTTTAACAGTTTTATTAATTGCTCTTTACATTTCAGCATTAATAGTTGCATCAAGTATTGTAGTTATTATTTTAGCTAAGCTACTAGCTAAGAAAATAACTCAAAAGTATACTAATTCAAATATTACTTTAATGACTGTTTTATCTATTTTAGTAATTTGTCTTGCTTATAAATTATTACAATTAATACCTGTTTTCGGAACAATTTTAACTTTTGCTTTTGCTTTAGTAGGTCTAGGTATATTATTAAAGAATATTTGCCCTACTAAAACAAAAGAAGAAAAATAATATACAATAGAAAGGTGCTTTTGATGAAACATAGTAAAGAAAAAATTTCTAAGAAAAATAACAAAAAAAATGAAAAAGAAGAAAAAGATAATAAAAAAACTTTCAAAAGTCGTTTTATTAAATTTATAATTTTCGCTTTAATATTGACCTTATTAGCACTAATTTCATTTTTAGCATACAAGGCTTATACATTTAAAACTCTTGCTAAAGAAATGTTTTCAAATGCTCCGTCTGTAGTATTTGATTCTAATAAAGAAACTATTTCTAAAATAGGAACTGAGAGAAATCGTCAAAATGTTAATCTAACAGATATTCCTGATGATTTAAAAAACGCCTATATAGCAATTGAAGATCAACGTTTTTATAAGCATCACGGGGTTGATATTAAAAGAACTACTGCTGCTGTATTTTCTTATGTTTTAAAAAGAGGTTCTTCTTCTTTTGGTGGAAGTTCAATTACTCAACAATTGGTTAAAAACTTAACTGGCGATAGCTCTAATACAATATCTAGAAAAGTTAAAGAATGGTTTTATGCTCTTGTTTTAGATGCTAGTTTTTCTAAAGATGAAATTTTAAATGCTTATTTAAATATTATTTATACTGGTCCTAATGTTTATGGTGTTAAAGAAGCGGCTCTTTATTATTTTAATACTGATCTTGATAATCTTGATTTAGCCCAATGTGCTTTTTTAGCCGGAATTAATAATTCACCTAATTCTTATAACCCATTTTCTGATTCTGATAAGTCAGAAAAAATTAGTAAAAGGACTAAAACTGTTTTAAATAAAATGTTAGAACTTAAATATATCTCTCAAGAACAATATGATGAAGCGGTAAATAAAGTAGATAATGAACTAAAATTTAGTAAAGGCAATCTTAATAATAATTCTTCTGTAAACTCATATCATACAGATGCATTGTTTAATGAAATTGTATCTGACTTTTCTAAGCAAAAACATATATCTCAAGATTTTGCAACAAATTATTTTTATATGTCTAATAGTAGCATATATAGCACTCAAATTAGCAGTATTCAAAAAGATGTTGAAAATGAATGTAAAAATAAAAAATACATATTAAAATCAACAAATGGTACTGATACATCTCAATCTGCTATGGTTATTATTGATCAATCAACTGGATATGTTGTAGCATGTAATGGTGGTTTAGGAGAAAAAACAAGTTCTAGAGGTTTTAATAGAGCAACTCAAATGAAAAGGCAAACTGGTTCTAGTATGAAACCCATAGCTGTACTTGCCCCTGCAATTGAGAAAAGACTTATTACTAATGTAACTGTTTTTGCTGATGAACCAACTACTTTTATAGATTATAATGGAGAATCTTACTCCCCTGTAGATTATGATAATTACAAAGGTTCAATTACATTAAGACAAGCTGTAGAATCTTCACAAAATATACCTTTTGTAAAAATTATGGAACAACTTACCCCACAAGTATCTATAAAATATTTAAAGAAAATGGGAATTACAACATTAAATGATAAAGATGTAAACCTTTCTCTTTCTCTTGGTGGACTTGATGAAGGTATATCACCTTTAGAATTTGCAGGAGCTTATGCTTGTATAGCAAATGACCGGTGTTTATATAGAGCCTACTTTCTATACTAAAATAGATTCACATTCAAATGGAACTATTTTAAAATCAAAACAAAAGAAAAGACGTGTAATTTCTAAAGATTCTGCATATATTTTAAAACAGCTACTTACAGAACCTGTTACAGGAAGTTCTGGAACTGCTACATATTGTGCTATTTCTGGAATGGATGTTGCAGCTAAAACAGGTACTACAAATGAAAATTATGATAGATGGCTTTGTGGCTTTACTCCTTACTATACAGCTGTTTGTTGGTTTGGATTTGATATGAATGAAAGTATCAATTTCAATGGAAAAAATCCTGCTGGATTAATTTGGTCTAGTGTTATGAAAGACATTCATTCAAATTTACCTGGTAAAAGATTTGAAAAGACAAATGGTGTTGTAACTGCAACAATTTGTAGAGATTCTGGTAAGGTTGCAAATTCAAGTTGTCCTAATACTTTTACAGAATACTTTTTAAAAGGAACAGTTCCTGGAAATTGTACTCAGCATTCAGGAAGTAGCTTAAATTCTAATAAATCAACTACTAAACAAAATTCTAGTCCGGAAAGTAAAAATACTACAACAACTCAAAATACCACTAAAAAAGAAGAAGAACATAATAATAAAACAACCACTTCCCCATCTTCTAACCAATCTACAAAACAAGAAAAAAATGACGACAAAATAGATCAAAACACATCAGTTAATAAAACTACACCAAATACTACTACAACAAACTCTGCATCTAGTGATAAAAATCAAAATACGTCTAATAATAAAACAGAATCTTCTACTTCAAAAAATACAACTTCAGAATCTAACTCATCAAAATTAGAAAATTCTGTTCAGTAACAAAAACAACTTAAAGATAGCTGTCTTTAAGTTGTTTTTTATCATAAATTTTAAAATATAGAATAAAAATTATATTAATTAATGTATTTACTGAAAGGGATTTTATATGAAAAAATTCAGGTTTTTTGTTTTTAAAATAAAAAGAAATGTATTATCACTTATTTTTCTTATATTTCTCATATGTCTGATTTTATTTTCCAATTCAAATATACAAGCTGCAAAATCTGGACTTAAATTATGGGCCAATTCTGTTGTCCCTTCCCTTCTTCCATTTTTTATTGTTACAGAAGCTTTATCTAATACTAAAATCCCATACGTTTTTGGCAGATTTTTCAAGAAAATAATGAAACCTCTATTTAATATTTCTGGTGAAGGAAGTTTTGCACTAATTATGGGATGGCTAAGTGGCTATCCTGTTCGGAGCTAAAATTGCTGTAAATTTTAGAAATAATAATATTTGCACCAAAGAAGAATGTGAAAGATTGCTTAGCTTTACTAATAATTCAGGTCCATTATTTATAATTGGAACCGTTGGCATTAGCTTATTTGGTAACTGGCTAATCGGTCTTTTGCTTATCACAACTCATATCTTGGGATGTATTACAGTTGGTATGATATTTAAATTTTGGAAGAAAAATCTTGACACAAAAAAGATTACATATAATGTTTCTAAATATGATAATAAACTTCAAAATGTTACTATATCAAATTTAGGCGAAATATTAGGAAATAGTATTCAATCTTCAATTTCTACCATTCTTATGATTGGTGGCTTTGTAGTTTTATTTTCTGTTATAATATCTATTTTAAATGTTAGTGGTATAACAAATTTAATTTGTACTATATTTTTACCAATATGTAATACTTTTAATATTCCTTCCGAAATTATATCTTCTATGTTTAACGGTATATTTGAAATTACAAATGGTATTAATATGATTTCATTAGTTAAACTTAAAAATATTTCTTTAAATATTATTTTTACTGCTTTTCTACTTGGTTTTGGTGGCATTTCAGTTTTGCTTCAGGTTCTTAGTATTGTATCTAAATCTGATCTGTCTATTAAGCCTTATATTTTGGGTAAATTTTTGCATGGTGTTTTTGCTGCTTTTTATACTTTTTTGTTTATATATTTGTTACCTGTGTTTAATTTTAATTTGAATTGAAAATTTTATAATAAAAAAGCAATAGATCTAACATCTACTGCTTTTTATTTTTTATGCACTCTTAAGTTCAAGCCTCAACTTATCAGCAATCATTGCTATAAATTCCGAATTCGTAGGCTTTCCTTTAGCTGCTGAAACAGTGTAACCAAAGATATTTTCCATCAAATCCATCTCTCCTCTACCCCACGCAACTTCAATTGCATGCCTAATTGCACGTTCAACTCTTGATGGTGTAGTTGAAAACTTTTGAGCTATTTGTGGATATAGACTTTTTGTAATTTGATTTATAACCTCAATATCATTTACAACCATAATAATAGCTTCCCTTAAGTATTGATATCCTTTAATGTGCGCAGGAACTCCCACGCCATGGATAATATTTGTAACTAAGGCTTCTAAATTATCTTCTGCTTTATCCGAATTGACATTTATGTAAGGTGTTCTTTTTGGCTCCCTTAATGTAAAATTGTTTGAATTTCTTGGTTTAAAATTCTTGATTTCTCTAATCCTTTGAATCAAAAGATCAATGTCAAATGGTTTTACCATATAATATTCAGCTCCAAGACTTATCGCTTTTTGAGTTATTTTGTCTTGTCCTACAGCTGATAACATAATGCAAATTGGTTTTTTATCTAAATTACTACTATTATTTACTTTTTCTAATACTCCAAGTCCATCTAAATGAGGCATTATAACATCTAATATTGCTATGTCTGGTGTTTTTTCTTTTACAAGGTTTACTGCTTCTAATCCATCTTTTGCAATTCCAATAACTTCCATATCTTCTTGATTTTTTAGATATGTTGCAAGTGTCCTACTAAATTCTTGATTGTCATCTGCAATTAATACTGTTATTTTTTCTTTCACAGCTTTATCCTCCTAAATATAAATTTAATTGTAAAAATTTTACAATTTGTATTATATTATAGGCTTACCAAAAAAGCAATAGTTTTTGGTAATTTTTTCCATTTTTTTATTTTATCTATTTATCAAATCTACTATAATATATCAAATTAGATACTTTTATTATTAATTATGGCAAATTTTTACATATTTATTTTTACCAATCTTTACATTTTTTATGCTAATACTTCTATTTTTTACATCTTGCAAAAACTTATCTTTTGTTTCTAAATCCATCTCAATTAGACAAGTTATATTTTCTTCATATTTAGATTCAATAATATTTATATTATTCTTTTGGAAATAATATTGAATATTTTGAAAATCAGAATATTCAACATTTACCTCTAGTTCAATTCCTAGTTCTATTTCTATTAGCTTACTTTTTTCTATTGCTCCAATAGTTGCACCAAAATAGCATCTAACTAATCCACCTGTTCCTAGCAAAATTCCACCAAAATATCTTGTTACAATAATAAGCACATTACATAAATTGTTTTTTTGTAAAATATTTAACATTGGCGCCCCTGCTGTACCAGATGGTTCACCATCATCACTAGATTTTTCATAAATGCTTTCATTTTCTAATACTCTATATGCATAGCAATTATGTCTAGCATCAAAATATTTCTTTTTATATTCTTTTATTTTTATTTCTGCATCTTCTTTATTCTTGATATAAATAAAATTTGCTATAAACTTAGATTTCTTTTCTACAAGTTCAAATGTTTCATTTTGCATTATAGTTTTGTACATAATTTTTATTTCCAACTTTCTTTAATATCACCATTTTTATATGCATTTAATAATTCCATTAGGTCTGATATTTCGCCTTTTAGTTTTGTTCCTATATCTGTATCTGC
This sequence comes from uncultured Eubacteriales bacterium, assembly GCA_905203305.1. Taxonomy (GTDB): domain Bacteria; phylum Bacillota; class Clostridia; order TANB77; family CAG-508; genus CAG-269. The sequence goes on from CAJKVH010000017.1 coordinate 9,021, forward strand.
AACTGTTTTTCTCGTAACTCCATTTTTCTTTACTATAATTTCGCTTATTATATCTTTTTCTTCTATAATTGCTTTTGAAACAGATTCAAAAGGTTTTGCTTGACTTAATAATAATCCATTTGAGTTATATGTTAAAACATAACCAGAATTTCCTGTTTTTTCTCTAAAGCTCTTTGCAAATCCGCCATCAATTATTAATAATTTTCCATTAGCTTTTATTGGGCTTTCTCCGTTTTTAACTTTTACAGGTATATGTCCATTTACAATACGTGAATCTTCATCTTCTAAACCAAATTCTTTCAAAATTTTATTACAGAATTTTTCTTCTTCTGATAAACTATAATATGGATTTTTATTTTCTTTATGTGTACTTGAATCCTTTACAAAATAACTTTCAAATGTAGCCATTTTGTCTTTTCCAAAAAATGGAGATTCTGGTGAAAGCCATAAAAACCACATTATATCTATTAGTTCTTTGCTCTTTGTTACGTATGCTTTATTTACCGCTTCATTTATTTCATCAAAATACGCTTTTCCTTTTAATTTTTTACCTAGGAATTTGACTTCTTTAAATGTTCCATCCTCATTCATAGGAATACATCCATGGAATAATAAGTTATTATTAAATACTGTATACATCTCACCTTTTGAAAATAGGAAATTTATATGGTTATTTAATGTTTCACTATGTATAAATGACTCTGTTAATCTATCCATAACTTCTTTTTCTTTATCTGTTAATTCGTATGGATTTTCTTTATTTATTGTTGGGAAATTTTTGTCATTTATTTCGTATTCTTTTCCGTCAATTTTCACCGTTCCTTTTTCAAGATTCATTTTATCTAATAAAAGTCTCTCTTTTAAATTGTACTCTGGATGAGATTTTATCATATTTCCTTCTAACTTAAATTGGATTATTGTTATTGCTTTATGAATTTTAGATATAATTTTTCTGTCACTATTATCATATTTATTATAGTCAAATTCTTTTGGTAAAAACTTCTCACAATTATCGTTTTTATAAGTTTCTTGGGCAAATGTTGATAAAGGTCTTATATTAATTCCATACGCATCTTCTAAAGTTCCAATATTGTTGTATCTTGCTGAATTTCTTACAACTGTTGCTATACATGCTTGATTTCCAAGAGCTGCACCCATCCACAAAATATCATGATTTCCCCATTGTATATCTAAGCTATGAAAGTTCATTAATTTTTCCATTACAAGATTTGGATATCTTCCTCTATCGAATATATCTCCAATTATATGTAAATGATCTACTGCCATTTGTTTTATAAGTTCTGATATTGCAATTATAAAGCTATCTGCCTGACCAAGTTCAATTATGGTTTGTATTATTTGTTTATAATAATAAACTTTATCTTTTTCACTATTTATTTGTGCATGTAATAACTCATCTATGATATATACAAATTCTGTTTTTATTGCTTTTCTTACTTTTGATCTTGTATATTTCGAACTTACTTTTCTTGCAACTTCTACTAATCTATATAAAGTTATTGTATACCATTCGTCTAAATCATCTTTTAGTTCATCTTTTATCAATTTTAATTTTTCTTCTGGGTAATAAATAAGTGTTGCAAGCATACTTCTTTCTTTTTCAGTTGTTTGATTTTCAAATGTTTCATCAATCTTGCTTCTAATTATTCCTGCTCCATTATTAAGAATATGAGTAAATGGTGCATATTCTCCATGAATGTCACTTAAAAATACTTCTGTTCCTTTTGGTAAGTTTAATATTGCTTTTAAGTTTATTATTTCTTCTGATACTTCTGTTATATTTTTATATTCTTTACTTAATAATTTTAAGTATTTTTGCTTGTTATAATCTTTCATATAATAGCCTCCTTTTTTAGATAAACATATTTTAACATATATAATCTTTTTTGTAAATTAACATAAATAAACCGATTCTATTTGAATATTTTTATCAAATAGAATCGGCTAAAATTAATCTTTCCTCAAAAAAGGTCCGGTCCCTAAATGGGGAATTATTTTGAAATTAATTCACATATTAAATTACTAAATTCTGTTGGATTATCTATATTTAATCCTTCTATTAGTCGTGCTCCATCATATAAGATTTTACTATATTTTTTAAGTTCTTCTTTGTCATTTAAATATAGATCCTTTAATTTTTGTGCAATTGGATGATTTTCATTTATCTCTAAAATCATTTTTGCTTTAACATTTTGGTTATTTGGCATTGAGTTTAATACCTTTTCCATTTCTGTTGAAATTTCTCCTTCACTGCTTAAGCAAACTGGGTGCTCTTTTAATTTGTGTGTAAATCTTATATCTTCAACATCTTTTATTTCTTCTTTCATTAAAGTAAACATATCTTTGTTTTCTTCATTTATTTTCTTTAATTCTTCTTTTTCTTCCTTACTTTCTAGGTCTAAATTATCTGAAGATACATTTGCAAATTGTTTTTTGTCATATTCCATTAATACTTTTAATACAAATTCATCTATGTTTTCTGTTAAATATAATATTTCATATCCTTTTTCTTTTACACCTTGAACTTGTGGTAACATATCTATTTTGTCTCTTGTTTCTCCTGCAGCATAGAATATTTTTCCTTGTCCTTCTTGCATTCTTGATACATATTCTTTTAATGTTGTTAAATTTTTAGTTGTTGATGAATAAAACATTATTAAATCTTTTAAATTGTCTTTATTCATTCCAAAATCGTTATAGCAACCAAATTTTAATTGTGTTCCAAATGTATTAAATAATTTTTCATAATTATCTCTATCATTTTTTAACATATTTCCTAATTCTTGTCTTATTTTTTTCTCGATATTTTTTGCTATTGTTTTTAATTGTCTATCATGTTGTAATAATTCTCTTGAGATATTTAAAGATAAGTCTGGGCTATCTACTAGTCCTTTTACAAATCCAAAATAGTCAGGTAATAAATCTGGACACTTGTCCATTATTAAAACTCCATTAGAATACAATTGTAATCCTTTTTCATAGTCTTTTGTATAATAATCATATGGTAAATGTGAAGGTATATATAAAAGCATGCTATAATTTATTCCGCCTTCTATTGTACTGTGAATTACTTTTAATGGCTTTTCATAGTCTGAAAACTTATCAATATAGAAAGAATTATACTCATCTTCTGTTATATCTTGTTTTTTCTTTTTCCAAAGTGGGATCATGCTATTTAATGTTTCAACTTCTTTTTTATCTATATATTCATCTTTAGATCCTTCTTTAAGTTCTTTTCTTGTAACTTCCATTTTTATAGGATAACGAATATAATCAGAATATTTTTTTACAATTTCTTGTATTTTATAATCTTCTAAGAATTCATCATAATTTTCTTCTTCTTGATTTTCTTTAATATATAATGTAATTTTAGTTCCTACATCTTTCTTTTCGATTTCTTCTATTGTATAGCCTTCTGCTCCTGATGACGTCCATTTATATGCTACATTTTCTCCTACTTTTTTGCTTTCAACCTCTATTTTCTTAGCTACCATAAATGCTGAATAGAATCCAACACCAAATTGTCCTATAATATCTATGTCTTCTTTTTTATCATTATTATTTTTAAAGGCATAAGATCCGCTTTGTGCTATTGTTCCTAAGTTATTTTCTAGTTCTTGCTTATTCATTCCGCATCCGTTGTCTTCGATAACTAATGTTCTATTTTTCTTATCTACCTCTAATTTAATTTCAAGATCATTTCTATATATATTTAAGTTATTGTCAGTAAGTGATTGGTAATACAATTTGTCCATAGCATCACTTGCATTAGAAATAAGCTCTCTTAAGAATATTTCTTTATTTGTGTAGATTGAATTTATCATTAAATCCAATAGTCTTTTTGACTCTGCTTTAAATTGTTTTGTTTCCATTTTATTACTTCCTTTCTTTTCCCATTTGGGGACGGAGTTTTTAGGGGAATTCCCATTTGGGGACGGAGTTTTTATGGGAATTATAACAAAAACTTATCTCAATCCGTCTCTTATGAGTATTTTTATGTATTATATATCTATTTTTTAGCAATGTCAATAAAAGAGTGCTAATTTATATTAACAAAAAAAGCTGGAACAGATCCAGCTTTCTTTGTTGTTATTCGTTAAGTTCTTGTGATGGTTCAATCCAAAACTTTTCTTCCTCTTTTTCAAGCCCATCATATAAAATAGTATTAAAAATATAATCATATGCTTTATCTCTAGGTAATAATGTAGCTACCTCTAAATATCTGTACCAGCTTACCTTTGTTATTTTATCCATATCTATATCAATATAATTTTCAAATTTTTTCATAAAATTTAATATTACTTTTTCCATAATAGCTATATTGATACAATGTGCACAAAATACATCATCCTTTAATACTGGATATTTTATTATGGCAATTAAAAATGCAGATAGTCTAGCTACCATCTTTTCTTTAATATCATCATCCTCAGAAAAAAAGCCAGGTTTCATATTATCAGCATATCTTATTAACTTCAAATTTCATAGCACACCTTATCGTATCAAATACAAATACTAAATTACATACTATTAATATATTCGCCATCCTTTCTTTCCGTTTTGTTTCCCTTAACTCCTTAAATAACATACTTTTCTCCTCTCTTTCCGGAAAACTTCCAAATTGACTTGTCTGCTAGTTACATAGTTAGCTATTATAGCATAATTAATATTTTTTATCAACTAATTAAACAAAGAAGCAGAAGAAAAAAATTTTCTTCCGCTTCTTTGTGTTCAAAGTTACTTATTTCTTCTTTGCTGTCTCCTTTGCATATTCGTCGCAAAATCTCAAATACATATAGTCCAACTGTTCCTGTTCTTCTTCCAACTGAAAATATGCTTCGACGACAATATATTTGCAGTCCTTCACAAAAGTTTTGCTTTCTCCTTTGAAAAATCTTTCTAAGATTTTTTCATATATATAGAGATTAAACATATCTTCTTTTTCTTTGTTAGCAGAAAATTCAAAGAGTGTAAATTCAAAGAGTGCTGTCATAAGAATTGCTGCAATTCCAATCTTTAATTCTTCATCACTACATTCTTTTTTCAGACCTTTAAAATTTTTGTTTTCAGCTGATGTTACAAGGTACTCTCTAAAGCACCCTAAAAAATCAGCTCTTTCAAAACAATATTTAAAGCTACTTATTTCTTTTAACGTGTATTCAGATGTGATTTCTTCATGCTGAGCAAGAGAATATCCGTTTAAAACCTCATCAACTATATCCATGATTGGTTTTAGTGCTTCTTCATCTTGTTTTTCCACGTTGTTTTGCAACACCTTTGTCCATGCACAAGTCGTCAATACTAATATCAAGGCAATTAAAATGCATACATACGGCATAATTCCATACTGTTTAGTTGCAAACCACACCGCACCAACAAGAAGTGCTATAATTATTACTGCTCCGAACATTTCGATCCGAAATGTTCTTTCTTCTCTCTGGTCTATAGTTTTCAATGTTTCAAGTAACTTCATTTCTTTTTCCTCCTTCTTAATCCGAAAAAATTTCTGATTATTTGTTATTTTGCATTGGTTACTCACATTCGATTATACCATATATTTACATAAAATTCAATTAATAATTGCTATTCCTCCATAATCTATAACATCAAGACCTTTAAACTCTATAATATTTAGCCTCTTTTTCTCTATAAACTTTCGTATTTGTTTTCGTTTATCAATTTTACCTAAATCTCCAAAAATAATGATATTATTCTCTAATCTTACAATTGCTCCACCTATAAATCCTGTTTTTAAGCTATAATTTCCATTTTCATTAAGTAATTTTATATCATATTCATCATCTAAAAACAAAATATCTAAATCTTTATTTTTTAAGCTATTATAAAGTCCCTTATCTGATAAAATGATGCTATTATTATCTATAACAGCTATAGAACAATTGCTGTACCCTTGTTTTACCTCTATACATTCAAAGTCTTTTTCCAATAATAAATTATATATTTTAGGTTCTGTGTATTTAAAATTATGGATAGCTTTATTTCCAATTGTACATACATTGTAGCTTATGTCATATGGATATTTTTCACTTAATCTATATTCTCCTTGTATAATATTTTTTCTATTTATTTTTTTTACAATATTATCATATTGGCTCTCTTCAATAACAATTTTATCATCTATTTTACATGTAAATATGTCAACATGTGATGAAATTTCAGGGTATACATGATTGCTTTTTTTAATTTCAACAAGTTCATATCCTAAGTTTCTTAATTTTTCTTTTTCAATTTCTCTCATTCTTTCATCTATTATTATATATTTCATCTTTTTCTTCCTAATTAAAATATCTACATAAGCGGTGCAAAAAGTCTCAGTATAGCCTGCCAAACCCCTTTCAAAAACCTTGGTGTTGCCTCATTTTTAGTTACTAAATGAGACTCAGCTATAGCATCTAATAAATCTTTTTTTACATCATTTATTTCATTTACATCTTGCATAAAAACTCCACACTCAAAATGTAAATATAGGCTTCTATAATCCAAATTTATCGTTCCAACAGTTGCATATTTATCATCAGAAACAAACACTTTACTATGTACAAAGCCAGGAGTGTATTTATATATCTTAACACCATTTTTTATTAATGTTTCAAAATATGATGTTGTTAAACTATATACTATTTTCTTGTCTGGAATTCCTGGCACAACCATTCTAACATCAACACCTCTTTTTGAGGCAAGAATAATAGAGTTTATCATATCTGTATCTATTATTAAATATGGCGTAAAAATATAAACATATTTTTCTGCTTGATTTATTAAATTTAAATATACGTTTTCTCCTGTAATTTCATTATCTAATGGACTTTCTCCATAAGGTACTAGATATCCATTTGTTTTTATATTTTCTTCTTTAAAATTATACTTATACTTTTTGTAATTTTTATCCTGATTTCTATATGAATTCCACATGTTTAAAAACATTACTGTAAAATTCCAAACTGCATCACCTTTTATTCTTATTCCATTATCTTTCCAAACGCCATAGGGATGCTCTATGTTTATATATTCATCTGCAAGATTCATTCCACCTGAAAATACAGTTTTCCCATCTATTATCATCATTTTTCTATGATCTCTATTGTTTAATATTGCACCTAAAAATGGATTTAGTTTATTAAATGCAATACATTTTATTCCTTTTTTTTCAATTTTTTTAGGATAATCTGAAGGTAAAAATGCAATACATCCCATATCATCATATATTAATCTTATCTCAATCCCTTCTGATGCTTTTTGTTCTAATATATTTAATATCTCATCCCACATTTTTCCTTTTTTAATAATAAAATATTCTAGAAAAATAAATTTTTTTGCTTGTTTTAATTCCTCTAACATATCTTTATATGCTAATTCTCCAAAAGGATAGTATTTTATATCATTATTTTTTGTAACTGGAAATCCTAAATAATTCATAAGATATTTTAATTTGCCGTTATTTTGATTTTCTATCTCTGCTTTTACCGACTTTTCTTGAACTAAATACTTCATTCCTGCAGCTTCACTTTTATTTATGTTTTTTAAAATTTTACTTTTTTTAAGATTACCTCCTATTACTATATAAAGTAATGCTCCTATAATTGGAAATACCATTATAATTATTATCCATGGTAAATCTTTACTTAAACTTTTACTTTCTTTAATAATTCCAAGTACAAGTAAAACACTCAAAATTGAATAAAATCCTTCGACAAAGGCAATTCTTTGCCCAAATACTAAAAGTACAAACACTGATAAAAATATCTGCATTATTACTCCAATTACAACAATAATTCCTCTTTTTATTGCCATTCTCATAAAATCCCCCCTCTTTTTTGCTTATAATAACACATCTTTTCTTTATAATCAATAAAAGAGCTCAAAATGAGCTCTTTTGTTTATAGCATATCAAATATTATTTCTACCTTAAATAAATCTCCATCTAAAACTAAATTAAATGTTCCTCCTTGAATTGTTGTTAAATTTTGAGCAATAGAAAGCCCAAGTCCACTTCCTTCTGTTGTTCTTGATGAATCTCCTCTAACAAATCTTTGCATTAATTCATCTGATGATATATTTAACTTTTCCTTAGATATATTTTTTATGCAAATATTTACTTTGTCTTTTCTAGTTTTTATATCAATATATACTCTAGAATTTTCCATTGCATATTTTGATATATTGCTAAATAAATTTTCTATTATTCTGTACATGTATCTATTATCTGCTAAAATAAACACTTCATTTTTATCACTTTCAATTATTGTATCTAACCCTTTTTTACTAAATTTGTCTTCAAATTCTCCAGCAGCTTGCTTTATTAGTAATTCTACATTTATCTTTTCTTTTTTCAAAGATACATTTCCTGTTTGAATTTTTGATGCTTCGACTAGATCCTCTGTAAGTTTTTTTAGTCTTTGTGATTTATTTTCTAATATAAAAATATATTCTTTTGCTTTTTCATTTTCTATTTTTTCTTTTTTTAATAAATCTACATAATTTATTATCGATGTTAAAGGTGTTTTTATATCATGTGATACATTTGTAATTAATTCTGCTTTTAACCTTTCACTTTTCATTCTTTCTTGTACTGCAATTTCTATTCCTTCTGATATATTGTTTATATTTTGTGCTGTATCTTTGAACTTTAATGTGAAATCATCTATATTTAATGGTACACTATTATCGCCATTTTTCATTTCTTCTAGTTTCTTCTCTATTTTTGAACAATCTCTTGTAAATTTTATAATCTCATGTATTACTTTTCCATATAATATAATAAGTAAAATTATTCTAGCTAATCCGCTAAATAATATTGATATTAGATAGCTTAAAATTACAATACCAATTGAAACTAAAATTACTTTTGGTGTGGTATTAATTGAATATGATAAGTTTTTCAAAAATACGTCTTTAAACCAATAAAAAATTTTACCAGCTATTGTCGTTCTCCAAAATTGTTTGGCTTTTAATCTTTTTATAAGTGTTGTCATAAATATACATGCAATTATATAAATAAATAATGCAATTGTAATTATAATACTTATTCCTCCAGTATAATCATTATCAGTTACATAGAAGTAATTTGATAAAAATATAAATGGTATAGTA
>CAJKVH010000018.1 GCA_905203305.1 uncultured Eubacteriales bacterium
AACAATAACAGCTAGTTGTAGTGGAAAAAGTGCAACATGTGAAGTAACAGTAAAAAATGTAAAAACAGCAACATCACTTAATGTTGATTCAACAGCAGAAGTAGAAGAAGGAAGTACAATAACATTAACAGCAACACAAAATGGAACAGAGGATATAACATGGGAAAGCAAAGACACAACAAAAGCAACAGTTACAGCAAGTGGAGAAAACAATAAAGTAGCAACAATAACAGGAGTAGCAAAAGGAACAGTAGAAATAGTAGCAAAAACAAAAAATCTTGAAGCAAAATGTACATTAACAGTAAATGGTGCATCATATATGGAAAATGTAGAATATGTTGAATATGATGTAAGTTATACTGATATTTATACCAAAAAAGCATATTCAAAAACAACAGGATGGAGAATGCTACATAAAAAAGATAATGGAAACGGAACATATGATATAGATATAATAAGTACAGGAATACCAGCAGGATTATATTACTATTATAAAGATGTAGCATCAGCACCATGGGCAGGAAAAGATAAACAACTAACAGATTATGCAACAACATATTATGGAACAGCAGGAAATAACAATGTAATAGCAGCAGCAGGATTATTAAATAATTTTGCAAGCATAAAATTCAAAGGAAATAGTTCAAGTGATCATAACTTAGGATATTATACAAAAATCACAAAAGGATCAACAGAATATACAGGAGCAGAAATAGATGGAAGTGTATTTATTGCAAGAACAGGAGCAAAAGTAAGATCAGTAATGCATACAGATGTTGAAGGAGTAAGCAACAAAATATCAGGTCCTTCAGATATAAAAGCAAAAACTTCAGCAGATACAACAGGATTATTTAAATTGAATGGATATACACCAGATCCACATATACCAGGATACTACTGGTTGGCCTCTCCGTCCGCAAGCCACTCTGAATTCGTGTGCTATGTGCTCTACAACGGCGACGTTGGCAGCAACAACTATGAAAAATATGGGGTTCGTCCCGTAGTTTCTATGTCTGGAGTCAAGTTAGAGCAAATGGCTGGAAATAGTCACGTACTACAAATAAAATAATAAAATATAAAATAACTTTTTCCGTGTGGCCTCGTGTCGCACGGAAAATTTGGAGGTAAAAAATGTCAATGTTAACAATGGTAAAAATCGTTTTGAACCAATAAATTCAAAACGATTTTTTATATACAATTTAGGATAAAATTAAAATAACCACATCATTAAGATGTGGTTATAATTATTATACTCTTTTAACTTTTCCATTTCTTAAACATTTAGCGCAAACACAAACTCTTTTAACTTCACCATTGATTTCAGCCTTAACACTTCTTAAGTTAGGTTTCCATGTACGTGGAGCTCTTCTACTTACGTGTGAACGTGCGATACTAATTTTATTTCCAGAAATAGGTTTTTTTTGACAAATTGCACAAACTGCCATTTTCCTTTGCACCTCCTTAAATTGACTTATTTCTATCTATGTAAAAATCGATAAATCTACTTTATTATGTGCATTTGAGAGCACATAAATCAATTGACTTCATTTAGTTTAACACAAAATGAAATAAAATACAAGACATTTTAAAAAAAATATTAAAAATTTGTTGCAATTTATTAAAAATGTGATATAATGAGAAAGCGTATGAATTTCGCGTTGGAAATTTTAGAAAACACATAAGTAATAGAAAGGAAGATTTTAAATGGAGTGTAAAGTAGAAAAAACACAAAACGCAAATGAAGTAAAATTAGAAATCACAATCGAGGCAGAAAAATTTGAAAATGCCATAAAGAAAGTATATTTCCAAAGTGCAAAATACTTCAATATCCCAGGATTCAGAAAAGGAAAAGCACCACAAAATATAGTAGAAAGATATTATGGAAAAGAAATCTTCTATGAAGATGCATTTAATGACTTAGTTCCAGCTGAATATGAAAAAGCATTAAAAGACAACAACATAGATGCAGTTTCAAGACCAGAAATAGATATAATAACAATGGAAAAAGGACAAGATTTAAAATTCACAGCAACAGTACAAACAAAACCAGAAGTTGAACTTGGAAAATATAAAGGTATAGAAATTGAAAAAATAGAGTATAATGTAAAAGATGAAGATATCGAAAACGAATTAAAATCTATGCAAGAACAAAATGCAAGACTAGTTTCAGTAGACGATAGAGCAGCTGAAAACGGAGATACTGTAAAAATAGACTTTGATGGATTCGTAAATGGAGAAAGATTCGAAGGTGGAAAAGCTGAAAACTATGATTTAGTATTAGGAAGCCATTCATTTATCGAAGGATTCGAAGATCAAGTAGTAGGAATGAAAATAGACGAAGAAAAAGACGTAAATGTAACATTCCCAAAAGAATATTTCTCTAAAGACTTAGCTGGAAAAGATGCAACATTCAAAGTAAAATTACATGAATTAAAGAAAAAAGAATTACCAGCAATAGATGACGAATTCGCAAAAGATGTTAGTGAATTCGACACATTAGAAGAATTAAAAAATAGCATCAAAGAAAAACAAGAAAAACAAAATAAAGACAGAGAAAAATATGAAAAACAAGATGCAGCTGTAAAAGCAGTAGTTGAAAACATGAAAGTTGAAATTCCTTCAGGAATGGTTGAAATGGAAATTGATAACATGATGAGAGATATGGAACAAAGAATGGCATATCAAGGAATAAAAATGGATCAATACCTAAAAATGATGAACCAAACTGAAGAAGAATTTAGAAAAAATTATGAACCTCAAGCAATAGATGCAATCAAATCAAGATTAGCATTAGAGGCAGTTATAAAAGCTGAAAAAATAGAAGCATCAGAAGAAGAAGTTAAAGCTAAAATAGAAGAAATGGCTAAAAACTACGGAAAAGATGCTAAAGAATTAGAAGAAAATGAAAACATCAAAAACTACATAAAACAAGGAATCGAAAACGAAAAAGCTATGGATTTCCTAGTTGAAAATAGTAAAGAAAAAAAGGCAGCTAAAAAAACAACAACTAAAAAAGCAGCAAGCAAAGAAGATAAAGAAGAAAAAGCTGAAAAAACAACAAAAAAAACTGAAACAAAGAAAACAACTAAAAAATCAGAATAATTAAAGTAAAAAATAGGGGGAGGTTTAAAAAATAAAATTTTTTATTCGTTCCCTTTTTTTGAATAAAAGAAGACCAAAGGAGGAAATATTATGTTAGAAAAAGATAGTTTAGTACCTTATGTAATAGAACAAACAAGTAAGGGAGAGCGTTCTTATGATATCTTTTCAAGATTATTAAAGGACAGAATAATATTTTTAGGAGAAGATGTAAATAGTACAACAGCAAGTCTAGTAATAGCTCAAATGTTATTTCTAGAATCAGAAGATCCAGATAAAGAAATTTACTTCTATATAAATTCACCTGGAGGAAGTGTAACAGATGGATTAGCAATAGTAGATACAATGAATTATATAAAATGCTCAGTATCAACATTTTGTTTAGGATTAGCAGCAAGTTTTGGAGCTGTACTTTTAGCAAATGGTGAAAAGGGAAAAAGATTTGCAATGCCAAATGCAGAGATATTAATACATCAACCATTAATAGCAGGTGGAGGAATATCTGGACAAACAACAGATATAAAAATTCATGCAGAACAAATGATAAAAACAAGAGAAAGATTAACAAAAATATTGGCAGATAGAACAGGAAAACCAATAGAACAAGTTATGAAAGATACAGAAAGAGATAATTACATGACTGCAGAAGAAGCTTTAGAATACGGTTTAATAGATGAAATTTTATATAAAAGAAAATAAGGGAGAATAAACAATGGCGAAGAATGATGAAACTATGAAAAATGTATATTGTTCTTTTTGTGGAAAACCACAAAATAGTGTAAAAAAAATAGTTGCAGGACCAGGAGTATATATCTGTGACGAATGCATTGGGCTTTGTACTTCTATATTAGAAGAAGAAGGATTTATTGATGATGAAGAAACATATACATTAAATGAAGAAGAAAAAATTCCAAGTCCTAAAGAGATAAAAAAAGTTTTAGATGATTATGTAATTGGCCAAGATGAAGCAAAAAAAATATTATCTGTTGCTGTATATAATCATTATAAAAGAATAAATCACGAAGAAAAAAACAAAGACAAAAAAGATGAAGTTGAAATTCAAAAAAGTAATATATTATTACTTGGACCAACAGGTTGTGGAAAAACACTTCTTGCAAGTACATTAGCTAGGATTTTAAATGTACCATTTGCAATTGCAGATGCAACAACACTTACAGAGGCTGGATATGTTGGAGAAGATGTTGAAAACATTCTCTTGAAACTTATTCAAGCTGCTGATGGGGATATAGAAAAAGCAGAAAAAGGAATTATATATATAGACGAAATAGATAAAATAACAAGAAAATCTGAAAATCCATCAATAACAAGAGATGTAAGTGGAGAAGGTGTTCAACAAGCATTGTTAAAAATTGTAGAGGGAACAATAGCATCAGTCCCACCACAAGGTGGAAGAAAGCACCCGCATCAAGAATTAATTCAAATAAATACATCAAATATATTATTTATTTGCGGAGGAGCATTCGAAGGCTTAGAAAACATCATAAGAGATAGAACAGGAAAGAAAACAATAGGTTTTGGAACAGCTATTCAATCAAATAAAGAAATAGATAAATATAAAATATTTGAAGAATTGTTACCTCAAGATTTATTAAAATTTGGTTTAATTCCAGAATTTATAGGAAGACTTCCAATAGTTGCAACATTAAAAGAATTAGACAAGGAAGCTTTAAAGAAAATAGTTGTAGAACCTAAAAATGCACTCGTAAAACAATATAAAAAGTTACTTGAAATTGATGGTGTAGAATTAGAATTTAAAGATGAAGCGCTTGAGGCAATAGTTAATAAAGCAATAGAATTAAAAACTGGTGCTAGGGGATTACGTTCTATAATAGAAGGAATTATGACAGATATTATGTTTGAAATACCATCAAATCCTAAAATAACAAAATGTATAATAACAAGAGAAACTGTTGAAAATGGAGAAAAACCAGAAGTGGTTATAGATGAGGATAAGGTAAGTGCATAAAAATAAAGAACGGTTCTTTAGAAATTAAAGAGTCGTTCTTTTTTTTGAGAGAGCACATGCACATTCCCATTTGGGGACGGAGTTTTTAGGGGAAATCCCTTTTGGGGACAGACATCCAATAAAAATTCCCCTAAAAACTCCGTCCCCAAATGGGAAAATGGGAAAAAAGAAAGGAATGTAGAAAAATGAGTAAAAATATGATGGATGAATTAATAAAAAAAATAAAAGAAAAAAATAGTCCAATAGTAATGGGAATAGATCCAAGATATGAAATGATACCAGATGTAATAAAATCACAATTTCCAAAAGATATGGCAGGCTTTGCCGAATCTGCAGTTATATTTGCAAAAAAATTAATAGATGCAACTTATGATATAATCCCAGCTGTAAAGCCACAACTTGCATATTTTGAAATGATGGGACCTAATGGTTTAGATGCATTTAAAGAAGTTGTAGATTATGCAAAATCTAAAGGATTAATTGTAATAGCAGATGCCAAAAGAGGAGATATAGGAACAACATCACAAGGATATTCAAATACATTTTTAGGAGAAACTACACTTGATGATTATAAAGAAAAAATATATGATGCAGATTTTGTAACAGTAAATCCATATATGGGAACAGACTGTGTTAAACCATTTATAGAAGACTCTATAAAATATGGTAAAGGAGTATTTGTATTAGTTAAAACATCAAATAAATCATCAGGAGAACTTCAAGATTTAAAATTAGAAAATGGAAACAAAGTTTATGAGCAAGTTGCAACATTAGTTGAAGAATGGGGAAAAGACTTAATAGGAGAATATGGATATAGTAGTATTTCAGCTGTTGTAGGAGCAACATATCCAGAACAATTAAAAGAAATAAGAGATCTAGCTCCACATACATTTTTCTTGATTCCTGGTTATGGAGCACAAGGTGGAAAAGCAGAAGATATAGCCTTAGGATTTGACGAAAATGGAATTGGTGGAATTGTAAATGCATCAAGGAGTTTGATGTGTGCTTATAAATCAGATAGATGGAAAAACATATATAAAGAAGAACAATTTGCAGAAGCAACAAGAGCAGAGGCTTTAAGAATGAGAGAAGAATTAATGAATGCAATTCAAAAATAGGAGGAATTTTTTATGTCAAAGATGCAATTACAAGCAAAATTAGTAAATATAGAAAAATTAAAAGAAGATATATTTAAATTTAGCGTAGAAGCAAAAGAAATTGTAGAAATTTCAAAACCAGGTCAATTTTTAGAAATAAGAGTAACAGATCAAGTTGAACCATTTTTAAGAAGACCTATAAGCATATATAATCTAGATAAGGAAAATGGAATATTAGAATTTATATTTCAAGTTAAAGGAAAAGGAACAAAGATTTTATCTCAAAAAAGAATAGGAGATTTTATAGACATAATAGGACCTTTAGGAAATGGCGTATTTGACTATTCTAAATATCAAAATTTAGCAATAATAGGTGGAGGAATAGGAATATTCCCACTATATGAGTTTGCAAAAGAGGCTAAAAAAGATGGAAAAAATGTAAATACATATTTAGGATTTAGAAATAAAGATTTTGTAACACTAGAAGATGAATTTAAAAATGTATCAACTTCTTTATGCTTAGCAACAGATGATGGAAGTTATGGTAAAAATGGATTTGCTATAAACTTTTTAAAAGAAGATATTGAAAATGACAAAATTGATAGTATATATGCATGTGGTCCAATGCCAATGTTAAGAGCAGTAAAAGCATTAGCTACAGAAAAGAATATTCCATGCCAAGTTTCTTTAGAAGAAAAAATGGGATGCGGAATCGGAGTATGCCTTGGATGTGCTGTAAAAACAGCAGAAAGTTCAAGTGAGGCTCCAGAATATGTACATGTATGTAAAATGGGACCAGTATTTGATTCGAATTATGTAGAATTTTAGGAAATTCCCATTTGGGAACGGAGATTTTCGGGGATTTTTTATTTGATGTCTGTCCAAAAATGGGATTTCCCCGAAACTAAAGTCCCCAAATGGGAAAAGGGAAAATAGAAAGGAAGTAAGAAATGAATTTAGAAGTAGATTTTGCAGGATTAAAATTAAAAAATCCAGTTACAGTAGCATCTGGAACTTTTGGATATGGTAGAGAATATAGTGATTTTTATGATTTAGGAAAATTAGGAGCTATAATTACAAAAGGTACATCTTTAAAGCCAAGAAATGGTAATAAACCATCTAGAGTTTGTGAAACTCCAAGTGGAATGTTAAACAGTATAGGTCTACAAAATCCAGGAGTTGAATATTTTGCTCAAAATGATTTACCTTTTTTAAGAAAATTTGATACAAAAATTATAGTTAATGCATGTGGAAATACAGTAGAGGATTATGTTGAACTTTGCAGAGTTTTAAATACATTAGATATTGATGCAGTTGAACTTAACCTTTCTTGCCCAAATGTAAAACAAGGATGTTTAGCATTTGGAACAACATATGAAGGTGTTAAAAATGTTACAAGTCAATGTAGAAAGGTGTTAGATAAGCCATTAATTGTTAAATTAACACCAAATGTTACTGACATAACAGAAACAGCAAAAGCTGTAGAAGATGCTGGTGCTGATGGAGTGTCTTTAATTAATACTTTACTTGGAATGAGTATTGATATAGAAAAGCAAAGACCATTTTTAGCAAACAATACAGGAGGACTTTCTGGACCTGCTATAAAACCAGTTGCAGTAAGAATGGTATATCAGGTAGCTCAAAAAGTAAATATACCAGTTCTTGGATTAGGTGGAATTGTAAATGGTAATGATGCAGTTGAATTTATGCTTGCTGGTGCAACAGCAATATCTATTGGTTGTGGAAACTTTATGGATCCTTATGCAGCTCCTAATACTGTTAAAGGAATAGAAGAGTATTTAAATAGACATAATATTGATAATGTTAAAGATATTATAGGAAGAGTTAAGATGAATTGATTTTTGAAATGGGGACGGTTCTTTTTTGAAAAAGAAACCGTCCCTGTTTTAAAAAGTTATTTTGTCGTTTATTCTTGGATACGGCTTTATTTCACTAGTTAATCCAACCAAATAATCTATACTAGTATTATATAGCAATGCTAATTTTTTTAAAGCATCAATAGGAATTTGTCTTTTTTCACTCTCATATTGTTGATAAGTATTTTGTTTACAATTTAATATTTTTGCAATATCTTCTTGCGTATAGTCATTATCTTCTCTAAAATTTTTCAATTTAAGCATTTTTATCACCTCGAAAACATTCTATAATATCTCATATTGAGGTATTGACAATAATCTCATTTTGTGATAAAAATATCTTAAAATAAAATAATGGGAGGATAACTAATGAAAAAAATAGTTAATAATAGAAATGATGGGATTACATTAATAGCACTTGTTGTAACAATAGTGATTTTATTAATTCTAGCAGGAGTAAGCATTAGCATGTTAACTGGACAAAATGCAATCTTGAATCGTACGTCAGAGGCAAAAGAAGATACTTTGGCAGCACAACAAGAAGAACAAAGTGCATTGGATATGTATGAGAATGAGATATCAAATTATGTTGGGATTGATTGGAATGCAGCAAAATTAAGTGCAAAAGCACCAAAAGAACAAAAGGAAGAAAGAAACAATGATGTTATTGGAATTGGTACCGATGGTAAACCAGTTAACATGGACTATTGGGAATATTGTTTTGACACTGTAACAAATGGATATGGATTAAATTCTCAAGAAGTATTTCAAAATACGGAATACAATAATAATGGAACCAATACTTCTACATTAAGAGAAAAAGGGTATAGAGGAAGTGTAACAGATACAGAAATTAATGGAAAGATACCACAGTATATAAGTGTGGATAATGGTTCAACATATTATCCAGTAACAAGTTTATATCGAACATTTGTTGGAATGAGTAATCTTAGTAAATATCCTAAAATTCCTGAGACAATAAAAAATATGTTTTCAGCATTCGAAGGATGTCAAAATATAAAAAATGCTTATATTCCAAATAATGTAGAATCAATTTCTTGGACATTTAGTAATACTGGATTAACGGAGCTTCCAAGTCTAAGCGAGAATATAAAAAGTATATCTGGAGCATTTTCAAATTGCAACTCATTGAAAAGCGTTGAATTAAATATTCCAACACAAGTTGATGAAATGTCAAATTTATTTTACCAATGTGAAAATTTAACTGATGTTATCTTTTCAGGAGGAGAAAACGTAATAAAAATGAAACAGACATTTTGTCTTGACAAAAATTTAACAAATATTAAAGGAATGCCAAAAAATGTTAAAAGTCTACACCAAACGTTTATGAAGTGCGAGAATTTAACATCAATTGATTTAGTTGTTTCTGAAAATATTGAAGACTTAACACAAACTTTTTCTGACTGTAAAAAATTAGAAGGAACTATTATAATAAATGGAAACCCTACTAAGTATGAATTATGTTTTCAAAATACATCAAAAGATGAAAAAAATAGTTTGAAAATAACAGGTAAATCTACAATGCTTGAACAGTTAATAGAAAAATCTTATGGATTGGGAAATGTTGTAATATCTGCTAATTAAAATTAAAAATTCCTCAAAATCGCTAAAATACAAGCAATTTTGAGGAATAATTCTATTTCAACCCTAATCCATATAAATCTTCATCAATCAAAGTATGAACTCTAGTCAAAGTTCTTTCATTATCAGACTTTAAGCTATTTTCAATAAATTCAGGATGATTAACTAAAAATTCTTTCATAGTATCATCAGGATTATCAAAATATCTATTAATAAAAGAAAGTTGTTCTTCATTAATAGAACCATGAGCTAAAGCTTCTTTAAATAAATCTTTATTAACAGTAGCTAAAGCATGAGCAGTTACGCCAACTTCTTTCAGATTATCAAAACCACCTTGATTTCTATCAATAACAACCAAAGTATGTTCCATATTACCATTCAAATTCTTAATAATAGGAACCCATCTTTTAATATAACTTGAAGCAGTTGTAATTAGGTCAGATAAATGTAAAACCTTTTCACCATTTAAATCTGATATACTTTCAGTTTTAGTAAATTCATAATCACTGTAAATTGCAGACATATCTTTAAAAATAGTTAAGTGTGGTTTATGTAATAAATAAGCTAAGATAATAGAAAAATACCAATCTCTTCTTTCGCCACCAGAGATGTATTTGAAATTATCTACACCTATGTTAGTTTCTATATATTCTTTCATTTGATCTATTACATCTTTATAAATCTTGTTAGAATTATATTCATCTAAAACTTTATCAAAAAGTTTTTTTGGTAGATCTAATTTTTGTGTTTTATTTTCTGTGATTAATTTTAATTCATCAGTTATGTAATTTAAAAATTCAGTTGATTCCTTTTCTCCTCCGTATACGTATTGGCTATTAAAAAAATATGGAGAAAGTTTTCCAGATGTTAGCCAAAATGGTTCGTTTTCTTTACAAAATTTTATTGCGTTTGATTCGAATAAATATGATAAAATCTTATTAGACATGATTAATCTAACCTCCTTTAAATTTGAATATATATTATTATAAATAGGTGTGAAAGTCAATAGCCAATTCTTCATTTGTTTTCCATTTCCCATTTGGGGACGGAGTTTTTCGGGGAAATATGTTCGCTATAAATGAGTGTTTTCTTAATATATTTCCCCGAAAAACTCCGTCCCCAAATGGGAATTCACCGAAAAACTCCGTCCCCAAATGGGAATTCCAAAAAAATTTGGAAAAAATGTTGATATTTTTAAACATTTGGGCTAAAATAGAACAAGCTTAAAAAATAAAAAAGGAGGCCAAGAATTGGTAACTTTAGAAGATGTTAAAAATAATAAAGAAATAACAGCTTTGATTGATGGGGCACAAAGGCAAATTGATGGGCTTCGGATATACAGAACATTCTTATAGGCATTTGGGAATTGTTTCTAAAAGAGCTGGAGATATTTTAAGAGATTTAGGTTATGATGAAAGAACAGTAGAACTTACAAGAATTGCAGGATATATGCATGACATTGGAAATTGTGTTAACAGAGTAGACCATGCTCATTCTGGTGCAATTTTAAGTTATAATATTTTAAAAGATATGGGAATGGATGTAGACGAAAGAACAGAAATTATGATGGCAATAGGAAATCATGATGAAAATACAGGAACAGCAATAAGTGATATTTCTGCAGCTTTGATTCTTGCTGATAAATCAGATGTTGCAAGATCAAGAGTATCGAAAACTAATATTGCAACTTTTGATATTCATGACAAAGTAAACTATGCAGTTACAAATGCAGATTTAAAATTAGATCCAGAAAAGAAGATAATAACTTTAAAATTGGATATAGATACAAAAATATGCCCAGTACTTGATTATTTTAAAATATTTATGGATAGAACAATTATGAGCAAATATGCTGCAAAATATTTAAAAATCTGGTATGAGCTTATTATAAATGATACAAAATTATTATAAAAATTTGCAAATGAATGCAATAAAATAAGGAGGATAAAAAATTGAAAGAAAGAAAATTAAAATTAATTACAGAAATTTTAGCAATAATAGTTATATGCTTAATATCATTTGTAGGAATATATACTAAAAATGCTAATAGAATGGAAAATCAAGTTAAAGATTATGATTTAAGCAAAGATTTAAAAGGATATAGAGAACTTGTATTTAAAGTAAGTGATGCAACAGAAGTTTTAGACTCAAACGGAAAAGTTGTAGGAAATACAGATGAGTATGGGGATAGTTCAATAGAAACGAATTCTTATCAAAAGTCAGAAAACAAAATAAATGCAAGTGAAGATTTAACAAAAGAAAATTACGAAAAAGCAAAAAGCATAATAGAAAAAAGATTAAAAAGTTTAAATGTAGAAGATTATAATTTAAGTTTAGATGAAGAAAATGGAAATATATATTTACAAATACCAGAAAATAGCGATACAGACCATACTGTAAGCAATATTTTACAAGTTGCAAAATTCGAAATAAAAGATCAAGATGATAAATCAAATGTTTTAGTAACAAATGATGACTTGAAAAAAATATCAGCAGTATATAACACAACATCATCAGGAACAACAGTATATTTACAAATAGAATTTAACAAAAATGGGAAAAATATTTTAAAACAAATAAGTACAGGAGATTATGCAACAGACGAAAATTTAACAAACACAACAAATACTACAGGAAATACATCAGAAGATGAAAACACCAATTCTAATGAAAATACAAGTTCAGAAGAAGAAACAAAAACTCAAAAGAAAATTATATTATCAATAGATAACAATGATATGATAACAACAAGTTTTGATGACCCAATAGAAGATGGAATTATGGATTTGTCAATGAATCAAGCAACAACTGATCAAGATTCAATATCAGATACATTACAATCAGCATCAACAATAGCTGCAGTTGTAAATTCAGGAAAAATGCCTCTTACATATAAAGTTGCAGAAAATAACTATGTAAATACAGACATTACATCAAACATGTTAAAAAAGGCTATGTATGTTGTAATTGCTATAGTAATAGTTGCTTTAGTAGTTTTAATTATAAAATATAAATCAGTAGGATTATTAGCATCTATTTCTTATATAGGTTTTGTAGGATTAGAATTACTATTAATAAGATATACAAATGTTACAATTTCATTAGAAAGCATTGTTGCTGGAATAATACTATTAGCTATAAATTACTTAATAACTTATAGATTAATAAAAGTACATGAAACAGATTCAGAACTTAAGAAAAAAGTATATTCAAATGAGTTCAAATCAATAATCATTAAATCTATTCCAATATTTATAATTGCAATAGTATTTGTATTTATGAAATGGACAAAAATAGCTACATTTGGAATGTTCATGTTCTGGGGATTACTTTTAAGTATAATTTATAACTATATAGTAACAAAAGACATGCTAGATTAATAGAAAGGAAGAAGATAGATGAAAGATACAAATAAAATATTATGTATTATTATAGCAATAATAATTATCATTGGGGCAATTGTTTGTAAGACAAAAGGTTTTAATATAGAATTAACATATTCTAATAGAGATAAAATAAACTTATCAAGCAATAGCGAATTAGACTCAAATAAAATTGAAGAAATAGCAAAAGAAATATTAACAGATAGAAAAGTAAAAGTTCAAAAATTAGAAAGATTTGGAAATGCTGTAGAAGTTATAGCAGAGTCAATTAGTGATGAAGAAAAAACAAACTTAATAAATAAAATAAACGAAGAATGTAATAGTAATATTTCTAATGATGATACAGAAATTACATCTATATCAAACACAAAAATTAGAGATATATTAAAACCATACATATTACTAGCAGTAATTACATTTGCAGCAGTATTATTATATTTTATAATAATGTATCATAAACTTGGTTTAAGAACTATATTATTAAAAGGTATTTTTGTACCAATAATATCAGAATTGGTATATTATTCTTTAATAGCAATAGCAAGAATTCCATTTGGAAGAATAACAAACAGTATAGCTATTGGAATATATGTAGTTGCAATAGGTGCTTTAGCGGTAAAATTCCAAAATGAAAAAGAAAAGTTACCTAAAAATAATGACAAAAAGGAGAATGATTAGAATGGGAGAACAACAAGAAGTTATATTAACTCAAGAAGGATTTAATAAATTAGAGGAAGAATTAAATTACTTAAAAACAGAAAAAAGAACAGAAATTGCAGAAAGAATAAAAGTTGCAAGAGGATTTGGAGATTTATCAGAAAACTCTGAATATGATGAAGCAAAAAATGCACAAGCAGAAAATGAACAACAAATTGCAGAATTAGAAATAAAAATTAGACATGCAAAAGTTATAGACAGCAAAGAAATTGATACAAAAACAGTACAAATTGGAAATACTGTAAAATTATATGACGAAGAATTTGAAGAAGAAGTTGTATACACAATAGTTGGATCAACAGAAGTAAATTTAGCTGAAAACAAAATATCAAATGAATCACCAATTGGAAAAGCTCTACTTGGAAGAAAAAAAGGTGAAACAGTAGAAGCTCAAGCACCAGACGGAATTATAAAATTTAAAATTTTAGCTATAAAAAAATAAGAATTTAATAAAAGAACTTGCATATATTTTAATTAGGTGAAATATAATGCAAGTTTTTTTGTTGGAAGAAAATAATAAGAAAAATAAAATTAAATCTTTTTTTAAGAAATTTGAAATAAAAAACGACAAGATTTTATTAAATTGTAAACTAAATAAAATGAATATCAAAGGTAAAATAAAATTAGCCAAAGAACTAAATAAGCTTAATATAAAAAATATTATTCTTTCTAAAGAGATAAAAAAAGACAAAGAATTTATAAATCTTCTTTATAGTAACAATTTTAATATAATAAATGGAAGAAAGCTATTTAAAGAGATTATATATATTTTAATAGAAGAAATATTTGAAAAGAAAAATATAAAAATGCAAGAAAAGCAAATAAGCATAATGACAAATAAAATGGATTCATATAGCAAAAATCTAATAAATGTATTTTCAAGAAAATTTAAAACTTTAAATGTTGTTACAAATAATATTCCTTATTTTGTAACATTAAAAGAACAATTATGGGAAGAAGAAGGAATTGTAATAATTTTAACTAATAATAAGAAAAAGGCGATGGCAAAATCAGACATTATTATAAATATCGACTTTCCTGAAGAAGTAGTAAATACCTACCATATATGTGATGAAGCGATAATAATAAATTTAGAAGAAAAAATAAAAATAAAGAAAAAAAGATTTACAGGCCAAATAATAAATGATTACAAAATAAAGGCAAAAGAAGAATCAAAATTAAGCGAATTTTTAAATAAGAAAGAATATAAAAAATATGAGGCTAAAGACTTAGCAGAGGTATATATAGCAAACAATCCCGAAGAATTACAAAACATAATAATATATAAATAAACAAGTATAAATTTCCTTAAAAGGTAAATAATATGATTAGTTAAATTTTAAGGAGGATTATATGGGAGTACATTTTAAGGAAAATGAAGAAAAAATAACAGTAGGTATGATTGTTGCTGGATTAATTATAATTGCAGTACTTGTAGCATCTTTAGTGGTATATTTGATAAACATAAATGTTTCTAATAAAGAAGAAATTGCAAAAGAAGAAACAAAAACAGGAGAAGTTTCAAATACGCAAGGAGATGATTTTGAATCTGTTAGTATAGATATTGGAAAATCTGTAAATGAAGCGGAAAATGAACTAAGCAAAAATTCAGTAAGTAATGAAATTAAAGAAAATAAATCAACAAATACAACAACTAAAAAAGAAAATAATTCGAAAAGCAAAGAAAATACAGTAAAAAATGAAACAAAGACGGAAAATAGTGTTAAAGAAGAAAAAACAAACACAGAAGAACCAAAATTTGAAGCACCTATAAAAGGCGAAATAATAAAAGAATTTGCAAAAGATTCTCTTGTTTATTCAAATACATTAGAAGAATGGGTAACACATAATGGGGTTGATATAAAAGCAGATAAAACTTCTGTTGTAAAAGCATCTGGCAAAGGTACAGTATATGCAATAAAAAATGATCCAAGATATGGCTTGACTGTAATTGTAGACCACGGAAATGGCTATAAAACTGTTTATGCAAATCTGTTAACAGCAGAATATGTAGTTGAAGGAGAAGAAATTGAACAAGGACAAACTATTGGTACTGTTGGAAATAGTAGTTCTTTTGAAATTTCTGATGACTATCATTTACATTTTGAATTAATTAAAGATGGAGAATATTTAAATCCATGTAATTTTATGGAATTTTAAATTTTAACTTAAGAATAGTTTTTGTAAAAAAGATTATTCTTAAGTTATTTTTTTGTACACAAAATGTGATGAAAAAATGTTGCATAAAAGAAACTTTTAATATATAATGAAACTAGTTGAACAAAGTAAACCAACAAAGAAGGAAGTTTTAAAAATATTTGTAAAATACAATGTTTTTAATCAAATTTTGTGTATTGGAAGAAAGGAATGGTTGTAAAAATGAAAAATATGAACAAAGGACAAAATGGAATAACTTTAATAGCTTTAGTTGTGACTATAATAGTTTTAATTATATTAGCGGGAATATCAATATCAATGCTAACAGGGCAAAATGGGATATTAAATAGAGCAGTTGAAGCAAAGAAAAAGACACAAGTAGCAAATGAAAAAGAAGCTGTAAATATGGCTGCAATGGAAGCTCTAACAGAAGGAAAAGGAACAATAACAAAAGAAATATTAACAAAAACAATGAAGTCATATTTAGGTAAAAATGATGTTGAAATAACTGGAAATGGACCTTGGCAATACGTAGGATCTGATGGAGCATATACAATAGGAGCAAGTGGAAAAGTAGCACAAGGATGGGTATATGTATATGATGATACACAAGAAGCTAAGGATGCACCTGTTGGAGTAACAAATGGAAAAATAACATTAAATATAGGAGATTATATAAATTATAATCCAACATCATCTGCGACATATAAATCTGAAGTAGGAATAACTCAGAACGAAACATATACGACAAATGGACCAAATTGGTCAGGAGGAACACAGAATTTTCCGGGATGCAAAGCATCAGATTATCAAGCAGCATTAGATAATCCAGAAAATAGTGATAAGAAAAATTATGGAAATGGATATGGTGTTCAAAATTATTCTGCTAGTCAAGCAAGTAGTGTTAAATGGCAAGTAATAGGAGCAGACGAGGAAACGGGAGAATTATTAATATTTGCTAATAACAAAGTAAGTGACTTAAGAATACAAGGAATAACAGGATATCTTCATGGAGTAGATGAATTAAATAATGCATGTAATGTATATGGAAAAGGAAAAGGAGCAACAGGAGGAAGAAGTTTAACATTTGATGATACAAACAAATTACTTGGAAGAGACAATACAAGAACAAATGAAAAATGGACATTTAAATGGACAACAGATTCGTTGACAAATAAAGGACCATATGTAACTTCATCAACAGGAAGAAAGGGTTATTTATATTTTTCACATTTGATGATAGATGATAATAAAACAGGAGTATTTAATTACTATGATGCAGCAACCAAAAAATGGGTAACAAATACAAAAAATCTAAGTAATATACAAAATGATGAAGAAATCACAACTCTAACAAGAGACTTTAGTGGATATGATTCATTAGATAGCAAGTATACAACAGCGAAAGGCTATAATGTATTATTTCAAGCAAATGGCTCAAATGTAGGATCTGGAACACAATACTGGCTGGGCTCTTCGTATAGGAGCGTTTACTATGGTGGCACGCATGTAAACTATGCTAGCTGGGGTCTGTATTATGTTTATAGTCCTAGTTATGTGTCTGGTAATAGCGCGTATTATTCGTTCGGTGACGTGTACAGCCCATCTTATGGTGTCCGCCCCGTAGTTTCTTTAAAATCTGATATACAACTAGAACAAGATAAAACTTCATCAGAAGTAACTTATAATATAAAATAAAAATTTTGCAAAAATAAATTAGGAGGATAAAAATGTTAAAACACAAACTCAAGAGAAACAAAGGAATAACTTTAATAGCTTTAGTTGTGACTATAATAGTTTTACTAATATTAGCGGGAATATCAATATCAATGCTAACAGGGCAAAATGGGATATTAAAAAGGGCAGCTGAGGCAAAAGAAAAAACAAAACAATCACAAGCAGAAGAACTATCTGCATTAAGCGAATTAGAAAACCAAATGAACAATTACCAAGATGATGGTTTTGATA
>CAJKVH010000019.1 GCA_905203305.1 uncultured Eubacteriales bacterium
GCAACATTTGCATCAAATGTCCACAGAGTTCAACAAATTGTGAATTCAGCTGTAAAATATGGAAGAAAAATTGCAGTATGTGGAAGAAGCATGATAAACATGATAACAACTGCAAGGGAATTAGGATATATCGAATGTCCAGATAATTTATTTATAGATATAGATATGATAAATAACTATACAGATGACCAATTATTAATAATAACAACAGGAAGCCAAGGAGAAACAATGTCAGCATTAACAAGAATGGCATCTGGAACACATAGAAAAGTAAAAATAACACCAAATGACTTAGTAATAATATCAGCAAATCCAATACCTGGAAATGAAAAAAATGTTTCAAAAGTAATAGATTCATTAATGCAAATAGGAGCAGAAGTTGTATATTCTGCATTAGAAGATGTCCATGTTTCGGGACATGCTTGCCAGGAAGAACAAAAACTAATCTTAGCATTAACAAAGCCAAAATACTTTATACCAGTTCATGGAGAATATAGACATTTAATTGCACATAGTGAAACAGCAAAATTAATGGGAGTTCCAAAAGAAAATATATTTAAACTAGAAAATGGTAAAATATTAGAAATGGATAAGGTATCAGCAGAATTTACAGGAACAGTACAATCTGGAATTATATTAGTTGATGGATTAGGAATTGGAGATGTCGGAAATGTAGTTCTAAGAGATAGACAGCATCTATCACAAGACGGATTAATAATTGTTGTTTTAACAATGAACGGAGGATCTGGAGAAGTAATTGCAGGACCAGATGTAATATCTAGAGGATTTGTATATGTAAGAGAATCTGAAAATGTAATGGATGAAATAAAATCAGTTGTAAGACATGAAGTGCATAAATGTGAAGAACAAGGAATTCGTGATTGGGCAACAATTAAAAACTCAATAAGAGAGAACTTAAGAGAATATATATTCTCAAAAACAAAAAGAAATCCAATGATCATACCAATTGTTATGGAAATATAAAATAAATTATGATTCCTCAAAAGAGGTTCGTCCCCGAATGAGGAAAGAAGGAGAAAAATATGACATATAAAGAATTAGCGGATTTAATATTCCCAAATGCTAAAGAAATTAGTTATTATGAAGAAAAATATCCTGAAAGAAATTTAGAAGAAGGAGCAGTTGTTACAAGATTTGCACCAAGTCCTACAGGATTTGTTCACATAGGTGGTTTATACCAAGCATTAGTTGCAAGAACAGTTGCTAAAAAAACAAATGGAGTATTCTTTTTAAGAGTAGAAGATACTGACCAAAAAAGAGAAGTAGAAAATGGTGTTACAGGAATTGTAAATTCCTTAAAAGATTTTGATATGGCACCTGATGAAGGTATGATATCTGATACAGAAGAGATCGGAAATTATGGCCCATATAAACAATCTTTAAGAAAAGATATATATCAAAGCTATGCAAAATATTTAATAGAACAAGGAAAAGCATATCCATGTTTTGCAACAGCAGAAGAACTAGATGAAATGAGAGCAAAACAAGAAGCTGCAAAAGTAAGAACAGGTTATTATGGAGTCTGGGCAAAATATAGAAATCTATCTTTAGACGAAATGGTAGAAAAAATAAATGCAGGAGTTCCATATATAATAAGATTTAAATCACCAGGAAGAGAAGACAAAAAAATAAAACATAAAGATGTTATAAAAGGAAATGTAGACTTTCCAGAAAATGATCAAGATGTTGTTATTATAAAATCAGATGGATTACCAACATACCATTTTGCACATGCAGTAGATGATCATTTAATGCATACAACACATGTAATAAGAAGTGATGAATGGTTATCATCAGTACCACTTCATTTACAACTATTCCAAGCATTAGGATTTAAAGCACCAAAATATGCTCATATTTCACCAATCATGAAAAACGATAACGGAAATAAGAGAAAATTAAGCAAACGTAAAGATCCAGAAGCAGCAGTAAGTTATTATGAAGAAATAGGAATTCCAAGCTTAGCAGTTAAAGAATATTTATTAAATATTGCAAATTCTACATTTGAAAATTGGAGAAGACAAAATAAAGAAGCAAGCATTGATGAATTTGACTTTAAACTAAACAAAATGAGTGTTAGTGGAGCATTATTTGACATG
The DNA here is from genome assembly GCA_905203305.1 of uncultured Eubacteriales bacterium. Lineage (GTDB taxonomy): Bacteria > Bacillota > Clostridia > TANB77 > CAG-508 > CAG-269. The sequence continues at coordinate 2,121 of CAJKVH010000019.1, forward strand.
ATAAAATTACAAGATGTATCAAAAATTGTAATATCAAAAATGTCAAAAGAAGAAGTATATGAAAAAGCATATGAATGGGCTAAAAGACATGATGAAGAATTAAAAGAACTATTAGATAGCAAAGAATATTCTTTAAAAGTTTTAGGAATTGAAAGAGGAAACAGCAAACCTCGTAAAGATATAGCAAAATGGTCAGATGTAAAAGAAAATATTATTTATATGTATGACGAAAAATTCTTAAACAGCCAAGTTAAATATGAATATCAAACAATTAATGACAAAAATGATATAAGCAAAATATTAGATTTATATTCAGAAAAATATTATAACAAAGAAGACGACAAACAAACTTGGTTTGAAAAAATAAAAGAATTAGCAGGAGAAATGGGATATGCAAAAGAAGTAAAAGAATTTAAAGCAAATCCAGAAATGTATAAAGCACACGTTGGAGATGTAAGTACAGCTTTAAGAATTGCATTAACTGGAAGATCAAATACTCCTGATATGTATGAAATAATGAAAGTACTTGGAAAAGAAAGTATTGCAAAAAGATTTAAAAAAGCAAAAGAAAACATAGAATAAAATTTAATAAACCAGTTCTTTAACGAGGAAAGTATAAAAGAGCTGGTTTTTAATAAATTAAAAATAAAAACGAAAAAGGAGTTTTTATTATGGAATATAATATTGGAGATATAGTAAGAACGAAAAAACAGCATCCTTGTCGGAAGCAAAAATTGGGAAATAACAAGAGTTGGTGTCGACTTTAAACTAAAGTGTTTAGGGTGTCAGCATGTTGTTATATTGCCAAGAGAGAAGGCTTTAAAGGCAATAACAAAGAAAATATCGTCTAAAGAAAGTAAATAAAATACTGTAATATGAATGTAAAATATTACAGGAATATTAATATTATATTACATTTTTGTGAATTATCTTGACTTTAGCGAAAAAAAATATAGAATAGTAGTATGAAAATTTTATCAAAATTTTCTTTTAAGAAGAGGTCTTTATGAGAATTATAAGTGGAACAGCAAAAGGAACAAAGTTATATACATTAGAGGGCTTGGAAACAAGACCTACATTAGATAGAGTAAAAGAATCATTATTTAATATTATTTCAAATGAAATACAAGACAGTGTTGTATTGGATTTATTTTCGGGAAGCGGAGCAATAGGATTAGAATTTGCAAGTAGAGGAGCAAAGAAAATATATTTGTGCGATAAATCAAAAGAAGCTTGCAATATTATAAAAAGAAATATAGAAAAAACACATCTTGAAGAAAAAGTAAAATTATATTGTATGGATTTTGAAAAAGCAATAAAAGAGACAAAAGGAAATAAACTAGATATTGTATATTTAGATCCACCATATAAAACCGATTTTATAAAAATAGCAATAGAAGAGTTAATAAAAAATGAAAATTTAACAGAAGACTCATTAATAATTGCAGAAACAGATGAAGAAGAAAAAGTAACAAAGCAAATAGAAGAAATAAAGGGAATAGAAATATTAGATAAAAGAAAATACGGAAGAGCTTATATTTTATTCTTAAAGAAAATGAACGGAAAGGAAGAATAAATTAATGGAGATATTCACATTATTAGAAACTTTAGAAGATATATTAGAAAAAAGCAAAAAAGTACCATTTACAAATAAAGCAGTAGTAGATAAAGATGAAATTGTCGAAATAATCCAAGAAATTAGATTAAAATTACCAGATGAGCTAAAACAGGCAAAATGGATAAAAGAAGAAAGACAACGTATTCTTTTAGAAGCACAAAAAGAAGCAGATGGTGTAGTAAAAGAAGCAGAAAGTAGAATCATTTCTATGATAGATGAACATGAAATAACAAGAAAAGCATATGATCAAAAAAATGAAATAATAGAAACAGCAAACGAAATGTCAAGAGAAATAACAAATGGAACAAAAGAATATGCAGATAATCTATTGCAAAATACAGAAAAAGTTTTATCTGATACTTTACAAAACCTTGAAAAGAATATGTCACAAGCTTTAAACTTAATGCAAATTTCTTTAGAAGACACAATAAAAACAGTTCAAAATAGTAGAAAAGAATTACAATAATAACTAAAAAAATAGCAAAATTTATTGCTATTTTTTTTTAGTTTTGATACAATGTAGCTTGTAAAAATGTAATTAATTAAGGAAAAATATATAGACAAAATGATAAGAAGGGAATGGGATAAAAATGGCAAAAGCAAAAAGAAAAAGTACCCAAGGAAGAAGAAAAAATAGTAAAAAAAGTACAAGTCAAGATTTAAACTTAAATATAATAGGAACAATAATATTTAGTGTTTTATTAGCTGTTTTATTATATACAAATTCAGGAGAAATAGGACAAAAACTAAATGAAGTATTAGGTGGATTAATGGGAGTATTAAGATATGTACTTCCAATAGGAACATTTGCAATAGCAATAAAAATGGCATGCAAAGATGAAGAAGATTATGTAACAAAAAAATTAGTACAATATGCAACAATGCTAATATGTATAGCAATAATAATGAGTGTATATGAAATTTCATCAGGAAATATAGAAACAGCAGGAGAAATATCACAAAACTTAAAAAAGGCATATGCTTTAGGAGTAGCAAATAAAGGTGGAGGAGCAATAGGAACACTTGCTGCAATATTTTTAGTAAAAATGTTAGGAAACTTAGGAGCGGTAGTATTAAGTGTTGGAGTTTCTGTAATGTTATTTGCATTTGTTTGTGGAATAGATATATCAGAATATATAAGTCAAAAAGTAGAAGAACATATTGAAAGAAAAGAAGAAAAGAAAATTGAAAAAGAAGAAAGAAGAAAAAGAAGAGAAGAATACCTAGAGAAACAAAGAAAAGAAATGCTAGCACAAAGAAAACAAAAGCAAAAAGAACAAGAAGAATATAAAATGCATAATAAAGAAATAGCAGCTATTCAAGAAGTTCAAAATCAAAGAGTTGAACCAGAACAAATAAAAATAAACCTAAATGGTAGAGTAATAGAAGATGAACCAGAACAAGAAACAAGAGGGCTAAAAGGATTACTAAAAAAATCAAAAAGTGGTAAAAAAGCAAGTATTGCAAAAACAGCAAACAGTATAATGAAAATAGATGAAGACACAGGAGAAATTTTAGAAGAAAAAGAAATACCACATCAAGCAAATCTATTTGTACAAGAAGAAGAACAAAAACAAGACAAAACAAAACAAGTCTTACAATTAGAACATACAATATCAGTTGAAGAAGATAACTATGTATATCCTCCAATAGATATATTAAGCAAAATGGAAAAAGCATCATTAAAAGGAGGAACAAAATCGCTTACAGACACAGCAGCAAGACTTCAAAAAACATTATATAGCTTTGGAGTATCTGCAAAAGTAGAAAATGTAACAGTAGGACCTGCAATAACAAGATATGAATTAAAACCAGCAGAAGGAGTAAGAGTAAGTAAAATTGCTAACTTAGCAGATGATATAGCACTTAACCTAGCTGCAGAAACAATAAGAATAGAAGCACCAATACCTGGAAAACAAGCAGTTGGAATAGAAGTTCCAAACAAGCAAAAAGAAATGGTTGGATTAAGAGAAGTATTAGAAAGTGAAGGATTTAAAAATAATGACTCAAAATTAAGTGTAGCACTTGGAAAAGATGTTGCAGGCTCAGCTGTTATTGCAAACATTGCAAAAATGCCACACGTATTAATTGCGGGGTCAACAGGATCTGGAAAATCAGTTTGTATAAATACAATAATAACAAGTATAATATACAATAGTAAACCAAGTGAAGTAAAACTTGTAATGGTAGATCCAAAAGTTGTTGAACTTTCTGTATATAATGGAATACCACATCTTTTAATTCCAGTAGTAACAGATCCTAAAAAAGCTGCAGGAGCACTAGCATGGGCAGTTCAAGAAATGGATAATCGTTATAACTTATTTGCAGAAAAAGGTGTAAGAGACTTAAATGGATATAATAAAGCTGCAGAACATGAAGGAGCTGGAAAACTTCCACAAATAGTAATAATAATAGACGAGTTAGCAGACTTAATGATGGTAGCAGCAAAAGAAGTAGAAGAATCAATTTGTAGATTAGCACAAAAAGCAAGAGCAGCAGGAATGCACTTAGTAATTGCAACACAAAGACCATCTGTTGATGTAATTACAGGATTAATTAAAGCAAATGTACCATCAAGAATAGCTTTTGCAGTATCATCACAAGTAGATTCAAGAACAATTTTAGATCAAGTTGGAGCAGAAAAACTTTTAGGAAAAGGAGATATGTTATATTTCCCATCAGGAGCATCAAAACCAACAAGAGTACAAGGAGCATTTGTATCAGACGAAGAAGTTGAACAAATTGTAAACTTTGTAAAATCAAATGGAACAGCAGTATATAGTGAAGATATTTTAGATAGCATAGAAAATGGTGGAAAAGAAGAACAAATAAAAAATTTAGCAGCAGATCAAGCACAAGATGATGATACAGATCCATTCTTACAAGATGCAATAGATACAGTTGTAGAAACAGGTCAAGCATCAACATCATTTATACAAAGAAAATTCAAAGTTGGTTATGCAAGAGCTGGAAGAATAATAGACCAAATGGAAGAAAGAGGAGTAATATCTGGTTATCAAGGAAGTAAACCAAGAGAAGTATTATGGACATTAGAAAAATTAGCAGAAATGAAAATGGGAAGTAAAGCAGAAGAATAATCACGTTTGTGGACAAAGTTTTTTGAAACTTAAAAAATTTCGTCCACAAATTGGAAAAGAGGGAGAGAAGTTTGCAGAAGAAAAGTAATTTTTTAACGAAGATTGTAAAAAAAGACTATAACAATAAGTTAGAAGAAGTGCTAAGTAAAAAAAGTTTTGATGAAGAAGTGAAAAATCTTTTGTTAAGTATGTTTTACAAAATTGAAAATGGTTATAAAGATTACAAAGAAGTAAAAAGGGAAACATTTGATAAAAAAGAATATATAGAAAAACTAATAAACATAATAGACAAAGATTGCAATGAAATAACATTTATTCCAATGAATACAGAAGATAAAGAGGTAGTAGATAGTAAAAATAAAGTTATAGAATGTTTACCAATTGAAAACAAAATCTTATATTGCTTAGCAAAAATTCAAAAAAGAAATATTGTTGTAAAATATATAGATAAAAATATAGAAGAGGCATTTTCTGTAATGCTAAACATTGGAAACAATATAAATATTGTTGAGCCGCTTAGAGATTTTAATGGATTTTCTTGGAATATTATAACTAAAGATATAGAAGATATAAACTATAATTTACTATACCAAAATATGATTTTTCTTATAAATAATAAATTTGTAGACAAATGGGTAAATAACTATGAACCATTAGTAGACTATTTTGATTTATTTCAAAGTGAAATTGAAAAAAGATATGGAAAAAAGGCAGCATCAAGTATAACAAAAAACTTAGTTAGAATATCATTAAAACTAATGGCAAGAAATAACGAAGAATTTAAAGAAAAAATAGAAGAAAAATCACAAAAAATAGAAGAAGAAAAAGTAGATATAAGTGACAAAATAAAATATTTAGACAAAATATCAACACAAAAAAAAGATGCAGAAAAAGAAATAAAAAGATTAGATAAAATAATAAATGATAAAAATCTTTTGGTAGATGAATATGAAACCAGAAATGAAAAACTACCTTTAGAAAAGAAGATTTTTAGTATAAGAGTACTAAAAAATAATCTAAAAGAAGAAAGAGAAGATTTATTAAATCAAATTGAAGATTACAATAAATTAATGATTCCTAAAAATTTCTTAGAAATGAAAAAAATAACAGAAAAAAAATACGAATATTTTAAAGATATAGATGATAGTAATTTTGAAAAAGAAATGATAAGCTTACAAAAAGAAATTATAAAATGTATGTATTTAGATACTCAAAAAGAAACGGAAAAAGAAAATCTAGTAAATTTAATTTATAAATATAGATATTATAATTTATTACCAAAAGAAAAAAATAAAAATATTTATCAAACAAAAGAATTAAAAAGAGCTAATAATAAATTATTGGTGGCATTAATTGAAAAAGCAATTAAAATGAAAGTAATAAATGAAATAATACAAATGGAAGATCAAAATAAAGAACTAACAGAAAAACTATTATTATCAAATATAATAAGATTGCAAGATATTAATATAAAAATAACAAAAGAAAAAGAAAGTTTATATATGACAATATATGATGAAGAAATTGAAGATAGTAAAATAGAACTAAAAAACATAAAAAAAGAAGATCTAAAGATAAAATTAGGTAAAAAAACAAAATTATTTATATAAGGGAGAAGAAGTTTTATGAAAATTACATTTTTAGGAGCTGCAAAAACAGTTACAGGTTCAAATTATTTAGTAGAAGCAGCAGGAAAAAAGTTTTTAGTAGATTGTGGAATGTACCAAGGAGCAGCAGAAGACGAGTTTGATAATCAAGCACCATTTGATTTTGATGTTAATGAAATCGATTTTATGCTATTAACACATGCTCATATTGATCACTCTGGAAGAATACCAAAATTATATAACGAAGGATATAGAAAACCTGTATATGCACATAAAGCAACATGCGACTTATGTAGCTTAATGTTACCAGACAGTGGACATATTCAAGAAATGGAAGTTGACTGGAGAAACAGAAAAAGACAAAGAAGAGGAGAAAAGATGCTTCCTCCAATGTATACAGCAGAAGATGCAGCAAGAAGTTTAGAGATATTTAAAGAAGTACAATATGGTCAAATTTTAGAAATAACACCAGAAATAAAAGTAAGATTTAATGATGCAGGACACATGCTTGGTTCAAGTATCATTGAAGTATGGGTTGAAGAAGATGGAAAAACAACAAAAACGGTATTTTCAGGAGATATTGGAAATAATGATATACCATTACTGAGTGAGCCAACAATGATAAGTGAAACAGATTATTTAGTAATGGAATCAACATATGGAAATCGTCTTCACATAAGAAATGACGAAAAAGCAGAGTTATTCTTAAAAATTGTTTCAGAAACTTTAAATGGTGGCGGAAATGTAGTAATACCATCATTTGCAGTAGGAAGAACACAGGAAATATTATATGAATTAAACAAAATAAAAGAAAACACATCAGATGAAGAATTTATAAAAGAATATAAAACTCTTATGCGTGCACCAGTTTATGTAGATAGCCCACTTGCAATATCTGCAACAGAAGTATTTAGAGAAAATATGAATTTATTTGATGATGAAACAAAAAATGAAATAGAAAAAGGAGATAATCCATTAGAATTCCCAGGATTACATTTTACAACAACAGCTGATGAATCAAGAGCTTTAAATGAAAATATTATACCATCAATAATAATTTCAGCAAGTGGAATGTGTGATGTAGGAAGAATAAAACATCACCTAAAACATAACTTATGGAATCCAAAAAATACAATATTATTTGTTGGATATCAAGCACCAGGAACACTTGGATATAGCATAGTAAATGGAGCAAAAAAAGTAAAAATATTTGGAGAAGAAATTGCTGTAAATGCAAGAATAGAATATATAGAAGGATATTCTGGTCATGCAGATCAAGAAGGACTAATGAATTTTGTATATTCATTTAATGGACAAAAGCCAAAACACATATTCCTAATCCATGGAGAAGAAGAATCAGAAGAAGTTTTAAAGGAAAAAATAGAAAGTGAAGCAAAAATTCCTGTAACAACTCCAAACTATGGAGAAAAATATGAAATACAAGAAATGCCTGAATTATTGTCTACAATAAAAACACATAAACCAAAAACAATAAAAGCAGAAATAGTTCAAAGATTATCAAGATTACAATCACAAATAGATGATATGAAAGCATCAGTACAAGAAGATCTAGATAACAAAGAATTAAAAGATGAAGATATGTTTAGAATAAAAGAAAAAATGAAAGACCTAGAACAAAGCATATTAAAAATAATAGAAGGATAAAATTCTATTTCGGAGACTGAGCTTTCTATTTGGGAATGGATCTAAAATCCCCTTAAAACTCCGTCCCCAAATGGGAATTCCCCTAAAACTTAAGTCACCAAATGGGAAAAAGAAAGGATAAAAAAATGGAAAAGTACTTAAATGAGGCAATAATTGGTAATAAAAAAGTATTAGCAACTCTAACTCAAAAAGGAGAATTAGAAAGACTATATTTTCCAGGAAGAAGTATAAGACAATACATTGATTTTTGCCATGTAGGCGTAAAAATTAATGACTCAGATTTAATATATTTACATGATGACATAAATAATGTATATAAACAATATTATGATGTTGATACAAATATATTGAATACTGAAATAACAAATACTTATTTTGAACTTAAAATTTTACAAACAGATTTTATACCAATAAAAGAAAATGTTTTAGTAAGAAGATATACATTAATAAATGAAAATTCAATAGATTTAGATATAAAATTTTTAATACATCAAGGTATATTATCTGACAAAAATAATTTTGTTGGTTGTAATTTAATTGATAATGGAATGGTACAATATGCACATGATTTTATGATATCAACATTTTGTAAAGAAAAAAAGACATTATCTCATCAAATACACGGTAGTTGGAACAATATAAAATCTGGAGAAATTTGGGATAAAGATTATATTGGAATGTCAAACGAATCTTCTATATCTTATGATATGGAAATAATAAAACCAGGAGAGAAAAAACAAATTGATATTTGTGTGATGTTAGAGCCACAACCAAACACTATGACAGATTTTGAAACAGAAATAGAAAGAATAAGAAGAATAGATTTTAATTCTGAATATTTAAAAACAAAAGCATATTGGAGAAAATATGTAAAAACACATGATAAACTTGATATGAAAGAACCAAAAAACAGCTATGAAGAAAAAATGGCAGATATATATTATAGAACAATTCTGTTATTCCCACTATTAACAAATTCTGAAACAGGTGGAATAATTGCATCTGCAGAAATAGATGAAGACTTTACAAAATGTGGAAGATATGCATATACTTGGCCAAGAGATGCAGTATTTATAACAAGAGCAATGGATGTACTTGGAATGAAAGAAGAAGTAGATAAATTTTATAAAATATTCTGCAAAAAAACACAAAGCAAAAATGGAATGTGGGAACAAAGATTTTTCTCAGATGGAAAGTTAGCACCATGTTGGGGATACCAGATAGATGAAACAGCAAGTGTAGTATATGGAGTATATACACATTACAAATATATAAAAGATGAAAAATTTTTAAAAGAAACATTGCCAATGTGTGAAAAAGCAATAGAATTTTTAAAGAGATATGTAAAAGACATATTAGAAAAAACAAACAAATACCATGTAAGTTATGACTTATGGGAAATGTGTGAGGGAATTCACATGTATTCTATGTCTGCAATATATGCAGCATTTGAATCAATGATTCAAATATATAAGGTACTTGGAAAAAATGTTTCGGATTTTGAAAATAATAGATTAAAAGATGAAAAAATTCAAAAATCTAAATTAGAAATAGAAAGACTAATGGTAGAAACAAAAAAATACATAAACGAAAATATGTATGATGAACAAAGAAAATCATATGTTAGAAATTCAGATGATAAAAAAATGGATATAAGTATTGTAGGTGCAGTTACACCATTTAACGTATTTACGGCAAAAGAGAAAAAAGTAGAAAATACAATAGAAAACATAAACTTAAGTCTACGTACATATACAGGAGGATTTAGAAGATTTGAAGATGATCACTATATGAATGGAAATCCTTGGCCAATTGCAAATATGTGGATGACTTTATATTACTTAGAAAAAGGAGAAAAAATAAAAGCAAAAGAAACATTTGATTTTGTTGTAAAAACAGTAAGCAAATTAAACTTTATAGGAGAGCAAGTAGATAACAATACTTTATCAGCAAATTGGGTAATAGGACTAGGATGGAGCCATGCAATGTTTATATTGGTATTGGAAAAAATGCTAAATGGATAAGGAGGTAATTATGCTAAAAGAAAATAGAGGAATAACAATGATTTCATTAGTAGTTACTGTAATTGTTCTAATGATTTTAGCTTCAATTGCTACATATAGTGGAATTTCAACAGTAAGAGATGCAAGATATTATGATGGAATTCATCAAATGAAAGCTATGCAGGCAGAAGTAAATAATTGGTATGAACAGAAAAAAGATGGTGATGAAAGTAAATGGAATTTAGGAAAGCCAATAACTTCTAGCTCAAAAGAAGAGCAATGTGTAAAAGCATATACCTCAGCCAAAGAAAACAACTTAACAGGAACAGACATCGGAGGAATTATCCGGCTATAAATATTTTAGTAAAGAGAGTATAAAAGATGATCTAGACATAGAAGGAATAGATTATGATTTTATAATAAATATAGATACAAGATCAGTTATATTAGTTGATGGAATAAAAAAAGATGAAACTGTTTATTATTCACTTGGAGAAATCGAGGGAGAACAGTATAATGTAGAATATAAAGAATAAAATATAATAAAAAAGGAGTTAATATTATGACAGATACAATACATGCATTGATATTAGGAATAGTTCAAGGTCTAACAGAATTTTTACCAGTATCAAGTTCAGCACATTTAAATCTATTTCCATGGGTTTTTGGATGGGATAAAATATCAGATTCATTTGATGTTGCTCTTCATTTAGGAACACTTTTGGCAATAATACTATTTTTTTACAAAGATTGGATAAAATTGATAAAAGGAGGTTATAACCAAGTTGTAAATAAAAAAAATACAGCAGATGGTAGAATGTTTTGGTACATAGTATTTGCAACAATTCCAGCAGGAATATTAAGTTTAATTTTAGATAAAATTGCAGAAAAAATAATAGGAGACAATCTAAACGTAGAAATGCTTATAATTGCTATAACATTAATTGTAATGGGAATTATTTTATATATTGTAGATAAAAAAGCAAAATCAAATGTAGATTACAAAAAAATAACATTAAAACAATCAATGATAATAGGAATGTCTCAAGCACTAGCAGCAGCTTTCCCAGGAGTATCACGTTCTGGAATTACAATGACTGTTGCAAGAGCTCTAAATATAGATAGAGAATCAGCAGCAAAATATTCATTTATGCTTGCAGCACCAATAACTTTAGCAGCAGTTATTTTTGATTTAAGTAGTTTTACATTTGGATTACCTTTTTTAGTAGGGGTAATAGCAAGTTTTATAGTAGGTGTTTTGATAATTAAGTTTTTACTAAATTATTTGAAAAAAGGAAGCTTTAAAGTTTTTGCGGTGTATAGAGTAATTATTGGTTTAACTGTTATAGGAATATTTTTTACTAGAATATAGAATTTTGTAAAAAAATGTCGAACGATTTTTATAAAAATTAAGACAAAAGTATTGCAAAAAAATGAGTTTAGTATATAATATAGATATAAAGCTATGTGCATGATTCACCTAAGTGAAACATGAAATAAGAGGTAAAAAAAAGCAGCATCGTGGGGATGCTGCTTTTTCTAATGGAAGAAATCCAAAAGATTTTTTAGTAATTGTAAAAAGTCAAAAATAAATTTTAATGCTTTAACTATAGTATGTATTCTTGAAGTTTTACATTTACTTTTTCTCATATGTTTTGCTATATGCACAATATCACCTCCTTTCAAATAGAGGTAAATTTAATTGTATAACACATAGTGTAAAAAAATTGTCAAAAGAAGTCGATGAAAAATATTTTTTGTTAGAATATAAAATTTTGTAAAAAAATGTCGAACGATTTTTATAAAAATTAAAATAAAAGTATTGCAAAAAAATGAGTTTAGTATATAATATAAATATGAAAGTTTAAACATATTTAACCTTTAAGGATAAAAATGGTGAAAAAAAAACGGCATCGTGCGGATGCCGTTTTTTCTAATGGGAAAATTCCAAAAGACTTTTTAGTAATTGCAAAAAGTCAAAAATAAACTTTAATGTTTTTACTATAGTATGTACTATTTTAGAAATTTTACAGTTACTTTTTCTCTTACGTTTGGGTTTAAACATATTTTCACCTCCTTTCAAATAGATGGTGAAACTTCATTATACAATAGAAATAATAGAAAAATTGTCAAAAGAAGTCGATGAAAAATAATAAATTTTAGCAAATACCTATTGACATTTGCTAAAATAAGGTATATATTATTAGCAGTCTAAAAGAAAGAGTGCTAAAAAAGAAAGGAAGGATAGATATGATAAAACCATTAGGTGATAGAGTATTAATCAAAATGAAAGAAGCAGAAGAAACTACAAAAAGTGGAATAATATTAGCAACAGGAAGTAAAGAAAAACCACAAATAGCAGAAGTAATTGAAGTAGGACCAGGAGAAAAAGTAGATGGAGTTCTACAAGAAATGTATGTAAAAAAAGGTGACAATGTATATGTAAGCAAATATGCTGGGACAGAAGTAAAATATCAAGGAGAAGACTATATAATAGTAAAGCAAGAAGATATACTTGCAATAGTAGATTAATTTTAAAGAAAAGGAGATCTTAAAAATGGCAAAAGTAATAAAATTTGGCGAAGACGCTAGAAAAAGTTTATTAGAAGGTGTTAACAAATTAGCAGATACAGTAAAAGTAACACTTGGACCAAAAGGAAGAAATGTAGTATTAGATAAAAGTTATGGCGCTCCATTAATAACAAATGATGGTGTAACAATAGCAAAAGAAATAGAATTAGAAGACAAATTTGAAAACATGGGAGCACGTTTGGTAAAAGAAGTATCAACAAAAACAAATGATGTTGCAGGAGATGGAACAACAACAGCAACAGTATTGGCTCAAAGCATGATAAAAGAAGGAGTAAAAAATGTTGCAGCAGGAGCAGATCCTATGGCTGTTAAAAGAGGAATGGACAAAGCTGTAAATGTAGCTGTAAAAGAATTAAAAAAGATCAGTTCAGAAGTTGAAGGAAAAGATGGAATTGCAAGAGTTGCAAGTATATCAGCCGATAATGAAGAAGTAGGAAACTTAATTGCAGACGCAATGGAAAAAGTATCTAAAGATGGAGTTATAACAATAGAAGAATCAAAAACATCAAATACAGAATTAAATGTAGTAGAAGGAATGCAATTTGATAAAGGATATGTATCTCCATACATGGTAACAGATACAGAAAAAATGGAAGCTGTTTTAGATAATCCATATATATTAATAACAGATAAAAAAATAAGCAATATCCAAGAAATATTACCATTACTAGAAAGCTTAATGCAACAATCTGGAAAACTATTAATAATATGTGATGATGTAGAACAAGAAGCATTATCAACACTTGTATTAAACAAATTAAGAGGCGTATTAAATGTAGTTGCAGTTAAAGCACCTGGATTTGGAGATAAGAGAAAAGCAATGTTAGAAGATATTGCAATACTAACAGGTGGAGAAGTAATAACATCAGAATTAGGACTTGAATTAAAAGATACAACAATTGAACAACTAGGTAGAGCAAAACAAGTTAAAGTACAAAAAGAAAATACAATAATAGTTGATGGAGCAGGTGAAAAAGCCAAAATACAAGAAAGAGTAAAGCAAATAAAAGCTCAAATAGAAGAAACAAAAAGTAGTTATGACAAAGAAAATTTACAAGAACGTTTAGCAAAAATAGCTGGAGGAGTTGCAGTAATTGGAGTTGGAGCAGCAACAGAAGTAGAAATGAAAGATAGAAAATTGAGAATAGAAGATGCTTTATCTGCAACAAGAGCAGCAGTTGAAGAAGGTATTGTAGCTGGTGGGGGAACAGCATTAATAAACGTAATTCCAGCAGTAGAAAAAATTGTAGATACAATGCCAGATGGAGAAAAATTAGGAGCAAAAATAGTTCTTAAAGCGTTAGAAGAACCACTAAAACAAATAGCTAGAAATGCAGGATTAGAACCAGCAGTTATTCTAGAAAATGTAAAAAAAGCTTCTTTAGGTTTCGGATTTGATGCAAAATTAGAACAATATGTTGATATGAAAAAATCAGGAATTGTAGATCCAACTAAAGTTACAAGAAGTGCTTTACAAAATGCAGCATCAATTGCATCAATGGTACTAACAACAGAAAGTTTGGTTACAGATGCACCAGAAAAGAAATGTGAATGTGGTCATGGAGATAATGCAATGGGCGCAAGAATGGACGGAATGTATTAATAAAATAAAAAATTGGTAAGTTTTAAGTAAACCTACCAATTTTTTTTTTAAAATCATCTAGTAATTTGTTAGGTGATTTTTTTATGCTTCATAATATTTATCAGTATCAGAATATAAATCATCTAAAGTAATCTCAAGAACTTTACAAAAAGCCAAAGCTTCAAAATCTTTCACAGTCTTTTTACAGTATTCAATTTCATATATATCACAAATATACATTGTAACTCCCAATAAATCAAGCCTTTTACATAGTTCTGGTTGAGAAATCTTTTTTTCCTTTCTAAATTTTCTTAAGTTTTTGCCTATAATATTTAAATTTCCATTTAGTGTTTTTACTTTCATATTTTATCATTCCTTTCAATAGAGTCAATATTGGTATGACCATTATTAAATTTTATTTTTAATTTTATAATAAATAGTTAACTCAAATTACAGGAACAAACTGTAAATATGACATTTTTATGACAAAAATTTGACATATATATGTCATTCGACAAAATCTATTGTTTTTGTACATGAAATGTGATTAAATAAAATTACAGGCTGTGGTATAATAAAAATATAAAATATAGGGAGGATAAAAATGTTAAAAAATACATTAAGAAGAAACAAAGGAATAACACTAATAGCATTAGTAGTAACAATAATAGTGTTATTAATACT
>CAJKVH010000020.1 GCA_905203305.1 uncultured Eubacteriales bacterium
GTTCTTATATTAACATCTTATTCGACTTTTGTCAACACTTTTTTTCATTTTTTTTGATATTTTTTTCAATGGTATTTTCTTCCAGCTTTGTAACGCTTTATATTTCAACTAAAATCAAATCTTCACCTATACATTTTATTTTATTCCACTCTATTATAATATCATTATTAGATGAAAAGAAGTTTAATAATTTACTATTTCCACCCGGTACTATTATAGAAGTTATTGTTCCTGTTTCTAAATCTGCACATACGTCTTGCACGTACCCGAAGCCTTTTTCCATCTGTTATATTTATAACTTCTTTTCTTCTAAAATCCATTCCTTTATCTTGCATATATGTACTCCTCCAGAATTATTATATTCTGAAGTCAAAAAAATGTTACATTAATTATATAATCTTTTTATATGGTTAATTGCGCTTTTTTCTAATCTAGAAACCTGAGCTTGTGATATTCCTATTTCATTTGCAACTTCCATTTGAGTTCTTCCCTCAAAAAATCTTCTTTTTACTATATCTCTTTCTTTATCTGTTAATTTATTCATTGCTTGAGATATTGTTAGCTTTTCTGTCCATAATTCATCCGTATTTTTCTTATCACTTACTTGGTCCATTACATATAAATTTTCTGTTCCATCATTACAAACAGGTTCTTGAAGTGATACTGGATCTTGAATTGCATCTAAGCTAAAGGCTATATCCTCTTTTTTTACATCTAATTCTTTTGCAATTTCTTCTATTGTAGGTTCTCTTGAATGTTCCTTATTATATCTTTCTTTATATTGTATAACTTTATATGCTAAGTCTCTTGTTGATCTACTTACCCTTATGCTATTATTATCTCTTAAATATCTTTTAAGTTCGCCGGATTATCATAGGAACTCCGGTATGTGCTGAATTGTACATCTTGATTTATATCAAAATTATCTATTGCTTTAATAAGTCCTACACATCCGACTTGAAATAAATCATCTGCAGATTCTCCTCTTCCACGAAATCTTTGTATAACAGATAAAACGAGTCTTAAATTTCCGTTTATAAAAAGTCTTCTTGCTTCTTCATCTCCATTTTTTATTCTTTTTAATAATTCTTTTTTTTCTTCTGATGTTAGCACAGGTAACTTTGCAGTATTTACACCACTGATTTCTACCTTGTTAATCACAAAATATCCTCCTTTTGTAAATTAAGTCTTTAAATCTATTATTTACAAAAAAGTTTTTATTATACTTATATTGATATTTATCTAAATTTACATTATAATTATTTTTATGAAAGAATTAATTGTTACAAAAAAATATAATAATAAAAAATTGGATAAGTTTTTAAAAGATAATCTTCAAAATCTTTCTAATAATTTGTTTTATAAGACTTTAAGAAAAAAAGATATAAAAATAAACGGAAAAAGAGTCTCTGAAAATGTTACCGTTTTTGAAAATGATAAAATTCAAGTTTATATTTCAGATACTTTATTAGAAGGAAGTGTAAATTTAGACATTATATATGAAGATAAAAATATTTTACTAATAAATAAACCAATTAATATAGAAGTTACTGGCAAAAATAGTTTAACAGACGTTGTTCACAGGTTGTATAAATCGCAAGAATTCTTACCTATGCCATGTCACAGATTAGATAGAAACACTTCTGGTTTAATACTTTTTGCTAAAAATCAAACTGCTTTAGATATTTTACTTGATAAATTTAAACATCACGAAATCGAAAAACATTATTTAGCTCTTGTATATGGTGTGCCAAAAAAGAAATCCGAAAGACTTATATCTTATCTTTTCAAAGATAGTTCTAAATCTTTGGTTTATATTTCTGATGTTCCTAAAAAAGGTTATTTAAAAATTATAACTTCTTATTCTTTAATAGAAAGTATTAATAATACATCTCTTTTAGATGTAGAAATCGAAACAGGTAGAACTCATCAAATAAGAGCTCACCTTTCTTATATTGGACTTCCAATTATTGGAGACGGAAAATATGGAATAAATGAAATTAATAAAAAATTTAAGGCAAAAACGCAAAAACTTGTTAGTTATAAATTAAAATTTAGCTTCATCAAAGATAGTGGCATTTTAAATTATCTAAATGGTAAGTCATTTGAAATTGATGCCAAATTAAAATAAGGTTTACTATTTAAAGTAAACCTTATTTTAATTTATTGTTGTACTTGTTTTCCCAGTTCCAACTACCGCTTCTTGCAAAGCTCTCCATGTATTACAGCCAACTATTCCATCTACACTAAGACCAACTCTTCTTTGATAGTTTCTAACAGCTTCTTGAGTTTTTGCCCCAAATATTCCATCTAAACCTCCTGTTGTATATCCTAAAGTGTTCAAATCATCTTGAGCAATAAGTACATAGGTGCTTATGCTTCCTCTTTTTATTAGAGGAAATCCTCCACTTGAACATGCAGGTGTTCCAAACCTTTTATCCCAATGTACCCATGTAGGTGTTGAACTAATAGGTTCTACATAACTCCATACCCCTGATGATCTTGCACTATTCCACAAAGCTCTTCTTCTAGTTTCAGATAATGTTTGCCCAACATCAAATGCAACTCCAGCATAATGTTGACTTTGGTTTCCATGACCTCCTTCGTAAGGTCTTTTAAATGCAAAACCTACAGGTATTGCTCCTCCCCATATATATCTTTGGCTGTTCCAGCTTTGCATAGTTCTTTTTGTTGTCCATAAAATATTTGATTTACTTGATCCTCTAAACTCTTTTACTGTTAAAGTTCTGTTTGTATTATATGGCATTGCATCTGTTTCGTTTCTAGTATATGTTTCCATTCTATTTGTATCATTATTAAAAACTATTATTTTAGCCATTTTTTCACCTCATAATTTTTTTATATATTATGAAGTAATTTATAATTATGTTACAATCATCTTATAAAATTAGTTTTATTTTCAGTTTCATTTTCTGGTTTTTCAATTCCTTTTTCTTTTCCTGCTTGTATGCATTTTAACATATATGCCATATTCATTCCTAAATTTCTCATTGTTTGCAATCCTTCTAAATCCCTTGCCGCTTCTTCTTTATTAGTTCCATGAATTTGATTCCAATATGAGCTTCCGATCACACACATATTTGTCATTAATGCATATTTATTTAATTCATCAAATGCGGCACTTGCTCCACCTCTTCTGCAGCTTACGACTGATGCACATAATTTTCCTGAAAACATTTTTCCTCTTCCATAAAATGCTCTATCTAAAAATGATGAAATAGTACCTGATGCAGCTGCAAAATGTACAGGACTTCCAAATACGAATCCGTCTGTCTCTTCTACTTTATCTAAAAATTCATTTACTTTATCATTCATAAAACATCTATTATTATTTTTTAAACAATAATTGCATCCTATGCAACCTCCAATTGGTTTATTTCCAAGCCAAATAATTTCTGTTTTAATATTTTCTTTGTTTAGTGTTTTGGCAACTTCTTCTAATGCTAAATTAGTACAGCCATCTTTATGTGGCCCTCCATTTATTAATAATACTTTCATTATTAATCCATCCTTTCTATTTTGTTCCAAAAATTCTATCTCCCGCATCTCCAAGTCCAGGCAATATATATCCATTTTCATTTAATTTTTCATCAACTTTAGCACAATATATTTGAACATCTGGATGTATTTTTTGCAAATTTTCGATTCCTTCTGGTGCTGCAATTATACATAAAAATTTTATATTTTTTGCCCCATCTTCTTTTAACATAGATATTGCATCTATTGCTGATCCTCCTGTTGCAAGCATTGGGTCTAATAATATCACATTCCTATTTTCTATATCTTTTGGAACTTTATAATAATATTTTACTGGTTTTAGAGTTTTTTCATTCCTATATAATCCTATAACTCCAATTTTGGCATTGGGAATTAAATTTTCAATTCCAGATGTCATCCCCATTCCCGCTCTTAAAATTGGCACAAATGCATATTTATTTTCGTCTATTTTGTTAGTTGTTATTTTTTGTAATGGTGTTTCGATTTCACATTTTTCTAATTTTGCATCTCTCATTGCTTCATAGCAAAGTATTGTTGCAATTTCATTTGCAAGTTCTCTAAATTCTTTTGTTCCTGTATTTTTATCTCTTAATATTGATAGTTTATGTTCTATTAATGGATGTTTAACTTCTATTATCATTTTACTTCTTCCTTTCTTTTTAGAAATTCTATAAAGAGTTATATCATAATTTGTTTTTAAACGCAATGCCTATAAGCTAATACCATATTATACAAAAAAACTAGGTAGTATTTAAACTTTCCTAGATTTTTTTGTTAAAACTTTTTTATTTAAATAATTCCATATTCTTTTGTTTATTACAAGTTGTTCTTTTCCTACTAATTCCATAATTTCATGTCTACTTTTAGTTGATAGTGCCCTATTTGAAAATTCTTTATGTTCTACAGGCATTCCAAACCAACTTGGCAATTTAAAGTTTTCTGCTTGTTCTACACTTTTAAATTCAACTTCTGCTATTATTAAGCCTTTCATCCATCCGTCAAATATATCAACTTCTGCTTTTAAACCATCTTCAAGAGGTATTATACATCTATATTTCCCGTATTGCTCTACTTCCTCTAAACGGTTTTAATTTATTATATTCTTCTTCTGTAATATTTTTTTCTAACTCACAAATTGAAAATTTTTCTTCTGTTTCTCCTCTTGCTTTTATTGTATGAGTAAATATCTTTTCTCCTGTATATATATTTATACTTCTTCTTACTCTAATAGAACATACCATATCTTTAAAAATATGTTTTTGTGTTATCTTATTTATACTTTTTATATTTTCTGGTAAGTATTTTATTAAAAATTTTCTTTCTATCTCTATTGGTAACATTTTTTTGCTCCTTTTATTCATACCATTCAAATTCGTAATTCGATATTTTTACAATATCTCCTTCTTTTATTCCATTCTTTTTAAGCTCTGCTTCAACTCCAAGATTAAATAAATTCTTGTGTAAATAATACATTGATTCATTATCATCTATATTTATTCTTCTAATTAATCTTTCAACAGCTTCACCTTTTACTTCGAATTCGTTTTGATTACGTATAACTTCAAATTCATCTTCTTTATTGTCTAATGTGTACACCATTTTTTCTTCCGTTTCATATAATTCTTCTTTTGGTAATGTTTTTAATGTTTTTGAAACATAATCTAGTAATTCTTTTACTCCCTCTCCTGTACTACTTGATATTTTAAATATTTCCATATTTTTTTCTTTTGCTAATTCTTTTAATTCTTCATATAGTTCTTCATTTACAATATCTGCTTTACTTGCAACTATTATTTGTTTTCTTTCTGATAATTTTTCACTATATTTTTTTAGCTCTTCATTTATAATTCTAAAATCATCTTTTGGATTTCTTCCATCCATTCCAGATACATCTATTACATGTAAAAGAAGTCTTGTTCTTTCTATGTGGCGCAAGAATTGTAAACCAAGTCCTACTCCATCACTTGCCCCTTCTATTATTCCTGGAATATCAGCTATTACAAAACTTGAACCATCTTTTGCTTTTACAACACCAAGGTTTGGCTCTAAAGTTGTAAATTGATAATTTGCAATTTTAGGTCTTGCATCTGTTACAGTACTTAAAAATGTTGATTTTCCTACATTTGGAAATCCAAGTAAGCCAACATCTGCAAGTAGTTTTAATTCCAATATAACTTCTTTTTCTTTTCCAGGCTCACCATCTTCTGAGAATCTTGGTACTTGTCTTGTTGGTGTTGCAAAGTGTTGGTTTCCTCTTCCACCTCTTCCACCTTTTAAAATGCACTCTGTTTGATCAGGATTTGATAAATCTGCTATTATTTTTCCAGTTTCCGCATCTTTTATAATTGTACCAATTGGAACACCTATATAAATATCACTTCCAGATTTTCCAGTACATCTTGCTCCACTTCCATTTTCTCCGTTTGTGGCTTTATATTTTTTATTGTACCTAAAGTCTATTAATGTATTTTTATCTTTATCTACTTTGAAATATACATCTCCACCTTTGCCGCCATCTCCGCCATCTGGGCCACCTGCAGCTACATATTTTTCTCTTCTAAATGATATTGCTCCATTTCCACCATTTCCTGATTTTATTATTATTTTTGTGTAATCTGTAAACATTATTTTCTCCTTTTATTAATATCTCTTTTAATATGTTCAAGATTATAGCACAAAATACCTTAAATTGCAAACTAGCTATGTTTTTCTTTATTTATTCATTGACAAACCTTTATTTATTAACATATAATTATTAATATAAAATCACTTCATTTTGAAAGGAGTAAACAAAAATGAAAAAGAATTATAAATTAGCCATTGTTGGCGCAACAGGTTTAGTTGGAAGAACTGCCTTAAAGATATTAGAAGAAAAAAACTTACCTGATTTTGAATATAAACTATTTTGTTCAAAAAAATCAGCAGGTACAAAAATAAAATTTTTAGGAAAAGATTACATAGCAAATGAGTTAACTGAAAATTCATTTGACGAAGGTTTTGATTTTGCTATTTTCTCTGCAGGTGGCGATACTTCAAAAAAATTCTCTCCAATAGCTGCAAGTAAAGGATGTATTGTTATTGACAATAGTAGCGCATTTAGAATGGATAAAGATGTTCCTCTTGTTGTTCCTGAAGTTAACCCAGAAGATATTAAATTAAATCATGGAATTATAGCTAACCCAAATTGCTCTACAATTCAAGCTGTAGTTGCCTTAAAACCACTTGATGATAAATATAAAATTAAAAGAATTGTTTATTCAACATATCAAGCTGTTTCTGGAGCAGGAAAAAACGGATTAGAAGATTTACTAAATAAATCAACTGGTGATGATTTAAAAAAATTCCCATATCAAATATATAACAATTGCTTACCTCATATTGATGTTTTTATGGATGATGGATATACAAAAGAAGAACATAAAATGGTTAATGAAACTAGAAAAATTCTAGGAAGACAAAATATAAAAATTACTGCAACAACAGTTAGAGTTCCCGTAGAAAATTGTCATGGAGAATCAATTAATGTAGAATTTGAAAATGATTTTGATCTAGATGATGTAAAAAATCTTTTAAAAAATTCTCCTGGAATTATTCTTGCAGATGATCCTAAAAATAATGTTTATCCTCTTGCTTCAACTGCTAATGGAACAGATGAAGTTTATGTTGGAAGAATAAGACGCGATTTTAGTCAAGAAAATACTTTAAATTTATGGTGTGTTGCAGATAATATTCGTAAAGGTGCTGCTGCCAATGCAATTCAAATAATGGAAAAAATGTTATAATATTTTAAGGCGGTTTTAATCGCCTTTTTTATGTAATATAATTGTAACATAAACGTCATATCCTTGTTACCCTTTTATATCTTTTTTGGGTTATAATATATTTTATAAAAAAGAAAGGACAATTTCTTATGAACATAGAAAAAGATTTAGTAAAAGATGGAATTATTGTTACTGAAAAAATAGATACAGATACAGTTCTTACAATTACAAAAAGCATATCTCAAAAAATTGTCTCTACTTTTCCAGACTTTAATTTAAATGCAGATGATATATTTTCTAAATTATTTAGTCTTAATATGTATAAAGCAAATATGCCCGAAGGAATGGCTGAAGCTAATTATTGTTATAAAAATTCGTCTATTTATTTTAATTCTCATATAGCAAATGAAGATTTAGAAGAATTTGCTATTCATGAATGTTTACATTTTTTACAAGAAATTAAAGATGAGAATAATAATATAGTTAGAATGGGTCTTTCTACATATCATAATTCTAAAGCTACAGGAACCGGTCTTAATGAAGCCGCTGTTCAATATATTTCTTCAAAAATAATAGGCATAGAACCTGACTTTGAAAAATACTATGATATAAATATTTATACACCAAGCCCATCTTATTACCCTGTTGAATGTGCATTACTTAACGAGCTTATTTATATAGTTGGTGAAGATTTATTATTTAAAAGTACATATTTTTCTACTGACGATTTTAAAAATGAGATTATTAACTTAACTTCCACTTATACTTACAATAAAATTCAATCAACATTTGATCTTATCCTAAAATTAGAAGAAGATATAATAATCTTAAATAATAAAATGTTACTAGATAATAAAGGAAATAAATATCAAAATAGAATCCTTAAATTAAGAGAAAAAATTAAAGTTTCTTTTATTTCTTGTCAAAATCTAATTATTAAAGAATTTTTTGATAAAGAGTTTAAAAATATAAATAATTTAGAAGAGCTAGAATTTTTCAGAAGACGTCTAACAAAATTTGATAAATATGTTGGTAAAATTACAGGTTATAGCTTTTACGAAAATTATTTTATAGAAATGATGAATAAACTTGAACATAAATCAAATATTTTAGAAAATGGCGGAAACGAAACTTCTTTAATTAACAATAGTAATATGATTTTATCTTTTCTTAGTAAAATAAAATCATGGTTTAATTTTAAAAATTATAATGAAAAATAAAAAGTATAGGATTAAATTTAAAATCCTATACTTTTTGTTTATCTTGTTATTCCTAAAATTCCTAATACATATTCTTCTTTAGGTCTCATAATTATTTTATCTTCTTCTTTTATATGATCATATCCCATAAGATGATAAAAACTATGTACTACCATATAACTTAATTCTCTTTCAAAGCTATGGCCATATTCTTTAGCTTGTTTTTCAACTTGCTCTATTGATATTACCATATCTCCTAAAATATCGTTATAATCCCAAATTCCTGACTCTACCATATTATCTATTTCTTCTTTTTCAAACATTGGAAATGATAATACATCTGTTGATTTATCAATATTTCTGTATTCTTTATTTAGCTTTCTTATGTTTTCTGGATTTGTAAGTGTAATACTTACTAAAAGCTTATCTTCTGGTAATTTTTCTGTTTTATAGCATTCTTTTAAAACTTTAGATATTGTTTTTTCATATTCATCATTTTCTTCAATATCTAGAAATTCTATTTTATACACTTATGCTCCAACCTCCATTTGATTTTTTATTTTCTTATATTGACCTTTTGAAATGCATCCTTGAATTTCTCTCATTACATCATAATCTACAAGTTTTCTTTTGTAGTATTTTACTAGTTTTGAATAATCACATTTTTCTTGTTCAATTTTTTTCATATCATCTTTAATAAATAATATTTCTTTTTGTTTTACATATTCTATAAAGTCAACATCTTTAAGTTTACTAATTTCTTGATATTTTTTCCAGAATTTTTTGAATTCTTCTCTTTTAGTCATATCTTCCCAATAAACTTTTGTTGATAATAGCTTTATGTTATAATCTTCTATTAAACTCATTAACATGTTGAATGCTTTTTCTCTTCTTACTGCTATTTTTGTGTCTTGTACTAAGCATCTTGCGTCTTTTAATAGTTTCATATAGCATTGCTCTGCAACTGTAAGTGGTAAACTATGTGTAAATAGTTTTCTACTTATTCCAAGTAACAACATATTTTTTTCTATGTTATCTCTTTGATCAAGTTTTCCTACTTCAAATGTTTCATAATTTTCATAGTCTTTTTCTATTTCCGCTAGTTTTCTTTTTTCTTGTTTTTTGTCTTCTTCAATTTTCAATGATAATATATTTTCTATATATTCTTTTAATGTGCTAAATATTTTTAAATATACCCATTCTTTTGATGAATCATAATTTTTGCTTGAATCTGCAAGTTTTATTGAATAGTTTTTTAGTATTCCTTTGTATAACCAATCCATTTTTTGTATATAAAAAGTATTATACTTTTCTTGGATCTTTTCTTTTCCAGAATCTTTTACATGTTCATTGTCTAGCTCTAGTAAAAATTTTTGTTTTCTGAATTTATACTCTACATATTCATTCTCTTTTAATGATATTACGCCATAATATCTTGATAAAGCATTCTTTTCAAATTCTGTTGCTGTATTATTTTTGACTTTTTTATATATTGAATCCATTACATATTTATCTAGTGTCTCCAAATAGGCTTCATAAGCTTCATCGTATTTTTTTTCGTAGCTTTCTTTGTCTTCCTCCTCTAAATTATAATGTTCAAACGCTTTTATCATGGAATTTCTTTTTACTGTAATTAACATTCCATTAATACCTAATTTTGTTGGTATTAATATTTTTGAGATTGTATTTGTAAGTTTATTTAAAAACGACTTGTTCGCTCCTGTTATTTTTAAACTTGTTTCTTCCATGTGCATCTTCCTTTCTTAATGTTTTTTTCTGTTGTTCATTATCCAAATTTTTCCATTTGAATGTTGCTAAAGCTATTCTATAACAAATATAAAAAAATATCAATATAAATATTGATATTTTTAGATTTTTTATTTAATTATTTTATATTATATGTTGTTTCTGTTGATGCTGAATCTTTTTCTAATTCGATGTTAGACTCTAGAGAAACTACGGGGCGGACACCACAAGATGGGTCGCTCACATGGCCGAACGAAGTATACGTGCCATTACCGTCCACATTACTAGGACTATTCACATAATACAGACCCCAGCGAGCATAGCGTACATGCGTGCCATCATAGTAAACGCTCCTATACGAAGAGCCCAGCCAGTATTGTGTTCCGGATGTTACATCTGAGCCATTTGCTTTAAATAATACATTGTATCCTTTTGTTTTTGTATATTTGCTATTTAATGTACTATATCCACTAAAGTCTCTTGTTAGAGTTGTGATTTCTTCATCATTTTGTATATTATTTAGATCTTTTGTATTTGTTACCCATTTTTTTGTTGCTTCATCATAATAGTTGAATATTCCTGTACTAGTATCTTTTATTAAATGAGAAAAATATAAATAATCTTCTCTTCCAGATGTTTGGGCATATGGTCCCTTTTTAGTTAGCGAATCTTTTGTCCACTTAAATGTCCATTTTTGATTTGTTCTTGTATTATCTCTTCCAAGTAATTTATTTGCATCATCAAATGTTAAACTTCTTCCTCCTGTTGCTCCTTTTCCCTGTCCATATACATTACATGCATTATTTAATTCATCTACTCCATGAAGATATCCTGTTATTCCTTTTAATTGTAAATTATCTCCTACTTTGTTATTAGCAAATATCAATAAGTCTCCAGTTTCTTCATCTGCTCCTATTACTTGCCATCTAACATTACTTGCTTGACTTGCTAAATATGTTTTTAAAACTGCTCCATTTCCATAATTTTTTTTATCACTATTACTTAGGTCTTCTAATGCTTTTTGATAATCTGATGCTCTAAATCCATTCCAATTTTGTGTTTCTCCTGACCAGTTTGGTCCATTTGTCGTATATGTTGAACTTTGTGTTATTCCTACTTCAGATGTATATGTTGCTGTGGTTCCTGGATCATAATTTATATAATCTCCTATATTTAATGTTATTTTTCCATTTGTTACCCCAACTGGTGCTTCCTTTATTGTTTGGGTATCATCATATACATATACCCATCCTTGTGCAACCTTTCCACTTGTACCTATTGTATATGCTCCATCAGATCCTGCATATTGCCATGGTCCATTTCCTGTTAATTCAATATCATTTTTTCCTAAATATGACTTCATTGTTTTAGTTAATATTTCTTTTGTTATTGTTCCTTTTCCTTCTGTTAATGCATCCATTGTTGCTAGTCCAATTGCTTCTTTTTCATTTGCTACCTTTGTTTTTCCTTTTGCCTCTTGTGCCCTATTTAATATTCCATTTTGCCCTGTTAGCATAGATATTGAAATCCCTGCTAATATTAGTAATATAATTATGTTTAATTTTTGTGATAATCTCTTCTTGTGTATTAAAATACATAAAAACACCTTCTTTCGTAAAATTTTTTCTCAACTATATTTTACTATAAAAGGTGTTTTTTTATTTTACTTTTTTATTAAATTTTCTTTACATTTTCCTGTTTTTTATCATTTTGGAACTTTTTACCATTTTTATGTCCCTACGTCAGGTGCTACACCACAAGCACTGAACGGAACCCGTTGTTGTTGTTCGGGTTGCCATTAGTAATGTTCGAATTGAGCACACCTGCATTGGAACCATTATTGCTATTGCCCCCGCGTTTCACGAACGGATACGCGCTGCAGTTTAATCCCTAATTTTATTAACTTATTTATATTTTCTTGCCATTCAATGTGACAATTTTATACTCCTGACTATTTTTACCGGTTCTCATTTTTTATTTTCCTTTTTACTTTGTTGGATATACACATAATCCCATATATTAGTCTAAGTTCAATGCTTTCATTGCTTTTTTGATGCTATTTTCAGTTACAACTTGTACTGTAAAATGATAAATTTGTTCAAGTCTAGATATCGATACATGCTGATACGTCGTAGCTTGTGCAGAAAACATAGTATATCCTTTATCTACCCAATCTTGTCCAAGCCACGCATATGCTATCTCAGTATCTCCACCTGGTTTGTGAAAAGCAGGCTTTCTTGAATCATAGTATTTTTTTCCATCAAATGTTATCTCATAATTAAGTGACCAAGCCATAGGTATTACGCCTCCTGGTTTTTGTTCTTCATGTTTGCATTCAAATTTATAATAAACCATGCTTGGTTCCACTATCGGTACAATCATTGCTTCTGCTTTTACCACATCATTTCCAGAATCATCTTTTCCCATTTCTTTTATTTCATCTGCTTCTGTATATGTTGTAGCCAGCCCCATTTCTACTGCCTTATCAAATACAGTCTTATAATCTTCTATATTAAAATCTGGTTTATACTCAAGTATTTTCTCTGCTAATTTAGATATATCATTATAATTTTCCTCTATTGTACGATTTTTATATTCAGTATTAGGCTGTTTTGTGTTATCTATTCCATCTGCTGCTTCTATTGATCCATCTTCGTTTACTGTAAAGATTTTTCCTTTGTATGTTATCGTATTTTCAGTCTTATTAAGAGTTACATCATCTGATCCTAATTCTTTCTTTAGGTCTGCTTCATGACTGAATATATAATCCCTAAATGTTCCTCCCTGTCCATTTATATGGTAATCCATTCCTAGTGATGTTATTGCTAATGCTAATTCATCTCTAGCATTTGTGTTTTCTGTTTGTTTCTTTGCTGTTGTTGCCTTGTTTAATATTCCGTTTTGTCCCATAAGCATATTTATGCTTATTCCAGCTAATATCAATAGTACTATTATAGTTACAACTAATGCAATTAAAGTTATTCCTCTGCTTTTATTTTCCAATTTCAATTCCTCGCTTTCGTGTTTTATGCGATATTTATCGCATATTACATCATATAGCTAAAATATAGCACATTTTGTATTCCTTTTCAATTACATTTTTGTAATGTAACATAAATATTATTTTTTTGTAATTATTCTGTAATATTTTGCTTCTATTTATTCCAATTATTCTATTTTTTGCTCTTCACCGATATTTTCTAGTATTTCAAAATTTATACTTACTGTTACTCCTCCTTCATGTTCATGAAACTCCATATTTTTATTAATAATTTTTTCTTCTCCAAAATTCTCTTTAACTTCTTTCATAATCTCATTACTTCCAATTTCTACTGCTTCATCTAATGAATAAGTTTTTTCTTCATTTACTTCAAATTTTACATCTTTTGATTTCTTATAACTAACTATAGCTTGAACTTCACCTAAACTATGTACATATCTTTTATCAGTATATTTTCCTTCCATATATCCTGCAATTAATACATCTCCTTTTTGAACATTATCTCCTTTTTTTACTACTGCTGTTCCATTTTGAGCAATTATCTTTTGAATAATTCCTGCTTTAGAAGCCACAATATTACAATAGTCAGATTTATCAACTACATCTGGCGGATTTTCTGCCTTTACTATATTCACTTTTACATTTGTTCCCTCTATATCTATTCCTACCCAAGCAATATCATCTCTTTTCAATCTTAATTCATTTATTACTTTGCTTGTATCAATTGTATCTTTTTTTACACCTCTTTTTATTCCTAAAGATTTAATATCTTCTTCAATATTTTCTAATTTAAAATTATCTTTTACCAAAATATCAACATTCCATACATACTTTGAACTTATAATAATTACAACTAATATTAATATTAAAAATATAGCAAAAATTTTTCTTTTTTTATATCTATTAAGTAAAAA
>CAJKVH010000021.1 GCA_905203305.1 uncultured Eubacteriales bacterium
TAAAGAGAAAATTAAATAATGAATAAGAATAAAGAGAAAGAAATTACACTTATAGCACTGGTTATAAAGTTAATCACGGAAAATATGACTTTAATATTGACGAAAATTTAAATTTAATTGAGGATGAAAAAGAATTTGATACAAAAGAATGGGATAAAACTGCAGCACCTGAAGATTTATTTATATGGAAAAGTGATGATCCTAATAGTGATGATTATGGAACAATTATAGGATATAGCAAAAATATAGATAATTATACAATAATAAAATTTGCTACCTTGTCTGGAAATAGAGATGTATATATAGGAACTAAAGATTTAAGATTAACAGATATACCATAAATATTTTTAGTAATAAGTACATAAAAAAATAATAACTTATGCAAGGAGAGATAGAAAAAATGGAAAATATAAAAAAATATATTCCGAAAATTATATTGTTAGATACGATGCTTTATACGCTAATAATTGTTACATTATATTTTATATTATCTTCATTTAAATTAATGTTTAGAGAATGGATATATATAGTATCTGCTGTAATAATTATAGGTGGTTTTGTTGCTGGTATAATACAATTATTATCAAAAATAAAGGAAAAAGTTTTAAGGAATGTTTTAATAGGAATAGTTATTATTTTATTGTTACTATCAACTCCAGCAATTTTCTTTTTAGGAGCATTTAGTTATACGCCTGAACATATTGTCAGAAAAGATGGAAAGAATTATGTAGCATATGTAAATGGATTTTTAAGAACATATGTGTCTTATTATGATTATAAAAACATATTTGTAGTCGGAAATCAAAAAAGAATAGAAGAAGACTATGGTAAAGGTGGATTTGATCCAATAGAAAATAAATTTGGAAACAAATATGATGTTGAAATGACCACATATTATGACGAAGATGGAAATGTTGTTAGTAGAGAAAATACAAAATCAGATAATCAAATACAAGAAACAGAAATAGAAAATATTACTAATAACATAGAAGAAACTTATAATTGAATTATAACTAATATAAATTCTAATAGTATTGTTTTTGAAGATGAGTTAAGAAATAAAAAATATTCTATTGATGTAAATAGTTCTTTGAATTGTATAAATGGAAGAACAAATGAAAAAGTATATTATGATGAAATGAAAATTGGATATTACATAGATACATATACATATAAAAAATCAAAGGCAATTAGTATATTAAGTAATATAAAGGGAGAAGAGTTAAGAAAAGAATTGACTAAAAACTTAACATTAGAAGATTCGCCTTATTTAACAGTTTCTCCAATAGGTACGAATATAGAAATAATAAATAGTAATAAAGCAATATTAACTATAACTTTTGAAGATTTAATACCTGATTATAATGTAGATGGTGGAAAATTTGAAATGTGGGAAATTTGATAGTACTAGAGTTTCAAATACAGCATTTAAAATTTATTTAAGTAATTGCAATGGCATTGCTCATAACGAAAATGAATGTGTTGAGACATCTGACGGAAGAAAATTTTATCCAGCAGGTAGATCAGATGGAGATGGAATGATTTAAAGAAAAATAAGTATTAAAGAAGATGGAATTGTAAGATATTATAATACATTTAATTTAACAAATTATGATGTGACAGATAACTTAAAAGTACATTTTGGAGATGAGGTAATTGTTGAATTAATAAAGAAAAAATAAGTATAGATTCAAAAGATTAGTTATTTTTTAACTAATCTTTTTTTTATAGAAATCTTACAAAAAATGTAAGGTACATATTAAACAAAATATGATATAATGCTAATGGAGGTTAGTAAAATGCAAAAAATACTAATAATAGAAGATGACGAAAAATTAAGAGAAGAATTAGAAACATTTTTAAACAGAAATGGATTTATAGCAACAAGCTTAAAAAAATTTGACAATGCAGTGGCAGACATATTAGAAATAAAAGCAGACTTATTATTAATTGATATAAACTTACCATATACAGATGGAGAATTTATTTGTAAAGAAATAAGAAAAACATCTAATGTACCGATCATAATGGTAACAAGCAGAGATAATGAAATGGATGAATTACTATCACTAAATTATGGTGCAGATCAATATGTAACAAAACCATATAATATTCAAATATTACTTGCAAAAATAGTTGGACTATTAAAAAGAAATCAAAATTCAGGAAATAATCCAGATAAAATAGACTGTGGGAGCTTTATATTAAATACAGCAGGAAGAATTATAGAAAAAGAAGATAAGAAAATAGAATTAACAAAAAATGAATATAAAATATTAGAATATTTAGTATTACATAGACAACAAGTAATATCAAGAGATGAAATAATGGACTACTTATGGGAAAGTGAAGAATTTGTCGATGATAATACTTTAAATGTTAATATTAAAAGACTAAGGACAAAACTAGAAGAACTAGGAATAATAAATCAAATTGAAACAAGAAGGGGACAAGGGTATATATTAAAATGAAGTTTGAAGAATTTATAAAAGAGAAAATATTATTGATTTTTTTGGTATTATTTATAATAGCAAGTTCGGAAATATTATTATTACCATATCCACAAATAGAAATATTTGTGAGGCTTTATATTGCAATATGTCCAGTAATAATTATAGGTATTGATATTGTTGTAGAATATAGAAAAAAGAGTAATTTTTATAATGAATTAAAAAATAATTTAGAAAAATTAGATACTAAGTATCTAATTTCAGAAATAATAAACACTCCAGATTTTATTGAAGGTAAAATATTAAAAAACACTATACAAGAAACTGGAAAATCTATGCTAGAAAATGTAAATTCATATAAACGATTACAAGAAGATTATAAGGAATATATAGAATTATGGATTCATGAAATAAAAATTCCTATTGCTACTAGCAAACTAATTATTGAAAATAATAAAAATGAAATAACTAAAAGTATTGATGAAGAACTAGATGAAATTGAAAATTATACAGAGCAAGCATTGTTTTATGCTAGAAGTAATACAGTAAATAAAGATTATGTTGTAACAAAATCAAATTTAAAAGAGATCGTAAATGGAGCAATACTAAAAAGTAAAAGAGCATTACTTTCAAATAAGATAAGTATAGAATTGAATGATTTAGAAAAAGAAGTTTTTACAGATAGCAAATGGGCTACTTTTATAATAAATCAAATTATACAAAATTCAATTAAATATTCTAAAAAAGAAGATAAAAAGATACAATTATATGCTAAATCAAATAATGAAAACATTATTTTGTATATAAAAGATAATGGAATTGGAATAAAAAAAGGAGAAATAACAAGAGTTTTTGAAAAAGGTTTTACAGGAGAAAATGGAAGAAACATAAACAAGAAATCTACTGGTATAGGGTTATATCTATGTAAGAAATTATGCGAAAAATTAGGATTAGGAATAGAATTGAATTCAGAAAAAGATATAGGAACAGAAGTAAGAATTATATTTCCTAAAAGCAGTTTTATGAATTTGTAAGTCCATATTAGTTATGGACTTATTTTCATAAATGAGAAATCTTACAAAAAATGTAATGTTATTGTAAGGTAAATCGATGGCAACTATTTTAAAATGAATTTATAATGTAGATATACAAAGAAAAGGAAGGAGTTTTTTAGATGGAAAATGTATTAGAGGTTAAAAACATAGAAAAATACTATGGAAACAAATCTAATTTAACAAAAGCAATAGACAATATTAGCTTTAATGTAAAAAATGGAGAGTTTGTAGGAATTATGGGAGCAAGTGGCTCTGGTAAAACTACACTTTTGAATTGTGTATCTACTATTGATAGAGTAACAGCAGGACATATCATTATCAACGGAGAAGATATTACAAAACTTAAAGGAAATAAATTAAACAAATTTAGGAGAGAGGAACTAGGCTTTATATTCCAAGACTTTAATTTATTAGATACATTAACAATTTATGAAAATATAGCTTTAGCATTAACAATTCAAAAAGTAAATGCTACTGAAATTAACAATAGAGTTCACGAAATAGCAAAAAAATTAGATATTTTAGGAATAATGAACAAGTATCCATATCAAGTATCTGGAGGGCAAAAGCAAAGATGTGCAGCTGCAAGAGCAATAATAACAAATCCCAAAATAGTATTGGCAGATGAGCCAACAGGTGCATTAGATAGTAAATCAGCAAGACAGTTATTGATGACATTTGATTACTTACATCAAAAATTAAACGCAACAATTTTAATGGTAACACATGATGCTTTTACAGCAAGTTATGCAGATAGAATTATATTTATAAAAGACGGAAAAATCTTTAATGAATTAGTTAAAGGAAATGATTCAAGAAAACAATTTTTTGAGAAGATAATTGAGGTGCAAACACTTCTTGGAGGTGATTTGAACGATGTTATTTAAGTTATCAATTAAAAATATGAAAAAGAGCTTTAAGGATTATGCTATATATTTTTTAACATTAGTGTTAGGAGTTGCAATATTCTATATGTTCAACTCATTAGATAGTCAAGAAGCAATGCTACAAGTATCTAGTTCAACAAGGGACATCATCAAACTTATGGTAAGTATGCTAGGATATGTATCGGTATTTGTTGCAGTAGTATTAGGGTTATTGATTGTATATGCAAATAATTTTTTAATTAATAGAAGGAAAAAAGAATTTGGAATATATATGACCTTAGGAATGGGGAAAAGGCAAATATCAAAAATAATACTTATGGAAACAATATTAGTAGGAATTATGTCATTAATTGTAGGCTTAATTATAGGTGTATTTGCATCGCAATTCATGTCTATATTAGTTGCTAAAATGTTTGAAGCAGATATGAGCAAATTTCAATTTGTATTTTCAAAAGATGCCTGTATAAAAACTGGTATTTATTTTGCAGTAATGTATGTAGCAGTAATGTTCTTCAATACATTTACAGTTTCAAGATATAAATTAATTAATTTATTAAATGCTAGTAAGAAAAATGAGAATGTAAAAATAAAAAATCCTATTATATGTATTTTAGTATTTTTAGGAGCTGTAGTTATACTTGGATATGCTTATTGGAAAGTAACAGGAGATGTTAGTAGTTTAACAACAGCAGATAAAATTTTACCACCTATTTTAATGGGAATTGTTGGAACAGTAGCAGTTTTTTGGTCTTTATCAGGATTTATAATACAAATAGTTCAAAAAATGAAAAATATTTATTTTAAAAATACCAATATGTTTGTATTAAGACAAATAAACAACAAGATCAATACAATGGTTATAAGCATGAGTGTAATATGTTTAATGCTATTTATGACGATTTCAATACTTTCTTCAAGCTTAGCATTAAGAAATACAATGCAAAGAGAATTAGTAGAAATGACACCAGTGGATTTGAATCTATATAAAACAGCAAATCTACCAGAAAGTTATATAAAATATGGAAAAGAAGTAAAGACAACAGAAGCTCAAAGAGCAGATTCAAGAATTACACTACAAGAAACATTGAAGAATAATAGACTAGATATGACATTACTTAAAGATGTAATAGAAATACCAATTTATGCAACCAATGATTTAACTATGGGAGATTTCTTGAAAAATAAACTACAATCAATAAAATTAGAATTTCCAATGCTTGCTTATGAAACAGCAGAAGAAATAGTAAAAATATCAGACTATAATAAAGTAGCTTCACTTTATGGAATAGAACAATATGAATTGAAAGATAATGAATATATTGTACTTTGTGATTTTGATGGAATTGGAACTATAAGAGATAGAGTACTAGCAGATGAAAATATATTGGAGATTGCAGGAAAAGAATATAAGTCAAAATATAATGAATGTAAAAGTGGTTTTATTATGATGTCAACAAGTCATATGAATACAGGTATTATTTTAGTACCAGATAGTTGTAACTTAACAGATGATATGAAAGAAAAACAATTTTTAGTTGCCAATTTTAATGCAAATACAGATGAGGAAAAGCAAGAAATAGAAGAAATATTTAGAAGTAATGATTCCGTTCTTATTCAAAACTTGAATGAAAATGGTTTAGAAATAGATGGTATGACAAAAATATCTATAATTGAATCAAGTGTTGGAGTAGCAACAATAGTTACATTTATTGCAATTTATTTAGGAATTATATTTCTAATTGCAAGTTCAGCTATTTTAGCTTTAAAACAATTAACAGATAGCTCAGATAATAAACAAAGATATACTATTTTAAGAAAAATTGGTTGTGACGAAAAGATGATTAATAAAGCATTATTTAGACAAATTGGAATATTTTTTGGAGTTCCACTTGTTCTTGCAATTATACATTCTGTATTTGGAATACAATTTGCAATTACAATAATGTCTGGATTAGCAAGTAAAAAAGATTTATTACCATCAGCTATTGCAACTGTAATTATTATAGGTATAATTTATGGAGCATATTTCTTAGCTACATACTTAGGTAGTAGAAATATCATTAAAGAGGAATAATTTTTATACAGAGCAAGTAAATGGTAAAAATGCAGATATAGTAACAACAACATCACAATTTACAAAAGCAATGCCAGAAAATAATCCATTAGAAGATATTATTCCGATTGATAAGAAATTTAAAATATGCTAATTTTTTCTAATTTGAATAAAAATGCATAGAGTAGGGGGGATAGCCATATTTTTAATGTTTGGTTTTTAATTTATATGTATTTTAATTATTATAATTTAAACTTGTGAGAATCAATTTTAAGCCGTTTTTATTTTTAAGGCTTATAGATTTGTTGTTGGTAAAATATGAAATAAAAAATTATTAAGTAATAAAATTAAATTTAAATTGAAAAATAATTTTAGATATAAAATTATAAAGATAAATTATAAAACTGATTTAAAATTGATTTTAGAAATAAATATCTTGGGCTAGTAAAGCCGTTAAGGCTAGTAGTTACAAGAACTTGTGGGTAGAACTCTAAAAGGGGTTCTATTATTTTGCTCCTATCTCTCATTGCACAAAACTTTGATGCCGCGACACTTTCAAATAAAAATAATTAATAATTTTGCCGTGAAGTATAGAAAAATATTTGTTCTTATTATAAAATATGTACAATAGTTCAAAAATACTAAAAATTGTAATATATAAGTACTAACAAATATACTAAGAATTAAATTTTATATAATAAAGGATGTGTTCGTATGGACGAAAAAAAGAATGAAATTATTTTATTTGAAAACCAAGGAGTAAAATTAGAAGTAAACTTAAAAGATGAAACTGTGTGGCTTACACAAAAACAAATGGCAGAATTATTTGGAAAAGATAGAAGAACAATCACTCGCCATATTCAAAATATTTATAAAGATGAAGAATTATCTGAAAGTTCAGTATGCTCATTTTTTGAGCATACTGCTGAAGATGGTAAAAAATATAATGTACAATATTACAATCTAGATATGATAATTTCTGTTGGGTATCGTGTAAAATCACAAAATGGTATTTTATTTAGAAAATGGGCTACTAGTGTATTAAAAGATTACATGCTAAAAGGTTATGCAGTAAATCAAAAAAGATTAGAATATTTGGAAAAAACTATAAAATTAATAGATATTGCTAATCGTATTGATGAAAGACTAGAAGGAAATGATGCAAAAGAAATATTAAAAGTAATTGGAGGATATTCAAAAGCATTAGACTTATTAGATGATTATGATCATAGAACTTTAAAGAAAATTGAAGGAAATATAGACGATAGGAAAATTAAATACCAAGAATGTATAAATATAATTAATAAATTAAGATTCAATGAAGAAAGTT
>CAJKVH010000022.1 GCA_905203305.1 uncultured Eubacteriales bacterium
AGCAACTGACTTGTAATCAGTAGGTCGTCCGTTCAAATCGGACAAGTGGCTCCATTATTGTCAATAGTTTTGAGAAGGCTCTTAATTGTTGGCTTTTTTTATATTTAAAAGGAGTTTTTTATGAATAATAAAATTGTATTAATATCTGGTGCATCAAGAGGCATTGGTAGACAAACAGCTATTTATTTAGCTAAAAACGGATATACAGTTATTGCAAATTATAACAAATCTGAAAAAGAAGCATTATTTTTACAAAACGAATTAAAAAAAGAGAATATTTTTATAGATATTTTTAAAGCTGATATATCTAATTCAATTGAAATTAACCAAATGGTTAATTACGTTTTAAATAAATATAAAAAAATAGATATCTTAATAAATAATGCAGGGATATCTCAAACAAAACTCTTTACAGATATAACTGATAAAGACTGGAATTTGATGATAAACACCAATTTATATTCATGTTTTAAGCTTTCTCAAAGCTGCATTCCTAATATGGTTCATAATAAAACTGGTTGTATAATAAACCTATCTTCTATGTGGGGCTTAGTTGGTTCATCTTGTGAAAGTTTATATTCAATTACAAAGGCAGGAATTGATGCTATGACAAAATCATTAGCAAAAGAACTTGGCCCTTCTGGAATAAGAGTAAATTCAATCGCTCCTGGATTTATAAATACTGATATGAATAAAATTTATTCAAAAGAAGATGTACAAAATATAATAGATGATACTCCACTTGAAAAAATAGGAGATCCAATTGATATTTCTAAATGCATAAAATGGTTAATAGAAGACAATTTTACAACTGGGCAAATTATTTCTATTAATGGAGG
This sequence comes from uncultured Eubacteriales bacterium, assembly GCA_905203305.1. Taxonomy (GTDB): domain Bacteria; phylum Bacillota; class Clostridia; order TANB77; family CAG-508; genus CAG-269. The sequence goes on from CAJKVH010000022.1 coordinate 840, forward strand.
TTTAGTTATAAATTAAAAACTAATCCACATATTATTAATAATATGTGGATTAGTTTTAATCTTCGTTTCCTATTCTCTTTTTATAATTACCTGAAATTACTTTTGGTAAATATGTTATTATTTTATATACTGCTAATTTTATTTTTTTGCTCCATATATATGATTTTCTTAATTTTTTTGCAGATCCAATTGATTTTGGTTCATCATCTAAAACTATTAGTTCTTGAGACACCTTTTCTAAAGGAAAAACATAATTTTTTCCTTCATTATTATCCCATTCATTTTTTTCGTTTTTAAAACATAAACCAAAGTTTTCTCCTTCTAATAAATTAATTTCAGTTTGAAAACCTAATTCTGTTTTTTCCATTTCTATATCATTTACATTATCCCATTGATCTCCAAAACCGTAATGAATTGTTACCTTCTCACAGTTTTCTTGATAAAATTTTCCTGTATATGAGATTTTTACTTTACTATTTTCAATTAACTTGTCTGTATTAAAAAAAATATTTTTAGTTAATTCCATTTTACATCTTCTCCCTTTTTGTCTTTTGCTATGTCCAATTATATTATACTTTTTTACATTTATCAATACTTTTTTTAAATTTTTTTTAAAATTTAACATTTCTTCCTTTTTTTCTCCTTTACAAAAATTATGTTTTATGTTAGTATTTTGTTGAAAAATATAATTTAATGAGGTATACAATGGATAAAAAAATAAAAAATATATTTTTAATTATTTTTTTTATAATTGTTTTCCTTTTACTTCTATTTTCTGTATTTTTTTCACTTATTAATATAAATAATAATAATATCTTAAATGGTATTTCAATAGAAGGTATTGATATATCTGGTCTTTCTAAAGAAGACGCAATCAAAAAAATCGATAATATTATTCAAGACAAAAAAAATAAAAATATACAGTTAAATATATCATCTGAATCAAACGTAACAGCTTCTTTTGATTATTTAAATATTAATTATAATCTAAGTGACACTATTAATGATGCATATAATATTGGACGTTCTGGAAATATTTTTAAAAATAATTATGAAATATTTAATTTACTAATTAATGGAAAAAATTTAAAATTAAACTTAACTTTAAATGATGATAATCTAAAATCTCTTTCTAATGAATTATCATCTAATTTAGACAATAAATTAATTCAAAGTAGTTTCTATATTGATGGATCTAATCTTATTATTACTAAAGGTTCTTCTGGAAATATAGTTGATTATTATGAATTTTCTAAAAGAATATTAAATATGGCAAATAATTTAAATGACATAAAAAATTCTATTGATGTTCCTATTATAAATTCTGATCCTAATGAAATTAATATTAATGACATTTATAATAATATTCATAAAGACGTACAAGATGCATATTATGATAAAGAATCATCTAAAATTTCTCCTGAAATAATAGGTGTTACATTTAATGTTGATAATGCAAAATCTCTTTTAGATACAGATCAAGACGAATATATTATACCTCTTGAATACTCTTATCCTAAAGTTACAATTAATGATCTAAATGTAAATATTTTTAAAGATAAGCTTGGTTCTTTTACAACATATTATGATATTTCAAATAAAGATAGAAGTAAAAATTTAGAATTAGCAGCTTCTAAGATAAATGGTAAAATTATTGCTCCTGGTGAATCTTTTTCTTATAATTCAACTGTTGGAGCAAGAACGATTGAAGCAGGATATAAAGAGTCAAAAATATATTCTAATGGTAAAGTAACAGATGGTATAGGTGGCGGTATTTGCCAGTTATCTTCAACATTATATAATTCTGTATTTTTTGCTAATTTGGATATAAAAGAAAGATATAATCATCAATTTTTGACATCTTATGTACAAGAAGGAAGAGATGCAACTGTTGTTTACGGAGTAAAGGATTTTAAATTTTTAAATAATCGTACTTTTCCAATAAAAATTGAGACAAAAGTAAGTAACGGCATTGTTTCATGCTCAATATATGGTGTTAAAGAAGATTCTGAATATGATATAAGTTTTGATGTTGAAACAGTTTCTTCTTCTGACTATAAAACAGTTTATGAATATGATTCTTCTGTAGAACTTGGAAAAGAACTAATTAAACAAAGTGGCTCTAATGGAATGACCATTAATGTTTATAAAATTGTAAAACAAAATGGAAGTATTATTTCTAAAACTTTCGTTAGCCAAGATATTTATAATTCTTTGGATAAAATTATTGTTAAAAATCCAGAAAATCAATAAAAATCTTATTAATAATACGGTTTTTATTATTTTTTATATAATAAATTCTATATAAAACTATTGACAAAATTTAGTCTTAGGATTATACTATTAAAGTGTTTATGTAGTTATTTATTATATATTTATGGCTCATTAGCTCAGTTGGTAGAGCAACAGACTCTTAATCTGGCGGTCCTCGGTTCGATCCCGAGATGGGTCACCAAAAAAGATAATAGTTACTAATATTTAAGAATAAAAAACGAGTCATATTAGTAACTATTTGAATAAAATATATCTTTATTATACCATATTAAATTCGAAAAGTTTGTCGAAATATGGTACTTTTTTTATTTATTTTAAAAAAATATAGATATGCCAAATATGGCATATCTTTTTTATTCTTCATCTTCTTTATCAACGATTTCTATACTAACAACTTTTCCTCCATCATTTGTTCTCATAAGTGTAACTCCTTGTGTTGATCTTCCTAGTATGCTTATTTCTTTTACACTCATTCTTATTATTGTTCCAGTATCTGTTATCAGCATAACATCTTGTGTATCATCTGCAATTTTGACTCCTACAAGTTCTCCGGTTTTTGGTGTAACTTTATATGTAATTACTCCTCTTCCTCCTCTTAATTGAACTCTATATTCATCTAATTCCGTACGTTTTCCGAATCCATTTTCTGTAATTGCAAGTAATGTAGCTTTGCTTCCTGTAATAATTGATTCCATTCCAATTACTTCATCATCATCGGCTAATCTAATTCCAATAACACCTTGCGCAATTCTTCCTATTGGTCTTACTTCTTTCTCTTCAAATGTTATGCATAATCCTTTACGTGTTACTAAAACAACATTATCTTGTCCATCTGTTAACTTTACAGATATTAATTCATCATTATCTTTTAATGTTATACTCAATAGTCCTGTTTTCTTTCCAGAATTATATTCTGTTAATGCTGTTTTCTTTATTAATCCGTTTTTTGTTCCCATTAGAAGATATTTTCCTTCAGCAAAGTTTTGTATTGGAATAACTGCTGATATTTTTTCACCAGCATCTAAACTTAATAAATTAACAATTGCTGTACCTTTTGCTGTTCTTCCTGCTTCTGGAATTTCATATCCTTTTAATTTATACAATTTTCCTTTATTTGTAAAGAATAATATTAGATCATGTGTTGATGATGTAAATATTTGTTTTACAAAGTCTCCCTCTCTTGTTGCGATACCTGTTATACCTTTTCCACCTCTTCTTTGATTTTTGTATGTATCTATAGGCATTCTTTTTATATATCCAAAATGTGTTAGGGCTATAACAGTTTGCTCTTCTTTTATTAAGTCTTCTATTTCAATATCGCCTTCTGCTGGTTTTATCTTTGTTTTTCTTTCATCTCCAAATTTATCTCTAACTTTAATAAGTTCTTCTTTTATAACTTCAAATACAAGATGCTCACTGTTTAAAATATCTCTTAAATGTGCTATTAATTTCATTAATTCATTATATTCATCTTCTATTTTTTCACGTTGTAAACCTGATAATGTTCTTAATCTCATGTCCAAAATTGCTTGTGCTTGTATATCTGTTAAATTGAATCTTTTCATTAATCTTTCTTTTGCATCATCATATGAACTTCTTATTATTGCTATTACTTCATCTATATTATCAATAGCAATTCTTAAACCTTCTAATATATGAGCTCTTGCTAAAGCTTTGTCTAATTCAAATTTAGTTCTACGAAGAGTAACATCTTTTCTATGCTCTAGATAATAATCCAAACATTGTCTCAATGTTAAAATTTTTGGTTCATTATTTACCAATGCTAACATTATTACACCAAAACTTGTTTGCATTTGTGTATTTTTAAATAATTGATTTAATACAACTTGTGCATTTGCATCTTTTTTTAGTTCTATTACAATTCTAACTCTTTCTTCTCTGTCAGATTCATCTCTAATTTCAGATATTCCTTCAATCCTTTTTTCCCTAACTAGATGAGCCATATTTTCAATTAATTTTGCTTTGTTTACTTGATAAGGAAGTGAACGTACTATTATTCTTTGTTTATTTCCAGACATTTCTTCAATTTCTGTTTCTGCTCTTAATATAATTTTTCCTCTTCCTGTTTTATAAGCATCCCTTATTCCTTCTGTTCCAAGAATCAATCCTTCAGTTGGGAAATCTGGACCTTTTATGATTTTCATTAAATCTTCATCAGATACTTCATCTTTATCTATAATTTCAATAAGACCATTTATAACTTCTGTTAGGTTATGTGGTGGTATATTAGTTGCCATTCCTACGGCTATACCTGATGACCCATTTACAAGTAATGCTGGTATTTGTGCTGGCAATACCGTTGGTTCTTGAAGTCTATCATCAAAGTTAGGCATAAAGTCTACTGTATTTTTTTCAATATCTGTAAGCATAAGTTCAGCAATCTTAGATAATCTTGCTTCTGTGTAACGATAAGCTGCAGGTGGATCACCATCTATTGATCCAAAGTTTCCGTGTCCATCAACTAACATATATCTCATAGAGAAATCTTGAGCCAATCTTACTAAAGCATCATATACTGATGCATCTCCGTGTGGATGATATCTACCTAAAACGTCTCCAACTGTTGTTGCAGATTTTCTATAAGGTTTGTCTGGTGTTAATCCATCTTCATGCATAGTATACAAAATTCTTCTATGAACTGGTTTCAAACCATCTCTAACATCTGGAAGAGCACGTTGTACTATAACACTCATTGCATAACTTATGTATGCCATTTTCATTTCTTCATCAATGTCTCTTTCGATTATTTTTCCGTCTTGTCTTTCTGCCATGTTTCTACCTCTTTTCAATCGTTTTTATATCTTGTATTATACTAAAAAGATTGATATTTTGCAAGGATAAATTACTAAAAAAATAATTATATCTGGCCATTTTTTTGCTATTAATTTTATATACATAATTTTTTTGCAAGCTCTAAAGTCTCTTCTGATAAATTAAAATTTTCACCATTATTTTTTATTAAATTGTGTATACTTTCTATATATCTGGCATTTTTTATTGTATTTTCAATTGGAACTAATTTTTTTATTTCTTTTTCAATTTTATTATATTCTTTTTGCATTTCACTAAAATTTTTTTCTTTATAATTTTCTTTCCAATTAAAAATATATTTTTCTATATTTTTTGCACTATTTATTTGGCTATCCAATGTAGACTCTATATTTTTTTCAATACTTGATAGTATTGACGTTTTTCCTTTTTTTAAAGCTTTACCAATACTAGAATTTATTTTTCCATTTTTTTCTCCGATTTCAATAACTGTATCAATACTATCTGATACTTTATCTATTATTCCACCATTTTTTATTACTTTTTGAATTTGTGTTACATTTTCAAAATTTCCAGATAAAATTCCAATTGCTTCTTTTCCTGTTTCTATAACAGAATCTATAGACTTTTTTATTCCATCTTTTAATCCAAAATTAATTAAATTTTCTTTTAATTCAATTATTTCATCTTCAACTAAATCAGGTAATAAATATCTTATTCCTATATCTATTCCATTATTTATAGTTTTCCATAAAGTAGATTCTAAAAACTCATTCTGATTATTTTCTTTTAATAAATTAACATTTATTTCTTGATCTAATTCCATATCTCTCCTTTTAAACATTTATTCTTCTAATTATTTTCAAATAACATTTTTCTAATTTTTTATTTTCAACTTTATAATTATTTTTTTTATTTATTAAATAATCTGGATAATTATT